>CAZNDG010000047.1:0-21370 GCA_964571695.1 uncultured Syntrophus sp.
CCTCCGGATCACGGCCGCCGGGGCCGGACTGATCCAGACCAGGGACATCCAGGTGACGGTCGTGGCGCCTTTGGGAATCGGCACGACGACACTGCCCGCCGGCGACAAGGGCCAGGGATACAGTAACGCCGTCAGCGCCGGCGGAGGCATCCCGCCCTATACCTTCACCAAGACCGCCGGCTCCCTCCCCGACGGTCTGATCCTCAATCCTGACGGCACATTCGCGGGAACACCCGAGGCCCGAGGGAACTTTACCTTCACCATCCAGATCGCCGACAGCGCCGGGCATACCGCGACAAGGGACTACGGCATCCGGATCTACGATCCCGCCTACCGGACCTTCGTCATGGAGGCAAATAGCTGGAGCGTGGAAAAGAGCACGACAGCTTATCCCGTCTCTTCGGATTGGGTAGCCGTCAAGGTCCTTGACGACCACGACCAACCGGCGATCCTGGACGCAAACGTGCAGATTTCTATGGCATCTTCTTCGGGAACGGGTCGATTCTCCCTCGACGATTTCAATTTCAGCTCCTCGAACAGCGTCCGTCCGTTCATCAATGCCGGAACCAACCAGATCGAGTTCAAATACCGGGATACTACCCTGGGCAGCCCCACCCTGACGGTTTCCGGGGTCGCGGGACAGGCCAGCGCCAACTGGCAGGGGGCGAGCCATGTCATGACCGTGACCTCGCCGAACCTCCAGAACGCAAGTCTCGCGGTCTCCGTAACCGCCAACGCCACCTACAGCCAGGGCGTAATGGTAACCGGCACCCTGAAGGACGCCGCCACCCAGGCGCCTCTGGCCTACAAGACGATCTCCGTGGTCTTCACCTCGCCGTCCGGAGCCCAGACGACGGCCTATAGCACCCAGACCAACAGCAACGGGGCCTATACCTACACCGCCGACGGCGGCGCCATCGACGCCGCGGGCGCCTGGACCGTTCAGGTCAATTTCAAGGACGGCGATCCGGCGGCATACAACGACGCCTCCGTCTCCGCCCCCTTCACCATCGTCAAGGCGGACACCCGGATCGTCCTCAACACCAGCACCGGCAGCACCTCCCCCAACGGTCAGGTGGCGGTCTCGGGGCAACTCAGCTCCTTTACCGCCTTTCCGGTGGATCTGTCCGGAATCGCCGTTCTGATCGACTTCATCGAGCCCGACGGCACGACGGCCCATACCGTGACGGCAACCACCTACGACCAGTACGGCCACTTCACCTTCACCTACAGCAACCCCTTCGGCGCCGAAGGTCTCTGGAGCGTCCGGGCCAGACTCGCGGGGACGGGGAACCTCAACAGCAGCACCTCCGAGGCAAAGAATCTCATGGTCGCCACCGCCCCCGGCTACGCCATCCTCATCCAGGGGGACAGCGGCGGACAGTACCGGAACAACTATGCAGCGAGCCTGGATGACATATACAAGAAGCTCATAAAGCGGTCCTTCACCGACAACTCCATCCATTACCTCAGCTACAACGGGGCGCAGCATGAGGAGGGGATCGTCATCGACGCTTACACCAACCGGGCAAACATCGAATCCGCCATCACGGACTGGGCGGCGGAGAAGATCGCCCAGGGCGGCGTCGCCCCCCTCTACATCGTCCTGATGGACCACGGCGACAAGGGAATCTTCCATCTCGATCCCCAGAGCCTCACCCCGGATGACCTGAACGGCTGGATCGCCACCCTGGAGAACTCCGTCCGCGGCAGTACCGGCAAGGATCTCACCGTCATCGTCATAAACGGCTCCTGCTACTCCGGCAGCTTCATCCCCAAGCTCTCCAAACCCGGCCGGATCGTCGTCGCCAGCGCCGCGGAGGACGAGGAATCGGCCCAGGGACCTTCCACGAGTACCAGGAGCTTCGGCGAATATTTCGTATATTATCTCTTCAACAACCTGGCCAAGGGGGACAATCTCCAGGACGCCTTCAAGGAGGCGGCCAAGGTCACCCACCAGTTGCGGGAATGCAAGGGGACGGCCTGCGGGAAGAACTCCCTGGGCGGCCAGGGCAATACAAGGCAGCATCCGCTCCTGGACGACAACGGCGACGGCAAGGGGAGCTGGATGAATGTCGTAGGCCAGGAGGACGGGGCCGTCACCTCCCGGCTGACCCTGGGCATCGGGACCAACCCGGCCATCGTGACCATTACGGAGCTTATGCCTACGCAGAAGCTTCCGGCGGGGACGACCTCCCTCACCGCCTGGGCCAAGGCCGATCCCGCCAAGACGGCGGACGCCTGGGTGGAGGTGCGCAAACCCTCCTATGTGGAAGGCAATCCTGGTGACTCCGGCCAGGTGGTCATCGATCTGCCCGAGGCTACGGGGACCTACAACGACGCCAGCGGCCGCTGGGAGTATAACCTGACCAATCTCACCGAGGCCGGGACCTACACCCTCTACTATTACCTCATGGACAGCAACGGGGACATCCTGCCGCCCGTGGCGGGGACCTTCTACATCGATGCGGAAGGGAACCAGCCCCCGGCGCCCTTCGATCTCGCCGCCCCCGAGGACAACAAGGAGGTCAACGACGCCATGATGGTCTTCCGGTGGGGCGGCGCCATCGATCCCAACGGCGACCGGGTGACCTACACCGTCCGGTTCCACGAAGACGCGGGTGGCACCCCGGGCGAGGAGATCAAGCGCTACGAGTTGATTACCCACCGCTTCTTCCACATCAACGCGGCCAGAGAGAAGCGGGCCGACGGGCAGACGTCGCTGTTTGCCACGGGCAACTACTACTGGTGGACCGTGGAGGCCATCGACGACAAGGGGGCGTCCATCGTCAGCGCCGCCCGGCGTTTCCATGTGCTGTTCACCAATGCCATCACGGGGGTGCTCACGGGGATCATCTACAGCGACCAGAGCTATTCCCTGATCAGCGCCGCCAATCTGGTGGCGACGATCGGGGGTAGCAATATCAATATCCCCGTGATCGATGGGGCCTTTGTCCTGTCGGCCAATCCGGGATTGGTGGCCCTGGCGAGTTCCGCGGGCGGATATTCCAGCGCCTATGTCTCCGACGTGGCGGTCCGGGCCGGAGAAACGACGACGCTCAGCATCCCCATGTCCGCGGTGACTACGGTGATCAAGGGCGACATCGACGGGCTCGACGGCGTCACCATCAACGACGCCATCCTGGCCCTCCAGGCCGTCGCCGGCCGTAATCCGGCGGCCATCCGCCCCGACTATGCCGCCTCCGGCGCCGACGTCAACGGGGACAACAAGATCGGCCTGGCGGAGGTCCTCTATATCCTTCAGACTGTGGGAGGGGCGAGGTAGACAAGCAATGGGCCCAAAACATCGGAGGTCATCGACACCGCCCCGATCTGATTGCATGGATTGTCTTTTCATGGAGTGTTCTTGATGAGAAGGTTTAACGATTCCCGATTGACGTTCGTATATTTTTGAAATATACATATAGGTATGGATATCGTTGGCGACCTGCTTCAATGTATTGGTTTTGACTGGGATGAAGGAAACCTGCTTAAAAACTTGGAGAAGCATGGAGTATCGACATCGGAATGTGAACAGGTCTTTTTCAACCGCCCGCTTATTGCAGCGCCTGATACTGGACACTCCGGCAATGAAGCGCGGTTCTATGTTCTGGGCCAAACCGATACAGGCAGGACGCTCTTTGTTGTATTGACCGTGCGGCGCAATCTCCTGAGGATCATCTCGGCAAGGGACATGAACCGCAAAGAAAGGGAAGTTAATGAAGAATATGGGGAAAATACCTGAATTTCAGTCCGAGGACGAAGAGCGCGCCTTTTGGTCCGATACGGACCCTTGCGAATACATCGACTGGTCCAAGGCAAAAAGAGTCATGCTTCCCAATATCAAACCTTCTCTTAAAACGATTTCTCTTCGCCTGCCCGAGTTTATGCTCGATGAACTAAAACTTCTGGCCCACAAACGGGATGTTCCCTATCAATCGCTCATCAAGATTTTTATATCGGATCGCCTTGCAGAAGAATGGAAGAATTCATCATAAATTCCTTGTATTCATGTTCGACAAAAGGTTGGGAACACACGGGAGGGGAAGCGATGAGATTTTTCAATACGGCGGGGCCGTCGAACCTCGAGGATCACGACGGCCTGATTCAGACCGCCGCCTACATGAACCGCACCGGCACTACGGAAGACGGACACCTGGTGATCTTCGACCGCACCCCCGACAAGAGAAGATCTTCCGCCGGGAGGAAATCCACGACGGCAAAAACATCACCATATGGGGGATGTAGAACATGCTTCAGAGTCATCAGGGGAATCCGCCTGGCATCCGCCCCGACTACGCCGCCTCCACGGCGCCGACGTCAGCGGGGGCAACAAAATCGGTATGGAGGAGGTGATCTATATCATTCAGGCGGTGGCAGGGGTGCGGCAGATCTGAACATTTCCTTTACAAAAGGATACATTTAGAGCAATATTTCCTTCAGCAAAGGAAATATAAGAACGATGGACGAGATCCGTAAATCTATTCGAGAGGTTATCGCTGATTTTCAGACACTCCCCCGGCGGAATCTGACCCGCCGGGATACGTCGATCCCTGTTTTGCCTTCCGACCTCAACAAGGTCATCGCCCTGATCGGCATGCGCAGGACCGGGAAGACCTGCCTTCTCCAACAGATCTTTCAGGACCTCGAAACGGAGCGGGGCATTGGGCGGTCACAGATCATCTATGTGAATTTTGAAGACGACCGTCTGAACGGCATGAAGTCGGATCAGTTGCGGCTCATAACGGATACCCATGCCGAGATGTTTCCCGCACAGTCCGGGGGGCCGCGTTTTCTTTTTCTGGACGAGATTCAGGCGGTCTATGGATGGGAACCTTTTGTCCGCCGCCTGGTCGATCAGGGGGATTTCCGGATATTCCTCACCGGTTCTTCTTCGAAGATGCTGAGCACCGAGGCGGCTTCTTCGTTACGTGGCCGCGGCTTGTCTTTCGAGGTTTCTCCGTTTTCCTTTCAGGAATATCTGCGTGGGTTGGGAATCGAGGTCCCGGAGCGACCGGACTCTAAACAAACGGCCCTGCTGAAGAACCGCTTCCGCCAATACCTGAGCGCCGGAGGATTTCCGGAAACCATCGGCGTGGAAGAGGAACTCCGCATACGCATCCTCCAGGAATATGTCCTGCTGGCCATCCACAGGGATATGGTGGAACGCCATTCCATCAAAAATCCCGAGGCATTGAAAACCTTGATCCGCATGCTGCTGGAACAGGCGTCATCCCTTTTTTCAATCAACAAGACCTACAACGGCTTCAAATCCCAGGGCCGGTCCATCAGCAAGGACAGCCTCTACCGCTTCATCGAATACATCCGGGATGCGTTCCTGTTGTTTCCCGTGGAGATGTTCTCTCCCTCCCAAAACCAGCGCCTGGTCAATCCCAAGAAGATCTATGCCGTCGATCCCGGGCTTGTCACCGCTTTTTCCTGGAAATATGCACGCAACACGGGGGCGCTGCTTGAAAACGCCATCTATTGCGAACTTCGCAGGAGATACCCGCAGATCAACTATTACCGGACAAAATCCGGGCGGGAGGTAGATTTTGTCGGCACCGGCCCGACGGGACGGGTCAATCTCATTCAGGTAAGCGCCGACATCGGCGATCCCCAAACACTGGCCCGGGAAACGGCAGCCCTGTGGGAGGCGATGGAAGAGATGGATGTTTCGGAAGGGGTGGTTGTCACCCTGGACGAAGATCGCGCCCTGGAACAGGGAGGCAAAAAAATCCTCTTTCTCCCCGCCTATGCCTGGTTTCTCGATCCGGAGGGAAGATAAAAAGCTCTGCTTTTGTTCCGTAACGGTTCAATGTCGTTAATGAAAAATCGGATTCCCTCTCTTCGGGGAATGACGAAAAGCGCCAAATCGGCTTTTTCGGCGGCATCATAAAAAAGCCTTTTTGGCTGACTCAGGGAGGTGCAGCCATGGGAAGGTATTTCCTGTCCAAGGAACCGATGTCGTCATCGTCCCGACCCGACAGCGGATGCGGGCGCCTGAAGAGCCGGCGGCGGATACAATTCCCCGCCGACGCTTCCCGCGTCCCGTCCGGCAGGTCCTCCGCCTGGTTCCTGAAGGCGGTTGTCTTGACCCTGCTCCTTTTGTTTCCCTGCCTGGAAGCCCGGTCCGCCGACACCTACCGCTTCGAACGCCTGTGGCCCACAATCCAGCAACCCTGGTACTTCAACCATCCCAACTTCCTCGCCGTGGATCGCACCGGGAATGTTTACATCGCCGACTCTTCAAACTTCCGGATCGTCAAGCTCACCCAGGACGGCCAGCTCATCACCCGGTGGGGCAACCACGAAGGCAATGCCGACGGCCAGTTCTCCTTCCTCTACGGCATCGCCGTGGACGACAGCGGCTGCGTCTATGCGGTGGATATGGGCAACCAGCGCATCCAGAAATTCGACGGCAACGGAAAATTCATCACGAAATGGGGAGGATACGGACAGGGTAACGGGCAGTTTGACCGGCCCATGGGGGTAGCCGTCGGCCCCGGCGGCGATGTCTATGTAACCGACACCTATAACGGCCGGATCCAGCGTTTCACATCCGACGGGCGGTTCATCTCCAAGTGGGGCGGCGGCGGCGGGGACGTGCAGTTCGGGGAGCCTCGGGGCATCGCCGTGGACCGCGCAGGTTATGTATATGTGGCCGACAGCCAGAACCACCGCGTCCAGAAATTCACCGCCGACGGCCAATTCGTGACGAAATGGGGCGAGCAGGGCTGGACGGAGGGGACGTTCTATTATCCCTTCGGCATCGCCATCGACGCGACCGGTCACATCCTCGTCACGGACTCTTCCAATATGATTCAGAAATTCACCGCCGACGGCGTCTTCGTCGCCCGGTGGAAAAATTGGGACTGGTGGACCGGCGGCAGCGGCAATCTCGGTCCCCCGATGGGCATCGCCGTTGGGAGCAACGGTTATATCTATGCCGCCGACGATGGAAAGAACCGGATCGTCAAAATCACCCCCGACGGCCAGTCCATAGCGGCTATCTGGACGAGCAACGGCAAGTCGCCCGGCTTCTTCGACCGTCCCAGCGGCGTCGCCCTGGACAGCACCGGCGCCATCTATGTCCTGGACAGATTCAACAACCGGATCCAGAAGTTTTCCCCGGAAGGCGCCTTCGTTAAGATGTGGGGAAGCTGGGGCACCGGCGACGAGCAGTTCGAATACCCCACGGGGATCTCCGTCAGCGGCACGGACCGCATCTACGTGGCCAACGCCATGGACGATACGGTGAAGGAATTCACCACCGAGGGGGCGTTCGTCCGGAAGATCGGCGGCGTGGGTACGGGGACCGGTCAATTTACCACGGCCAACGGCGTGGCCATCGATCCCCAGGGCAATCTCTATGTCACCGACAACATGCACCGGGTCCAGAAGTTCACCGCCGACGGCGTCTTCATCACCGCCTGGGGAAACCGGGGCGCCGGCGACGGGCAGTTCGACTGGCCGTTCGGAATCGCCGTCGATCAAGACGGCTTTGTCTATGTGGCGGAGAAAAACAACTATCGGGTCCAGAAGTTCACCGCCGACGGACAGTTCGTAACCAAGTGGGGCGGATTGAATAACAGCAATGAAGACAGCAACGAACTCTTCCAGGACATCCAGGGGATCGCCGTCGATCGCCACGGTTATGTCTATGTCCTCGATGTCCGGTTCATGAGAGACCGGACCACGGTAAAGAAATTCAGCCCCGACGGCGTCCTGATCGATAAATGGGCGCTGGGCGGGGTGGCGCCCGGCCAGTTGGGAAGCCCGGAGGGGATCTTCCTGGCGGCGGATGACCGGATGTATATCGCCGATACGAACAACAACCGCATCCAGGTTTTCAAACCCGTGAGCGTGGCATCGAATGCCCGGGCCATCATCGTGGCCGGCGGCGGCCCCTACCCCGGCAACGAGTTATGGGACGCCACCCAGATGGCGGCCAACTTCGCCTACCGGTCACTGATGTACCAGGGTTATGAAAAGCAGAACATCCATTATCTTTCCGCCAACACGGCCCTGGATCTGGATGAAAACGGCAGCGCCGACGACGTGGCCGGCCCGGTTACGGGCGACAATCTCCGGAACGCCTTCGTCAACTGGGCCGCCGATGCGGACAACCTGGTCATCTACCTGGCGGATCACGGCGGCAACGATACCTTCCGCATGAGCGCCAACGAAACCCTTTCCTCCGCCACTTTCGCCTCTTGGCTCGATACGCTGCAAACAGCCCGCAACATCCCCGTCACGGTGATTTACGACGCCTGTGAATCGGGGAGCTTTCTCGCCGATCTCGCCCCGCCCCCCCAGGGCAGGCAACGGGTTGTCGTCACAAGCACCTCTCCGGGTGAGAAGGCCTACTTCATCACCCAGGGCTCGATCTCCTTCTCCAATTTCTTCTGGATCCACGTCTTCAACGGCCGGTCTGTCCGGGAGGCCTTCGATCTGACCGTCCAATCCATGGCCGCCTATCAGAGCCCCCAACTGGACGGCAACGGCAACGGCATCGGCAACGAGGCGGATGACGGCACCGTAGCCCAAAACCTGTACATCGGCAATGGGACGCAGATCCAGGGCAGCGCGCCGGTTATCGGCGCCATATCCGAGAGCCGGACCATCACGGGCACCGCCACGGCCCTCATCTACGCCGACGCCGTCACGGACGGGGACGGAATCGCCCGGGTCTGGGCGGTGATCCGCCCCCCCGATTACCAGCCGGGACCTTCCGGAAATCCCGTTCAGGACCTGCCCTCTCTGGAGATGACACCAGCGGGCGGCAACCGCTATGAGGGGACCTATACGGGCTTCACCGTTTCCGGAACCTACCAGATCGCCGTCTATGTCCGGGACCGCCTGGGCAACACCTCCGTCCCCCACCTCACCACCGTCTCGGTAAACGACCCGGCCACCCGCAAAGCCCTAATCATCGCCGCCGGCGACCCGACGGGCAATTTGTGGCCCGCCCAGGAAACAGGTGCCGCACTTGCCTACAACTCCTTGATTTTTCAAGGCTATAATGACGAAAGCATCTATTTCCTCAGTTCCGCTTCGTTCTCCGCAGGCGTGGACGGAACCCCGACGCTGGCCAATGTCCAATACGCCCTCTCCCAGTGGGGTAAAAGCAACACCCAGGACATGGTCGTGTACCTCATCGGAACGGGGGGCACCGGATCGTTCCCCCTTCACGACACGGAATCCCTGCCCGCGGCATCGTTCAAAGCGTGGCTCGACGATTTGCAGGAGGCAATCCCCGGCAAGGTCGTGATCGTCTGCGACGCCCCGCTCTCAGCCTCCTTCCTTGCCGCCCTCAAACCGCCCGCGGGCAAAAGCCGGATCCTCATCGCCGGCGCCGGCAAAAACCAGGGGGCCCATTTCCTCTCCGGCGGCAACATCTCCTTTTCCCGGTTCTTCTGGAGCCGCGTCGCCAACGGCATGAACGTCCGGGATGCCTTTCTCCACGCCAAGAAGGCCATGACGTTCCTTGTCAACAAGCAGGAAGCGGCCATGGACGACAACGGCAACGTCGTCTTCAACGAAAAGGCCGATGGCGCCGCGGCCCTGAACACCCATATCGGCTGGGGGATAACACTGGCCGGCGACGATCCGGTCATCGGCTCGATCAACCCGGCGCAAACGGTAACGGGCAGCCAGAACGTCTGCTTCTGGGTTCAGGACGTGACGACGACGGGAACGATCGCGAAGGTATGGGCGGTTGTCACCCCGCCGGAAAAGGATGGCGGCGGCGTTTCCGGGGCCGTGACGGATCTCCCCACCCTGGAGCTGACCTTCAACGCCGGAACGGGACGCTATGAAGGATCACATGCCGCCTGGACGTCCGCCGGTGTTTACACCATTGCCGTTTACGCCCGGGACGCCGAGGGAAACATCTCCCTCCCCCTGACCACAACGGTCACCCAGACGATAGGACCGGATCCCTATGAAACGGATGACACCAGGGAACAGGCATCGGTCATCACCCTCAACGCCTCCGCACCCCAGTCCCACAATTTCCATGCCCGGGGGGACGAGGACTGGGTGCGGTTTTACGGCGTCAAGGATGCGATTTATGAAATCAAGATCGCCAATGCGGGAACCCGGGCCGACACCGTTATAGAATTATATGACGGCAACGGCAATCTCGTCGCTGATCCCGTGGACGACGGCGGGGCGGGCGAAGGGGAGCTGCTTGCCTGGACGGCACCGCAGAACGGTTTGTATTATGCCCGCATCCGGAATTTCGATCCGGAGGTTTTCGGGGAGCAGACCGGATACGAACTGAAGATTTACCGGCCCATCGCTCCGGATATCATCGGTATTATCCAGGGGGTAGTCATCAGCAACATGAATCAGGCCCTGATCACCAATGCGGTCATCCTGGCCGGACTCGGCTCGGCCCTGACCCAGAACGGCGGGTTCACCCTCTTGACCGGCTCCGGGACGACGGCCGTCGAAGTCATCGCCGCCGGCTACCTGCCCTTGACGGTGCCCAATGTGGACGTCATGGCCGGTCAGGCAACCACCCTCGACCTCGCCCTGACCCCCGCCGGAACTGACCCCCAGGGAGAAAAGGGAAACATCGACGGCACCGGCGGCATCACCATGGCCGACCTGATTTTGGCCCTGCAGGTCTTAGCCGGCCATTCCCCGGCGGGAATCCGCACCGCCTACGCCGACTCCGGCGCCGACGTCAACGGCGACGGCAGGATCGGCATCGAGGAGGTGCTCTATATCATGCAAGTCATAAAAGGAACGAGATAGACTTGCCGGCGACCCATCCCCCCGGGTCGCCTTAGCGTGAAGCAACTTGATGGATGGCGGCGGGAGAATTTCGTTGAGCGCCGCCGAGACAAATAACTGTAACGCCGCCGTCAGGACTGTGATATAAACCCAAAATAATCATTAAGTTAGTATGTGCCTGGCATCCGGGGGCGAAAGGGGGATGCTATGAATAACGTTCGCTGGAACATTGCTGTGTCGCCGGATTTGGATAGCTGGCCGGCAAATACAGGTGTCCTGAGCCATTTCGCTATCGAATTTTTTGGGCACTGACCGTGTACCGAGGATGTAGCAACATAAGAGGAACTACATGATCTCGATTAAAATCAAGGGGATGCTCTTGGTCGTTGCTACGATATGGATACCTGCGGCATCAGCGTCAGGGCCGGCGGGGGCGGTAACGACAGCGGGGCCGGCGGTAACGGCGTGCGGAGAGATTACCTACCAATCGGTCGCCACGGAGCATTTCCTCATCCGTTACGAGCGACAGGATGACCGACTCGCCCGGCGCATCGCCGCCGCCGCCGAAGAGATCCGGGAGAAAATAATCGCCTATATCGGTTTTGAACTGCGGGGAAAAACCCAGGTAGTGCTTGCTCCTACCCTAATAGAGTTCCAGAATGTCCAGCCCGGCCGGGAGAAAATACCCCTCTGGGCGGCGGCCGTAGCCTACCCGGAACTGAATCTCATCATCCTCCGTTCCCCCCGGGCCGTCAAAGACGGCCATCTCGACTATCACCGCGTCTTCGCACACGAATTTTCCCATATTGTGCTCGGATGCGCCCTCGCGCCCAGGTCTGTCCCGACCTTCCTGTCCGAAGGCATCGCCATGTATTTGTCGGCGGAATGGCATTTTTCCCGCATGGCCGTCCTAACCAGGGCGGCCCTCACCGGCAGGATGATCCCCCTGGAGGAATTGATGGCCGGCTTCCCTTCCCCGCCCGGGGAGGCGGAGTTGGCCTATGCGGAAAGCTTCATGTTCGTTTCCTTCCTGATCAACACCTACGGGGAGGAATCACTTCGGCAATTCATCAGGGAATACAGCCGATCCGGAAACCTGTCCGGGGCGCTGCGGCTTATGTCGGGAAAACATCTCGTCGTCCTGGAGGACGAATGGAGGAACTACATTTACCTGCGGGTCTCATGGATCCCCATGATCACCAGCGCGATCACGCTCTGGTTCGTCATCACCATGATCTTTCTCTACGGCTATTTCCGGAAAAGACGCCGGGCGGCGGCCACCCTGAGGCAATGGGAGGAAGAGGAGCGGGAACATCTGCCTCCTCCCCCCGGACCCTGACCCGCATTGATTCCTTATATGCCTGAAATCATTCGTAAACACATTCGTACATGTAGCCGGGGTTGCCGCCGCCGGTGCAACTTGCCGCCGGCATATTCTTGTAGGTGCAAAATACCCCGCCAACGATGTAATTTCTATAGTTGACATTGTCCCAGCAGACAGCGGTCATCCCCTGGAACGACGCATTGCAGGCGGCGCCGGCCGGCACGGCGCTTCCGTCGGTTAGCTGGACGTCACTACCGGGACAATCGCTGATGCCCTGGTACTTCCACTTATACGACGGCTCGGGTCCCGAAGAAACCCTCTGCCCCGCCACGGACTGGAGGATGAGGAGCAATTCCTCGATTCCGACCTTGCCGTCGCCGCTCACATCGGCGCCGGAGACCGGATAATTCTCCCGGATGCCGGTAGTGTCCATCCCCGCCGTTGTCTTGAGGGCCAGAACCGCATCGGCCAGATCGACCTTGCCGTCGCCGTTCAAGTCCCCTTTCAGGACCGCGGCAAACCCTTCATAGGTAAAATGGGTGGTGATTTGCGAGAAGTTGCCCTGGGTGTCCCGGGCATGCACATGGTAGGAATAACCGCCCTTGGCAAGCGGAACCCCGTCATAGGCCACCGAGGCGGACGTCAATCCGTACTTGCTCCAGATCGGGGCGCCACCGGCATCGTACAGCTCCACACCGTAGTCGTAACCCGTACCGGCCAGGCCCGTCCAGGAAAATGTCAAGGCCCCCGTCACCTTCTGGGCCTCCACCGGCAAAGGATCGGTAATAAACCCCTGAACAAAATCAGTCACCTGCAACTGCTTCGCCACCGTGCCGCCCGCCTTCCGGATTATCGTGAAGGCATAGGCCAAAGGCGTAACGGGAACATCCGCGCCAAGATGAACCTTCCGGTCACCAGGAACCACCCAGCTCCGGGAAGAAACATCATACTCCAGGGCCAGGGCGTCCGTAATCCCCGGACCCGTCACCGATACCGAGGCCGCCATGCCTTCCGTCTCGCCGGGATCCACCACACTCAACGCCACCGTATAATCACCGGGAAAATGCCCCGTCGTCGCCCCAACGCCATAGCGGTCATTGAAAACCACCGACACGTTCCTGTCCGCATTCATCGCCACCGTACACTGGTTGCCGTTCACCCCGTCGCAACCCGTCCAGCCCCCAAACGTCCCATCGGCCGCCGGTACCGCCGTCAACAACACCTCCGTCCCCGTTGCGTATGTACCCCCACAACTACCGCCGGCACAGGTCAAACCCGCCCCCGTCACCGCTCCCATACCCGTCCCCGTCACCGAAACCGTCAGGTTGACTTGGTCTGTGCCAGGCCATCCCCCCTCCCGGTAAAGGCTCTGGATCTCCGCAAGGGAAAGGGCCCGGCTGTAAAGCCGAACATCGTCGATGTCACCCTTGAAGGAGGTGCTCTCATTGTAAAACCTTCCTATGGTAAGATCGGCGTCGTAACCGCTTCCACCTCCAACACTCCCATTCACGGAATTCACCAATAACCCGTCCACATACAAATGCATCTGGGTCCCGTCGGCAACGGCGGCAAGAAAATGCCATGTGTCGTCTGAGTAACTGGCAGAACTCTCGAAATACGGATAAAATCTGATCTTGTAACCGTAATACAAACCCAAAAAATAACCGTTGTCATATCCACATACGTGTTGACCCACGATCAACATTTCTTCATTGACGGTATCGGTAAGGATACGGATCCAAGCCAGCAAGGAGAAGGTGTTGAATTTCAGATTTTTGGTGTTCGGTACCTCGACATAGCTGTTCGGCGCGCCAAAGCTATAGGCACGGCCGGCATTCCCGAAACGGTCCGCCGTCAGTACGGCGTTATAGACTACACCATGGCGCCCGTTGCCGCTCCCGTCGTTGGCGTTGCCGTTGAAGGGATAATAGGCCACCAGGCCGCTGTCGGCCGCCGGAGGCTTATAGGCTTCGACAACGTCCAGGGGGGACGGGGAAATGGCGGGGTTCTGGCCGCCTGCAACGTAAAGGATGCCGTTGATGACGCCGGAGGCCGAGTGCAAACGCGGTGTCGGCATTAAAGCTGCTGTGTCCTTGGACCAGGTGTTTGAAGCGGGGTCGTAGATGAAAAGATCCGACAGGATGTTGCTTTGAGCGTCCGTGCCGCCCGTGACGTATAGCTTGCCGTCGATCACGCCGGAGGCAAATCCAACACCAGCAACGGGCAAGGGGGCCTTGGTCGCCCAGGTGTTCGTGACGGGGTCGTAAACTTCAAGGGTATTGCCCGTGTTCCCGTTGTCGGTGTGTCCTCCCGCTACGTAGAGCTTGTTGTCGATGACGCCCCAGGCGGGGTATCCATGGGCGGACTGCGAAGCGGGGAGGCTTGACCAGATGTCCGTCGCCGGATCGTACACGTCCAGAAAGTTGCGGTAGCCGTTGTAGCCATCGCAGGCCGTCGTCATGTACATCTTGCCGTTGATGACGCCCGCGGCGCCGCAGGCGGTGCGGCGGGAATTGGGAAGGGGCGCCTTCTCGGTCCAGGCGTTGGTTTGGGGGTCGTAAACGTAAAGGTTGCCGTTGGGCAGTCCCGGGCTCGTGGTCCAGCCGCCGGGCACGTAGAGTTTGCCATCCATGACGGCAGCGCCGCTGCTACCATAACGTCCCCCCGGCATGGAGGCAAGGGTACTCCAGGTGTTGGCCGTGGGGTTGTAAGCCTGGAGCGTGGGCGTGTCATGACCGTCCCACCCGCCGGCGAGATACAGAATGCCGTCGATCGCGTCTCCCACCGTCTGACTTCTCGCCGCGGCCATGGATGCCTTCGTCACCCAGGGCGGGGAAAGGGTCTCCGGGTCATAGGTAAAATGGGTGGTGATTTGCGAGAAGTTGCCCTGGGTGTCCCGGGCATGCACATGGTAGGAATAACCGCCCTTGGCAAGCGGAACCCCGTCATAGGCCACCGAGGCGGACGTCAATCCGTACTTGCTCCAGATCGGGGCGCCACCGGCATCGTACAGCTCCACACCGTAGTCGTAACCCGTACCGGCCAGGCCCGTCCAGGAAAATGTCAAGGCCCCCGTCACCTTCTGGGCCTCCACCGGCAAAGGATCGGTAATAAACCCCTGAACAAAATCAGTCACCTGCAACTGCTTCGCCACCGTGCCGCCCGCCTTCCGGATTATCGTGAAGGCATAGGCCAAAGGCGTAACGGGAACATCCGCGCCAAGATGAACCTTCCGGTCACCAGGAACCACCCAGCTCCGGGAAGAAACATCATACTCCAGGGCCAGGGCGTCCGTAATCCCCGGACCCGTCACCGATACCGAGGCCGCCATGCCTTCCGTCTCGCCGGGATCCACCACACTCAACGCCACCGTATAATCACCGGGAAAATGCCCCGTCGTCGCCCCAACGCCATAGCGGTCATTGAAAACCACCGACACGTTCCTGTCCGCATTCATCGCCACCGTACACTGGTTGCCGTTCACCCCGTCGCAACCCGTCCAGCCCCCAAACGTCCCATCGGCCGCCGGTACCGCCGTCAACAACACCTCCGTCCCCGTTGCGTATGTACCCCCACAACTACCGCCGGCACAGGTCAACCCCGCCCCTGTCACCGCTCCCATACCCGTCCCCGTCACCGAAACCGTCAGGTTGACGACAAAAGCCACCTTCCATACCACGGCCTGCGAACCAGTATTATCCAGCACATAGAGGGCGTGGTTGTAGTACGTCAGTCCCTGGAGGCTTACAAACCTCGGATCGGAAACCACCAATTCCGGCGTGCCTCCCGTTGCCGGCATCTTGAGGACGCGATTGCCGCTTGTCATGTAAATCGTTCCGTCATGGACGGCAATGCCCCATGGCGAAAAATCGGGCAGGGCGCCGACATAGAGGTCGGTGAAGGTCCCCCCGGACAAGGTAATGGACTGGATTCGGGGCGGGGTGTCGCTGTAACCCGACCGGCCAGTATCGGCAACATAGACCGTCTCGCCGTCTATGGCGACAAAACTGGCGTGCTCCCGGTCGAAATAGCCGCTGAAGCGGTTTCCGCCAAGCTGTGTTATCCCGGTCACGGCGTTCGTGGCCGTCATCTTGTGGATACGCCCCTGCACCTCGTCCGCGGTCACCAGCGTTCCAGGACTCCCCGAGCCGGGGACGAACTCGATGCCGCTGCCGTCCACCACGGGCTCGCCCGTGGCAAAACCGGAGTAGATCTTTTCCCGCTCGCCGCCGGCAATGGGCTTCCGGAAGATCGCCGTGGCATCGGGATCGCCGTTGGGATCGATCCAATAGATATATGTGCCGTCCGTGGTGATGCCCATGGGGTTGTTCGCCGCTGAAAAGACCGTGGCCCCGCCGCCGGCCATCCCGATCTTGAAGATCTCCTGGCTGTCAAAACCGGTGCCGGCCCCGTCGCCGCCGGACACATAAAAACCCGTAATCCCATCGGTAGTGATATCCGTCGCGGCCTTTAGCTTCGCGTCGTTGGAGAACATCGACACACTGGGGCCTGAATAGCTGAAGGGCAACTGGACCAGGGAGAAATTGCCGTCTTCGTCCCTTACCTGGACGTTGTAATAATAAAGGCCGCCGGTCAGGGGCGGGCCGTCATAGGTAACGGAGGTCCCGGTGATTTGGAATTTGTGCCATTTCCTGTTGAAGGCGGCATCGTAAATTTCCACTCCATAGGTGTAGGGACCGCTGACCGGCGACCAGGTGAAAGTAGGGGCGCTCTTCAGGATCGCATTGGCCGCCGGCGTGGTTGAGGCGGGATAGACGGTGACGAACTGATGGACCTGGGAGGTCTGGACGAATGGTCCCGATCCGTCCGTGATGGTGAAGGAATAGGTAAAAGGAAGGCCCGACGGGAGCGTGTTTCCAAATGCAACATTTGAAGAAGGACCTTGCCCCCAGGATACCCAGCGGTGATTCTCCGGCTCATGATTGAGCGCCAGGGCGCCCGTGATGCCCGGACCGGTAACGGAAACACCCTGAATCGTGTCCGCGGGATCTTCCACCATCAATTCCACCCAGTAGCTGTTCGGATTCGACGAGGCGGCCTCATGGCCCGAAAAGGCCCTGACTCCGTATTTTTGCTGATTGCCGTAAATCAGCCAGTTCTCTCCGTCCTTGATGAGATAGAACTTGCCCGGCCCCCCGGGAACATAGGCAGTGGCCGTGTTTCCGGTGACGACGATATTTTCCGCCACGGTGGGCAGAGGACTGATGGTCCCGGCAAACTCGGCGATGAATTCCTCCCTCTGGATGGCATACGTCTTGCCCTCGTCCAGATAGGACGGAGAGAAATAAGACATCAGGGTATCGACGTCCTTGTCGTTGTAGGCCGTCAAGGCATTGGCGAGCATGGCCTTGACAGCGTTCTGGTCATCGGTCTGGGCCTCCGCCGGCGGAAGTGACAGAGAAAAGACGCAGAGGAATACAACCACAGACAAAAGAAACGAAGGGAAACACTTGGCCAAGCTTCTCATAACGCCCTCCTTTTCAGGCCTTGCACCCGAAAACGATCATGAAAGAAAGACTGTCAAGTTCGATGGTCCCTGAGCATTAATCTATACTCCCTGGGAACCGGGGCTGTTTGATTGGGGCTAAAAAAACTTTAAGATGCTTTGAGAGTGATATTCGATCGATTGTGAGCTTCTCCATCGCCGCAACTTGGATTTCAAGGGAAAAGCAACGGGAGATTAGCCTTTATCTATACGTAATAGACCTATTTTTTTAAAAGTCAAGAAGAATTATTATAGAGCTATATAAGATTTGATTATAATATAAAGGTGTCAATATTCTTTCAAATATGACATTTTCAGTCCATCGGCAGAAATGGGGAAAAAATGTCCGTAGGTGTGAACCAGTTCACACCCTGGAGCAACTTCCCCTTGACAAGTTCAGTCTGGAAAAATATAAATTTATGCAATACCGCCAGCGAAAACGGGACGAATATCCTGATTGCCGCTCATCTGTAAAGCCCAACGGACGCATTCCGATACAACCGAACAACTTGGAGGCCCACCATGAAAAAGCGACAGATCCCGGTTATCTTTTTTCTGGTTTCACTTTTCCTGATTCTCTCCCATACCGCCGCCCACGCCTGGCTTGTCGAACGGGTTAGCCTCACGAACGATGGAAGCGAGACCGCGGCGCCGGGATCATCTCCGGACTCCCAGTATCCCGCCATGACCCCGGACGGACGCTACGTCCTGTTCTGCTCCAAGGCAACGAATATCGTTACCGGTGACACGAACGGCAAGATCGACCTGTTCCTCCGGGACCGGAAGCTGGGGACCACGGTACGGGTAAATGTCGCCTCCAACGGCGCCCAGGTTACGGACCAGGACACCTATAACGGCAGCATCTCGGCGGATGGACGTTATGTGGCCTTCAGCTCCAGCTCCGCCCAGCTTGCCGCCGATACCAACGGCAAGACCCAGGTCTATATCCGGGACCTCCAGGCCGGCACGACCACCATGATCAGCCGCGGCCCCGACAACACACCAGGGAACGATTACTCCGCCTTCAACGATGTGCCCGTGTTCTCCGCCGACGGCAAATATATCTTTTACTCTTCATGGGCTACGAACCTTGTAACGGGTATTGCCAGCACCACCTATCAGATATACATGTATGACCGCCAGACGGGTCAGACCTCGATGATCACCAAGACCGCCGACGGCACCCCCGGCAACGGCAGCAGCACCAATCCCGCGGTTTCCGCGGACGGACGTTTCATTGTCTTTCGATCATCCGCAAAAAACCTGACCATCCCCAACCTCGCCAGCGCCTACGACCTGATCCTCCTCCACGACCGCCAGACCGGCGAGACCAAATTGATCTCCAAAAACGCCGCGGGCGTTCAGGCCGACAAGGGATGCAACTATCCGCAAATCTCCTCGGATGGAAAACACATCGTTTTCAGCACCTACTCACGCAACCTCGCATCGGGCGTCCCTGCGGACAACACAAAGGACCATATCTATCTCTACGATGCCGCGGCGGACACCCTTTCACTGATCACCAAAACCGCCGAAGGCGTCCTGGGAAACGACAGCAGCCACTATGCCGTCATCTCGCCCGACGGCCTCTATATCGCCTTCAAATCCAACGCCCAGAACCTTCTGGCAAACAACACGAACATCTCCTACGCCAACATCCTCCTCTACCACCGCACGGAAAAAACCTTTCAGGCGGTCAATGTGACCCCCTCCGGGGCCAAACCGGACAGCGGTGTTTATCTCTATTGCGCCATTGCCGACGGAGGCAAGGCCGTCGCCTTTCAGTCCGCGGCGAAAAACCTCGTCGCCGGCAAAACCCATTCCTATGACGACATCTTCGTCTCCATCAAAACCTCCGACGCCTGGTCCATCGGCCCCAAATCCCAGCTCGGCGGGTGGCGGGACGATCTGGCGGTCGCGGGCAATAAGGCGGCCCTAATCGAGGGACTCAGTGTCAGCCTGTACGATCTCAGCGGCGAGACGCCGGCGAAAATAAGCACCACCCCCCTAAAATACGAACCGGCGCGTCTGGCCTTCTCCGCCTCGGGGAACTCCGTTTATACCATCAGCGGCTGGGACGCCCCGCGTTTCACCGTCATCGATGTCTCCAATCCAGCCGCCCCCCTCGTCAAGGGCGAATGCGCGGCCCAGGTTTCCAACAACGGCAGCATGGCCGCTTACGGCAATTACGTCTATCACACGGTGGAAAGCAATTATCAACCGGACATACAGGTTATCGACGTCTCCGATCCCACCAACCCTTCCGTCGTGAAAACCCTGGGCATACCCGCTCATGGGCTGACCATCGGCGGCGGCAAGATGTATGCCGTCGGGCCGGATATGGAGAATAAGTTCTGGGTATATGACGTCGCCACGAGTCCCCTTTCCCCATCCAAGGTGGGTGAGTATTCAGGCAACGTCGCTGCCAGGACCGGCGCGTCCCTGTACTACGACGGCGGCACCAGCCGCGTTTACACCGCCGTGGAAGGCCAGTCTTGTCAGATCTTCGATGTGAGCAGTCCCTCTTCTCCCAATAAGCTGCTGAATTACGACAGCAACCTGGGAGATCCCAAGGACGTGTACGCATCGGGAAACACGGTCTATGTCGTGGACGGCAGCGCCGTCAAGGCCGCCGACGTGTCCAACCCGACCTCCCCGGTCTATCTGGGAAAGTTGGACATCAGCGGGGCCTTCCGGGTAAAAGGGTCGGGAGGAGCGGCCTACGTAATGTCCATGGCCGACATGGCCATCCAGCGCATCAGCATCAGCGGCGGACAGCCGGTCGCCGCCGGAGTCGCCGGCAGTCCGGGTATGGCCAACGGGCTTTTGTCCGACGGCGGGCGGCTCTACATGGGCACCGGCAACTTCCTGTGGATCATGGACACCGCCGATCCGGCCAAACCCCAGGTCATCGCCAAGGACAGCCGCTGGAAAAACCTTTACTCCATCGCCGTCGTCGCGAACCGCTTGTACGGTACGGCCGACAAAAAATTCCACATCATCGACGTGACAAATCCCGCCACCCCCGTCCCGGTCTCGGAATGGGTCCTGGGCGGCACGGCCATGCAGCGGGCATTGTCCGGCAACCTGGCCTTCGTGGGGGTGGATGCCAACGAAGACTGGAAAAGCGAAGCCGTGGAAATCATCAGTATCGCCACGCCGTCATCTCCCACAAAGGTGGGGGAAAGCCTCGCCTTCAACGGCCAGATACAGGGCCTCGCCGCGGGCGGCAACCTGCTGTGCGTAGGCGGTGTAGAAACAGCGGGAACCAAGGCGATCAAGATTTACGATGTGACGAACGCCGCCAGCCCGGTCCTCAAATCGACCCTCGCCACAGCAGGCGCCGACCAGCGCCTGTGGCTGTCCGGGACCACCCTGATCGTTTCTTCCAACACCAATGAAGTCAATGATATCGAGGCCTTCGATTTGTCCGATCCGGCCGCGCCGCAGCGGGCCGGTTCCATCAAGACGTCCATTGCCGCCGAAGACGTCAAGCTCCTGACCGGCGACGGCGACGATCCCATCGTCCTGCTGGCCAAGCCCGGCGGCAGTGTCCATACTTACGGCTATGCTCCATCCTCCGGCACCTTCTACCCCGGACCGGTCTGCCCTTCCCCCTATTCCCATCAGGTGACGGTCTCCCAGAGTCCGAACAGCGCCGGCGGCTACACCGTCGCCACCTCGGACTCTTCTTATGGCAACTATATTCAGGAAATCTCCCGGGCGCCCAAAACCTGTTGCGTCACCACGGAGGTGTCGCCGGCCCAGGCGGCGGCGGAGGGATGCACCGCCGC
>CAZNDG010000048.1:0-21112 GCA_964571695.1 uncultured Syntrophus sp.
ACCACGGTCAGGGACAACTACCTCCTTTCGCATAAGTTGACCCTGAACTTCTAAGAAAACGGGTCTCTTGTCTAAAATGGTAGATAATTACTCATAAAGTCCGGGGCGCCGGCCAGCGGCGCCCCGGTTCGTTTTCGATCGGAAACCGGCCTTACGTTCGGGGATTGGACAAACCCAAGAGGCAGGTCGCCAGCCGTTGACGTCGAGATTCAATTAAGGAGAAACGGATATGAAAAGATATGCAAGGATTGCCATTCTGATCGCTGTATGCTATGCCCTGCTGCTTCTGACCGGGGCCGGCGGCGCCGATGCCGCCCGCAAGGCGCCGGCGAAACAGAAGAACCTCATCCTGGCCACCACGACCAGCACCCAGGACACGGGTCTTCTCGATGTCCTGATTCCCATCTTCGAGAAGAAGACCGGCTATTTCGTCAAGACCATCGCCGTCGGTTCCGGCCAGGCCATGACCATGGGGAGCAAGGGAGAGGCGGATGTCCTCCTGGTCCATTCCCAGGCGGCGGAGAAGAAATTCATGGCGGAAGGCAATGGCGTCAATCGCCGCCTGGTCATGCACAACGACTTTGTCGTTGTAGGACCCCCCGCGGATCCGGTGGCCCTCAAAGGAACCAAGAAGGCTACGGAGGGATTCAAAAAAATCAGCGCTGCCAATGCCCTCTTCGTGTCCCGGGGCGACAATTCCGGCACCCATGCCAAGGAGAAGGAGGTCTGGAAGGCCGCGGGCATTCAGCCGGAGGGGCAGAAATGGTACCAGCAGACGGGGCTCGGGATGGGACAGACCCTGAACGTGGCGGCGGAAAAGAAGGGCTACACCCTTACCGACCGCGGCACCTATCTGGCGCTGAAGAAGAACCTCGGCATGGATATCCTCCTCGAGGGGGATGCGGTGCTCCTCAACATCTATCACGTCATCGAGGTCAACCATGCCAAATGGCCCAAGGTGAACGCCGCCGGCGCCAAGGCCTTTGCCGATTTCATGGTGTCCAAAGAGGTCCAGAAGATCATCAAGACCTTCGGCGTGGCGAAGTTCGGATCGCCCCTGTTCTTCCCCGATGCCGGCAAGAAGGTGGAAGATCTGGGCAAATAATTTTTGGGAGGCCTTTCATCCGGATGTGCCGCGGAGTGGGAGCGGATTTTGATCCGCCGCCGCATCCGGTCGAGCCGTCGGTGGGAGGCGGGATGTTTTCAGCCGGTGATAAAAACCGGGGAAGGGCGGATATTTTCACGACCGCGGGGATAGTGCTGACGGGGGAGAGGCAGGGATGGATATAATACTCGCCGGGATCAAACAGGCCCTGTCCCTCCTGATCAGTTTCGACCCCGAGGTCCTGGCGATCACGTGGCTGTCCCTGAAGGTTTCGGGGACCGCCACCCTGATCAGCCTGTTCATCGGCATCGGCATCGGCACCGCCGTAGCCCTCTCCTCCTTTCCCGGGCGGCAGATCGTCGTGAGCATCATCAATACGGGGATGGCCCTGCCGCCTGTGGTCGTGGGCCTATTCGTCACGATCTTTCTCTGGCGCAACGGTCCCTTCGGCTATCTGGAGATCCTCTACACGCCCGCGGCTATCATCATCGCCCAGGCCATCATCGCCACCCCCATCGTCATGGGCATCACCCTGGCCGCCATGCAACAGTTGCCCCGGAAGCTCCGGCTGCAGATCCTGGCCCTGGGAGCGACGCGCTTCCAGATGGTCTGGCTGCTCATCAAGGAGGCCCGACTGTCCCTCATGGCCGCCGTCATGGCCGGCTTTGGAGGCGTCATATCCGAGGTAGGGGCTTCCATCATGGTCGGCGGCAACATCAAGGGCTATACCCGTGTCCTGACCACCGCCACCGTCATGGAAACCAGCAGGGGCAATTTCGATCTCGCCATCGCCCTGGGGGTGATCCTGCTCCTCTTTGCCTTTGCCATCAACCTGGTTCTCACCCGCATCCAGCAGCGGGAACGTCCCCGATGAACGGCGGATCTATTCTGGAGGGCAGCGACATCCAGGTGCGGCGGGGCGGCCGGCTGATCCTCGATGTCCCCTCCCTGGCCATTGCAGCGGGGGAGGTGCTGTCCGTTATCGGGCCCAACGGGGCTGGGAAGACGACGCTCCTCCAGGCCCTTTCGGCGCTCCTACGGCTCAATCGGGGGGAGATTCGCTTCCGGGGCGCCCGGATCGGCGTGGATATCACCCCTCTAAATTACCGCCGGCAGTTGGCCATGGTCTTTCAGGAGGCCCTCCTCTTCGATGCGACGGTAACCGCCAATGTGGCGGCGGGACTTAGACTCCGCGGGACCGACGCCGGGGAAGTAAAAAGGATTGTCGCCGCCAAACTGGAGCAGTTCGGCATCGGCTCCCTTAACGATCGCTCCGCCAAGACACTCTCCGGCGGCGAGGCCCAGCGGACCAGTCTTGCCAGGGCCTTTGCCATCGGTCCGCAGATCCTTTTTCTGGACGAACCTTTTGCCGCCCTCGATCCACCCACCCGGGAATCCCTCATCGAAGACCTCAGCCGCATCCTTCGGGCATCGGGCGCCACGGCCATCATGGCAACCCATGACCAGGGGGAGGCCCTGCGTCTCTCCGACCGGATCGCCGTGATGCATGAAGGACGGATCGCCCAGATCGGACCCCCGGCGGAGGTGATGAACCACCCCGTCGATGAGTTCGTGGCGGCCTTTGTGGGGGTGGAAACGATTCTTCCCGGCCGGGTCGTCAAGTGCGAACGGGGGACGGCCACCGTGGCCATAACGGACAATACGGCCTCCCCGGCGTCATATAATTCTCGGGGCAATCCCGGCATGATACTCTCCGGGACCGGAAGGGAGAAAACGGCCGGGGAAGCGCCCGGTGAGAGATCATTGGACTCGTTATCGTCCGATGGCATGGCGATACCGCCGCTAACTACAGGTGGACGGATCGACGGGGATGGTTATTGCCTGGGGGAAGAAGCCGCCGGGATTGGAGGAATGCACCGTCCCGCCGCCGTCTATCTGGAGGCCGCGGGCGAGGCGAAAACAGGGGAGGAAGTGTTCTGCTGTATCCGCCCGGAGCACGTCACCCTCGCCAGGGATTTGCCCCCGGGCCGGACCAGCGCCCGCAACTCCTTCCCCGCCGTCATTGCCAGGATCATCCCCGCCGGCCCTTTTTACAAGCTGTACCTGGATGGCGGTCTTCCTCTGGCCGCCTATATAACCGTCCAATCCCTGGAAGAACTGGGCTTACGAACCGGGATGACGGTGACGGCTTCTTTCAAAGCCACATCCGTCCATTTGATCCGGCGGGGATAGTCATCCCCCCCGCCGGGACCCCGCATCCCCGGCACCGGAAGATGCGGAGGGCTTTGCCGGACGTGAAACCCCCGCAATCTGGTCAAGGCCCGCCGAGCCGGTGTTCCGATCCGGTCCGGGGCTTTCCGCCCGGTCATTCGTAGATCTTCTCTTCCTCCGCAAAGGCCTCTTCGGCGTCCGCCTCGTGATCCCGGGGGCGGGTCCGGATCTCCTTGCCCAGGAATTCCCTGTACCACTCGTGGGCCGTGATCATGGACATCACCTCGCTCGTCCCGGTCCAGATGCTGGCCAGGCGGATGTCCCGGTAGATCCGCTCCAGGGGGAAGACATTGGTGTAACCGATGCCGCCCACGACCTGCATGGCGTTGTGGACAACCTTTTGGCAGGATTCCGTGATGAATTTCTTCGTCTCCGAGACCAGGCGCCGGATCCGGAGCATCTCCTGCCCCGTCTCCACGGCCCGGGCGGTGGTGTAAGCCATGGACCGGCAGGCATCGAGGAGCATTACCGCTTCGGCGACCTGGAAGCTCACCCCTTCGAAGGTGGCGATGATTTTACCGAAGGCCTTGCGCCGGGCGGTGTATTTTGTGGCGATCTCGATGGCCGGCCGGGCGGCGCCGATGGTCATCATGGCCGTTCCGAGGCGTTCCGGTATCATCATGGTGTTGAATACGGAGTAAGCCCCATTCACCTGGCCTACGACGTTCTCCTTGGGGACTACGGCATCCTTGAAAACTATGCGGGCCGTGCCGCCTCCCCGGCAGCCCATCAAGCCATAGAGATACTTCGTTTCCACCCCGGGCCCCCGGTCCACGACAAAGGCCGTGAGGCAGTCCTGGGGTTTGGCGCCGGGATCGAAGTTGGTCCGGGCGTAAACCAGGAAATAGTCCGCCCCTTCCCCGCCGACGATGAAGCGCTTCTGGCCGTTGAGAACATAATGGTCGCCCCGGTCCTCGGCCTTCGTAGTGGCGCCGAAGAAATCCGAACCGCCCCGGGGCTCCGTGAGGCATTCCGCGGCGAAAATCTCTCCCCGCAGCAGGGGCCGGACGTATTTTTCCTTCAGATGGTCCGTGCCGTGGAGGATGATGGCATCGCAGACCAACTCCGCTCCCACGCCGAAGACGCAGGCGAACTCGTACCCCAGGGTGCCGATCTCCTCAAGAATCGCGGCGGTGGTGACCCAGTCCATCTCCCGCCCCCCCCATTGCCGGGGATACCTGCAGCCCAGCAGGTTCCTCCGGCCCGCCTCGGCGAGAAACTCCTTGGGAAAGCGGATCCGGTCCTGATCCATGTCGAGGATCATCTGGCGGGGCACCCATTTGACCAACTCCCGGGCCTCGTCCCGGATGGCCAGTTGTTCTTTGGTAAGCAGATATTCGAACATCACGAACTCCTTTCCTGTAACGTCCTCGCTGTCCCTGCGGCGGGGCACGCGGAGTATAGGTAGATGTACGAAACCTGTCAAGGGAGGAAAAATCGACCAATCGGGATTAGATGTTGACAGCACCAGCCACTGCGGTAGAATCAGTCAATCATAGGGGAGTCTGTTATGACCATAAAAAAACCCGGCCTGCTGGCCAAACATCTCCGCGATCTCCTCCACAAAGAGGCGCGGATCAGGACCATCGCCGCCGTATGCATCGGCTCGACCTACATTGCCGTCCGGCTTGAACATGACGGCCTCGGCCTTGCAGCCGTGCCGGCCGCGGCATTATCCGGACCGGAACACGAGACGTTGTTTCCCCCGGAAGCATCCCTGCCGGGCCGGCCGGCGACCTTCCTTCTGGACTGGCTGACTCAAAGCGATCACCCGCGGCAAAAGGCCCTCGCCCTGGCCACGGCCAATGCCCTGATCCGCCAGGATCACAGCGATTTTGACGGTGATGCCCTCGATTCATTTCATCTGACCGCTGCCGACAGCGTGGTCATGGTAGGCCGCTACACCCCCCTGATGGCGAGAATTTCCGCCACCGGCGCCGCGCTGACGGTTCTGGAGAAGAACCCCGCCAAAGGAATGGTCCTTCCGGCCGTTAAGCGCCGCTCTGTTCTGGAACGGGGAACGGTCGTGATCATTACGGCCACCGCGATGCTGTATGGCGATCTGGAGGAGATCCTTTCCGATCTCGGCCGTCCCCGCCATGTTTCCCTTTTGGGCCCCTCCACCCCCATGCTGCCCGAACTTTTTGCCCTTACCCCGGTGACCCATTTGGGGGGAGTCAAGATTACCGATACCGACCGAATAATGTCCATTGTCGCCGCCGGAGGAGGGACGAGGGCCATGCGTCCCGGTCTGGAGATGACCAACATTATATTGAAAAAGGATGCTTTCCCAGGATAAAGGAGTTTCCGCCATGGATGATGAGGCAAGGACGAAAGGGGAACTTATAGATGAACTCCGCCAATTGCGCCGGGAGATAGGGGCGTTGAAAAGCAACGCCCAAGAAATCCCCCCCTCTTGGAAGGGCCAGGAAATATTTGCCAAAGCCTTCCTGGAAAATCCCACCCCGGTGACGATTACGACCGTCAATGAGGGAAGATTCGTCGATGTAAGCGATGCCTTCCTGGAGTTGACCGGACTGGCAAAAGGGGAGATCATCGGCCAGACTTCCGCGGACACCGGGCTCATAACGAAAGAAAAGAGAGATGAACTCCTAAAGGAACTCCACCATAACAAAAGGGTTGCCAATGTAGAGATGCGCGTAAACACCCGTATGGGCTTAAGGCATGTACTTGTCAATTTAAGTATCATCAATATCGGCGGGCAGGATTGCCTGCTTACCGTCTTCACGGATATCCAGCGACGGAAAGAAATGGAGGAGAAACTCCGGTCCAGTGAGAAGAGATTTCGCACCATCTATGAAAACACTGCCTTGGGTATCTTTGAAACCACGCCGGCAGGCGGAGTTCTACATGCCAACCGTACCTTTGCCAGGATGTTCGGTTATGCCTCGCCCGAGGAGGTAATCCGCACATTAACCGATTTGGCCAGACAGATCTACGTCGATCCGGGACAGAGGGGCGAAATTATCGGCAAGATTATGGGCAGCCCGACGCCGCAGAGATTCGAGACCGCCTACCGTCGTAAAGACGGAAGTATTTTTAAGGCCTTATTGGAAATTCAGGCGGTTTGGAACGCGGAGAACAATAATTATCAATTCCTGGGTTTTGTGGAAGACATTAACGAGCGGAAGAAGGCGGAAGAGGGAAGACGGCTTGCGGAGGTTCTTTATCGGACCTTGGCGGAAAGATCATTTGCCGGGGTCTATGTGGTTCAAGACAGCCGGTTCCGGTTCATCAACTCCAAGGCTGCCTTATATGCCGGGTACACTAAAGAGGAATTGCTTGGTCAGCCGTCCGATATGATGATCCATCCGGAAGATCGGGAAAATGCGGTCAATCACGCCGTGGAAATGCTCCGGGGAAAGCGGGACATGCCCTATGAATTCAGGATCATAACGAAACAAGGTGCAACGCGATGGATAATGGAAACCGTCACTTCCATCAATTATCTCGGTACGCCGGCAATTTTGGGCAATTCCATGGATGTCACGGAATATAAACATATTGAAGCCGAACGGGAAAAACTCATATTCAGTCTTAAAAAGGCGCTTCTGGAAGTAAAGAAGCTCAGCGGACTGCTTCCCATTTGCGCTTCCTGCAAGAAGATACGGAATGACGAGGGATACTGGGAGCAATTGGAGGGATATATCCGGGACCGCTCGGAAGCGGAATTCAGTCACAGCATTTGTCCCGATTGTGTGAAAAAATTGTACCCGGAATTGTTTCATGAAAAAAAACGGCGATAAATTGCATTAGCCCGAAAATCTGCCGAACAGACGGGAAAAAACCTTCTGACGATTACTTGCGCAGGTTGTACTTGATCATTTTCAACTGGAGACCCTTGCGGCTCAGGCCCAACTGCTGGGCCGCCCGGGTGACGTTGCCGCCGCATTCCTCGAGGCAGCGGGCCAGCATCTGGCGTTCAGCCTCCTCCGTATGGCTCCGTATGAACTCCTTGAACTGGCTCGGTTTCTTTTCCGGCGGCAGTAGGGATTGTTCATAAACGGCCTGCTTGATCTCCCCGGGGACATCCGCCATGGCGATGGTCTGCCCCCGGGCCATGAGGACGAGTCTTTCCAGGAGGTTTTCCATCTCCCGGATGTTGCCCGGCCAGTCATAATTGATGAGCAGATCCAGGACATCGTCTTCCAGACCCTGGATGTCCCGGCCGAGCTTCTTCCGGAACCGGTCCACAAAATAAGCGATCAGCGTGGGGATATCATCCCGGCGCTCCCTCAGGGCGGGCAGGTGAATGGGCAGGACATTGAGGCGGTAGAAAAGGTCCTCCCGGAAGCGCCCCTCCTTGACGTCCTGAAAGAGGTTCCGATTGGTGGCCGTTATGAGACGGACGTCCACCTTGATTGTCTTGAGCCCCCCGACCCGCTCGAAGGTCTGCTCCTGGATAACCCGCAGGAGCTTTACCTGCATCTCCTTGGGCAGTTCCCCTACTTCGTCGAGAAATAGGGTACCCTTGTGGGCCAGCTCGAAACGTCCCGGTTTGGTCACCACCGCCCCGGTGAAAGCCCCCTTTTCATAGCCGAACAGCTCGCTTTCCATGAGGTTTTCCGCAATGGCCGCACAGTTGATCTTGATGAGGGGGTTGCCTTTCCGCGGGCTGTTGATGTGGATGGCGTTGGCGATGAGTTCCTTGCCCGTTCCCGTCTCACCGGAGATGAGAATGGTGGTCGTCGTCGGGGCCACCCGTTTGATGGTCTCGAAGATCTCCTGCATCGGTTCGCTGGCGCCGACGATGCCGTAGCGGTCGATGTCGTCGGCGCCGGCGACAAACTCCTCGTTGCTTAACCGGCGCGTCTTGATGGCCTTGAGAACTACGTTTTTCAATTCGTCCTGCTCGAAGGGTTTGGTTACGTAGTCGAACGCCCCCTTCTTCAGGGCGTCCACCGCCGTGGCCACCGTCCCGTGGGCGGTGATCATGATGACGGGGACCGCCGGATAGTCGGCCGCCACCCGCTCCAGAAGGCCCATGCCGTCCATGTTGGGCATCTTGAGGTCCGTGACGACCACGTCGATGTCATCACCGGCCAGAATCTTGAGGGCCTCACGGCCGTCCGGGGCGGTGAATACCTCGTAGCCTTCCTTTTTCAGCATGGCCCGGAGGACCACCTGCATGTTGATTTCATCGTCGACAACCAGAATCCTATTCATGCCATCACCATGACAATATTGTATAACCAACCATAAACATACACGTTCTTTCTCCTTAAGCGGCCGTTTGACCAGCCCGAAAAGGCGATTTCTTCCCCTACTTTCCGGCGGTTAAGGAAGAGGGGATGCCCGGCGGAAGCGTCAGGAAGCCTTTTGGAGCCGGATATAGAATATGCTCCCCTGGCCGGGCAGGGACTTGACCCGGATATGACCGCCGTGGCTCCTGATGATCCGCTGGCAGATGGCCAGTCCCAGGCCGACGCCCCGCTCCTTGGTGGTGAAAAAAGGTTTGAAGACATTTCTCAGGTCGTCCTTCTTGATCCCTTTGCCGGTATCACGGATGGAAATGCCCACCGCCTCTCCCAGGTCGCTGTCGATCCGACGGGTGCGGAAGATGAGCTTGCCTCCGGTGGGCATGGCCTCCAGGGCATTGAAGGCGATATTCAGGATTACCTGGATGAGCTGCTCCGCGTCGATATTCATCGGGGGCAGCTCCGAACGCAGTTCCTCTTCGATGACGATCCTCTCCGTCAAGTCGTTGGCCCGGACGATGGAGATGGCCTTGGTGATCACGGCGTTTACGTCCTGGAGCTTCAGATTGAGCTGGTAGGGTTTCGCATAGCTCAGGAACTGGTTGACGACGCTGTTGAGGCGGTTCACCTCCTCGATAATGACGTCGATCAGACGCCGGTCCTCTTCGTTCAACACCTCCGAACGGAGGTACTGGGCGGCCCCCTTGATGGAGCCTAGGGGATTGCGGATCTCGTGGGCCAAAACCGGGGCCATTTCCTCCAGAAGCATGCTCTTTTCCCTTTCCAGCTTCCGGTCGAAGGCATAGAGGAAATTGAAGGCGTCCTTGCTTTCCGGATAGACCCAGCCGAAGATGTTTTTGAGGACCTGCTTTATGGGTTCGATGGAAATGACGATGAGATACGAGGCCAGGAGGATGTAAGTGAGGGACGATGAGTATGGATGCCCGAAGAGGCGGATGAAGACATAGATGACCAGGGTGGCGCACAGGGTAAGCACGCCGGTGATCAGCGCCCGGGCCATGACCTCGTGGAGTTCCATGAGCTGGGGATGGGTGATGATCAAAAAGATCATGTATATCAGTAAGGCGAGAAAGATGTTGTACAGCGGATAAAAATCGTAACCGAAAAGTTTGACCACATCCATGGTGCTGATGACGGTGGCCATCCCGAAGGCAATGGAGAGATACAACATCCTGGTTCGCTCCGTTCCCGCTGGCCGGTTCCGGATAAAGAGGATCAGGGCGCCGTAGCAGAGGGCCAGAACAGTGGCGGGATATAGATATATGATCATCCGCCAGTAGGGCCAGTCCGCCAGGGGGGTGAACAGGGAGATGAAAAGGGCCGCGCTGGCGAACGTCGCCGCCGCGGTCCGGCGCGGAGAAAGGAGGCTCTGATCGTTGAGGAGGCGCCGTCCGAAGGACATTAGCAGCGGGGGAATAGCCATAAGGCCGCACAGTTCGATCCGATTCCAGATGTCGGAGTGAAAGTGGCCGGAAAAGAAACCTCCCCCCTTGTAGAGAAAAACGGCCAGGCAAAGCCAGGCAAAGGATAGATGGGTGCGGTTCTGCCGTTTGGTAAAAAAGAGAAAAACGGCGATCGCCAGGCTGACGGTGGCTAAGGTGAAGACTTCCATTGATCTCCAAGATGATATGTCCTGAATATAAACCCGCCGCTGAAGGATAACGGGAAACGAACCTGGAGTCAAGGAAGACCATAAAAAAACAGGAGCTTTCCCCCCCCTTGGAGCAGCTCCTGTTTACCTCCGTTGATGGCAACGGATTGGTGTCAACGGTAAAGATCTTAGGCCGGCTCTCCCTCCGCCGGCAGGGCATAACGGAAACAACTGGTGTTTTCATAAATCGCCGGCGAGATTATGTATCCCTCTTCGATCCGGAAGACCCGGGACTCCTGGCCCCGCATCTTGATGGCCCGTCCCTTGAGGAACACCTTGATGTTTCCCTCGATGAGGTTCGTGATGTCGAACTGACCGAAGGTATGATACACATCGATGCTGCCGACTTCCTCGGACCGGAGATGCCAGTGGTCGTGGATCCCCGCTTCGGTTTCCTCGAAGAACGACTCGAGTTTGTCCTTCCACTTCTCCGGGAGTTCCTCCGCGGTCATCTCGAAGGCCCGATCCACGTCGGCTCTTTTTTTCGTCTTTTTCATCTCTTTTACGGCTTTGGTCGCGGTGACCGCCTTTGCCGCCTTTATTGATTTCGCCATGATTGCCTCCTCTTTCTATTGAATATGTCCGTAGTTGTTGCTCTGTACGCTGTTGTTTATGGGCGGCCGAAGTCCTGACATGTTTTCTATCACAATGTGTGCCAGCGCGGCCTTTTTGCCGTCAATATGTTCTATGTGTATGATGTCGTGGCATTTATTGGCAAGGCGTCTCCGGTGGTTGCAAACGGGATGGCTCCGGTGGCAGGCTTTAAATGCGTAGCGCCCTTCGCATGGTGAAGATGATTTCGCACCCCCCCAATCCGTCGAGTCGGCCAAATAAATATTTGACGGTCCTCGAAAAAGGCCCTATGATTTGCCGACAATCGTCCTTAATACGGTAGGGAGCTATGAACAAGGAAGCGCAGCAGGAGCAAATCGCCGCGGTTTTTACCGGCGTCGATGCCCACCTGGTGACGGCGGAACTTATCCGTTCCCATTCCACCAACCGGGAAGACATTCGGGAGTTGGCCCTTAGGGGGCTGGATTTGCGGCCCTGCCGGCGGATTCTCGACCTGGGCTGCGGCTTCGGGTTCTTTTCCGAGGCCCTCCGGAACCGGGTGGGACCCGGCGCCCGCCTGACCGGTCTGGACATGATCCCAGCCTACGAACCCCTCTTCCTCGATGTCTGCCGCCGCATCGGGGTCCGGGGACGCTTTATCGCCGCCCCGGTCTCATACGTTGAAGCACTTCCCGAGTGTTCCTGGGATCTTGTCCTGTGCAGTTACGCCCTGTATTTCTTTCCCGAGATCACGGAGCGGATTGCCCGCCTCCTCGCCGCCGGGGGCACGTTCATCGCCATCACTCATGGGGAGAGGAACATGGGGGAACTGTTCGCCGCCGCCAGGCACGTCTTGAGGGAACAGGGCATCATGAACCGGGATCGCTTGCCCGTGGAAGAGATCATCGGCCGCTTCTGCGCGGAAAACGGCGGACAGTTGCTCCAACGCTCATTCCACCGCATCGACGCTATCGACTACCCCAACACCCTGATTTTCAAACCCCATGAATTGCCCCTGCTCCTGGCCTATTTTCGCTTTAAAAGCCCCTTCTTTCTCGCCGGGATCGACGCTCTGCACCGGGACGGGATCATGACCAGGTTCGCCGCCCATCTGGAGGACGTCGCCCGGCGGCAGGAGGGGTTCACCATCTTCAAGGACGACCGCATCTTCATCTGCCGGGAGCCCCGAAACGATGAGAACGGGCCGTGAAAACAAGGGGATGGGAACCGGGATGCCCAATGGATTCGTTAAGGAATTCGGTTGTATATAGGAGACGCTGGTGAAAAGAAAGCGCCTGTACTGTCCCCATTGCGGCGGTGCCATATGCCGGGAGTGGGAAGAGGATGTGGAGAGGGACTTCTGTACCGCCTGCCGAACCTTCTTCTATGAAAATCCACTGCCTGTTGTGTCCGTTATCATGCTGTCGGCAAACCGGGAGATCCTGCTGGTAAAGCGGGGTCGCCGGCCGTACCGGGGCCGGTGGTGCCTGCCGACGGGGTTTGTGGAAAGCGGGGAAAGCATCGAGACGGCCGCCCTGCGGGAGCTGACGGAGGAAACGGGACTCCGGGGACGCATCGCCGGCCTGGTGGATGTGGATTCGGGGCGGAACAGCTTCTACGGGGACCTGATCTTTCTGACCTTCGAGGCGGAAGCGGAGGGAGAGACGGGTCCTCCGCAATCGGGGGGAGATACCGTGGCGGCCCGATATTTTCCCCTCGGGGGGCATCCCCGCCTGGCCTTTCCGGCCAACAACCGGGCGGTGGATCGCTTTGTCGCCGCCAAGGCCGACTACTGGGCCATCGTCGATTCCTTTTCCCTGGCCGCCGGCGGGGACGGCACCACCGTCGGGCGAGACAAGAATCTCCTTTCCGACCGTCTCGTCCGGGTCATCGAGGCCAATGCGGAGTTCATCTCCCGCCTCTGGATCGAAGAGGTGACCACCAGCCGCTCCACCCCGGGCTACCATCATTTCGACCGGCAACGCCTCTTCCACCGGGTCCACACCATCCTCTCCCAGTTCGGAAAATGGCTGGGCGGGGGATACGACGACCGGGACATCCAGGCCTACTACACGGACATGGGCCGGGAACGCCGGCGGGAAGGATTCCGATTGGGAGAGATCCTGAGCGCCCTGAGCCTCATCAAGAAACACCTCTGGGAGTTCGCCCTTTCCCGGGGGATGTGGCAGAAGACCATCGATATCTACATGGCCCTGGAGCTGGACCGCCGCATCGTGATCTTCTTCGACAAGGCCTCTTTCTATACCGCCCTGGGCTATGAAGATAAATAGGCATTTCTTTTTTAAAGCAGCCATTTTCGTCCTGCTGCTAAGCCTTTTGGGCGAGTCCGGGGCGGCGGCGTCCCCCCCCAGGCGGATCATCTCCCTGGCCCCGAACATCACGGAAATCGTCTTCGGCCTGGGACTGGGGGACCGGCTGGTGGGGGTGACCACCTACTGCGACTTTCCCCGGGCCGTCCTGAAAAAGCCCAAGATCGGCGGGTTTTCCAACCCCTCCCTGGAGGCCATCCTGGCCCTCCGCCCCGATGCGGTTATCCTCACCGAGGACGGCAATCCCCCGGAGATAGCCCCCCGGCTGGAAAAACTGGGGATCTCCATCCATGTCTTCCGGGCCCGGAAGATCGAGGAGCTTCCCGGGGCCCTCAGGGAAATGGGACGTTATCTTCAGGTGGAGGCCGCCGCCCGGCGGCAGGCCGCGGAAATGGAGCGCCGTCTGGACGGTTTTCGGGCGGCGGTCCGACAGCGGCGCCGGGCCGTCAATCCCAAGGCCCTGTTCATCATCCAGCCCGAGCCCCTTATCGTGGCCGGGCCCGGCACCCCCATGGACGACGCCATGAACATCATGGGACTGACCAATATCGCCGGAGATGTGACCGGGCGCTACCCGAAGTACTCCCTGGAGGAGACCCTCCGGCGGCAGCCGCAGCTTTTGTTTGTCGGTCAGGGTCCCGGGATGGAGGAAGACTTCCGGAGGCTGTCCCGAAGGCTTCGGACCCTAAAAGCAGTTCGGGCGGGACGGGTTTACACGATCCGCGAAACCCTTTTCCGCCTCGGACCCCGGGTGTTCATCGGCCTGGAGGAGATGAAGGCGGCGGTGGTCCAGAGCGGTATGTAAAACGAGACGGTGCATTTGTCCCTTGACAGGAATAAATTCTTTCGGTAGTTTTCTGACCGTCAATCTTGCCAGACCAGATGGGTGTGTGGAAGAGGGGTGCAAAGCCCCCGCTGCCCCGCAGCCGTAACGGGAACGAAAGCCGGAATGCCACTGTCTCCACCGGGGGACGGGAAGGCGGCGAGTAGGGCGCCCGGAGCCGGAAGACCGGCCCATCTGTTTGACCTCGGGGGAGGGGAAGCATTGGGCGCGTTTTCATTCCCGACATCATATCTTGCCGTAACGCCGGCGCGGGTGGTAAAAATCTCCCTGCTCCTGTGCCTGCTTCTTGTTGCCGTGGCCCTGGCGTCCCTTTTCACCGGGACGGCCGATATCTCCATCCGGGCCACCCTCCGCGAATTCTTCCCCTGGGCCTCTTTCCTCTCCAATGGCCTGACCGAAGCCGAAACGTCCATCATCATGTCCATCCGCCTGCCCCGGATCATCCTGGCCGCCATTGTCGGGGCATCCCTATCCGTGGCGGGCGTGGTGTTTCAGGCCCTGTTGAGAAATCCCCTGGCGGACCCCTATATCCTCGGAATATCCGCTGGTTCCGCGGTGGGGGCCGTCATGGGAATTCTCCTGGGGGCAGGCGCCTGGAGCCTGGGCATTCCCGGTCTGGCCTTCCTCGGCGCCTTGGCGGCGATCCTGATCGTCTTCGGCATCGCCGGCCGGGAAAAACGCCGGGGAACCAACACCCTGCTTTTGACGGGCGTCATGGTCAACGCCTTTTTCAATGCCTTCATCCTCTTCGTCTTTACCATCAGCGACCATGTGCAGCTCCAGCGGGCCCTCAACTGGATCATGGGCGATTTAAGCCTGGCGGATGAACGGGCCCTGCTTTATACCTCCGTTTTTCTCGTTCTCGGTGCTATTTTTATCTACGCCTTTGCCCGTCCGCTTAACCTCCTCGTCACCGGCGAGGAAACGGCCCAACAATTGGGCGTGGCTGTGGATAAGACCAAGATCGCCCTTTTGACCGCTGCCGCCCTGATCACCGCCGCCGCCGTCTCCGCCAGCGGCACCATCGGCTTCGTCGGCCTCATCATCCCCCACATCCTCCGCCTCCTCGTCGGTCCGGATCACCGCCTCCTCATTCCCACCGCCTTCTTTACGGGGGGCGCCTTTCTCGTCGGCGCCGACACCCTGGCCCGGTGTCTCGTGGCTCCGGCGGAACTGCCCGTAGGGGTCATCACCGCCCTGTGCGGCGCCCCATATTTTCTGCTGTTGCTCCGCCGGAGGCTGCGGTTGACGTCATGACCCTCATGAAGATCGACCAACTGGGCTTTCGTTATGGCGACCCCTGGGTGCTCCGGGGGGTTACTTTCTCCTTTGCCCAGGGGGATTTCGTCGGGGTCCTCGGTCCCAACGGGTCGGGTAAATCGACTCTGCTCCGCCTGCTGGCCGGCATCCTCACGCCCCGGGAGGGGCAGGCGCTGCTGGAGGGCCGGCCCGTCCACACCATGAAAAGGCGGGAGGTCGCACGGCGGATCGCCGTTGTCCCCCAGAGTTATGAGGGGATATTCGCCTTTTCCGCCCGGGAGGTCGTCCTCATGGGCCGGTCGCCCCATCTCCCCTCCTGGTCTTTCGAGGCGCCGCATGATTTCGAGGTGGTGGAAAGGGTTATGGAACAGACGGATACCCGGGAATTGGCCGCCCGTCCCCTGGACCAGCTCAGCGGCGGGGAGCGGCAGCGGGTCCTCATCGCCCGCGCCCTGGCCCAGGAACCCCGGCTCCTCCTCCTCGACGAGCCCACGGCCTTCCTCGACATCCGCCATCAGGTCGAGATCCTCAACCTTATCAAGTCCTTCAATAAAAAAGAAAAACTGGCGGTCGTCGCCGTCACCCACGATATCAATCTCGCCTCTCTGTACTGCGACCGGATCATCCTCCTGGACCGGGGGGTTGTACACGACGACGGGGTTCCGGAGGCGGTCCTCACGGCGCGGAATATCGAGTGCGTCTATGGGACCCCGGTACTGACGAGTCGTCATGAGCTTACGGGGCGGCCCGTCGTTGCTCCGCGCGCGGAGATTTGGTGAAGAAAGGCCGCGCCGGCGGCCCGGCCCCGGCGGCGATGAAATAAAAGGATGTTGAGTAATAGGGCGGCATTTTCAAAGATGTAGCCACGGAAATTACTTCGTCGGGGGAAGGAAGCCGGTGTGAGACCGGCGCTGCCCCGCAACTGTAAGGGGAACGAAAACCGCGGCAGACCACTGGCGGCCGGAAGGGCCGCCGGGAAGGAGCGGCGAGTAGGTGTGAGCCCCGAGCCAGGAAACTTGCCTGACGAAGCGAACATTTCTTTTCTCCCGCGGGGGAAGAAGGAGGAATCATGAACAGATCGCTGGTTTGGTGGTTGGGTTTGGCTTCGTTGATCTTGGTTACGGCACCGGGGTCCACCCCGGCTTTTTCCTGGGAAGGGGCGCGGCGCCCGGCTCCGCAGGCGGAATTTCCGCGGGCGGTCCGGGTCGGGTTTCTTGATTTGGCGTCGCGCGGCGATGCTGAGCCGAAATCCTCAACACCGCGGGAAAATGCGGGCGAAGCAGGCGGCGCGATGGCCGTGCCTTCCGGCGCCGGTCCGGGGACGGGACCGGCGGCCGCCGGAGGCAAAAAGACGGCGCCGGCGGTTTCCGGCGGGGAGAGCCGGGGAGAGGCGCCGGCCCTCCGCATGAAGGAGGTGGTCGTTACGGCGACCCGTGATTGGGAGGAGGTGCGGAAGGTCCCTGCCGACGTCTCCGTTATTACCGAGGAAGATATCAAGAAGTCCGGGGCAACCTCCCTGGTGGAGGTCCTGGAGAAGCTGGAAGGGATACAGATCCGCTCCTACAGCGGCCAGTCCCCCCAGTCCATGGTGGATCTCCGGGGTTTCGGAGGGGAAAATCCCTTCGGCAAGACCCTGGTGCTCATCGACGGCCGGCGCCAGAACCGTCCGGATATGAGTTCCAACAACTGGTTTCAGATCCCCCTGGGGAACATCGAACGGGTGGAGGTGGTCCGGGGGGCCAATACGGTCCTTTACGGCGACAATGCCATCGGCGGGGTAATAAATATCATTACCAAGAAGGGGAAAGGCGCCCCGGCGGCCACGGCGGCGGCCACGGCGGGCAGTTACGGCCTGAACAACGAAAGGCTCGGCATTACGGGCCGGCAGGGCAAGCTTTCCTATGCCGTCAACGGGGAAAACTACTTTTCCTGGGGCTACCGGGAGCGCTCGAAACTCGCCTCCCAGTCCGCGGGTTTCGATCTCGGATATGATCTCAGCGATCATGTGCAGTTGTCGCTGGGCATGTCGGGAAATCACAGCGACTACAATCTCCCCGGGGCTCTGACCAAGGGGCAGATGGAGCAGGACCGCCGCCAGTACCAGCCCGCAACCACGCAGAACTGGACCAACGCCGCGCCGGATGACGACGGCCGGGACCGGACGGGGCGGATCAACCTGGGCGCCACGGCCGTTCATGAATCCCTGGGGCAGTTGGACCTCATCTTCGGTTACGGCAAGAACGCCTACGAGTTCAACATGCCTTCCTGGAATACCAACCAGTACACGAACACCGATATGGATTCCTGCTCCTTCACGCCCAAGTACACCCTCGAGAAAGACATCTTAGGCTTTCAGAATAAGCTGACCGCCGGCTTGGATTACTATAACGAGCCGTATCGCAAGACCGCCTGGGACAGCCGGGAACGCCAGGTAAAGACGGGCTGGGCGGAGCTGCGGCGGAAGACGCTGGAGTATTACGTCCGCGACGAGTTTTCCCCCTGGAAACACCTGATCCTCGCGGCGGGCTATCGGGCCGGGGACACCACCCTCGGCGGCGACTATACGGACGCCCTGACCCCGGCCAACAGCTTCACCAATCAGGAAAAACGCCACCCCGCCGAGGCCTGGGAGGGAAGCGCGACGATCCTGTTGGGAAAGAAATCCAATCTTTACGGCAAATACGCCCGGATCTACCGGATCCCCTTTCTGGACGAACAGGCCTCTTTCAACGGCTGGGGCGGTGGCTTCTATAACAATCTGGAGAAGGAGCAGGGGCAGAGCATGGAGGTGGGGACGCTCCTGTACCCCCTAAAAGCCTTGAAGTTATCCCTGTCGTTGTTCCGCATCGACATGGAAGACGAGATCACCTGGAACAATGCCACGAAGCGAAACGAAAACCTCGACCGTACCCGCCACCAGGGACTGGAGGGATCATTATCCTGGAATGTCAATGGTATCGTAACCCTGAACGGACAGTTCACCTACCATATGGCGACCTTTGAAGACGGCCAGTACAACAAAAAGGAACTCCCCCTCGTTCCCAACCGGATCATGGGGGCCAGCGCCGACATCAAGCTGCCCTTCTCCTTCACCCTCCGCCCGGAGGTCCGTTACGTGAGCAACTGCTATCTCTCGGGCGACTACGACAACAATACGGAGAAGCTTTCCTCTTTTATCCTCTATAATCTCTTCCTCTTCTTCGAGCGGCGGCAGACCCTGGGAAAACGTTTCCTCAACATCCGGGCCTTCGCCGCCGTCGAGAACATAAACGGTGAAAAATATGCGGGTTTCGGTACTGATAACGACTCCTGGGGCGGCTTTAACACCTACTATCCCATGCCGGAGCGAACCTTCAAGGGAGGGCTGACCCTGGAATTTTGAACATAGGAGCGGTTTCATAGCGCGGTGAATGGATTGGAAAGAGAACAAATGGATTTGAGGTTGGGCGCCACGGTGGACAACTTGAAGCTCCGGAGGGGGGTCTTCCTGTCCCTGGGGGTCCACGCCCTGGCGGCCCTGATCCTCGCCGGCGGGTTGGCCTTCTCGACGCCGCCCCGTCCGGTCAAGGGATTCGATTCCTGTCTCCATGTCGATCTCGTTTCCCTGGCCCGGGCGCCTGTTCTCCCGGCACGGCATCCCGACCCTCCGGCGGCGGCACGGCAGATAAAGACAGCGCCGGCGCCGATGCCAAAACCGGTTGCGGCAACCGCCGAACATCCCCGTAGCGAACCGTTACGGGCGGCGGCTGTCCTGGCCTCCCTGGCGCGGCGCTTGCCCTTCGGCCATGACGGGAGCAGCGCCGGGGCCGGAGAAGACGTCGCCACGGCGTCCGGACGGACTACCCCGCCGCCGGCGGCTATGAGCGGACCGGTGGGAGGTAAAGAAACAGGCGGGGCCGTGACCTCCCTGGCGGTACCCCGGTATCACGAGAACCCCCATCCGGCTTATCCGCGTTTGGCGCGCCTCCGGGGCCATGAGGGGGTGGTCCTCCTAAACGTGGAGGTGCTGCCCAACGGCAAGGTGGGGCGACTCAAGGTCAAGACGTCTTCCGGACATGACCTCCTGGATCAATCGGCCCTCGCCGGCCTGAAAAAGTGGATTTTCGAACCCGGCCGGAAACTGGGCATTCCCGTGGCCATGTGGGTGGACGTCCCCATCCGTTTCCACCTGCAATAAAACCATCGGCCTTTTTTCACGCCGCCGTCCCGCCCGTTTTCCCTTGACTTTGCCCGTCTCGTTGTCTATGTCCATAGTATCCGATAAAAGGGGAAAAGAGAGATATGACCTTTGATTTCGAATCTTTACGGGAATACCTCCTCCCCCTGGCCTTCCTGGCCGGCGGGGTGACGGGCGGATTGATCGTGGAAAAGATCGTCCTTTACGAGCTCCGGAAGCTGACGAGCAGGACGAAGTGGGAACTGGACGATCTCGCCATCCGGTCCCTCCGCGGCATGCCCCTCCTCTGGCTCACCCTGGCCGGGATCTACGGGGCGATCAACAATGTCGCCATCCGGCCGGGCCTGATGGGCTTCCTGCAGAAGGCGCTCCTTGTGGCGATGATCGTCTCCCTTACCTGGGCCTCGGCGCGGTTCCTCGTGGGCTTCGTGAATCACTACAGCGCCAGGGTGGGAGGCCCCCTGCTTTCCACCTCCATGTTCGCCAATCTGACCCGGATTTTTATCTTTATCGTCGGCGCCCTGATCGTCCTGCAGTCCCTGGGCGTCTCCATTACTCCTATCCTGACGGCCCTGGGGGTGGGCAGCCTCGCCGTGGCCCTGGCCCTCCAGGACACCCTTTCCAATCTCTTTGCCGGGATTCACATCATCGCCTCCCGGCAGGTCCGCCCGGGTGATTATGTGCAGCTCGACAGCGCCCAGGAGGGTTACGTCACGGACATCACCTGGCGTTATACAACCATCCGGGCACTGCCCAACAACATGGTGATCATCCCGAACTCCAAACTGGCCTCGGCCATCGTCACCAACTTCTACAACCCGGAAACCCAGATGGCCGTCCGCGTTCCGGTGGGGGTGAGCTATGCCAGCGACCTGGCCCGGGTGGAGGAGATCTCCCTGGAGGTGGCCCGGGAGACCATGCGCGAGGTCCCCGGCGGCATACCCGATTTTGAACCGGTCCTCCGCTTCCACACCTTCGGCGAGTCCAGCATCGACTTCAACGTCATAATGCGCTGCCGGGAGTTTGCCGACCAGTTCGTCATCCGTCACGAATTCGTCAAGAGGTTGCACCGCCGTTACCGAGCCGAAGGCATCGAGATCCCCTTCCCCATCCGTACGGTGCACCTGCAAAAGGAATAAAAGCTTTATACGATCATTGTTCCTATTTGCCGACAAAATCATTGACGCAAATGACTATTAGTTGAAGCGTTCCCCAAGTTTAAGGAAGGATTTTAACACCCGGTTCCATCTTTTCAGATAACGGAAAGGAAAGAACCATGTCAGGAAAAAGCGAAAAACCCCGCTTCTTTGCTGGAAGAGAGCGGGATTTAATTATATTGAATTAATAAGACATTGCTTTTGATGGTTTGTAGTATATGGGGGATGTTTTTGCCTGTCAAGGGACATTTCCATCGGAAAATCAGGGTTGGCTATACGGTATGTGGGTCGGCGGCGGTCCTTCAGTCGCCGGTGGCTTTATTTCTGCGCAATTTGCACGTAGGGAAGGCAATTTGAATCGTGTTTTGAGCAGACATCACCGTTACGCCTCTTTTCACGAAGCGTCATGCCTGGATGTAATTGTCCCAGGAGTATTGCGGGTCCCCGTAGGAATGATCGTCATGGGCGGGGATCTGCGAGACGTCATCCGCGCTGGATGGTGCAGCCGACCTGCCTGTGCTGTAGGCAGGCGGATCATGGATTTTGGGCGGCGGTCTGGCGCGT
>CAZNDG010000049.1:0-20576 GCA_964571695.1 uncultured Syntrophus sp.
CCCTGACCGACTGCCGCACTTTACTCAATTTTGAAACATCAGCCAAGATGAGTCCGTCATACGGTTACGAGGTTGCCCCATGAACGACCTAACCAGTCGCTCAAGCCAATCACCGCTACGCGGCTCCGGCTTAGCTTTTCGTTATGCAAAAAAATCCCTTGCATATACAAAATAACGTACGTTACAATGTACAATATTAAGAGATATTGTGAGGTGCGAAATGCAACGATTAAAAATTGATCAAGATATCAAGCCATTATCTGAGGTAAGGATAGGCATCGCCAATTATATCAAGCAGGTTCGTGATACCAAAAGGCCGGTGATAATTACACAGCATGGGAAAAGTGTTGCCGTTCTATTAGATGCCTCCGAATATGAAAACATGCAGGAGAAGCTTGAGCTTTTGACTGATGTCCAGACATCTCTTAGTCAGCTCGCAACGGGGCAAGGAATTCCGAATGGAGAGGCCAAAAAGCTGATTTTAAGAAGAGTCCAAAAATGAAAATTATTTGGTCTCCTCTGGCTATTGATAGAGCTTCGGAAATCGCTGAATATATTGCACGAGACAAACCAATTGCGGCGGAGAAATGGATTACCTCTGTATTTTCAAAAGTGGAGCAGTTGGCATCCTCACCCGAAATCGGCAGGGTTGTTCCTGAAATTGGAAATGACCAATTTAGAGAGCTGATTTACGGAAATTATCGCATCGTTTATTGTATTGAAAAAACACAGGTATCAATTCTCACAATCCGGCATGGTAAACAGATATTGCCAATAGAAGAAATCTTAGCATAACCTCACACTCCAGCCGACCGCGAACATCCGCGTCGGCTGAGTTCGCCGTTGGACGTAAATAAACGAGAATCTGGGAAAGATGATTTTTTGGCTTGACAAGATATATACCAAGGCATATATCAAGCATGGAGGTGTAACATGCAAACAGCTAAATTATTTCAGAATGGACGCAGTCAAGCGGTTCGTCTGCCCAAAGAATACAATTTTGAAGGGACAGAGGTGCTAATTCAAAAGATTGGCGATTCTGTCATTCTCTTTCCTAAAAATCATGTATGGGAAACATTTCTCCATGGCCTACATGGGTTTACCGATGATTTCATGGAAAACGGAAGAGAACAACAGCAAATGCAGGAGAGAAAGGGTCTGTAAATGTATTTGCTTGACACGAACATCTGTATTTTTATCAAGAACAGAAAGCCTCTGTATGTCCTGGAAAAATTGCGCAGTGTACTCGAACAAACCGTTTATTTATCCAGCATCACGGTCGCCGAATTGCAATATGGCGTTTACAACAGTCAAAACATTGAAAAAAACAGAATATCCTTAACTGAATTTCTGGCTCCATTTGAAATTATTGATTTTGGTAATACCGACGCTGAACACTTTGGAATTATAAGATCACAGCTAAAAAAAGAAGGAAATCTTATCGGCCCTTACGACATGCTCATCGCAGCTCAGGCAGTTGCGCGCAATCTCATCCTTGTTACCAATAATACAAACGAATTTATAAGAATTAAAAACCTGAAACTCGAAGATTGGAAAGGATAGCGTCCAAAAGAATTATCAGCGCGAGACCTGCAACAATTTCAGAAAGGAAAAGACATGAAAACTAAGGCAACAGATGAATTGCGCCCTGAATATGAGTTCGATTATTCAAAGGTTGTTCGGGGTAAATACTTTAAAAGGCTGATCGAGGAAGGCGCTAATGTAGCAGTGCTCGAACCGGAAGTAGCCAAAGTGTTCACAAGTTCGACGGCAGTCAATGAGGCATTGAAATCGCTGCTCGAAATTACAAAGGCAACACAGCGCCTAACCAGCCACTCAACCGGACGCGCGAAAAAGCTGCACGCCGGTTAGCTCTGCGTTAGCAAAAAAAGTACTTGACCAATAAAGAATTAAGGTCTAAAATAAGACCATAAATTATCACTAAATTAAATTCAATTATGGTGAACATATGAAAACTGTTTTAGCAAGTTGCTCGGCAAGCGTATCGGAATTAAAAAAGAATCCCAGTGCCCTTATTGACCAGGCAGAGGGCGAACCTATAGCCATTCTCAATCATAACAAACCGACGGCATATCTCGTTCCGGCCGAAACTTATGAGCAACTTATGGAAAAACTCGAGGATTATAATCTGGGGCTGATGGTTAAAGAAAGACAAAGTGAAAAAAATTCTGCCATTGAAGTGAATATTGATGAGTTATAAATACAAGCTCAAATTTATTCCCACGGCCCTCAAGGAATGGGAAAAACTTGATGGCTCCATTCAGTCACAATTTAAGAAAAAATTTAAAGAACGTCTCCAAGAGCCACATATCAAAGCGAGCCGGCTTTCAGGCTTTGAAAACCATTATAAAATAAAATTAAGAGCAAGCGGATATCGCCTTGTTTATGAGGTAATCGACCAAGAAATATGTGTTATGGTTATTGCGGTCGGTAAAAGAGACAAAAGCGAAGTTTACAGGCAAGCTCAACAAAGTACCAAAAAACAATAAAAAATTGCTAACGAAACAATCCACCCGATCGCTGCGCTCCGGGTGATTTCTGCGTTGGCCTCAAAATTGTTCTTGAAATTTGCACCCGTAATGGATATACACAGGCTATACACAAATGATACACGTGGAGGTGCATCGTGCTTGCAAAAATTCAAAGATGGGGAAATAGTCAGGGGCTTCGCATTCCCAAGAACCTGCTCTTAGATGCGCAACTCGATATCGGTGATGAAGTAGATATTACTGTCAAAAAAGGCATTATGATCGTGGCACCAGCCAAAAGGATACGCGGCCGCCACAGCCTTAAAGATCTCGTTGCCCATATTCCCGAAAGCTACCAACCCGGTGAGGTTGATTGGGGTGAGCCAGTTGGCAAGGAGGCCTGGTAAATGGCGGCTTATATCCCGAAACAGGGGGACATCATCACGATCACGTTTGATCCGCAATCCGGACATGAACAGAAAGGTCGGCACCCTGCTTATGTTGTCAGCAAAGAGCTGTTCAATCGAAGTACCGGTTTGGCTATTGTATGCCCAATAACAAACACAGATCGTGCATTCCCCTTTCACGTACCTGTCCCAAAAAACAGCAACCTGACGGGTTTCATTATGGTTGAGCAGGTAAAATCTGTCGATTTCCATTCCCGTCAAGCTAAGCGTATTGAAAGAGGCAACGATGAGTTGCTTTCAAATGTGCTTTCCATATTAGATGCGTGTATCTACTGACCGGCCAACTTGACACTGCACAGGTCGCCAAACTGCCGACGCCTGTGAGTTCCCCGTTATGCGAAATAATCATGATCAGGAATATGTCGGGTAAAGGACAGTACTTATGATTGATTCAGGACTTAATGGAAAAACGGTAATCGTGACCGGCGCCAATCATGGGCTTGGTGCTGCTATAGCCATTGCCTTTGCCCGGGAAGGGGCCAGGGTCTTAATTACCTTTTTGGCCATCTCGTTTTTGAAGATGGCCTTAAAGATTTGTGAAAGGGCTCTGACGGGAAGATAGAAGTTATTGCGGGAGGCCAGCCACATCTTTCGGTCCGGTGATAGGCCTCCGGCGGGGACAATGAGATGCAGATGGGGATGGTATTGCATCTGCCTTCCCCAGGTGATGCCGGCGGCGCGTTTTGCATTTCTCAGTGCGCCCTGAACGCCTTCGATGGACATGGGAACGGTAGAGCGAGGCCCCTCCTGCCCGCCCCTGCCGACGGCAGGGAAGAGGAGTTTCGGATTGCGGTGCATGAGCCAATAACGGCGGAGCAGGGCGTAGGTTGATTCGGGCAGGGGGACATAACGATCCTTGGCCCCCTTGCCGCGATGGATGTGGATCATCTTTCATTTGCCGTCGATATCGGAGACTTCCAGGAAAAGACCTTCCTGGAGACGGAGGCCGCAGGAATAGACGGTCATCAGGTAGGCATAATTGTGAAAAGGTCGCACCAGAGATAAAATCGTTTTGATTTCCTCTCTGGAGAGCACAGCCGGCAGCCGTCGCTCCCGACGCGCCTGGGCAATGGCAAGCAGATGCCAGTCCTTCTTGAGGACGTGCATGAAGAAGAACTTGACGCCGGAATAGCAGATGCGCATGGTTGCGGGACTCCAACCGGTGACGTTTTGCCGGTGGATGAAGTAGTCGAGCAGTTCGTCTTCCGTGATGAGATCGGGGCTTTTGTCGTAATGATCGACCAATAGCCGCATGGAACGCAGATAAGCTTCTCTGGTCCGTTCCCCCATACCGCTGACTTGCATGGATTTGTCCATTTTTGAATGCCATTTGCTTTCGTACCACCAGTTCTTTTGCATAACGCTCTCCTTTTCAATGTGGGTTGATGGAATCGGAAGCCGGTCGCTTCCCAAGAGCGTGTATAGCAAAAGGAGGCTATCTACTGTCAGCAGGGGCGCTTAATAAATTGTACTGGTTGTGATAAATAGAAAATATTAAAAGGAATCTGCCGCAGAGCGGCTTACTTGAACAAGGCGCTCAAGCCGATCACCGCTACGCGGCTCCGGCTTAGCTTTTCGTTCGGCATGTGAAGTGAACAAGATGAATCCAAATGCAATCCGGGAGAAATTTGGAGACGACTATATAGCAGACGACCGCACATTCATGATGGGCATCGATCAACGATTCACTGCAAATATGGCAGAGCGGTTCCGTGGGCGGAGAGTTCTTGAGACATGTACTGGTGCTGGTTTCACAACCATCGCTTTGGCTCGAGTAGCATCTCAGGTAATAACAGTGGAGATTGATCGGTACCGCCAAACCCAGGCAAAGAAGAACCTAAAGAAGGCTGGCCTATTGGGCTCCGTGACATTTGTTTCCGGCAGTATACTCGACCAAAGCCTCTTGGCAGGACTTCCGCCCTTTGATGCTGCATTCCTGGATCCGGACTGGGCCATAACTGGCCCTGATCACGTATACCGTTTCCTTCACTCCAACACTCAACCACCAGCGGACACTCTTCTCAAAACAATTCTTGAGCTAACTGAAAATGTTGCCATCGTGCTACCACCGCTTCTGAATACAGGGGAATTTGCAGGGCTTCCTCCAAATGAATGCCAGATGCTATATCTGGGGGAGAGTCATGAACTGTATTGCCTTTATTTTGGAGACTTGGCTGCTGGCTTTGGTGATACGGCTTTCCGCGTATCGGTGTGACACGAGTATTACCGAACCCGCTGCTGTAGTGGACGGCAAAGAAACATGCCGCCACTGAGCAGCCCCGTTCGATATTGAATATACAAATCGGATAAGGTATAAAGACCATATGAATAAGCACAAGATTTTTATAGCGGATTCTCGTTCCATGCAGGAAGTGCAGGATCAGTCCGGCCATCTGATTATCACGTCGCCGCCATACTGGCAACTCAAGGACTACGACAGTGTTCAACAGATTGGTTTTCATGATACCTATGAAGAATACATCAACAATCTTAACCTTGTATGGAAAGAATGCCACCGTGTCCTCCATAGTGGTTGCCGCCTGTGCGTCAATATCGGAGACCAGTTCGCCAGGTCTGTTTATTATGGCCGCTATAAAGTAATTCCCATCAGAACTGAAATTATTAAGTTCTGTGAATCCATCGGTTTCGATTATATGGGGGCCATTATCTGGCAGAAGGTGACGACCTGTAACACGACGGGCGGCGCCACGATTATGGGGTCGTACCCTTATCCACGAAATGGAATTATCAAAATTGATTACGAATTTATCCTACTCTTTAAAAAACCCGGGATTCCCCCGTTGGTCAACAAGGCGGTAAAAGAGCAGTCAAAGTTGTCTGTAGAAGAATGGAACGAATACTTTGCCGGACACTGGAATTTCCCTGGAGAGAAACAGGATAAGCATCTGGCCATGTTTCCTGAAGAGCTTCCCAGGCGGCTAATCAGGATGTTCAGCTTTGTCGGGGAAACGGTTATTGACCCTTTCCTGGGAAGCGGCACAACCTCCTTGGCGGCAAAGCGTTTACAAAGGCACTCGATCGGATACGAGATTAATGAGTCATTCTTGCCGGTGATAAGAAAAAAAATCGGCGCGGAGCAGGCTGATATTTTCAGTCAGACCGATGTTGAAGAGGTAAAACCGGCGCGGGCACCCCTCGACTACCGGCAGGAAATAAAAAAACTTCCCTATATTTTTCACGATTCGGTCCGATTCGACAAGAAGATTGATCCCAGAAAGATGACCTTCGGATCAAAAATAGAAGCCAACGGAAACGATAAAGAACAGTATTTACACTTGAAACGCGTGATTGCCCCCAACATGATGGAACTCAATAACGACATGATCGTCAGGTTGATCGGCATCGGAACAAAGACAGGCAAGGAACCGGAAGCCATGAAGTGGCTTTGGGACAAGTTAAAGGGGCAGAGCGTTTACCTGAAATTCGACCAGGCAAAATACGATGAAAACAGCCGGCTTCTTTCTTATCTATATCTGAAAAATAACACCTTTATCAATCTTCATTTTCTTCGCTCAAATTTGGTCCAATTAGACGAGACCTTCCCATTCAGATATCATGAAAAGTTCAAAGCGATCCTGAAAGAGGAAATCCGACCATGAAAAAACTCAAGATGAAAAACGAGGAAATCACGCAGTTGCTTGACGCCGACGTGGTGACCTTTCCTAAATACGCCACCCAGCTTATTAATCTGGCAAATCAGAACGCCCAGGGAACAAGGCCGGAAGTTGTCGGTCAGATGAGTGAATTGATCCAGAAATTTAGGGGCAGGAAGCTGGATGAATGGGAAAAGTGGTATTTGAGCAGCCACCCCGAAGCGATCGAAAAAGCGAAAACCAAAATCATGCAGATGATCGAAAACTTCAAACAGGTCATTACCCAGATAGATGAAGAAATGATCAGGGCATGGGTCAAAGACTTGATCATCGTGAAAACCTTTGTCGGCCTGAAATTTCAGGAAGCGATTCTGAAACGCATCGCAACACATACGGGAAAATCGTACAGAGTATCCGTTCCTGAAGAAGAAGCAAAGGGGATCGACGGCTATATTGGCGACAATCCCATCAGCATCAAACCGCAGACGTATGAATCGAAGCAGATGCTGCCGGAAAGTATCGGGGTGCAAATCATTTACTATGACAAGGTAAAGGACGGGATAAACATCTTTTTTGACGAATTCTGATCTAATCGAACCCAGTAATGTCCGGTTAAGGACTTGCATGTAAGATCATGAATCATAAATGTTATCAGCATCACGGGGGCAAAAAAATTTTTGCAAATTTAAATAAAAACTCTTGACAAATCGGGCAGCTAGGGTTGCGGTTGTCCGTAAATACATGATATTACGAAGGAGACGAACGACCTTTTGTCAGTAAGATTCTTGCCCCCGGAGAGACAGGCGTAATGGATCGCTACTATCAGCGCCATAAGAGTTTTGACGACTGGCAAACAGAGGAGAAACCCTTTATCTGCCGCATTAAGGCTTCCACCAAAAGACACGAAATCAGAAAAAACGATGTTCAGTCGGGCGGTATTGTCCTTTACGATGCCGTAGTTCTCTTGGGAACCCCATACATCAACCAAACGGAAAGAGAAGTCCGTTTGGTCGGTTATCGTGTGGCAAACGTCGATTACTGGATCGCCACAGATCGCCATGATCTCTCCGCCGAGCAGATCACATTCGCCTATAAGCTGCGGTGGAACATAGAGATTTTCTTCGGTTGGTGGAAACGTCATCTGAAGGTTTACCACCTGATTTCGAAGTTTAATGTTTACAAAATGCAGTTTTCGGAGTGATACAGGAAGCCCTCGATGGGAAGAGCGGTTGCCTTGAGCGCCGTCAAGGAGATGATGACCCGATACGTGACGGGGGAAGCGGCCAAGATATTTGACCGGATAAGGACTCCCGGCGTTACCGTGAACGGGGATCTATGGCCCGTCAACTATGAGGGAAACCGGCGCCACATGCTTGCTTATCAGGCCATCGCCCTGAAGAAGGCGGGCCATTTCTTGATGCTGACTCGTCCCGACGATTTCAACCAGGCCCTGGAAAAGGCAATCCTGATGCTGCCGGGAAAATAGTGAGGTTGTCATAAGGGAAAATGAAACCATGACGGAAGGATACGTTCACGGGTACGACCCGCGGAAAAACATCCGCCTGCAGGATCAGGCCACGACCCTGGTCGAGCTGCTCCATGCCGATACGGCCTACCCGGCGGGGAGCCGAGTCCTGGAGGCCGGTTGCGGCGTCGGTGCCCAGACTGTGACCCTGGCGAAAAACAGCCCCGGAGCTGCGATTTTATCCATCGATATCTCGGAGACTTCCATCGCTCAGGCCGACCGGGAGATTACGGCGGCCGGACTGACCAACGTGCGGTTCCAGCGGGGGGATATTTTCCAGCTCCCCTTTGCCCCCCAATCGTTCGATCATGTCTTTGTCTGCTTTGTGCTGGAGCACTTGGCGGAGCCCATTGCGGCCTTGGGAAAGCTGAAAGCCCTGCTGCGGCCGGGCGGGACAATCACCGTCATCGAGGGCGACCACGGCTCCGCCTATTTCTATCCGGACAGCGCGGCGGCCCGGTCCGCGATCCTCTGCCAGGTACGATTGCAGGCCCGCGCGGGCGGGAACGCCCTTATCGGCAGATCGCTGTATCCACTGCTGGTCGAGGCGGGATACCGCGACGTCAGGGTATCCCCCCGCCTGGTGTATGTCGATGCGAGCAGACCGGAATTGGTCGAGGGATTTACGAAAAAGACCTTCACGGCCATGATTGAAGGGGTACGGCAAGCGGCGCTCGGGGCGGGGATCATCGATCCCGCCACGTTCGACAAGGGGATCGGGGACCTGTACCGAACGACCGAGGCGGACGGCACGTTTTGCTACACCTTCTTCAAGGCCCTGGGACGGAAGTAACGCCACCGGCTTTACAGGAGCGGGCGTCGGCAACCATCCGGCCTTATCTGACCGGCGGGGCCGTTTGATTTGTACCATGCAAAAACCGTCGATTCGGCTCAAGAATTTCTTTGGGCAGGGAATAAACGGCAAAGGAGCAGCAGGCTTTCGGTCCGCCACCGGAAAAGAGGTCCATTAAGCATATGAAGGCACATTATCTGCAGCACGTCCCGTTCGAAGGTCTCGGCAGCATCGAAACTTGGCTCCATGCCGCCGGGTACGCCATAACCTCCACCCCGCTTTTTGCCTCGGCGCCGTTGCCGGACCCGGATCTGATAGATTTCCTCATCGTTATGGGCGGACCCATGAGCGTAAATGACGAGGATGAATTCCCCTGGCTGATCCATGAGAAACGGTTTATCCTCGCCAGCATCGGAGCAGGGAAACCGGTATTGGGCGTCTGCCTGGGCGCGCAGCTCATCGCCTGCGCCCTGGGCACGCGGGTTTACAGGAATCCGGTGCAGGAGATCGGCTGGTTTCCGATCCGGGGGATTCCGTCCCCGGACCGGACAACCTTTGAATTCCCCCCGTCCGTGGAGGCGTTTCATTGGCACGGCGAAACCTTTGACCTGCCTGCCGGGGCCATCCGCCTTGCCGACAGCGACGGATGTGATAATCAAGCCTTCCAGTACGGGCGATCGGTCATGGGGTTACAGTTTCATCTGGAAAACACGCCGGATTCGGCGCGGGAATTGGTTGATAATTGCCGGGAGGAAATTGTCCCGGGCAAGTACATTCAAACCGAAGCGGAAATCCTCGGTGCCGCGCCCGAGAAATATCGTGTAATGAATGGCTTGATGGATAATATCCTCTCATTCCTTGGCGGGGCGAACCAGGGAGATCGGGCGGCGGCGGAGAGCCGCCGTCTATAAGGAGGGCATCTTGACAAAATACAGCCCCATATGTACGAATGGCAGCGGGGTAGCACAATGTTGACAAACCGGCGGATGATCTTCACCATCGCGGCGGTCCTGATTTTCATCGGCCTGCCCCTGGGCTCCCGGGCCTACGCCACCTCGTGCGAACAGGTCGCAGCCGCCGTCAACAAGCGGCTCACGGCACGGATCGATCAGCGGGAACTGACGGATGTCCTCCGCACCCTGAACCGGACGGACAACCGGCGGCTTCCGCCCAAGTTCGTGACCAAACGCGAGGCCCGGGAGCGGGGATGGAAGCCCGGGCGGGATCTGTGGTCCGTTCCAGGACTACGGGGCGCCAGCATCGGCGGCGACCATTTCCGGAACCGGGAGGACCGGCTCCCCGCGGGCAAGTGGCGGGAGGCGGACCTGGACTACCGGGGCGGCCGCCGGGGGGGTAAACGCCTCGTCTTTTCCGGGGACGGCAGGCGTTTTATCACGGTGGATCATTACCAGACCTTTATGGAGATACCACTATGCCAATGAGAGCATACACCTTAAATGGCGAGCATATACATTCCCTCGCCGATCTCTACGACCGGCTGGCGTCCGGGCTGTCCCTGCCGGAACATTTCGGCAGCAATCTCGACGCCTTGTGGGATGTTCTTTCCACCGACGTGGCGGGTCCGTTCGCGATCCGCTGGCAACATGCCGCCGCTTCCCGGAAGTCCATGGGCCGGGATTTTCGCCGGGCCGTGAAACTCCTCCAGGACCTGGAACGGGAGCGGGACGACTTCACCCTCATGATCGAGGATTGAAGAAGGGAGGAAAGATGCCCCCGGCGGCAACGATAACGCCCGAAACCGTCCTGCGTTACTACTTCCACGCCAAGGACGAAAACCGCCCCCATCTCCTGGATCAGGTCTTTACGCCCGACGCCCGGCTCGAGGTGGATAACCGTACCGGGGCCATCTCCTTCCCCGCGGTCACCGAGGGACGGGAGGCCATTGCCGATGTACTGGTCCGTCAATTTGCCCAAACATATGAAAACATTTACTCTTTTTATATGAGCCGCCCCACCGGGGCCGGCGCGGCGGCCCTTTCCTGCGACTGGCTCGTGGGCATGTCGGAAAAAGCGGGCCGGGGCGTCCGGGTAGGGTGCGGCCGCTACCACTGGTCCTTTCAGGCCGGGCCGCCGCCCCTGGCGAACCGCCTCGTGATCACCATCGCGGCGATGCAGGTCCTGCCGCCATCCCGGCTCAGCGTGGTGCTGGCCTGGCTCCGGGGCCTGGATTACCCCTGGACCACCGGGACGGCGGTGCGGGCCGCCGCTCCGGATCTTGCGCCCCTGGCCCCGGTGCTCCGGTATCTCGGGCGCGGCGTTGGCGTTTGAGAATATGGGAATGCCGGCATACCGCTTAAATCACCCTAACAGACAACGGAAAAGGGAGGCGGCAACTTATGGACAACCCATCGCGAAGACCGATCATCGGCGTCATGGGTCCCGGTGCGCCGGCAGCGCCGGAGCTGCCCGGCATGGCGGAGGAACTGGGCCGCCTTATCGCCCGGGCGGGCTGGATAACCCTGAGCGGCGGCCGCGACGCGGGGGTCATGGCGGCGGTTAACCGCGGGGCCAAAAGCGCCGGGGGGCTCACCGTGGGGATCCTTCCGGACCGGGAACGCCGCGGGATCTCCGTCCATGTGGACATCCCCATCATCACCGACATGGGCAGCGCCCGGAACAACATCAACGTCCTGTCCAGCGATGTGGTCATCGCCTGCGGCATGGGCCGCGGCACCGCCGCCGAGATCGCCCTGGCCCTGAAGGCCAAAAAGAAGGTCATTCTACTGGCCTGTCCCGCCGCCGCCCAAACCTTTTTTCGCGAACTCGGCGGGGCACACGTTTCCGTCGCCGGCACCCCCGAGGAGGCAGTGGCGATCTGCACGGTCGTGGTTAAAAGATTGTAATAACTTATATTTGCTTGCAGAGGCCGGGGGACGCGATGGCGACTGCACCCGGCAGGAGTAAAAGGACCTGCCCCTCCATTGGTGTTTACCCCCCCTCGGAGTTTCGTTCGCTTATGGAAAAGAAACGGATCCTCGTCAGTTGGAGCAGCGGCAAGGACAGCGCCTGGGTCCTGCACCTGCTGTGCCGGGACCCGAACGTGGAGGTAGCCGGGCTCCTGACGACGATAAACAGCGATCACGGCCGGGTTTTCATGCACAACACCCGCCGGGAGTTCCTGGCGCGGCAGGCCGCGGCGGCGGGGCTGCCCCTCCGGACGGTCGAGCTTCCCGACGTCTGTTCCAACGCAGAATATGAAGCCGCCCTAGGACGCTTTATAGCCACGGCCCGGGCGGAGGGGATCCGTGGAATCGCCTTTGGGGACATTTTCCTGGCGGACCTGCGGGCGTACCGGGAAAAGATGCTGGCGGGAACGGGGATGGAAGCCCTGTTCCCGCTCTGGGGCCGGTCCACGGCGGAGCTCGCGGAAGAGATGCTCACCGCCGGTTTGACAACCATCGTCAGCAGTGTCGATCTCCGGATACTGCCTGCCCCCTTTGCCGGCCGGCGGTGGTCCCGGGAACTCATCGCGGCTTTTCCTCCGGGCTGCGACCCTTGCGGTGAAAACGGGGAAATCCACACCGTGGTGGTGGGCGGGCCCATGTTTCGTATGCCGCTTACCGTCCGCGTCGGAGAGATTGTAGAGCGCAACGGCTTCGTCTATGCCGATATCATCCCCGTTGACGACACCCCGAGCAACTCGGGATAAAATAGCGTTCCATGCATCACTACAATTATTTGAACAAGGACGCCAGTTTATCCCGGACAGATGTCCCGGACGCCGGGGTACCATCCGGCGCCCCGTCGCCCTCCCGATAGGCGAAGTAGTCGCAGAAATTGCCCCGGTCCTTGTCAAGGACCCGCTCCGCCTGGGATTCCCGGCAGGAGTTGTAGGCCTGGGGATCGTAGAAGCGGCAATTGCGGCAGGCATGTAGGTCCCTCCCGCAGTGGGGGCAGAGTTCCCGCCTGCCGATCCGGCCGGTGAGCAAGATTTCGGTCCGGCAGTGGAAACAGAATCTCATCGCCATCTTTCCTTTCCCGGCCCCATCGCCCCCATATGTCAGGGGGCCTTGTAGGCCACGGCATCGATCTCGATCCGCGCCCCTCGGGGCAGGGCGGCGACCTGCACGGTGACCCGGGCCGGATAATCCCCGGGAAAGTAACCGCCGTAAACCTCGTTCACCGTCGAAAAGTCAGCCAGGTCGGCCAGGTAGATCGTCGTCTTGACCACATCGGTCCAGGAAAAATCCGCGGCGGCCAGAATCGTGGCGATATTCTCCATCACCTGGGCCGTCGCCGCCCGGATATCGCCCGCCACCAGTTCCCCCGTGGCGGCCCGGAGGGGGATTTGACCGGAGACGAACAGAAACGGTCCCGCCGCAACGGCCGGGGAATAGGGTCCGATCACCGGGGCGCCGGGAGGGGTAATGACTTGTTTTTTCATGGCAAACTCCTTATGGGCATAGATTCAAAGACCCGCCCGTTCCATCCAGAGGAGGAGCAGGACCAGGGCCAGGCATACCGGGAGGACGATGCACCAGGGATTCACCCTGGCAAGCTGGGGAAAGGTGAGGATTCCGAAATCGCCTCTTTTCAGAATCGTCCGCTCCAGGCGCGGGTAGAGAACGGCGAACAGGCCGGAACCTATGAGGATTCCCGGCAGCCCGCCCAGGAAGGCATCCAGGGCACCGGCGCCGATGGCGCCGGCCAGGGTGCCGGGACAATAGCCCAAAATCCCGAAACCTACCCCGAATATCAATCCGCCGATGGCCGCTCCGCCCCAGGAGCCTTCCTTAGGGTGATGGACCGCCAGTCCCAGGCCGCGGAGGAGATGAATCCCCACCATGCCCGTGACGACGGCGGTGATCATGACCTTGGCCACGGTGAAATCGGACAGGAGCAGTTGACCGATCAGGACGTCGTAACCGGTCAGCCCCCCCTTCTGGAGGAGGAATCCGAACAGCACCCCGGCCGCCAGGCCGCTGCCCCATTGCCGGATTTCGCGGCCGCGGAAAAAGGCGAACTCCATATTTCTCCTTATCCAGCCAGGAAGAGCAGGCGGGCGGTGACGATGCCGCCGAGGAAAAAACAGACCGCCGCCAGCCAACTGGTGACGCCAAGCTGCATGGTCCCGCTGATCCCGTGGCCGCTCGTGCAGCCCCCGGCCCAGCGGGCGCCCAGGCCCATGAGGACCCCCCCGGCCAGGGCCGCCGCCCACCGGAGGACAAAGCCGTCGCCGAACGAGGCCGCCCAGCGGTCCGGCACCGTTAGGAGGCGCCATGAACCGGAAAGGAACGCCGCGCCCAACGCCCCAAGAACTATCCCCAGGACAAACATCCACTCCCAGTCTATCTCCGGAACGAATTTCCGGTAATAGGGACGGGTCAGAACCGCCTCGCCCCGGAAGAGCCTTTCGATCATGCCGCTCGTCCGGGCAAAGGCCGTGGAGGCACCGATGAACCGATCGGACAGCAGCAGCGTCAGCCAGCTCAGCAATCCGATCCCGACGCCTACCGCGTAAGGCGACCACCTATCCGCGCCCAGCCAATCCATCATCCGCGCACCTTAAGTCCCGGAAATAATATTCACGGCCATTTTGATTTGACGGGTCATGAAAAAAATCTTGCTACCATCTCGATCAAGTTTGCCTAAAAGGACGGGCCGTGAGGCAGGGCGCAGACCGGGCAGGCGCCGCCGTCCGTGGCGGCATTGTACCCCGTCATCCCCCCGGCCAGGTTCATGACATCCCGGAAGCCCCGCTGTTTGAGGAGGCTCGCCGCCAGGCTGGCCCGCTGGCCCACATTGCAGACCATGACGCAAGGCGCGTCCGGGTCGAGTTCTCCATGGCGAAAGCGCAGGTCCGGGACGGGGATATGGATCACCCCCGGGATATGGCCCCCGGCGAATTCCCCGGCGGCCCGCACATCGACTACAACCGGGGCCACCGGGCCGCAGAGGCGCTCCGCCAGTTCCGGCGCCGCCAGTTGGGTAACATGCCCGGCGGGATAGCCGGCATTGGCCCAGGCAAACATCCCGCCGGCCAGTCGGCCGCCGATATGGTCCACGCCAACCCGACGGAGGAGGACGGCAGCCCTCTCCACCTGCGCCTCATCCTCCGTCACCAGGAGCACCTCGGCGCCGGGGGGAAGGACCCAACCGGCAAAAGTGCTGATATTGCTCGTTATATCTATATTGTATGCCCCGGGGACATGGCAGCCCCCGAAGGCCTCGTAGGCGCGGACATCGAGGATGATAGCCCCCTCCTTTCCGGAACGGGCGCGGAAGGCCTCGGGTGGAAGGGGTTCGATGCGGGGCAGTTGGGCGACAAGGGCCGGTCCCTGACGGTTAATGTCGCTGCACCGGGAAAAATGATCGGGGGCGGCGGGCATCGCCGTGGTCAACCGGCGGATGAATTCGTCCCGGTCGGCGATCCCGAGGGCATAGTTGTACCGCCGTTCGTAACCGATCGTCGAACTCCGTTTCGCCGAAATCTCCCGTCCGCAGAGCGAACCGGCCCCATGGGCCGGATAAACCTCACAAAAATCGGGAAGTTGCAGCAGCTTGCCGTGGAGACTGTCGTAAAGCTCCCCGGCCAGGTCCCGGGCCATGCCGGGGAAAAGATCCGGGCGGCCCACATCACCCACGAACAGGACATCGCCGGTGAAAACCGCCGCCGCATCCAAGCCCCGGGAGCGGTCGGCGGCCACATATACGACATGCTCCGGCGTATGCCCCGGCGTTTCCAGGACCCGGATCTCTATATTTTCGATGGCAAACACATCACCCTCCGCCACCTCCCGGTGGGGAAAGGCGCAACGGGCGGACCGGGGGGCGTAGATCTCCGCCCCGGTCCGGGCCGCCAATTCCAGATGTCCGGAGATGAAATCCGCGTGGAGATGGGTCTCCAGGATGTGGGTCAACCGGAGCCCCTGGCTCTCCATTGCCTCGAGATAGGCCCGGACATCCCGGCGGGGATCGATGACGGCACAGGTCTCCGACCCGCCCAGGAGGTAGGAACAATGGGCCAGACCGCCTATGAAGAACTGCCGGATCAGCATGGCGATTCCCTCCTCGAAACAACCGCCGCCGGCAACGCCGGGATGCTCCCGCTACGGCAGCTCAGCGATCCAGGATGCATCCTGGATCCAGCGCTGGGTAAGCATATTGATGATGCCTTCGTTTTTCATCATGTTCAGGAAATTTTCGATCCAGTTGAGAAGCAACGGATCGTCCACCCTGATCCCGACGCCGATGGGCTCCACGCTGAAGGGTTGGTTGCTCACGAAACCCTTGTCCTTGTAGCGGAAGGCCTCGACGACCACATAGGGGTAATCGGACATGAGGGCCTGGACGGATTTGGCCTTCAGCAGATCCAGGGCCTCGTCGTTGGATTTGACGATCACGAGCTTCGCCTTGGGAAGAAGCCTCCGGGCGATCTTTTCCGTCGTTGTCCCCCGGGGCACGGCAATGCTGAATTTGGGATTGTTCACATCCGCCGGGCCGTTGATGTTGAGGGCTATCTCCTTGGTGGTAAGGAGGGACTGGCCGGAAATGAAATAGGGCCCCACATAGGCGATGCGGAGATTGCGGTCCGGGGTGATGGTCATGCAGGAGAGGATCATATCGATGCGCTTTTTCTCCAGGGCGGGGATCAATTCGTCGAAGGGCATGACCTCGACCCGCAGTTTCGCACCCATGGCCGAGGCCATCGCCCCGGCGAGATCCATTTCGAGGCCCTGGACCTTGCCGTCTTTGGTCTTGAAAGACAGGGGCGGGTAACTGGCCGAAGTGCCGACTACTAATTCCTTTTTCTTCAGGATCCCGTCGATCGTCGGACCGGCGGCGGCCACGGCGGCAAAACAAAAGACAAGGGCAAAGATGACAAACAACCGGACGAACGTTCTTTTCATAACTTATCTCCTTCGGTGGTGATGGAATGGCGAAACGGTGTAATCTTAAACGAGGCCAAGCCGGGTGTCAATGCGAAATTGTCGGGATTCAAGACTTGTCAGCGCGGCGCAATCATTGTAAAAGGGGCGACGGTGGCGGCTTCGCCTCCGGAGCAAATAAATTAGCCGCGGCCGGCCTGGAGTGACAAGAAATTGATCTATTTGAAAAATATAGCCTTGGCCTTCGGGGACAAAACAATCTTTGCCGACCTTTCCTGGCATATCACGGAACGGAGCCGGATCGGCCTGGTGGGCGACAACGGCGCGGGAAAAACCACCTTGCTCCGGGCCATCCTGGGCGGGGTGGAACTGGACGGCGGGGCCATCGAGATCACCGACCGCCGGAACAGGTCCCTGGCCTATCTTCCCCAGGATCTCGAGGAGCTGCCCGACGTCCCCCTGATGGATTATCTCCGGGACCGGTGCGGCATCGCCGCCCTGGAAAAAACCCTCCGGGATTGCGAAGGGCAAATAGCCGCGGCGGTATGCTGCCTCCCCGGCGCCGCCGCCGGAGCGGCGGGAAAAACGGAAAGTCCGGAAGAAGACGAGACGGCCGCATCCTACCGGCGGTTGTTGAAGGATTACGAGACGGCCCTGGCCCTTTTCAACGCCCGGGACGGCTACACCTTCGAGGCCCGGGCCGGCCAGGTCCTCAAGGGGTTCGGGTTCAGGAATGCGGATTATCACCGGAACTGCGGGGAGTTCTCCGGGGGGTGGAAGATGCGGATCCTCCTGGCCGTGATCCTCCTTTCCCGGCCGGACATCATGCTTCTCGACGAACCGACCAATCATCTCGATACGGAGAGCATGGAGTGGCTGGAAAGCTATCTCAAGGATTATCCGGGGACCCTGATCACCGTCGCCCACGACCGCTTCTTCCTGGACAAAATGACGGCCACGATCGCCGAAATCGGCCGGGGCCGCCTGACCATCTACAAGGGAAACTATTCCTGGTATCTCCGGGAGAAGGAACGGCGCCTGGCGGTCCGGGAGAAGGAACGCCTCCTCCAGCACAGTGAGATCAAAAGGACCGAGGCGTTCATCGAGAGATTTCGTTACAAGGCCACCAAGGCCAAACAGGTCCAGAGCCGGCTGCGGATCCTGGAGAAATTCAGCCCCCTGGAGGCGGGAGAATCGGAGCAGGCCGTCCGGATCAAATTTCCGGCGGGGACGAAAAGCGGCAAAGAGGTTGTCGCCATCCGCAACCTGGGAAAGAAATACGGTGGCGTACCCGTCTTCAGCGAGGTCGGGTTCACCCTACACCGGGGCGAGCGGGTGGCCCTGGTGGGCGTGAACGGCGCCGGGAAATCGACCCTGTCGCGCCTCCTGGGCGGGGTGGAAGCCCCTTCCACCGGAGAGATCCGTTATGGGCTCAACGTGCAGATGGCCTTCTTCTCCCAGGAAAGCGCCGAGAACCTCCGCTACGACCGGACGGTATGGGAGGAGGCCCTGGACGTCCCCTCCTCCAGCCACGATCAGGAGCGGCGGAATCTCCTGGGGGCCTTTCTGTTTTCCGGTGACGACATCCACAAGCCCGTCTCTGTCCTCTCCGGCGGGGAGAAATCACGGCTGGCGCTCTTGAAGATCCTCCTGCGGAAGACCAATCTCCTCATCCTCGACGAGCCGACTAACCACCTGGATCTCAAGACCAAGGACATCTTCCAGAGTGCCCTGCTGGCCTATCCGGGGACCGTGGTCCTCGTCTCCCACGACCGTTATTTCCTCGACCGCCTGGTGAATCGCGTCTTCGAGATCCGGGACGGCGCGTGCCGCGAATATCTGGGCAACTACTCGGATTTTGTCGAGAAAAGGCAGTCGTTGCAGGCCCTGGCGGCGGCAGGGGCGGAGGGAAGAGATCGGGAGGGCGCTGCGATCCCGGGGCGGTCGCCGGAAGGTAGCAACGTGCCGGACGGGCGGGCGGGGGCGACGGGCGGAGACGTCCGGGGTAACGCGTCCGAAATATCGCCCGCAGGCGCCGCCGGCAAAGCGGTCCGGACCCGGGAGGAACGGCGCCGGGAGGCGGAGGAACGGAACAGCCTGTCCAGACAGCGCCGGGCGCTGCGGAAGGACATCCAGGCGGTCGAAGCGGACATCACCGACCGGGAGCAGCGCAAAGCCGCCGGCGAAGAGTTTCTCTGCCACCCCCTGAGCCATCGGGAACCGGAACGGATCAAACAGACGGTCCGGGACCTGAGGACATTGGAAAAGGAAATCGAGGCGCTCTACGACCGGTGGCACGAGCTGGCCGCAGCCCTGGAAGGCGCCTGAAAGTTTTCCTTAAATGTAGAGGATATGCCCGACAAACACCGGGCCGCGGGGTCCGGAGAACCTCACAACAAACATTTAGGAGGAGCCATTATGCCGGATCAGCATGTTCCCACCGTTGAAATGGAGATCACCCTGCCCGCGGCCCTGGCCGGGGAATTGGAGCGGGCGGCCGCGGCCGCGGGCCGCACCACCGCGGAAATAAGCCGGGCGGCCCTGGCGCATTATCTGGAGCCACGGCGGCGCTCAGGCGAAGAAGCGGTGAACGCCGTCTATCTCTCCGCACCGGTGACCGCCATGCTCAAGGGCTTTTACGAGGAAAACACCCTGCTGGGGGACTTGAAGCGCCACGGCGATTTCGGTCTGGGCACCTTCAACAACCTGGACGGCGAGATGGTGATGCTGGACGGGATCATCTACCGGCTCCGGGCCGACGGCAAGACCTATCCCGTGGTGGACGAGGTGCAAACCCCTTTTGCCTGCGTGACCTTCTACCGGCCCACGGTCAGCGAAGAGTTCGCGGGCGAGTTGGACTACCCGGCCTTCCAGACGCTTTTGGGGCGCCTGCTCCCCTCGGACAACATGCTCTACGCCATCCGCGTGGACGGTTTTTTCCAGGAGGTGCAGGTGTGGTCCGTCTCCCGGCAGGAGAACTATCAGCCCCTGAACGAAGAAGATCACAACCGGCCCGCCCTGAGCTTTGAAAACATCCACGGCGTCCTGGCGGGCTTTTATACGCCCAAGTTTATCCGCTCCCTGAACTTCCCCGGCTTTCACCTCCATTTTCTCACGGCGGATCGCCGCTATGGAGGGCACCTCCACGCCTGCCGGACGGGAAGGATCGAGATCGGCATCCAGTTCATCCAGCAACTGAAAATGGATCTGCCCATGACCATCGATTATCTCACCGCGCACCTGCCGCGGTGAAAACGGTCTTACGCGCCGTCGAGGCCTCCGCGCTCCCGTCTCCGGTACCAGGCCGCCGGATCCAGGAGATATTCCTCCGTATCCTTCAGGGATACGTAATGCTCGTGCTCGATGTTGGCCAAAAGCTCGAAGAAGGACTTTTCACGGGGATCCGTAACGCTGTCTCGCAACCGGGCGTAATAGGCCGCCCCCTGGCCTTCGAAATCGATGGCCGTTTCCAGGGCCTTGCGGTCATCGGCATCGCCGGCGGCCCCCTGTCCCGCCTCCCGGACCATCTTCTTCAGGATGTCCCGGACCTTCGTCTCCTTGACCTTCAGCGGCACCGTCTCGGGCCACTTGCCCTCTTTGTCCCATTTCTCATGGAGCTGCTGGAGGCGCTCGTAATGCTCCAGCTCCTCCGCGGCGATCTGCTGGAACATCGCCTTGCCGACGGGATTCTTGGTCCGCTCGGCGTTTTTCAGATAGAACTCGTGTTCCCGCAGCTCGTTGTTCAGGGCTACTTCCAGGGCATTCAAACGATCCTTCATAGTGATCTCCTTTCCTTACGCGTCCGTGGTTTGTACCGAATCGACTTCACATATTGAGA
>CAZNDG010000050.1:0-5479 GCA_964571695.1 uncultured Syntrophus sp.
TTCCTCCCAGCGTCGTATTGCCGAGAGTATGCTGAAGTCGATCACATGGTCCGAGACCTTTTTTGAACCCTCTTATGAAAAATCCTCCACCCATCGGGTGGCACCATTACGACGATCATGAAGTGGACTCATTGCGCCGATCACGGATTGGCTCTATAGCGCCGATCAGTAACAGCACTGGACGGTATTCGATGCGAACAGAACATAACATTGCTTCCAAACTGGTTCCAGTATGCAACCTGTTCAAAGGAATAAAATGGATGAAACCACTGAAAAAGAAACGATCATAATTGCCATGTTACGGTTTTTTGAGAATATCATGAGTTCCGACCCTTCTGAACATGTAGGTGTCTCCATTAATCTGGAAGGTCAGGCGATAGCCGCTGGTAATCCTTATTTCCCAGACGGATGGATGGCCTTCCATCTTCTTCATGCGGAGCGAGGGATGCTTGGGGTTTTCCAACAGATACTCTATCTGTTTATCGATCTGCCGCTGCAGATGTTCGGGAAGATCATGATAATCCCGAATAAAGGGTTTCGTGAAGGCTATCTTCATTTTTTCTTCAGGGCCGTGAGGGCATCAACCAACGTTTCGAAAGGCCCGGCAATTTCGCCGTCGGCAATGGCCTTATCCGCCTCTTGTTCCCGCGCTTGCCATTCCTTGGTCCAGAACCATTCCTGGTCTTTGGCCACCAGTTTTTGGGGGATCAGGACAATGGTATTGTCTTGGACACGGGTGTCGAGGAATTCGCCGACTTCCAGGTTAAGGGAAGTGAAGACCTCTTTGGGGATGGTGATCTGATGTTTCGGACCGATTCTTACCGCGGGCATATGCTTACCTCCTTACTTTCGTACTCTAAGCACTACACAACTCCGGGAAAATTGCAAGCCCTTTGGTTTGGCCGATGACAAATATTTTGGTCGGGTTTAAAAATCTGATGCTTTTAATAGTCATGTTCCTTGGTTTGACTTGTTTCGTTTCATTTGTTCATGCTGATGAGAAGAATGTCTGGAAGGCCTATCAAACCTCTCTCTTTTCCGGAAGCTACATCTACAACTACAAGATCGAACTGCCGCCGGGAACCCACGGCCTTACACCGCAGTTGTCCATCTCCTACAACAGCTTCCTGTCAGCTATATCCAGACCAATGCGGATGGTTCCCTCGCCCTGTTTCTTGACGGGGCGGGACACGACCTGATTCATGTAGCATCCGACGGCCGCTACCATACGAAAATCGAGACCATTCTGAAGATTGAAAAGAAGACCGGCGCGGCAAACGATCATGGGGCCTACTGGACGATTCATGATACAAGTGGAACGGAATACAGTTTTGGCTTCAACCGCGATTCCGAAAACATTCTCCATACGAGCGACTCCTTCGTGACGCCTTAGGTGTGGCGCTGGCGCCTCGACCGGATCAAAGACCGGAACGGCAACTGCATCTACTTTACCTATTCCGAGGATCCGACGACAAATGACATCGGGGCCGTATATCCGAGCCGGATCGAATACAACACGGAAAAGAAGCGGCGGGTGGAGTTTATCCTTGAAGACACGGACCGGCCGGATATGTCGGTCGTGGTCGATCAGGGGGCGGTGATAAGAGAGGCCCGAAGGCTGGCAGAGATCAGGGTCTTCGTCGACAGTCAACTGGTCAAAAGACTGGTGCTTCAGTATGTCCTTAATACATCCACCGACACCTCCCTGCTTGCTGCCCTTACTAAGTACGGCAGTGACGGGGTGACCTCCCTGCCGTCGGAACGGTTTCAATACACGGCATTCGACGACGGAACAAAGACCGATCTTCTGACCAGAGTCACCGGGACTTTAGGTAACACGACCACGATCAATTACCTTCCCTCTTCCTCAGCCGCCAACACCGCTCTGCCGGAGAATTACTGGCTGCTCGGCTCCATCGAACAGGCCAACGGCATGACCGGGCCACACGCCCTTACCGCCTTTTCGGCCCTGGCGTATGGAGACGGGTTTTACGATCAAGCCTCCCGGGAGTTCCGGGGATCAGGTACCTTAGGATTGCTCCTTGATGCCAAGCGATCATGGCTTATCATGACCACGCATAGCTGTAACAAAGGAGGAAGATTTCAACCATCCCCGTGGCGGACGTCAATCATTCCGCCTCGTTAAATTTTCTGATTATCTGTGAGCGGCTCGTTTTCTGTTTGCATAAGGACAAACAGACGATTAAGCAGCCAAATGCACTTTTCCATCATCACGGTCAGGTCCAGGAGGCATCCTTTCTCCTTTGCCGAACCGAGTTTGTCGCTGTCCATATAGGCCTTGCGCAACTGTTCCAGCGTTGGGCCGCTGCGGGAACTGAGGGCCAGGAGGAGCCGTACCTGCTCGGGATCGTTAGTTTTTACCGTATCGGCGGCATAATTCAAAAGAAAGTCCATCGCTTCCACGCAAACGTCCGTGATCTCCACCAGAGATGGATACCTTCCGGCCCGTCGGATGATTTTCAGGCCGGAGACGGTACTTTCGGCGAGTTGATCAATCAGCGCCTGGCGGGTCTGAAAATAGGCGTGATTCCTGGCTGTCTGTTGGGGCATCCGCATGGTTGCCGCCCTGGACAGTGAAGCCCCTACCTCGCCCGCCAGGGTCTGGAATGCGGCATAACGGGCGTCCAGGCCGATACCCGCATACTCCGTTCTAACCGTAGCAACAAATGCCGCAATGTGTTCCAATGCCCGCGCCTGTTCCAGACGGATCAGTTCCAGGACCGTGTCCGGGTCCTCCGGCTTGAATTCCGATAGATATTTTGGATGTGACAGGTCCTCTTCCTCCGAGGGCGGGAGAGATCTTGCCAGCCAGCGAGTCAGCGGTCCATTTATGGCGATAAAAAAGATTGCCGAGGTCATATTGAACAACAGGAACACCCATGCCGCCTGATCGTCCAGATCGGGAAGGAACGAATTCAACAAGGCCATCACCAGCGGCACATGTAAACAGGTCTCTATGTAATAGAGCAGAATAAATACCACTGACCCGAAGATATTGAAAATATTGACAAAACGTACTAGCTGCCGCGCGGTGCCGCGAAACGCCTGCCCGATAATCGCCTTGAACATGGTTGAACCGATCGCCGCGCCATACATGGTCAGGAAGGCCTGCGGACCAGTCAGGATGCCTTCCCTCGCCAGGCCTATCGCCACCAGCGCCACGGCTGTTGAGGACTCGACGATGAATCCCAGCACGATGCCGGCCATGATCGACAGGAAGGAGTATTTTCGGCTGAATTCCATTACCCCGGCAAACCAGGCCTCCTGCTGCAACGGCTTGACCCCGGCCACCATCATTTCAATGCCGAAGAAAATCAGCCCCAGCCCCAGACCGATGAGAAAATATGTTCGGTATCGTTCGTCTTTTGTCAGATACATGGCGATCCCGCACAGGCCGACCAGGAACATGACCCCAACGGTAATATCCAGTGAGACGATCAGGACGAGGGCACAGTTTCCGACGCTGAATCCATTCAGGATCGTGATCGCCTGTGAGACCGAGAGCATCCCGGAACTGATCAGGCTGGCCAGGATTACCAGCGCGGCCATGGTGCTCTGCATCACCGCCCCGGAACCCAAGCCGAAGGCCAGGGTGCGCGCCCGGGATGAGACAAACCGGGTTGCCAGCATCCGGAACTGCCTGCTCCCCAATTGCTTGAGGGCGGATGAGAACATCTGCACGCCGGTGAACATCAAACCCAGGCCCAGCAGAATTTTACCGACGACAACGATCATGATTATTCATAAATTTTAAGCTAATGGCCTTTGAGATTGTCTCTCTGCCGGAGGAAAAGGGCGGTGAATCGCCTCTGTCTGGGCGGGGGCGGCCGGGATTTTTTACAGGTAGGCGTCGATGCCCACCCGCTCCAGGTTGGCGAGCTTGTCGATGAGAAAGGCGATGTCCTCTTTCTTGGAGATGATGCCGCCGTGCTGAGGGGCGATGACGTCTATGTCCAGGGGTCGGATCTGGTCCATTGCATATTTCAGTGCCTTGCCGGAGGGCATGATCCGCCGGTGAAAGGAGAGGATGTCCGGCAGAGGACAATAGGTCCGCCGGTTCGGGCAGTTTTGGTAATCCCGGCATGTGTAGCAGCCGGGGGAGAGATTTATGTAGAGGTCCCAGGTTTTTGAAAAGCTGCCGAAAAGATCACTGGTGAAGAGTACTTTCGTTTTTGTATCGTAGGTCATGAAACTGCCGGCGTTGTGGCAGAAAGGGGTCCGGATGAACCGGAGCTTACGGCTGTTGAAGGTATAGCCTCTTTCAGAGAAATTAACGGCTTTCAACAGCGGGTGGCTCTCCTTGCCGAGATAGTAGGTGAGAAATACCCGGTCCAGGGGGTCGGAAAAGATCATCAGGGCCGGATTGTCAATTATATCGACAAGATTGGGCATGGAGCCGCACAGGTCGGGATCGTAGTGGTGATAGATCAGGGCCGTGATCTGCCCCGGTTGCAGGCCCGCCTGGAGGATCTTCATCATCACCACGGCGAAATCGGGGCGGCTGCCGCCGTCGATGAGGACCGCCTGATCTCCCTCCACGAGCAGATAGGGATTGCAGTGGAGGTTCGTTTTTTCTTCGTGGAATCCCACCCAGAAGATTCCGTCGGCAATGGGGATGGGACGGTCATACTGATAAGAACGGTTCATGGGGCGTTTCCTTTCCTGGTGGCGGCGAAATAGGCCGGCATGTCCGCCTTGTTTTTCAGGGCTATTTCCCCCCGGGGCTCGAAATCGAAGAGATTTTTTGCCGCCAGGTAGGTGGCGTGGGAGACGTTCACCCGCCCTTTGAGGCCCGAAGATTCGAACCGGGCGGCGATGTTGACGTCGTCGCCGAAGACGTCGAACTGCATCCTCTCCTTGCCGACGACGCCCGCCATGACCCGACCGGTGTGAATCCCCGCCCGCATCTGCACGGCATGATCGTGGCGCCGGTTGAAATCGTGCAGAAATTTCAGGATCTCCAGGGCCGCCCGGATTGCCTGGGCGGCATGGTCGGCATAGACCGCCGGGGCCCCGAAGACGACCATGTAGGCGTCGCCGATGGTCTTGATCTTGGTTCCCCGGCAACGGGCGATAAGATCGTCGAAACCCTGGAAGAGTTCGTCGATGAGATCGATGAGGGCCTCGCCGGTCATCCTTTCGGCCAGGCCCGTGAAGCCGGCGATGTCGAGAAAGAGGATGGTGCAGTCGAAGGGGCGTGGGGCGTAATGGCCCTGGTATTTGATCTCCTCGGCCACGGGGGCGGGCAGGGTGTTCCGGAGCAGGTCGGTGACCCGTTTTTCCAGCGCGACGTATTTCCCGATCAACTCCTTCAGGAGGCGCCGTTGCAGGCGGGAATCCCCAAGGGAGGCCTGCGATTCGAGAAAATTTAGGGTCAGCGGATCGGCGGCGGCCCGGTCCTGGTCATCGATACGGCAGATGTCGCCGATCTTTTGCTTCTTCAAATGCCCTTTTCCTC
>CAZNDG010000050.1:5579-11888 GCA_964571695.1 uncultured Syntrophus sp.
TCATCGATACGGCAGATGTCGCCGATCTTTTGCTTCTTCAAATGCCCTTTTCCTCGTCCAGCCTTAAAATTGATGACTTTTTACGAGTTCATCAAAATTCCATGTGGGCAAGTTGCCAGGTAAGACCGTGCCGCCTCAGGATGAAACGCACCGCCTCCCCTTCTTCTCCCGCCGCCGGCATGGTGACGGAGAATTCGGAGGGAGAGGTGTAAGCGAATTCGGCGTGGCGCAGGAAGGCCATGAACAGAGACCGGGCGGACGGCCGGTCCGGGTCGCCGGCCGGGGCCAGGGAGGCCAGACGCTCTTTCATGTAAGCGGCCAGTCCTTCCGGGGTGATCAGGTCGTCCACGGCCCGATCCACCATCCGGGCGACCAGGGAATCGCGGAGGTCCCGGGTGGCCGCCGGCGGGTTGTCCGCCGGGTCGCCGAGGATCTTGGCGGCCAGATAGCGCTTGAGATTTTCCCTGATTTCCGAAAAATCGACCAAGCCGGCGAGCTTTTCAACATCCTGATTCTCGAATGCCGCCATGATCCGGTAGATCGCCACATAGGGCAGGCTGTACAGCGCCCCCGCTCCCAGGGACAAGAGGACGCAGCCGGTGATCACTATCGCCTTCTTCTTCACGGTCATTACTCCCAGCCGATGACTTCGTAGCCTTTTTCCCCCAGGCAGCGGTTGACGAAACTTTTATAAACGGCGCTCGGTTCCGAGGCCTTGATCACCCCGGTAACCAGACCGGCGGCGGCCCCCGCCGCGGCCCCCACGCCCAGATCCGACCCGAAGCTGCCCCGGACCGCGCCGATGGCCCCGCCGACCACCGCCCCGCCGGCCCCGCCGATGGCCGTATCCTTGGCGACCGTCTTGGCGGCGTCGGATTTCACGTAGGTGTCCGCCCGCTGCCGGCAGTCGTCAACATCCCGATCCGCCTGTTCCCGGCCGACCTTGTTCAGGTGGGCGTTGGGGTACAGGACCGGACTCCAGGCACAGCCGCCGAGGAGCAAAATTAATCCCGCTAACAAGCAAAAAAATGTTTTCATTTTCGATGATCCTCTTCGATGATCCTCTGTTGTCAGATACGGGCCTTTATCCCGTCCGGGTTTCCTTTTCCAGCACCGCCCCGAAGAAACCGTCGGTGCCGTGACGGTGGGGGAAGGTGCGTAAGTATCCGTCGCCGTCCAGGAGTTCCGGTGCCGGTGTCTCCGCAGGTATGGGATGAAAATCCCGCCGTTGTTCGAGAAAATGCCTTACCACGTCCTCGTTTTCCTCGGCCATGATGCTGCAGGTGCTGTAAACGAGCCGTCCACCGGGTTTTACGTAGTCCCCGGCCCTGGCCAGCAATCTTTTCTGCAGGGTGGCGTGGCGCGCCAACCAGCCGGGCGCCAGGCGCCATTTGATCTCGGGGCAACGCCGCAGTGTTCCCAGCCCCGAGCAGGGGACGTCCAGGAGGACCCGGTCGCAGGAACCCGGCGGGACCTCCATGAGAGGGCGGGTGGCGTCGGCAGCGACGGTGGAGATGACGCCGATGCCAAGGCGGGCCGCCAAAACATGCAACTGCTTGAATTTATTAGCAAGCAGCTCCACGGCGATGATCCGGCCCCGGTTGTCCATCAGTTCCGCCAGATGGGTTGCCTTCCCGCCGATCCCGGCGCAGAGATCCAGGATCGTCTCCCCGGCGACGGGATGGACCAGCCGGGCGATGAACTGAGATGCCTCGTCCTGGATCTGGAAGTCTCCCCGCAGGTAGGAGATGGTATCCCGGAGGAGTCTGTCGGCGGATCGGACCACCAGTCCTTCCGGGGCATAGCGGGTTTTCTCCGCAACGACTCCTTCTCCGGCCAATGTTTCTATAACCTTTTCCCCGGAGGTTTGCAACCGGTTTACCCTCAGAATCGTCTCGGGAATGGTATTGTTGGCCCGGCAGAGGGCTAGGGTTTCCTCCTGGTCCCATTGTCGGAGCCACCGCTCCACGAGCCAGGGGGGGTGGGAGTGGAGGACGGAAACATAGCCTGGGAAATCCTCGCGGCGGTCCGGATAGGGCAGGCGGTCCCGGCGGCGCAGGACGCCCCTCAGGATCGCGTTGACAAGGGCCTCCCGGCCGGGGCAGGCAGCCCTGGCCAGGGCGACCGCTTCGTGGACGGCGGCGCGGGGAGGGATCCTTTCCGTAAAAAAGAGCTGATAGAGGGCGGTGCGGAGGATGTTCCGCAGGGACGCTTCCGCCGGGGCGAGGTTCTTGCGGAGAAACTGTGCCAGGACCCAGTCCAGGAAGCCCCGCATCCGCAGGGTTCCATAAACCAGTTCCGTGACCAGGGCCCGGTCCCGGGGATCTCCGTCCCGCCACCGGGAGAGACAGCGGTCGATAAGCGGCTCGGCGAAGGCCCCGGACGTGTCGATGCGGTTGAGGATCGAGACGGCGAGACGGCGGGGTTGCTGGGGAACCATGACGATCCTGCTTATCCTTTCCGTCCGCGGCGATGCTTACCCACAGAGGGACCGTTCGGGAAGGCGGAAGCCCCGCAAAAAATCGTGGATCGCCATGCGATTCTTGCCTTCCAGTTGCACGTCCTGGAGATAAACCCAACCGTTCCCCGCGGCCACGGGGAGGCCTTCCTTCGCCGCCGTTCCGACGGTTCCCGGCGCCGCTCCGGTGTCCCCGGGCCGCAGGGCGGCTCGATAGATCTTCAGCATCTTGCCGCCCAGAAAGGTATAGGCTCCCGGAGTGGAAGAGAGGCCCCGGATCAGATTCACGATGGTCCCGGCATCCCGACGCCAGTCGATGCAGCCGTCTTCCTTTTTAAGGCGGGGCGCGTAGGTGGCCTCCTCATGACGCTGTGGCGTCCGGACCGCCCGCCCCGCCGCCAGCAGGGTCACGGTTTCCAGGAGGAGCTCCGCCCCCAGCCGGGCCAGGCGGTCGTGAAGGAGGTCGCAGAGCTCTCCGGACGCCACCGGCGTTTCCCTCTGCATGATGATGTCGCCCGTATCGACGCCGGCGTCCATCATCATGATCGTTACCCCCGTGGTCGTTTCCCCCCGGATCAGGGTCCAGTTGAGGGGCGCGGCGCCCCGGTACTTGGGCAGCAGGGATGGATGGACATTGATGCATCCCAGGGGCGGTCGTTCCAGGATCTCCGGGGGCAGGATCTGACCGAAGGCGGCGACCACCACCAGATCGGGATTGAGTCCCCGGAACAACTGGAGAAAAGACTCGTCCCGGACCCGCTCCGGCTGGAGGATCAGAAGCTCGTGGGCCGCGGCCAATTCCTTTGTCGGCGGCGGTTGCAGGCGCCGTCCTCTCCCTCGGGGTTTGTCCGGCTGGGTTATGACCCCCACGATGGGATACGCGGCCTCGATGAGGCGCCGCAGGGACGGAACGGCGAATTCCGGGGTTCCCATGAACAACAAGCGCGGTTTGGACATGATGAGCGGACCTCCCTTTTTGTGTCGGTAGCTTCTCCGGCGGTATTTATAGAAAATCGCTGCAAAGGGAAAGTAAAATCTTCCGGGGCGGTCACATGAAATATACCGGATCTACATCCACCTTGATCCGCACCCCGGGGGCATGAAACCGGGCCAGGAGTTCCCGGGCCAGCTTGCGCACCGTGCGGCTGTCTTTGCCCTTGAGGAGAAGCTGCCAGCGATAGCGCCCCCGGATCCGGGAGATGGGGGCTTCCGCCGGCCCCGCCACCGCCGGCGCGCCGCGCTCTTCGGCCGCGCTTAGGAGTTCCCGGGCCAGGGCGGCGAGCCCGGCTGCCGCCTGCTCCCCCCTGGCCTGGTGGGGGCAGGAAAGGGTAAACTGGATCAGCCGGGCAAAGGGGGGATAGGACAGGCTTTGGCGCAGCTTAACTTCTTCCCGGTAAAAGCTCTCGTAATCGTTATCTTTTGCCCTTTGGAGGGCGTAGTGGCCGGGGTTGAAGGTCTGGATGATCACCTGCCCCGGATGATCGCCCCGCCCGCTCCGGCCGGAGACCTGGGTGAGGAGTTGAAAGGTCCGCTCGGCGGCGCGAAAGTCCGGGAGATTAAGGGAGGTGTCGGCAAGGACGACGCCCACGAGGGTGACGTTGGGAAAGTCGTGCCCTTTGGCGATCATCTGGGTGCCCACGAGGATGTCGATCTCGTTGGCGCCGAGGGCCCGGAGCAACTCCTCGTGCGCCCCCTGCCGTTCCATGGTATCGCTGTCCATGCGCCGGACCCGGGCGGTGGGGAACCGGGCCCGGATTTCATCCTCCAGCCGTTCCGTCCCCACGCCGTAAGTGCCGATACGAGGGCTTTTACAGTGGGAGCAGACGGACTGTCCAGTGACGGAATAATCGCAGTAGTGGCATTTCCAGCGGTTGTCGCCGGCGTGATGAATCAGGGAGACCTCGCAGTTCCGGCAGCGGAGAGGACGGCCGCAATCGCGGCAGACCAGGAAGGTATGATAGCCCCGCCGGTTGAGGAGGAGCAGCGCCTGTTGCCGCTGCTGGAGAGTGGCGTCGATGGCGGCGAGGAGGCGCCGGGAAAGGACGGCGCCGGCCCCTTCCTGCCGGAGGGCCTTTTCCATCGTCATATCGACTATCTCCACTGCGGGCAGCGGCCGGTCGGCGATGCGTCGCGGCATGACCAGCCGGGATACTTTGCCCCGGGCGGCATTGAAACAGGTCTGCACCGCCGGGGTAGCCGAACCGAGAAGCACCGTCGCCCCCTCCATGCGTCCCCGGACGATGGCCATGTCCCGGGCATGGTAGGGCAGCCGTTCATCCTGCTTATAGGAGGCGTCGTGCTCCTCGTCAACGACGATCAGCCTCAGGTTGCGGACCGGGGCGAAGAGGGCGGAGCGGGCCCCCACGGCGATGGATAGGGCGCCGGACTCCAGAAGCCGCCACTGGTCATAGCGCACGGCCCGGGAGACCCCGCTGTGGAGTACGGCGATGTTGTCCCCGCCGAATCTCCCTTCCAGGCGGGTTAGCAACTGGGGGGTTAGGGAGATTTCCGGGACCAGGTAGATCACGCCCCCGCCGTTGCGGCGGGTTTCCTCCATGGCCCGGAGGTAAACCTCCGTCTTTCCGCTGCCCGTCACGCCGTGGAGGAGGAAGGTTTGGAAATCTCCGTGGCGAAGGCTGGTCACAATCTCCCGGAGGGCCGCTTTCTGCCCGGCGTTGGGTGCGGGCCGGTCCTCCTTCGGCCCCGGTTCCCGGCGGCGTGGAGGGGGGCGGAACGTCTCCCGTTCGCCGATCTCCACCAGACCCTTTTTCACCAGGGACGCCAGGATGGGCCGGACATCCCCCAGGCTGCGGCGGAGCGTCGCGATGGAAACCCCGTCTCCGCGGCCCGCCGCCGGGATCGCCTCCAGGACGAGGCGCTGCCTTGGGGTCAGGACCGGGACAATGGCGGTTTGTATCCGGAGCGCCGTTTTTTCCTTTTTCGACCGGATGTCCTTGCCCCCCGGGAGGATTTCGTGCAGGGCCTTCCCTAATGGATAGAGGTAATAATCGGCTATCCAGCGGTAAAAGGCGAGTTCCCGGGCGCCGAACATGGGCCGTGCATCGATGATTTCTATGATTTCTTTGGGATTTTCCACATCCGCCGTGGCGGATACGGCAATGATGTAACCGGTTTGCGGCTTGCCGCCGAAAGGCGCCCGGACCCTTTTCCCCACGGCGACGGCGGCGGCCAGGGCGGCGGGCACGGCATAGTCGAACACCTGCTCGGTGGGGATGGGAAAGGCTACTTTGACGACCATGGGCGTCCCCTCATTCGGATCGCGGCCGACGCCGGTTCAAAACGAGGGAAGAAGGGATTTTATTCACCCTTCATCTTTTCAAGTTTTTCCTGTTTGGTCTTGCAGTCGATGCACTGGGTGGTCACGGGTCTGGCGATCAGTCTCTTTTCAGAAATGTCGCATCCGCAGGCGGTGCAGATTCCGTATGTGCCGTCGTCTATCCTCTGGATGGCTTCCCGCATCTTGGCGATCAGTTTCCGTTCCCGATCCCGGATGCGCAACTCGAAGTTGCGGTCCGATTCCAGGGATGCCCGGTCATTGGGATCGGGGTAGTTCTCCTTGCCGGTTGTCATTTCCGAAACGGTCTTTTCCGCGTCTGAAAGCAGCTCGTTGATCTTCTGATTCAGCATGTACCGGAAAAATTGAAGCTTTTCAGGCTTTAACGGCATCACATCACCTAAGTCTTTTATAATCAACCTGATACATATGAGTGGGATCTCATACACGATCACGAAATGTTTGTAAAGGAAAAAATGCCGGCGGACTATGAACCCGCCGGGCGGAAGTCGCTGCCCCCGTGACGTGGCCGAAAGCTTCAGCGGAGGTCGGCCCC
>CAZNDG010000050.1:11988-19645 GCA_964571695.1 uncultured Syntrophus sp.
GGCGGAAGTCGCTGCCCCCGTGACGTGGCCGAAAGCTTCAGCGGAGGTCGGCCCCCGTGATCTTCCGGATCTCCTCGTACAGGGGTTTGAGGCGCCGGTACATCTGGAGGTAAACCCGGTTGTAGAGCTGCTCGTAGATTTCGCGATGATCGGGGTGGGGCTCGAACACCCGGCCCAGGCGGGTCATGGCGGCGATGGCGGCGGTGAAGTCGGGATGGAGCTTGAGGCCCACGGCGGCATCTATCGCGGCCCCGAGCCCTGAGGTTTCGTAAAGGTGGGGGCGGGCGGCGGGAATGCCGAAGATGTCCGCCGTGAGCTGAAGGGCGGCGTCGCTCTGGGACCCGCCCCCGGCGACCCGGAGCTCCGTGATGGGGACGCCGCTCCGTTTCTCCGAGCGTTCCTTGCCCTCCCGCAGGGCATAGGCCAGGCCCTCTAAAATGGCCCGGTAGAGATGGGCCCGGTTGTGGCCGTCGCCGAAGCCGATGACGGCCCCCCGCGCTTCGGGCCCGGGTATCTTCACCCCCGGCGACCAGTAGGGCTGGAGGATCAGCCCCATGGAACCAGGCGGCACCTGCCGGACCAGGTCGTCAAAGAGGTTTTCGGGATCCATCCCCCGCTCCCGGGCGATCCTTTCCTCGTTATGGGCGAACTCCCGCTTGAACCAGCTTACCATCCAGTAGCCGCGATAGATCATGATTTCCAGGCTGTAGGCGCCGGGCACGGCGGCGGGATAAGGGGGGATCAGCGGAATGGCCTCGAGGTAGCGCCGGTGGGTCGTGTTGATGGTGGCCGTGGTGCCGTAGCTGAGGCAGCCGATATGGGGCTCCAGGCAGCCGGCGCCGATCACCTCGCAGGCCTTGTCCGCCGCCGCGGCGATGACGGGAAGGCCGGCGGGCAACCCCGTCTCACCGGCGGCCTGGGGGGTGATGCGGCCGATTTCCGCCGCCGGCGGGACGAGCTCGGGGAGCATCTCCTTCCGGACCGGCAGGAGCTTCCATTTCCAGTCCCAGGGTTTGGCCCAGCGGAGCCGCTTGTAGTCAAAGGGGATGTACCCCACCTGGCTGCTGGTTGAATCGCGATATTCCCCGGTAAGACGGTAGGTTAGATAGCCGGAAAGGAAGAGATATTTGTAGGTTTTTTCCCAGATCTCCCGCTGGTTGTGGGCCAGCCACACGGCCTCCGCCTCGGCCTGGAAGTAGGCGACGGTTTCCCGCATGCCGGAGAGACGGAAGGCCATTCCCCAGAGCCCTCCCAGGGGATTCAGCCTCTCGGTGCGCCGCTGGTCGAGCCAGACGATGGCGGGGCGGAGGGGTCGGCCCTCCCGGTCGAGGTTGACGACGGTGGCCCGCTGGGTCGTAAGGGCCACGCCGGCGAGGGCTTCGGGACGGATGTCCGTTTCCTCCCAGAGCTGCCGGCAGGCCCGGCAGAGGGCTTGCCAGAAGTAGTCCGGGTCCTGTTCCGCCCAGCCCGGCTGCCGGGAAAAATAGGGTTCGATCATCACCCGTGCTTTCGCCCGGAGGTTCCCCCGGGGATCGAAGATCAGGGCCCGGATGCTCTGGGTGCCGTTGTCGATGGCCAGGATCAGTTCGCCCATGACATCAGCCGTAAACCTGACGGATCTTTTCCACGATGTTGGTGGTCGATCTGCCCTCCGTAAGGGGGATGGTCACCACCCTGCCGCCGGCCCCCTTGACGAAGTCCGCCCCGGCGATGGCCTCTTCCCGCCAGTCGCCGCCCTTGACGAGAACGTGGGGTTCCAGATATTCGATCAATTCCCCGGGGGTCGTCTCCGGGAAGATCACGATAAAATCGATGCATTCCAGGGCCGCCAAGACGTCCGCCCGCTCGTCCTCCGGGACCAGGGGCCGCTTTTCCCCCTTGATGGCCCGGACGGAGGCGTCGCTGTTCAGGGCCAGGACGAGCACGTCCCCAAGCTTCTTTGCCTCCCGGAGATAGCGGACGTGCCCCACATGGAGGATATCAAAGCAACCATTAGTAAAAACAATGGTTTTTCCTTCTTGTCGCAGCTTTTGCAGTCGTGCTTTCAGATTTTCCTTGGAGACGATTTTATGCATGGCTTGCCCTCATAAGCAGCCGCAACGCTTGCGTAAAGGATTTCGGCGGCCACGGATTTTTTTCACCGTCCGGCATGTCGCGTTGCCTGCCCGCCGGACATGGCAAGCGATTCCTGGACCGCGATAGCCCCGCCCCGTTCATGGTGCGCCGTCTGGTTCCGGGATCGCCCGGGCCAGGGTCAGGACGCCTACCCGGGCGGCGCCGCCGTCCAGAAGCGCCCGGGCGCACTCCGCCAAAGTGCTTCCCGTGGTGTAAACGTCGTCGATGAGGAGGATCTCCCGATCCCGGAGCCGGTCCCGGTGGACGACGGCGAAGGCCCCCCGGATATTGGCCTGCCGCTCTTTTCGACCCATGAGGGTCTGGGGCGGCGTGTCCCGTTCGCGCCGGAGACTGAGGAAATCCACCTGGATACCGCGGGCCGTAGCCACCGCCCTGGCCAGGAGCAGGGATTGGTTGAAACCCCGTTCCCGGAGCCGCCGGACATGGAGGGGGACCGGGATGACGACGTCGAATCCCTCCGGATCTATCCCGGCGCAATGGTTGTCGGTTATCAGCCGCCCCAGTCCCCGCCCCAGTCCCGGTTGCCGGCGGTACTTGAAGTCATGGATCGCCTGCAGCAGGCAGCCGGTATAAACGGCCACGGAGCGGGCCACGGCGAAGGGCTTGGGTTCCCGGCGGCAGTCCCCGCAGAGTTGATCCGCCGCTTGTCCGGCCGGTCCGGGGGCGCCGCAGGCCGGACAGACCGGCGGGGCGATATAACGGATTTCCCCGGCGCAGGTTGGGCAAAAGAGACCGGCGGTCAGATCGTCCGCCGTCCGCCCGCAGGATTGGCACCGGGGCGGAAAGAGGACGTCGGCTAACGCCCGCAGGAGACGCTGTGCCACCTCAAAGGCCCTCGGCAAGTTCCTCGATCCCCTCGGTTTCATCCGGCACGGCCATCCGGGGTGCGTCCACCCAGAGGCGCTCCAGGTCGTAAAATTTCCGCAGGGGCTCCAGAAAGATGTGGATGACCACATCGCCGTAATCCATAAGGATCCAGCGGCCGTGTTTTTCCCCCTCCACCCCGAGGGGCTGCATGCCCAGTTTCTTGAGATTCTCCTGGAGATGGGAACACAGCGCCTTCACCTGACGGTCCGAGGAACCGCTGCAGATGAGGAAATAGTCGGCGAAAGAGGATATTTCCCGGACATTCATAACGACCAGTTGTTGGGCTTTGCGGGACAAAGCGGTATTGATGCAACGCAACACCCTTTCCCGGGAGTCCGGCAGGGGTGGGGCGCCGGCGTCTTTTGCCGCCGGCAGGGTTGGTTTTTCGGAGCTGAGCAAAGTGCCCCCTTCTCTGTGAAATGTAATAACCTGTTGTTTTCAGTAGCAGATTAAGCTATCCCTGTCAACATAAAATACATCCGGGATAGGGCATGCCGCTGCCGGGCTCCAAAACCAATTCTTGATTGTCTTGAGCGCCTTTCCTGTGGTAAAACTGCAAGCATCGCCAACGGACCCTGTGCGGCGTCGCGCTTCATCCTTCATAACTGCGGCGTGCGCACGCATGCGCCGCGTTTGTCAGGATGCGCACACCCTGCCTCCGGAGTCCTTTGCTTCGCCGTCTCGATCAGGACTTTTTACGGGGGCAGCGTAACACATCACCATGTGCTTCGCGTGGTTAGGAGGAAAAATGGAATCAATTGCCGAATTGTCCGTGACCAGAAAGGTGCAGGCCCATCTGCCCTTTCATTTCCTTTATGGGCAGTATCTGCCCAAGGTCCTGCAATACCGCCTCAATCCCGAACTGAGTTTTAACTTTCAAACCCTTGATATATTTCGGGAAAATGATTACCGGCGAGTGGCCGCCCCGCTCCGGGAGGCGGGCCTGCGGGTCACCTTTCACGCCCCCTTCATGGACCTGCGTCCCGGGGCCGTCGATCCCTGGATCCGGGATGCTTCCCGGCGGCGGATACAGCAGGCGATCGAGGTGGCGGCCTACTTCCAGCCCGCTGCCATCGTCTGCCACCCCTCCTTCGATGATCGTTACTATGTTTCGTCGGAGGACCAGTGGCTGGAAAACAGCATTCAGACCTGGCGGCAGCTCCTAACGGCGGCGGAGGAGATCCCCGTCCGGCTGGTCCTGGAAAACGTTTACGAGCAGGGACCGCGGCAGTTGCACCGACTGCTGGCGGCCCTGGATACGCCCCAGTGCGGATTCTGCTTCGATACAGGTCACTTCCAGGTCTTCGCCCGGGAACCCCTCACGGAATGGCTGGAAACCCTCCATCCCTATCTCTGCCATGTCCATCTCCATGACAACAACGGCGATGTCGATGCCCATCTGCCCGTAGGGGAAGGAAAATTTCCCTTTGCCGACCTGTTTGAATTTCTCGCGGAAAAGGACTGTCATCCGATCTTTGCCATCGAGGCCCACAGCGAGCGTAACCTCATAAGATCCTTGGAGAACTTGGAGAGTCTGGCCTTTCTCGAGGGGGATGCCGCTTGCTGAAGTATATCCTCAAGCGCCTGCTCTTCATGATTCCCATGTTGATCGGCATTACGATCATTTGTTTTGCCGTCATGCATCTTGCCCCCGGTTCGCCCACGGACCTCCAGACCCAGATGAATCCCCGGGCCTCGGCGGAGTTAAAAGAGCGCCTTCGGGCCATGTACGATCTGGACAAGCCCCTCTATGTCCAGTATGGATTGTGGGTCCAGCGCCTCCTAATTCTGGATTTGGGAAAATCCTTCGCCCCGGACCGCCGCCCCGTGGCGGAAAAGATCGGTGAACGCCTGCCGGTGACCGTAACCCTCAACGTCCTGTCCCTGCTTTTGATCCTTGCCGCCGCCATTCCCCTCGGGGTGCTCTCGGCGGTCCATCAGGATTCGTGGTTCGATATGGCGGTGAGCGTCTTCGTCTTTGTCGGTTTTGCCGTGCCCACCTTCTGGCTGGCCCTGCTCCTCATGATCTTTTTCGGGGTGGATCTGGGCTGGCTGCCCATCTCGGGGCTCCGGTCCCTGAACTACGAATATCTCCCGCCGGGCGCCGCCTTTTGGGACCTCGTCAAGCACCTGATCCTCCCCGTGGGGATCTCCGCCTTCGGGGGCCTGGCGGGGCTGTCCCGCTACATGCGGGCCAACATGCTGGAGGTGATCCGCCAGGATTACATCATGACGGCCCGGGCCAAGGGACTGAGTGAATTTCAGGTGATATACAAGCATGCCCTCCGAAACGCCCTGCTGCCGGTGATCACCATCCTTGGCCTTTCCATCCCCGGCCTCATCGGCGGGAGCGTTATCTTCGAGACGATCTTTGCCATTCCCGGCATGGGGCAGTTGTTCTATATGTCGGTAATGGCGAGGGATTATCCGACCATCATGGGGATCCTCTTCATCGGCGCCGTCCTCACCCTGGTGGGCAATCTCCTGGCCGATGTCGCCTATGCCGTGGCGGATCCCCGGATCCGGGTGGGTTAGGAGCGGGGCATGGGTAGCGAATTCCGGCGCCGGTTGGCGGGAAACAGGATGGCCCTGGCCGGCGGGATTATCGTCGTCATCCTGTTTGTCGTCTCTTTGGCCGCGCCATGGCTCGCCCCCTACGATCCTTTGGCCATCGATCTGACGCGGATCTTGGCCCCGCCCACATGGCAGCACCTGTGCGGTACGGATCAACTGGGCCGGGACGTCCTGAGCCGGATGATTTGGGGGGCGGGCATCTCGCTGAAGGTGGGTTTTGTGGCCACCGGCATCGCCGTGGTGATCGGCGCCCTCCTTGGGGCCCTGGCGGGATACTACGGCGGCTGGTGGGATATGGTCATCATGCGCCTGGTGGACGTCATGCTCTGCTTCCCCACCTTTTTCCTCATCCTCGCCGTCATCGCCTTTCTGGAGCCCTCGATATGGAACATCATGATCATCATCGGGGCGACGGGCTGGATGGGCATCGCCCGCCTGGTCCGGGCCGATTTCATGTCCCTCAAGGAGCGGGATTTCGTCACGGCGGCCCGGGTCCTCGGGGCCGGCGACGCCCGGATCATCTTCCGCCACATCCTCCCCAACGCCATGACTTCCATTCTCGTGGCGGCGACGCTGGGGGTGGCCGGGGCGATCCTCACGGAGTCGGCCCTGAGTTTTCTCGGCATCGGCGTCCAGCCGCCGACGCCAAGCTGGGGTAATATCCTTACCGCGGGGAAGGACAACATCGATATCGCCTGGTGGCTTTCCCTCTATCCCGGCCTGGCGATCCTGATCACGGTCCTGGGATACAACCTGCTTGGGGAGGGGATCCGTGACGCCCTGGATCCCCGGCTCCGTGGCGGTCGGTAGAAAATAAAAAAGGCTCCCGATAAACAGGAACCTCTTTTATTTAAAGCTAAAAAGCGAAGGTCATTACTTCTTTGCCGGGGCCGGAGCCTTCTCAGCGGCCGGGGCCTTCTCTTCGGCCTTCTTCTCAGCCTTCTTGTCGGCCTTCTTGGCCTTCTTGGCCTTCTTAGCCTTCTTCTCCTTCGCGGGGGCCTTCTCTTCCGCCTTTACGGGTTCAGCGGCGGGCTTTGCAGCCGGGGCCGCCTGTGCGAACGCCAGACCGGACATAGAAAGGGCGAAAAGGATCGAAACGACGATCGAGAGCAGTTTCTTCATTTAGGGTGTCACCTCCTTTCATTTTTTATCCTATCTAAACAAGAAGCGTGCCATAAGCGGCGATTGATAAATATCCTGCTATATCAATATATTGTGATTTCAGCGGGGGATTTTTTCTGCCCCCCGGCGGCATAATTATGGGGAAATATTCCCCCTTTTGTGAGGAATTATTCCCGCCGTACCCCCGCCGCCGGGCGGGTGTTACGCCGGGGGCGGGGGTTTGTGCTTGATCAGATTGAGCAGCTTGTCCCGGTAAAGATAGGCGGCGACGACGGTGAGGAGACTGACGGCGGCGAGGATCCACAGGGGGCCGTGCTGTTGGTTTCTCAGCATGTCGCCGCTGATGGACAGCATGGCGGTTCCCAGGAGCCGCCCCAGGGTGGAAACGACGAGAAACATCCGCACCGGCATATGGCTGAGGCCGATTATGTAGCACAGGGCGTCCTTGGGAAAGCCGGGGATGAGAAACAGGATGAAGATCACCCAGCTCCCCTTGTGTTTCATGAAGTAGTCGTATTTCTGAAGGATTGCGGGGCTGACGGCCTTTTCCACAAAGGGCAGGCCCAGCCAGCGGGCCAGAGAAAAGGCGAGCCAGGAGCCGATGGTAAGGGCGATGGTGGAATAGATCGTGCCGGGGACGGCGCCGTAGATGTAGCCGCCGATGAAGCCGGTCACTTCCCCGGGAACCGGTGCGAACAGGACCTGGAGGATCTGCAGGCCGATGAACACCAGCACCGACAGGGGACCGAAGGAATTGATGAAATCGATGGCCTTGTTTCGGTTCGTGAAGAACTGGATAAGATCGTAATGAATGAAAAGCCAGGTTCCGCCGCCGAAAAGCAACCCGAATAAAAGGATCTTCAGAAGCGTGGTTTTGTTCATCCCGCGGCTTTGGCCTTTCTTCCCCATGGCGGCCCGGGATGGTCCGGCCACGGTACGGACACCTTATTTTGACGAC
>CAZNDG010000051.1:0-18455 GCA_964571695.1 uncultured Syntrophus sp.
GTTGCGTGATTGAACTTAACGCTTGGTAATGAATAAGGTATATACGTTACCCATTCAGAGGCGAAAAAGATTACTGAGCCGCGGCGAAGCCATTTTTCAAAGGTCTCGCGGTAAATAGCGGGTGTTTATATAATCGCCCGCCCGGCGACTCAGGGGCGCGCCAGGGTGCCCATCAGTTCGCAGATGCCCAGGATCTTCCCGGACATGGCCGCCTCGATCTTGTCCTGCGTCGTACCGCCCGCCGGACTGATACTGGCGGCGGAAAGGGCGAAGAGGCGGAAGATGAAACGGTGCGCCCCCGTATTGGCCGTCGGTTCCAGACCGTGATAATAGGTGTTGTGCTTGTCCCAGGAGTTGGTCCCGTGCTTGGCCCCGGCGGGGAGGCTCTTCCCGTCGGCGGCGCCGGCCCCTTCCGCCAGCGACGTCACACCGGCGGGGATATCATAGACGATCCAATAGCTTTTCGTCCCCATCAGAGAGGGGATCTCGTCCGGGTCTTCCACGATGAGCACAAAGCTCTTGGTCCCCGACGGGGGGCTGCTCCAGGACAAGGCCGGGGAAAGTCCGTGAGTCATGTATTTCACCGGTATCGGCTGCTCATCCCGGAAGGCGCCGCTCTTCATGAGAAAATAGGGAGCGGGCGTGAGCCGCACCTCTGCGGCGGCCTGCATCGTATAGACCGCTTCCTGGCTGCCCACCTTGTCATCCCCGTTGACATCCGCTCCGGAGACGCCATAATCGCTCCGCACCTCCGGCGCCTCCGTGCCTGCCTGGACCTTCATGGTCGTGATCGCGTCCGCCAGGTTTACCGATCCGTCACCGGTAACATCTCCGGGACCCTTGACCTTCAGATCTACACACCGGCTTACGATCATATTGGCATTAGCGGTCTTGTCCAGAAAGTAAGCGGTGCCGCGATAGTTGTTCGACGACAGCAGATTGGTCGTATCGTTCACGGCCATCGTAAAAGTGGTGACGGCCCCCGCCGCCAGGGTGCCGCTGGTTGTTTCCGAGACGTTGAGCCAGTTCGCATCCCCCAGATATTCCCAGTTGAGGGGGGAGGCGCCGGTGTTCTTCAGGGTGAAGTCAAAACTCCCCGGTGTGAAGGGTCCCCCCTTGTCGCCGGTGGAGACATAGTTCACCGCCGGGGATACGGTCAGCGGCCCCGGCGACGGTGTCGCCTCGATGGTAGCCTGTCCGTCGAGGACGATATTGCCCATGCCGCTGGTCTTATTGACAAAGTAAACGTAATTTTTTAAGGTGCCGGGTATCAGGGCGCGGGTGATGTCATTGGCCGCGATCTTCACGGCGACGGTGGCGCCCGGCGCCAGGGCGCCCTGGAAGGGTGTTGCCTCCAGCCAACTTTCCTGGACATAAATAATCCAGTTCAGCGCCGATCCGCCCGTGTTCTGGAGCGTGCAGGCCACGCCGGCCGCCGGCGCAATGGGACCGCCCCGGGAACCGGAGAAGTTGAAGGGATTCGGCGCCGTGACGGCAAGGACGCCGGGACCAGTGCCGAGGGACAGGGTCACCGGGCGGGTCGCATTGCCGCTCCCGTTGGTGGCGTTGGTAAAGGAAATCGTATCGCCGTGCGCCCCGGCGGCAAGGGAGGAGGCGGCGGCGTTGATGCTCACGGCGACAACAACGCTTTCCCCCGCCTTGAGGGTCCCGGCGGCAGGCGCCAGAGTCGTCCAGGCGGCGGTCTTGGCAGCACTCCAGGAGAGGTCCTTCCTGCCCACATTCCGGAGGAAGAAATTGCTGCCCACCGGGGCAAAGGGACCGCCGACGTACCCGGAAGCCACCAGACCTTCGGCGGGACTTACGGCCAGCGCCGCCTCGTCTTCCGGATCGGTGATCGTGAGATTGACGGAACGGACGGCGATGGTTTCCGATCCCTGCTCCAGGGTGCGGGAAAAGGTGATGTCGGCGGTATATAGACCGGCCGCCATCCCCGCCGCCGCGGTGCCGTTGATAGCAGCCGTAACGATTACCGTTTCCCCCGCCGCCACTTTGCCGGAAGCGGCCGAAAGCGTCAGCCAGTTGGCATTGGCGGTCTTGGCGACCGTCCAGGAGGCTTCACCCAGCCCCGGATTCTGGATGGTAAAGTTCTTTGCAGAGGGGGCAAAGGGACCGCCGGTAAAGCCCCAGACGGCGAAGCCGTCCCCTTCGAGGACGTTCAAGGCCTCCTTTAGGACCTGGCCGACGACGAGCAGGACCGGCCGTCCGGTTGTCCCGGCGCCGTTGGTGGTGTTGGTAAAGACGACGGTATCCCGGTACTGGTTGCGGTCCAGAGTCGCCGCCGTCGCGGCCTGGATGGAAACCGCGACGTTCTCTTCCGCCCCCGCGGCCAGGGTGCCCGAAGCGGGTGAAACGGACAGCCAGGAGGCGGATTTCGCCGCCGACCAGGAAATGTCCGCATTGCCCGTATTCTTCAATGTATAGACGGTACTGCCGCTCTCGAAGGGTCCGCCCTGATTCCCCGAGGCAATGAGGCCGACGGTGGGGCTGACGGAAAGGGCCCCGCCGCTGCCGGTGATCGTAAAATCTCCCGGAGAGACGGCAAAGAAGATGCTGTTTGCCGCCTTGACCATGATCCTCGCCCGCGTGCAGCCGATATCGGGAAGCGTCACCGTCGCGGCGCCGTTGTTGGACACCCCGGCGAGCAGGGGCGTGGCGTTGAAGGTGAGACCACCGTCCGTGGAGAGGAGGATGTTCACGGTCGCGGCGCCGGGAAGCACATTGGTTCCGGCCACCTCCCATTTTACGGCGAGGTCCCCGGCGGGCACGGCGGCGGCGCCCGCCGGGGCGGTTACGCGCAGGGGACCGGCGCCGCCATCCACGTTCACGCGCCGAGTGCCGTAGGCGACGCCGCCCCGCCCATCACGGGCGATGAGACGGAAATTCATGGTCCGGGACAGTTGCGGTAGTTTTTCCGCCTTGTCGGCCAGCCCCGTGGCGATACTCTCCAGGGCGGGGAAGGTCCGCTCCGGATTGGTCGCAGGCCGGAAGAGACGGAACAGCGGCATCCGCCCGTCATCCTCCTCCTTGATCATGGCCTGGGTGCCGCTCCGGTCGAATTCCTCCCACAGATAGGTGAGGGGATCGCCGTCGGCATCGGTGGCGGAACCGCTCAATGTAAAGGGGGTTTCCCTGGGGATTGTGGCCTCGGTGCCGGCCTGAACCACCGGCGCCGTATTGGTCGTCTCGGAAAGGACGAAGCAGTTGCCCATGCCGGCCACGTAGCCCTGGATCTGGTCGAAGTTGCCCGAGTGGAAGGTAGGCTCGCCGAAAAACTGGAAGCTGTCGTCGTCGCACTGGCCGCTGTAGCTCATGATGGTGGTGCCGCTGCCCGGTTCGTAGGCCATAAGCGGCACATACTGATCCGCCGTGCACAGACCGAGCTTGCCGTTGTATGTATGATCGGCGTTGAACTGGTGTCCCATCTCGTGGCAGACGAAATCGACGTCATAGGCGTCGCCCTTGGGTTCGTTGAGCCCCGTGATCGCCATGGCCTTGACGCCGGACCGGCAGACGGCGCCCAGCATGCTGACACCGCCGCTGCTGGTGGAGACGACATGCCCCAGGTCGTAATTTTTATCGCCGATTTCCCGGTCGATGACCTTCTGGCTCTGTTCGAGGAGGCGGTTCGTGTTGCCGTCGGTGAACGGCGCCGTCAGGGGATCGAGGAAGATCAGCTTGTCGTTGCCGTTAACGAGATTGAATTCGATGGCCAGCTCCCGCCGGTAGATCTGGTTGACCCGGCTGATCGTCGTGACCATGGCCGCCAGGGGCTTGTTCTTGTCGGCGCAGGCGCCGCCGCACTGATAACGGGCGTACTCCGCCGTGCAGCCCAGGGCCAGACGGTAGGTACGGATGCGGTCGCTTTTGGGGGGCGTTGTCTCCATCGGTGTTCGCCCGGCGGGGGAGGTGCTTTCCGGGTTGACCAGGGCGGGGTAATCGGTAAATCTCTTATCGGGGCGATAGTCGCGCTTGTAATAGCTGGCGTAGGATTCTCCCGGGATGTAGGGATCGACATACCAGGGCCCCTCACCGGCCAGCACCTGGGCGTGGAAGCCCAAAGGCGTCCAATCGAAGGCCACGGTGGTTGTCGGGTCGTCGGCCACATAGCCCGTGAAGGTCCTGATCTCGGGATAGCGGGCGGCCAGTTCGGCCGCCATCACCGGTCTTTCCTGAAAGACCACCGTGACGAACCGCCCATCCGGCGCGGGCAGCGTGAGCGTCACGCTCTCCTGGGGCGCCCGCGACGCGCCGCCGGTGCTCCGGGCCCGGTCGAGTGTCGCCGCCAGTAATGCTTCATCCATCCGCAGGCATCGGAAGATCTCCGGTTTGATCCACGGCTCCCGATCCACGGTCAGGGCCCCGCGCTCCGGGGAGGCGGTGATTTCCTCCCATATCCCGTCGGGCGAACCCGCCCCCAGAACCGTAAAGGGTATGGACATCAGGAAAACAACCGCTGACAGGATGTAAAAAAACCGATTCTTCATGGAATAACTCCTCTAAGTGTCTGGGGAACGGACCCCTGATCAATACCTCATGACCCCTTGCCCCTCCAGATCCCGCCCCCCGAAGAGAAAGGCAAGGACCGCACAGCGGGGAAAGACCCAGCGGCACAGGGCCAGGGGGAGGAGCAGGCCGGCGCCGAAAGTGAACGGAACGATCCACTCCCCGTCAATACCCCGGGATTTCAGGAGAAAATAAAGGGGAAAAATAAAGAAATACTGCAACAGATAGATCTGCAGGGAGTATCTGCCGCAGGTTTCCAAAAACCGCATGGGGAGCCACTTTTTGCAGATGAAACAGGAGGAAACGACCCAGAGGCTGCCGGCGACGGCCGTGACCAGGGGCAACCCGGGAAGCTCCCGGCCCCGGGCAAGGAAATAGCCGGCGGCAAACACCGCCAGCGCCGCCCCGCAGGTCGAAGGTCTCCCCATGACATTCAGGATTTCCTCCCTTTTCGCGGCCGCCAGGATGCCAAGGTAATAATAGACAATGAAATGAAAGACGTTTCCCAGGCCGAAGATCCGGACGTCCGGGGAGTACATCTGGCTCAGGACCAGGAGGGGGGCCAGGAGAACCGCCGGCAGACGGGCCAGGAGGGGGGCCAGGAGCCACATGATCATGAGGGCGTAGATGAACCACAGGAACAGGGCGGGGTTGTTGCCGGGATACAGGAGGATGTCCACCGGGAGGTCCGCCAGTGACACGGGTCTCTTTGCCAGGGGGGACGCAAAGTGTTTCAGGGCTGAATACCCTATACTTACTGATAGATAGGGAACGAAGAGATAAAAGGCCCTCCGGAAGACGGACCGGATTACTTCCGCCACCGGACCGCCCTGGGTGAGACGGGAGGAAAAGAAACCGGACAGGAGAAAAAAAAGGGGCATATGGAAGCTGTAGATCCAGGAAAAAAGCAGGGGATAGGCATCCCGGACGGGTTCGCTGTGCCCCAGGGCGACCAGGATGATGCCGACCCCCCGGGCCGCCTGTATCTCCGGAATATACGTTTCCTTTTTCATCTGAGCCTATGCTTTTACCTTACTTTGAAGACCACGTAAAGATCGAAATACCGTTCACCCTGTCATGACGACGAAAGGCGGTATCCAGAAATATCAAATGGTTGCAAAAGCACCGGGGCACGCCGAGGGGATGATCAGACAGTTTATGACGACCCAGCCGGGACCGCCCCGCCGGGCGCCGCCCCCGGAGATCCGTACCGGCCCCACAGTTCTTCGATTTCTCTTTCCACTTCCGCCACGGTGACAGCCTCCATGCAGGCCCCGGGGGCCCCGGAAACATCCCGGAGCAGGCAGCGGTCATCCTCCAGCAGACAGGGACTGCACGGGAAAGGCTTCTGGAGGGAGACGATCCACTCCCCCGGGGGCCGGAAGCGTTCCATCCGGACGGGTCCGAAAAGCGCCACGGCCGGAACATCCAGGGCCGAGGACAGATGGGCGATGGGGCCGTCGTTGGCGACGATGAGCCGGGAACGTTTCATGAGGGCGAACAGGGAAACGATGTCCGGCTGTCCCGTAATATCGATGATTCCCTCCTGGCGGCAGGAATTACGCGCCACGGCGGCGGCGACTTCCCGATCCCAGGGGGCCCCCGCCAGGACGATGACGCCTTCGGGACAACGGCGCAACAGCCAGTCCGCCAGTTCGGCAAAGTTTCGCTCCGGCCATCGCTTCAGATTCTTGCGCGCACCGGGGGCAAAAATAAACAGCGGCCGCCCCGACAGATCTCCGTGCCGAAGAAATTGTTCCGCCCATTCCTCCTGGAGCGCCGCCGGGTAGATCTCCACACGGGGCCGGGCACCCTCCGTGGCAACGCCCAGCGGCGCCAGCAGGTGGACCGCCTTGTCGATTTCGTGCCGTCCTTCCTCGAATACCGTGTCCGCCGCGAGGAGATAACGGCCCCCGGTACGGTCGTAGCTCAGGATATGTCCGATACCGCCGAGATAACCGAAGAAAAACAGATGGCGCAAATCACCCCGGGGATCGACGAGGAGATCGAAACGGCGGCGGCGCAAGCCGGCCAGCAGGCCAAGGAGTTCTCGCCCCTGGTTAACAAGCCCCGCCGCCCCCCCTTCCGGACGGGACTTCTTCCACCACGGGGCGTCGTAGATCAGCAGTTCGTCGAGATAGGGATTGTTTTCCACCACCGCCTTTCCCCAGGAGGCAACCAGACAGGTTAACCTCCCCTCCGGATAGCGCTCCTTGAGCAGGCGGAAGACCGGCGTCGTCATGATCACGTCACCGATATGATCGAGACGGACGACGAGGATCCGTGCGATCCGCTCCGGCGCCAGACCGCCGCGCCGGGGACGGTTCATGCCCAGAAGCCGCCCGGTGCGGACCAGCCACCCGAGGAGGGCATCCGCCACCTGGGCCAGGCGTTTCTTGGCGGGGTTTTTGATCGACGTCTCTCTCCCGTTCATTCTCAAAGCTATCCTTATCTTCTCCCCACCAGGACATATGCCAGCCGGCGGCGGCCGTGATAGCGGTTGAAGAAATACCGGACCGAGGTTTTATGGAATCCAAGAACCCCGAGGTAATTCTTAACCACCGGCGGCGGCAAATACCACCAGGTATCCCAGTTCTGCAGCGTCCGGTAGCGAGGTACAAAAGTAGCCTGGGCAGGGGTTAAATAACTTAGGATATGATTCAAGAGATAACGGTTCCATATGGTCTCACTTACGATTACCGTTTCCTTGGTCAAAGCCAGGGCCTTCTGCAGCGCCAGAAAAGGATTCTGCAGATGGGGGAGGATCGATCCGAAGGTGGCGATATCCACCGGACCTATTTCCATAGGCAGATCGTAGATGTTGCCATAGACGACCCGGGCCTTTGAGCAATAAGCGCGGTGAGCCAGCCAGTAGCCGTTGTTGAGCTTTCTAATCGCCTCCCGGCGTTCTGCCAGGATGTGCTGATGATTGGAACCGGCGAAGGGTACGACGTCCCAACTGAAATCTTCCGACAGATCGAAGGACACGACCTCCGCCCCCAGGCGTTCCATAAAAAAACAGAAGAATCCCGAGGCTGTACCCATCTCCAGTACCCTCTTGCCCCGGAAATCCACCCCACCGAGATAGCGATGTTCGAGACCCCGCAAATCCCAGTCCCCGAACACCTCCCCGTAGTTAGGGATATTCATGGAGTGGTAAAAAGCGCAGTCCCGGATATCCGTAACCAACCGCGGCGCTGCATAGAGATTATCCTTGAGCACGTCTTCCCCCTGTCTCATTTATTTTCCCGCCAGTTCCTGAAAGTATCCGGCGTAACGTGTAACGACATCGGACCACGAATAGCGGTTCCGGGTCCATTCCCCCACTATGGATCGAATCCCGGCCAGTTCTCCGGACGCCTCCGCGAGGCGGTGGAGCAGCCGGGCCAGATCACCCGGGTCCTTCCGGAAGAAGAATCCCTGTTCGCCCACCACGTGACGGTTGAAATCCACGTCCACCGCCACGGGCACCGCCCCCAGACCCATCGCCCGGAGGAGGGACGGGTTCGTCCCGCCCACCTCATGACCGTGGAGGTAGAGATACGCCCCCCGGTACAGGGCGTTCAACCTCCCCTGATCGTTTATCCGCCCGGCAAATTTCACTCTGTCATTAGACAACTGTTTGAGTTCCTTCAGATATTCATCGCCGTAGGGGGCGTCGCCGACGACGATTAGGGGCATCTCCACCTCCGAGGCGACATACTCCCGGATGACGACATCGGTGTTGTTCTCCCGCTCCAGGCGGGCCACCACCAGCAGGTAACCCTCCGGAACCAATGCCAGTTCTTCATAAACCGCCGGTTCCACACCGTAGCGGTCCTCCGATCCGTAGGCAATGCAGATCGAGTCGGCGCCGTATTCCCGCCGGTAGTATTCCAGCATCGCCGGGTTGTCCGTCACGATATTCTTCACCCCCCGGGCGGCCAGCCATTCCACCCACCGGTAATAGCGCCGGGCCAGGTTTCCCCACTTGGTCCGTTGCCAACCCAGCCCATCGGTATGGATGGCCGTTTTTTTGCCCATCAGCTTCAGGAGGATCACTACGGGGGCGTTGCCGGGATCGACGACGAAATAGACGTCGAAGGGGCGGAAGAGGGCGTGGACGGAACAGCAGAAGGTGTGGAAAAGACTCTCGAAACCCTTGATCCGTGTGGAGGGGATGTAGATGCACCGGACGCCGGAAACGAAAGGGGGATGGGTTTCGTAGTAATCACTCCGGCAATAGACCGTCACCTCCTGGCCGTAATCGCGGACCAGGCCCGCGGACAATTCCTCCACCAGGGTGTCGAACCCCCCGTAATTGGCGGGAATTCCCCGGGCGCCGATGATGGCCACCCGGAGGGGGGAACAGGGGTGCTTAACGGCATTCTCTAACATAGTCTGCTCCTACCGCCATACCCGAATCGGGTACAACGCAAGATGAGATCATTCAATCGGGGGGCTACATTTTCCTACAAGCCGCCGACCGTTACCGCTTCGGCGCCGTTTTCTTCCGCGGCGGCTGTTTGGCTACGACCCGGTCCTTGATCCGGTCGTAGCCCTGCCCGGAGAGGATTTTCATGGATTTCAACTGATCCTTCTTCGCAAAGGGGCGGCTCCTTATGATCTCCCGGGCCGTCGCCTCGCCGATGCCGGGCAGGGTCATGAGCTGCTCCTTTGTCGCCGTGTTCAGGTCCAGAAGTTCCGCCGTTCCGGACGCCGGCACACCACCCTGTTTCGGCGCCTTAACGGCCGGGGCCGGGGCCGGGGCGCCCTTCACCGCCGTCTTCGATTCCGCCGCCCAGCCGGACGCCGCGGCAAACATCACCGCCGCGACCACCACCAACATCTTGATCCATAAATCCCTTGCCAACATTTCCCCCTCCTTGGGCATCCCTATGTACCCTTTCCCTATAACGATCATTTCTCATACTATCCCCTCCCCTTCACCGGGAGGATCAGGGTGGGGACAGTCCCACCCGTATTCCGTCCCGTTGCGAGACCGACATTATCTCTTCGCGGCATGCCTTTTGTCATTACCGCGCAAGGGGGAGTCCAGTATTGGCCGTTTTCTCCTTGTTGCCTGCTCAAGCCCGGCATGACAAACAAGGTTGTTTTGCCAAGGTATTGTAAAGACGCCCCACGGGGCGGGCCTGCTTACCCTTGCTGCCGTTGCACGCCCTGTCCGGAAAGATCGTCTCCATCACGGCGGGCCGGCTTACCCTTGCTGCCGTTCCCCCTGGCCGGCCCTGGCGGCCGCCGCCTTCTCCAGTTCCCCCTTCTTGATGGCAATGAGGATGGCGCTGATCGCCGCCTGGGTCATCCCGGGAATCCGGTCGGCCTGGCCGATGGTCGCCGGGCGGATGCGGGTCAGCTTCGTTCGCAGCTCGTTGGAGAGGCCGGGGATGGCGTCGTAATCCAGATTCTCGGGGATCCGCCGGGCCTCCAGGGCCTTGAGCTTCGCCACCGCCTCCTGCTGCCGCTTGATGTAGCCCTCGTATTTCGCCTCGATCTCCACCTGCCGCTTCACGAAGGGATCGACGATGGGCCGCCATCCCGCGGCGGCGAAGGGGGCAAGGTTGTCGAAGGCCACCTCGTCCCGCTTGAGGAGCTGAAATAGCGAGACGGCGTTCCGGATGGGGGCGGCTTCCATCTCCGCAAGGATCTTGGCCGTCTCCGCCACGGGATAGATCTTCGCCGCCGACAGCCGGTCTATTTCCCGGGCGATCTCCTCCCGCCTCGCCCGCATCCGGGCATGGGCGCCGGCGTCGATCAGCCCCAGCTCCCGTCCCTGGTCCATGAGGCGCAGGGTGGCGTTGTCCTCCCGGAGGATGAGGCGGAATTCCGCCCGGGAGGTGAACATCCGGTAGGGCTCATCGACGCCCCGGGTGACGAGATCGTCAATCATGACGCCCATATAGGCCTCGGCGCGGCTGAGAAGAAAGGGGGGGCGCCCCTGGACGGCGGCGGCGGCGTTGATCCCCGCCCAGAGCCCCTGGGCGGCGGCTTCCTCGTATCCCGAGGTGCCGTTGATCTGCCCGGCCAGATAGAGTCCCTTAAGCGGCTTCGTCTCCAGGGTGGGCCAGAGCTGGGTGGGCTGGACGAAATCGTATTCGATGGCGTAGGCCCAGCGCATGATCTCCGCCTCCTCCAGGCCGGGGACGCTGTGGACGAGGCGCTCCTGAAGGGCGGGCGGGAGGCTGTTGCCCAGGCCCTTGGCATAGATCTCCTCCGTCTCCAGGCCTTCATACTCCAGGACGACGGGATGATGCTCCTTGTCGGCGAAGCGCATCACCTTGTCCTCCAGGGAGGGGCAGTAGCGGGCGCTGACCCCCTTGATCCGCCCGGAATAGAGGGCCGATTCCCGGATGTTCTCCCGGAGGAACTCATGGGTCGCCGCCGTGGTGTGGCTGAAATACGAGGGCAGGCGCTCGGTGCGCAGGGCCGCCGTGGCGAAGGAAAAGGGCTGGGGATCGGGATCGCTGTCCTGGCGCACCAGGCGGGAAAAGTCGATGGTCGCTGCCTTGAGGCGCGGCGGCGTCCCCGTCTTCATCCTCCCCATCTCGAAGCCCAGAAACCGGAGATGCTCCGCCAGACGCTGGGAGGCCATCTCCCCGGCCCGTCCGGCGGGGATCCGCGTCGTGCCGATGTGGATCAGGCCGTTGAGGAAGGTCCCCGTGGTGAGGACCACCGCCCCGGCCTCATAGTGCAACCCCGTCTCATCGATAACCCCCAGGACCCGGCCGCCGGCCACGACCAGCTCATCCACGAGCCCCTGGCGGAGATGGAGGCGCGGCTGGCGCTCCACCACGGCCTTCATGGCCAGCCGGTAGAGCTGCTTGTCGCACTGGACCCGGGTGGATTGCACCGCCGGCCCCTTGGAGGCATTCAGGAGGCGGAAATGGACGGCCGTCTTGTCGGCGAGCCTCCCCATCTCCCCCCCCAGGGCATCCACCTCCTTGACCAACTGCCCCTTGGCCAGCCCCCCGATGGCGGGATTGCAGGACATGAGGGCGATGGAATCGAGATTGATGTTGAACAGGAGGGTCTCGCACCCCATCCGGGCCGTCGCCAGGGCTGCCTCGCACCCCGCGTGCCCCCCGCCGACGACGATGACATCATAGTTATTGGGCAATTTCCATATTCTCCTTTTGACGAGCAATTTATCTTATGTAACGGTGTTTTGCAACAGGTTCTGGATGCAACCCCATTGTGGATGCAGGCGGTTTTTGTGTTAACGACAGCAGTGCATGTACCGCTATTGCAGGCCGGGAAAATGGTGATATCCCCCGGAAACAATCAGAGACGATCGAGGGGGCTTTTCAGGCCGCGGATGTCACGGGCCATGACATGGGTGTAGATCTCGGTGGTCTTTACATCCGCGTGGCCGAGCAGTTCCTGAAGGACGCGGATATTTACCCCGTTTTCCAGCATATGCGTGGCAAAACTGTGGCGCAACGTGTGGCAACCAACCCGCTTGTCGATTCCGGCTTGTTGCACAGCCCGCTTTACCGCTTTTTGCAAAACGGACTCGAGAACATGGTGACGCATTTCCTTGCCGGAACGCGGATCGAGTGATCGCAGCTTGGCGGGAAAAAGCCACTGCCATCCGATCGCCTTTGATGCATGGGGATACTTTCTTGACAGGGCTTCCGGGATATAGACCTCGCCGAAACCTTCCTCAAGTTCCTGGTGATGGAGAGACTTCACAGCCGTTATTTGTTTGAGTATTTCTTCGTGTATGTTTTTCGGCAGAATGGTTGTCCTGTCCTTCCCTCCTTTGCCGCCTCTGACGAAGATGAGGTTCTGCCCAAAATCAATATCCTGAACACGCAGACGGATACATTCCATGAGCCGTAATCCGCTGCCGTATATCAGCTTCGCCATCAAGGCAGGTTTACCCTCCATGACAGAAAGAACACGCTGAACCTCGGCCTGGGTCATCACGGTGGGTGGACTCGCCACTCGCCTGCTGCGCGCCGGGGTGATCTTGTCCTCTAAGGGGATATCCAGTACATATTTGTAAAGGAACACCAGCGCGTTGAGCGCCTGTCTTTGCGTCGAGGCGGATACCTTGCCATCTGTGGCGAGGTGCGAGAGAAACGCCTCAATATCCTTTTCCCCGAGAAGTCGCGGATGGGTCTTGCCGCCAAAGTAGTGAATATAACGATGAATCCATTGACAATAGGTCTGCTCCGTGCGATAAGAGTAATGATGATAACGAAGGGCCTCTCGAATCTGGTCGATTAACTTGAGATTTGGATTAGGCCGGAACTTCGGTTTATTTTCCATGATTACTACCTCAATATCGCAATAAGTGGAATTTGGCAGGGCGATTTGTAATATGTGGAAATTTATCTGCCCATCATTCCGTGTATTTCACCTTAATATCACAATAAGTGGAAAAATATTCCATCTATATGTTCCGATATGATTGAATATTTTCCGTCTATTACACTGTTATCTGTAGAGAAAGGAAGGACCAATGGCGGTGAACAAGATCGAACTTGGGAAGTTGGAAAAGGTAGACCTCCGCAACGTATGGACAAGTGAATCGGAGCACTTCACTCCTTGGTTAGCGCAGCCGCAGAACCTGAGCCTCCTCGGTGATGCCATCGGAATCGAGTTGGAGTTGGAAGCGCAGGAAAAGAACGTTGGCCCCTTCAGGGCCGATATTCTTTGTAAGGACACCGCCACAGACCACTGGGTCCTGATAGAAAACCAGATGGAAAAGACGGACCATGTTCACCTTGGCCAGTTGCTCACTTATGCGTCCGGCTTAAAAGCCGTCAGCATAGTCTGGGTCGCTCGTAAGTTTACCGAAGAACACCGCGCCGCTCTTGACTGGCTCAACGAGATTACCGATGACCAGTTCAATTTTTTTGGCCTCGAAGTGGAGCTTTGGCGTATTGGCGACTCTCCGGTCGCGCCGAAATTCAACATCGTATCGAAACCGAACGACTGGAGCAAGACCGTAGCAGTCGGCGCAAGAGAAGTGAAAACGACCGGACTCAGTGATTCAAAAATCCTACAAAGGAACTTCTGGACTGCCTTTGCCGACTTTGCAAAGGAAAAAAGTCCGGGCATCAAGACGACCAAACCTCAGCCTCAAAACTGGATGAACATTCCCATTGGCCGTAGCGGCATACGCCTCTGCGCCGTCGCCTCGTTCTGGGATTCGGCGGCCGGTAACTTCAGTACCCATGAGCTGAGGGCAGAACTCGTCTTGGACGACAACAATTCCAAGACCTACTTCAAACAACTCGAAACGGAAAAAGAGCAAATAGAGAATGAAGTCGGGGAGCCACTTACTTGGCACAACCCTCCCGAGAAGCGTATGTGTCGAATCTACATCCGGAAGCCGACGAATCTCCAAGACAAGAGCAAGTGGCCAGAGCAACACGCCTGGCTGGTTGAGAAACTCGAGCTGTTCCGTAAAGTGTTTGCCGAAAGGGTGAAGAACCTATAGGGCCAGATAACCCGCCGCTGCAGTGGATCGCCGAAACGACCGGCTCCCACTGAGCTTTTCGTTGGGCCAGAAATTGGGGCCATCAAAAGTTATGACATATTCAACTAAAAGAGCTGTGGTATTAGGAGCTGGTGCATCTTGTTCATACACTGATTCTCCAACTGGGCAGCGACCTCCTCTCGCTAATCAGATAATTCCAACCTATTTTAATTTGGATATTTCGGAAAATAGGTTTGTCCTTGTTGGGAACATTGTAAATTTTATTCGGGATACCAAGGGCATACCACCTGAAGAGTTTTCTTCTTGGAGAGATGATATAGAAAGATTTCTTACTGAAATCGACCAAGAAATAGTTTCCTTGGCACCAAGATTAAAAGGAAGGAAGCTACGTGAAGAGGAATTCAAGAAAATAGCTTTACTTCAAGGGGCCTATAACCAGTTGATATTTCTTTTTGCCTCCATTCTTAACGAAATTCAAAATGGCCCTGTAAGTATACCTTATGCTCTTTTGGCAAATGAATTAAAAAGCGGAGATACGTGTATAACTTTTAATTGGGATACGCTATTGGATAGAGCATTAGCGTCAACTGGTACGTGGTCCCCAGTGAACGGATATGCAATAAAACCTGAGGCCATTTTTGATGACGGTTGGCAATCTGCAGAAAACATACAAAGCAGCTTAAATGGCCCACAGTATCTGAAACTTCATGGTTCTACGAACTGGTTAACGCCATATCATTTTATAGATCTTTCAACAGGTAAAAATCGGACTCTGAGCGGGTATGCCATCAACAAGCTTTTTGTTTATCACAAAGCTACGACTCGATATCAAACCTATGAAAATAGATATTGGGGGCCCTACGAGCCGTTTAGTTATTGCTATTATCCACCAGATTTACCGTGTGAAAGAGATGATACTCCCACTGATTATATAGGTGCCAGGATTGTCTGCGCCCCAGATCTTCCCGAGCACGCCAAAATTACTATTGGCGAAAAAAGTGTCTTTTCAATGCCACTAATAGTCCCTCCCGTCAGGGATAAACAGTATTTGAGGTATGGTAAAATATTTTCAGATCTTTGGGGAAAAGCATCTCATTCCCTTTTGGAATGTGAGGAACTATTTATCATTGGATATTCTTTCCCTCAGACTGACTATGTGGCGAAAGATTTATTTCAAGAATCTTTAAAGAAAAATAGAAACTTAGAAAAGGTTACTATTTGGAATCCGTCTCCCACAAACCTTGAAAAACTATTTATGGACGATTTTGGTATAGACAAATCAAAAATATATATAAGAGCTGAGAAATTTGATCCACTAAAACAACCAGCTTCAAGGATACTTTTTTAATTATAATGGATTGTTGCCCAACAATTTGCTGCACGGGAGCGCAAAAAGCCGCGCCCCGTGAGCAATGCGTTAGGCTTACTCGATGGAGGAAAATGATGAGTACCTTGCCAGGCCATACCGGTCGTTGTCCTCATTGCAGGATATCTGTCAGATTCGAACCTGTGCGCATCGCTTCAGGCGGATCGAAATATGGAAATATCGATCCACTCCAGTACATCAGCCCGTCCAATCATTACATAGAGGTTCGTTCGGCTGCGTGTCCCGCATGCGGACGGATAATTCTCGTTGCACAAGCTTTGAAAGAGTCCGAACAGAGGACGGTGCGGATTGAAACCCAGTTGTTTCCGGACACCGGAAACCGACCGGTGCCGGCAGAGGTAGACCGCGAAGCACCGCAGCTTGCGACTGACTTTCGCGAGGCTGTGTCCGTGTTTCCCAAGAGCAAGAAAGCCTCTGCAGCATTGGCTCGTCGATGTCTCCAGTTCATTCTATCGACCAAAGGGGGCGCTCATTCCAAAGACCTTGCAAAGCAGATTGACGAGGTATTACCGTCCCTTCCTTCTGGCCTCGCGGACAATGTCGATGCGATTCGCCAAGTGGGTAATTTCGCGGCGCATCCCATGAAATCGGAGCGCAGTGGCGAGCTCATCGATGTTGAGGACGGTGAGGCAGAGTGGTTGCTCGATGTGTTGGAGGAGCTCTTCGAGTATTTCTTCGTCGCTCCCGCCCGGGCCGCTGCCAGACGTAGTGCACTGAATGACAAGCTCTCGGCCATTGGCAAACCACCGCTCAAAGGGTCCACTAAGCCTGATTGAATCCGACCCGGATTATGAGCCGGGCGTTAGGCGCAGGAACAAATAGCCATGGATCAATCACCAAAGGAGAAACTGGAGACCTTGCCGTTGAAGAAGCTACGCCAAGTGGTTTCTTTGGGCGCGCTCCTTCTGGCTCTGGCCCACATCATTTGGCCACAACTGGCAATCGATGCCGTGGCTCTTGCGCTCATCGTCATTGCTATTCTTCCTTGGCTTGCGCCGCTGGTTAAATCACTTGAGTTGCCCGGCGGCTGGAAGGTTGAGTTTCAAGAACTTCGAAAAGCTGCATCACGTGCTGAGACCGCTGGTCTGCTGGCTGCTGAGCCATCGGAAAAAGAAGCCACATTCTCTTTTGAATCTATCGCCACCCGCGACCCAAACTTGGCATTGGCGGGTTTGCGAATAGAAATCGAAAAACGTCTCTCTTCGCTGGCTGAAATTCATGGCTTGAATTCACGCCGAGCAATGGGAGTCGGCCAAGCCCTTCGGGCACTTGCACAGGCCGAAGTTCTCACCAATGAGGAGAGGTCAATTTTGGCTGACATGGTGAACATGCTTAATTCTGCGGTTCATGGGGCTGAGGTTGATTCGCGCGCTGCAGCATGGGCAATTGACGTTGGCCCTCGCCTTCTTACCTCGCTCGATGAGCGTGTATCAGAAGCTCAGCGCCTAACAAATCATTCAACCGGACCTGCGCAAAAAGCCGCGCAGTCCGGTTAATTCAAACGTTCGCCTAAGGAGAATATTATGCCAATTACTAATGAAGTTGCAACACAATGCGAGGACAATTTGGGATCTGTCCTGGGGCTTGCCTTTCATTTACTCAAGACATTAAGATTCAATCGTAAAGATCCCCAACAGCTTTACTCAGTATGCCTTTATACCCGCCTAGTCGAAATCGCCAGTGGATGCAAAGCCCTTCTTGAAAAGAACTCATTAGCTGGAATTCCTATCTTACTGCGAAGTATGTTTGAAGCCGACATTGACCTTACCAATTTGATGAAATGCAGTGACTACTACAAACGCATGTATGCTTCATTTCTTCAAGAGAAGCTCCGTTTGACGAAAGAAGCAGCTTCTTCTAAACCCAATCCCTTCCTCGCCGCAGTAAGAGCATCGCGAAATCCGGCAGAAGATCTGAAAGAAACACAGGCTGAGATAGATCGACTTGCTTCCGAAAAGCACGGCCCAATCAATATACGATGTCGCGCAGAACTTGCTGGCAGTCTAGATGAATACCTTTCTGTCTACAACATGCTATGTCTGGATACACACAACAACATTAGGTCATTAGAGGATTGGCATATTGAAGTGATAGATTCTGATGACTACAAAGTAGCTGCATTCAAGCAAACAAAGACTGACCTTATACACCATGTGATTGCTATTTCCGGCATTATCCTGCATCAAACAAAAGCGCTGGCGGATTTCCTCGGGACTTCCGGTATTGAATTCGAGACATACTATAAAAATTATACAGAGCTTCAACAAGAGGTTAAGCAGTTTGCATTATAGGGAAAGGCGAACAAATCCATACAGCCGATCGCTACGCTCCGGCTGATGTCGTCGTTCGGCTAAGGAGATCTCATGCGGCTACTATTGACGGTGCTCCTAGTACTTTTGATGATCACCTCAGCGCAAGGAGGAAGCGTGAATATCAACACTATGATGATGGAAGCCACCTGCAAGATTGTCGGTCCAGGGTCCAGCGGCAGCGGGTTCATCCTTGGCACGCCTAACCCTACCGACCCCAAGACTTACTTCTACACTCTTGTTACTGCCCACCACGTTTTGCAGGCTATTCAAGGTGATCGAGCGACTTTAGTTCTTCGCAGGTTGGTTGACCGAGATAAGCAGGAGTATCAGCGCGTCGAAGCTCCTGTTGAGATAAGGAAGGATGGGAACGCCATGTGGTCCAAACACCCGGAAGTCGATTTGGCTGCCATGTTCGTATCGCTGCCTGTTGGCGCAGCCCCCATGGTGATCCCGATGTCACTTCTGCTCGCAGATGACCAGATTAGAGAGTTTGAGCTTTCGCCTGGCACTGAGTTGTTCTGTCTTGGCTACCCCTTCGGTGCGGAGGCAAATCCACTTGGGTTTCCTATTCTACGAAGCGGCAAAATCGCCTCATATCCCCTCTTGCCGACTATTCTAACAAAAACCTTCCTTTTCGATTTCACCGTCTTTCGAGGCAATAGTGGAGGGCCTGTATATCTCTATGAAAAGAACCCTCTTTATGGAGGCGGTACCCACATAGGAACCATACTGCGTATTCCGCTGATTCCGCCACCCGATTCCGGAGGAAGCCGCCACCCTGTTC
>CAZNDG010000052.1:0-17975 GCA_964571695.1 uncultured Syntrophus sp.
TCAACGGTTTCAGGATGTCCTTCCAGACCGTCACCGTAAACGGCACACTGGGATTCCTGGGCAATTTCTCATAGATCTTCGGATTTTCCTCCAGGACGTAGAGGACGTGGGTGCCACTGACGAACTTGTCACCATAGACATTGGCGTCGCCTCCCAATTCCTTCACCCGAGCGTGGGCCTTCCTGATCATGTCATCTTTGCGGCCGAAGGTCAGGGCCCCCGTGGGACAGGACTTGACGCAGGCCGGCGATTCGTCGTTCCGGAGGCGGTCGTAGCAGAGGTCGCACTTGTAAACCCGGTCCGTCTCCCGATTGTAGCGGGGAATGTCGAAGGGACAGGCGGAGATGCATTCCTTGCAGCCGATGCACAGGGAAGAGTTAAGGCCCACCGTACCGAATTCCGTATGGTGGAGGGCGCCGCTGGGGCAGACCTTAACGCAGGCCGCGTCGGTGCAATGCATACATCCGTCCTTCCGGAAGAGCCACTTGAAGCCCCCTTTGTTGTCGGCGTATTCCTGAAAGCGGATCAGCGTCCAGGTATTCCACTGTAAATCCGGGGGATTCTGGTAACTGCCCCACTGCTTCGTTCTCAGCCCCGGCATCTCGTTCCACTGCTTGCAGGCTATCTGGCAGCCACGGCAGGCCGTACATTTCGTCGTATCGATGAGTTTTATGTATTCAGTTTTCATCAGCCTCTTCTCCTATATCTTTTGCACGTTGACCATGAACGCCTTGTACTCAGGGCAGAAGGTGTTCGCGTCGCCGACCGTGGGGGTAAGGAAGTTGGTGCTGTCGCCGCCGTCCTTGGGGAAGAGCCATCCGTAGTTGAAGGGAAGGCCTACCTGATGAACCGTCTTGCCCTCCACCTGGAAGGGCTTGAACCGCTTGGTCACCATGGCGACGCATTCCACGGCCCCCCGGACGGAGGAAACCTTCACCCGGGCGCCGTTCCGAATCCCCAGATCACGGGCGAGGAGATCGCCGATCTCGACGTAGAGCTCCGGCATCGCCTCGAGTAGCCAGGCCTGCCACCGGGTCAGGGCGCCGGAACACCAGTGTTCCGTACACGAGTATGTGGTGCAGACATAGGGGAATTTCTCGCTCGCATTGGCCACCTTGTCCATCTCACTCTTGAAGATCTCGATGGCCGGGTTATTCAGTTGACTGGACATGGGATTCTTCGCCAAGGGACCTTCCAGAGGCTCGTAGTGCTCCGGGAAAGGCCCATCGGCCATGCCGGGGCCGAAGAGGGCGCCGAGGCCGTCCTGCTTCATGATGAAGGGGTACTTCCCCTTCTCCTTGTCCGCCTGCGGCGGCCAGGGACCGTCGGGGACGTCGCCCACCCATTTATCGCCTACCCATTCCAGTAGTTTCCGCTTGGGATTGTAGGGCTTGCCGTAAATATCGCAGGAGGCCCGGTTGTAGATGATCCGCCGGTTGACAGGCCATGCGTAGGACCAGTTGGGGAAGAGGCCCAGCCCGGTGGGGTCGTCCTTCCCGCGCTTCTGCATCTTGTTTTCGCCCGTGGCGGAGAAGCTCCCCGCCATGATCCAGTTGCCCCCCGAGGTGGAGCCGTCGGCCTTGAGCAATCCGAAGGTGGGAACGAGCTGGCCTTTTTTGAACTCCGTCTTCGTACCCTTGGCCTTGTCCTCAACCACCGTATCCTGGAGGAAATAGCCGTTGATCTGTTTGGAGATCTTCAGGGCGTCGTAGCGGCCCTTGATATCCGTATAATCCCACTTGAGGTTGAGGATCGGTTCGGGACAGGCGCCGCCTTCCACTTTGTACAGATTCTTCACCGCTTCCATGATCTTGATAGTGATCTCCCCTACGGGAATGGCGTCGCCGGGGGCCTCGGCGGCCTTGTATTTCCACTGAACCCAGCGCCCGGAGTTGCTCTGACTCCCCTCCTTCTCCATGGACGCGGAGGCGGGAAGGAGGAAGACCTCCGTCTTGATCTTCTTGGGATCGACGCCGGGACCTCTCCAGAACTGGTAGGTTTCGTTGTCGAAGATATTTTCGCCCACGAGCCAGTCTAACTTCTCCAGGGCCTTCCGGACCTTCGCCGCGTTGGGGGAGCTTACCGCCGGGTCGTTGCCCACGGCGAAGAGCCCCTTGATCTTCCCCTGATACATCTTGTCGAAGAGGTGCATCAAGGAATAGTGGACGCCGTCGTCGAGCTTGGGGACCCAGGAGTAGCCGAAGCCGTTTTCCTTCGTTGCCTTGTCATGGAACATGGACATAAGGAAGCTGACGAAGAAGTTGGGATAATTCTGATAGTAGTTCGCCGACTGGGGGTCTTTGGAAACGGGGGTGCACTTCTCCAGATATTTATCCAGGGTGTCCAGGGAGGCCGTGGGCATCTTCAGATAACCGGGGAGATTACCGTAGAGGATGCAATGATCCGTCGAACCCTGGACGTTGGGCTCGCCGCGCAGGGCGTTGATGCCGCCGCCGCAGATCCCCATGTTTCCCAGGAGGAGTTGGATGATGGACATGGTCCGGATGTTCTGGACGCCGACGGTGTGATGGGTCCAGCCCAGGGCGTAACACTCCGTCCCCGCCTTGTCGGGAACGCCCGTGGCGCTGTATTCCTCATAGACCTTGAGGAGGTTTTCCTTGGAAACGCCCGTGATACTGGAGACCTTATCCAGGGTGTAGCGGGAATAGTGGGTCTTGAGCAGTTGGAAGACGCAATGGGGGTCGGAAAGCGACATATCCCGTTTGGGAATCCCGTTGGCGTCCTTCTGCAAGGCCCAGGTTTCCTTGCTGTACTTCCGCTTCTCCGCATTATATCCTGAAAAGAGGCCGTCCTCGAACTTGAAGTCGGGGGATACGAGGAAGGAGGCGTTGGTGTAGTTGATCACATAGTCCTTGAACCAACGTTCGTTCTCCATAATGTAATGAATCATCCCGCCGAGGAAGGCGATATCCGTCCCCGAACGGAGAGGAACGTGATAATCGCACCGCGCCGAGGTGCGGGTGTAACGGGGATCCACATGGATAACCCTGGCCCCTTTTTCCTTGGCCCGCAAGATCCACTTGAAGGCGATGGGGTGATGCTCCGCCGCGTTGCTCCCCATGATGAGGATGCAATCGCTGTTCTTGATATCGCAATAATGGTTGGTCATGGAACCGCGTCCGAACGACTCTCCCAGAGCCGCTACAGAGGGGCTGTGTCAGACCCGGGCCTGATGATCGATATAGACCAGGCCCAGGGCGCGGCACTTGACGCTCATGAGCCAGCACTCCTCGTTATCCACGTTGGAGCTGCCCAGATGACCTATGTTTTCGCAACGGTTGACGAGCTCGCCCTTTGCGTTCTTCGTCACGAAGCCGGCATCCCGGGTGTCCTTGATCAGACGGGCGATGCGCTCGATGGCGAAGGACCAGTCCTTCTCCTCCCACTTGTCGCTCATGGGGGCCCGGTAGAGGACCTTCTTCAGGCGGTGCTTGTTGGCCTCCGTGAGATCGAAGAAGCCCGCTCCCTTGGCGCAGAGGGACCCTTCGTTGATGGGGTGGTCGGCGTCGCCCTCGATGTTGAAGATCTTGCCGGTCATCTTATCCACGCTGCACAGCAGGCCGCAACCGACAGAACAGTAGCAGCAGACCGTAAAGACCTGCTTGGATGCCTTGACGCGGTTCATCTTGTTCAGTTTGTCCGCATACGCATGCACGGGGCGTAAGTCGATGCCCAGGCCGGAAAGGGCAATCCCCGATCCTACCGCCCCGGACACCTTCAAGAAACCCCTTCGAGTAATCTCCATAGAAGCCTCCTTGTTCTTTGGAATTAAAGCGAATAAATCTTATGTCAAATTTGATCTATGTCAAGAGCGGCATATCTACGCCATTTTAAGCCGAGCGTCAAGCGAAAAGTGGATATAACCTCAAACAAATTAATATCTTGTGGTAAATATAGCATAATAAGGATGTGGAGGGCTGTCGGGGTGGCGATGTCGGCAAGGGTCGGGTTCGACGGGGAGCGTGGCGGTGTTGGCCGGTGGTTCGGCCGGAAAGGTGGCAAAGCCAACGATTCTTTGACTTTGTCCGGCCATCTCGTGTATGGTAAGCGGCAAAACGGAGTCGGCATCCTTTCGGCCGGGAAGGCCATTGGGAAGGGGCAGCGGTTGTCCCGGCGCTCCGGAGCCGACAGGGCGGGGCCGATTTTACGGCTCCGGTGAAGACAGGGATAAAGATGCGCATTTACATAGGTTATGACGACACCGACGTCCTGGATTCGGAATTCGGCACCGGGAAGGTGGCCCGCAGACTGGAAAGCGGGCTTCCCGCCGGCTGCCGGGTTTGGGGGGTCGTCCGCCAGCAGCTCCTGGTGGATCCCCGCATCCCCTACACCTCTCACAACAGCTCGGCCTGTGTGGTCATAGAAGCGCCCGGCGATTTCCCGGCGCGATCATTGCTGCCGGCGGCGATCGCCCACCTGGAAAGATCGGCGGCCCCGGGCAGCGACCCGGGGCTATGTTTCGTCCCCGCCGACGACCCTTCCCTGCCCGCGCTCATGAACTTCGGGCGCCTCTGCACGCAACGGATCATGACCCAGGCGGAGGCCCGGCAGTCCACCGGCGTCAGCCACCTCTCCGGACACGGCGGCGACGACGGAGGGATCATTGGCGCGGCCGCCGCCGTAGGTCTCACTGCTTCGGGGTGGAGCGGGCGGTTTATCGAATACGGTAATCTCCGCGCCTTTACCGATCCGGTGACGGTGGAGGAGTTGGCGGCAAAGGGGATCCGGGTGGTTTCCCTGGAGCGGGATGCCGTCTTCCCCGCACCCGGAGACCTCATCCGGACGAATAAATGGCTCCGGCCCCGGCTGTGGGGACATGAAGCCGTCCTCCCGGTCCTGCCGGCAGGGCCGCGGCGCTGGGAAAGCATGGGGAAAAAGGAAAGGGTATAAGGAGAAGTGAGAATTCCTGCGAGTTCATTTATTTATCGATGGTGGAATGCTTGACGACATCGTCGTTCTCAATCAAGACTTACTATGAAAATGCCATTTTCATGCTTCGTGGTGCTCCACGGGGCATGAGGTTTTTTTACAAGTTCATCAAAACTGATGGGAGGTGTGATGATGTCCGGAAAGATCTTTTATCGGGAACGCCGTAAGGTCGGGGAGAAGGAAAAGAAACCCCGTTTCAAACTCGTCGCCGTCGCCGATGTGGACCTGAAGTTTTACAGCGAGCACCTGCGGAAGAAGGAACTGGAGGAGATCGCCGGCGCCGTTGGCGCCGAACTGGTGCTCCTGCAGGCCGCCAAGGAAACGGACGAAGAAATCGAAGTCAAGGAATGATAACCTCAAACTTTCGGAGACTGTGCATCGACACGGTGAATACGTAGTCAGAACAGACCGATTTGCAAAACCATTGACGGGGAAATCTATGGCCCTTTATCGAGAACGGGATGGAAAAAGGCTTCATGTCAAAAGCAGGCTCATGGGGGAGAGCCTGGTGGGCAGGAAATTTCTGGACGGCCTGGATGTAGCCCCCCAGCAGCGGCTCTTCCCCGACGTCAACGTCATCAAGATCGGCGGTCAGTCCATCTGCGACCGGGGGGCAAAGGCCCTGCCCGCCCTTGTCCAGGAGATCGCTGCCGCCAAGAAGAAGCACAAAATGCTCATCACCACCGGTGGCGGCACCCGCAGCCGCCACATCTACTCCATCGGCCTGGAACTGGGAATGCCCACGGGGATCATCGCCAAGTTCGGCAGCTCCATCTCCGAGCAGAACGCCCTGCTGGTAGCCACGCTCCTCTCCCCCTGGGGGGGGATCAAGATCGGCCACGACGAGGTGACCAAGCTCTCCATCTATTTCGCCCAGCGCAGCCTCCCCGTCATGCACGGCATGCCGCCCTACGATTACTTCGCCCTCCCCACCTCCCGCTCGCGGATCCCCGTCCACCGCACCGACGTGGGAACCCTGATCCTCGCCGACCTGATCGGGGCCAAAAGCTGTATCTTCGTCAAGGACGAACGGGGTTTGCACACGGAAGATCCGAAGAAGAACAGCGCCGCCGCCTTCATTCCCGAAATCTCCGTCGCCGAGCTTTTGGAACGGGATCTGGAAGACCTGATCATCGAACGGCCCTGTCTGGAGATCCTTCAGAAAAGCGAGGTCATCGACCGTCTTCAGATAGTCAACGGCCTGGAGCCGGGAAACCTCACCCGCGCCCTGGCGGGCGAACATGTGGGGACGATCATCTACCGAAGCTGAAGTCCGGGACTCTCCGGCAAATAATCCCTACCGCCCCCGCTATCCCGCCGATCCTTGGGCGCGGATCCGGAGCTTTAAGGGGAAAACCTTGCGCACGGGCGATGCAGCCCCCTCAGGTTCTCTCGGCATGCCACGGGGAGTCCGTCATCGGTGAAAAGCCCTTCTCCTGCATAACTATATCCAGGTGCGCCAGGCTCATCGCCGTGACGTCGAGATCACGATCGGTCAGCTCGCTGACGCCCTTGAGGGTCACCAGATACCGCCGGCACTGGTCGCAACTGAAGGCTGTCTCCCGGGGCCTGTCTTCCACGAAGAAGAAGTCCATGCCCTGCTGGGCTTCGTGTTCGCAGTAGGGACAGATCACCCGGCTGAAGATCCACTCGTGTCCGCACCCGGAGCAGTGGAGCCAGCGGCGGGTGATCTTCTCCTCGATGAGGGCTATACTGGGAAACTCACCGCAGACTGGGCAATAGCCGTGCTGCCATTCTCTGTCGCCGATCAGCGCTGCGGCTTCCGGAAGGCGCTTTTCCAGGAAGACCCGCGACAACTGCCGGAGCAGGAACTCGAGAACCGGCGCCGAAACCGACAATTTCTCCGCCCAGGCAAAGACGAGGTTCTCGTCCCTGCCGGCATCGACCAGCTTCCGGAAGTATGGAAGCAAATCTATATCCCCGTTGCGGACAGCCCCGGCGATATGCTCCATGTCACGGTTGAGGATCGGGAACCCCTCCCCGATTGCAGCCGCCATCACGTCCGCTATCTCCCCCCAGGGATCGGCGGCGGAAAAAAATTGCACCTGGCGGAGCAACGGAATGCCGGCGCCGAAACGGGCGGGATCGAATCCCGTCAAGGTCACGGCCGGCCATTTTTCACCCGCCAGCAATCTCCTCCTCGCCAGGAGCAGAGGCTGAAAGGCGCCGATAATTGCCCCTGCGTGGGGGTTTCCGGCGATTTCCCGCGCCATGATTTCCCGCAAATTTTCCTCCGTTTTTTCCGCATTTCTCATCTTTTCGGCTCCTTTTATCCGACCCGGGGTAAATACCTGCGCCCGCAAGGGCCCTTCCTGATAGCGTCCCCATCTATACAATCGGCCCCGGCGGTGTCAAGGGATATATGCCATCCATGACATATCCTGGGTTGACTTTTTTGTTGCATTTCTGTATTAAGCCAAACGAAACATATGTTAAAGGAGGTATAAGCTATTGAAACGATTACTTGGAGCCCTCGTCCTTTCTTTGTTGTTCATCACCCCCGCCGGGGCGCAGGAAAAACTTCATGCCGCCGTGGCGGCTAATTTCATCTCCCCCTTCAAGGAACTGGTAGAGTCGTTCAGACAGCAGACCGGCATCGAGGTGGAGGCGACCTATACCTCCACCGGACAGCTTTACACCCAGATCATCCACGGCGCCCCTTATGACCTCTTCCTTGCCGCCGACCAGGAGCGCCCGGAACTCCTTTACAAGGAAGGCCGGGCCGAGAAGCCGTTCGTTTATGCCACGGGACAGGTGGTCTTCTGGGCTAAACAGCCGGAGTTGTGCGGCGCTCGGGACTGGCGGGAGGTTTTGGCCGCGCCGGGACTGCAAAAGGTCGCCGTCGCCAATCCGAAAACGGCCCCCTACGGCGCGGCGGCGATTGCGGCATTGAAGCAGGCCGGTATGGCGGATAAAATCGCGGGCAAAATAGTCTATGCCCAGAATATCGCCCAGTCTTTCCAATATGCCGCCACCGGCAGCGTAAACGGCGGCTTCTGTGCCCTCTCCGCCGCCTTGACGACGGAGGGCAAGAAGGGATGTCATTTCCTGATCCCTGAGGCCCCGCCGATAGTGCAGAGCGCCTGTCTCCTGAAGCGGACGGCCAAGCGCCCCGCCGCGGAGAAATTCATCCAATTCCTCGCCGCTCCGGAAGCCACAGCGGTGAAGAAGAAATACGGATACAAATGATCGGCGGATGCGGGGGCCAAGGTTATCCGCCAGCCACCGAAGGCTGGGGACACAAAACGGAACTTATGAAAACAATTGAAATAACTGGATAATGGCCATGGACTGGACGTCACTCATCCTCTCCGTAAAACTGGCCTGTACGGCCACTACCGTCTTGATGTTCCTAACCGCGCCCCTGGCCTGCCTGCTGGCATACAGCCACCTGCCGGGCAAGGCCTTCCTGGAGGCCTTCATCAATCTGCCCCTGGCCATGCCGCCCACCGTTGTCGGATTCTATCTGCTCATCATCATGGGTCCCGCCGGCTTTCTGGGACGCCTGTGGGCCGGGGCTACGGGATCGCCGCTGTTGTTCACCTTCGCCGGCATCGTCGTCGCCGCCATCATCTACAGCATCCCCTTCGCCCTCCAGCCCATGCGGGCGGCCTTCGAAAAGATCGATCCCCGGCTCATCGAGAGCGCCCGGATCCTCGGTCTCTCCCCTCCCGCCATCTTCACCCGGGTGATCCTCCCCAACAGCCTCAACGGCATTGCCGCCGCCGCCATCCTCGTATTTCTCCACACCCTGGGGGCCTTCGGGGTTATGCTCATGGTCGGCGGCAGCGTCCCTGGACAGACCCGGGTAGCCTCCATCGCAATCTACGAGGCCGTGGAAACCCTCCAGTACGGCAGCGCCGCCCTGATGTCCATGGCACTGCTGCCAATCTGTTACCTGTTTCTCCTTGTTGTTCACCGCCTGACCAGGAGCAAGTCATGAATATCCAAGTCCGCATCCGCAAACCCCTGCCCCATTTCAACCTCGACGTGGAAATCGCCTGTCCGGAGGCGGCCCTGACGGTGGTCATCGGACCCTCCGGCGCCGGCAAGACCACGCTGATGCGCGTCATCGCCGGGCTGGACAAGGCCGCCGAAGGACACATCCGGTTCGGCGACGAGGTGTGGCTGGACACCGGCAAGGGAATCTTCATCCCGCCGCAAAAACGGCGCCTGGGCTATGTCTTTCAGGATTACCCCCTTTTCCCCCACCTGAGCATTCATGACAACGCCGCCTTTGCCGCCGGCGCCCGGGAGCCGATGGTCCGGACATTGCTGGCACGCTTCGGAATCGATCATCTGCAACGGCGCAAACCGAACGCCGTATCCGGCGGTGAGCGCCAGCGGTGCGCCATCTGCCAGGCCCTGGCCCGGGAACCGCGGCTGCTCCTTTTGGATGAGCCTTTTTCCGCCCTCGATGTATTCACCCGCCGGGACCTCCGGGATGAGTTGCGGAAAATGAAGGAGGAGTTGGGCATCCCCATGATCTATATCACCCATGACGTCAACGAGGCCCTGTACCTGGCCGATGAGATGATCCCCATCGTGGCCGGCCGGGTGGACCGGGAATGGATGCAGCGTTCCGTGGCCCGGGTGGATGCCGCCCGAAGCGACCGGAGCAAGGCGGTCCGGGAGCCGCGCCTGTCCCTTGCCTACTGACCCTTTGCCATCACCGTCCATCCCCCGCGGAGCTGACGTCGGGAAGCGCGGTCACCGGAGCGGAACATCATGGCGAGAGCTTGCATAACCGCGGAACAATGGTTCGCAAGCGGCGAATCAAATGGTTTTCGCCGTTTTCTTGATTGAACTTAACGCCTGGTAATGAATAAGAATTATACGTTACCCATAGAGAAGCGAAAAAGATTTCTGAGCCGCGGCGAAGCCATTTTTCAAAACAGGTCTCATGGCGCCAACATTTGGAAAGGAGTACAATAGTTTATGAAATTCGGTTCTTATTCATATGATGAATATGTCCATCTCGTTAAATCGTTTCACGGCAGTATGGCCCCGGGACTGGTCATCGGCGGATTCATCGTCGAGACGGCCCTGAAAAATCTTCCGGAGGGCGAATTCTTCGATGCCGTCTGTGAGACCTCGGTTTGCCTCCCCGACGCCGTGCAGCTCCTCACCCCCTGCACCATCGGCAACGGTTGGCTGAAGGTCTTCGATCTGGGGCGCTTCGCCGTGACACTGTACGAAAAGGAGTCCGGTAAAGGAATCCGGGTCTATCTCGACACGGAGAAGCTGAAGGCCTGGCCGGAATTCCATGCCTGGTTCTTCAAGCTGAAACCGAAACGGGAACAGGATTCGGAAGCGCTCCTGAATCAGATCAAGGAGGCCGGCGCCTCGGTCCTCAGCATGCAGGAAGTCCGGGTAAAACCGGAAATAACCGTCAAGAGGCGCATGGGTTCCACCGCCGTGTGCCCGCAATGCGGCGAGGCCTATCCCCTCCGCGACGGCGACTCATGCCTGGCCTGCCAGGGGAAATCTCCCTATGTAAGCTGAGCCCGCCGGGTCAAATACCTTGACTATTCAAGGTCCTTTCATTACATACTCTCCGTAAGGTGATGGAGGTAAACGCGGATGGAGATCAAATACAAGATCTGGCTCGAAAAGGACGGCAAGGTGATCTTCGGGCACGGCCGCGAGGAACTCCTCCAGGCCGTCGCCGAATGTCACAGCCTCAACGCCGCGGCAAAAAAGCTCAACATGTCCTACCGGGCCGCATGGGGCCGCCTCCGGGCATCGGAGGATCGTCTGGGCATCAAGCTCATCGAAAGCGACGCGGCAAAAAAAGGGATGACCCTAACCCCCGCGGCCATGACGCTCCTGGAAAAATTCCGGCGCCTGGAAAAAGACGCCGATTCCTATCTTAAAAAGACCAGCAGGGAACTAACCGCCCTTCTCGACGGAGAGCAGAGCCCGGATCAGGAAAAAAAAGGGGAAGTGAAGCCCGACTGAGCAGCGCTTCACTTCCCCCGATACTTCCCCGGCCTTCTCCCGTCAGGCGATCTTTTCCACCGCCACGGCGCAGGCCTTGTATTCCGCCGTCAGGGTAATGGGATCGTAAACGGGATTCGTGAGCCAGTTGGCGCATCCCTCCCGGAAATGGAAGGCCATCCAGATCATCCCCGGCGGCACCTGGGGGGTGATCCTCGCCTTCACGGCCACCCGGCCGCGCCGGGACTTCACCGCAATCATTTCTCCGTCCGCAATCCCGTATTTATCCGCATCCGCCTCGGAGATATCGGCGGTTTCCTCGCTGAGCAGTACATTGAGCCCGTCGGAACGTCCGGTTTGCGTCCGGGTATGGTAGTGGTAGAGGCGGCGGCCCGTACTCAGCACCAGGGGATATTCCCCGTCGGGCACCTCCGCCGGCGGTATCCAGTCGATCGCCTTGAATACCCCCAGGCCGCAGGTAAAACAGCCGTCCTTATGGAGATAAGACGTCCCCTCGGATTCCAGGCTCGGGGCCGGCCACTGGAGGCCGTTGCCTTCCAGGCGGAAATACTTGATCCCCGCCATGGAGGGCGCCAGTTGAGAAACCTCATTGTCCCAGACATCCTGAGCGCTGTCGGATTCCCAGACATGCCCCATCCGCCGGGCAATTTCCTTGAAGATCCACCAGTTGGGTTTGGCCTCCCCGGGGGGAGCGCTGGCGGTGCGTACCCGGTTGACCCGGCGCTCGCTGCTGGTGAACGTCCCGTCGTTCTCGCTCCACGCCGCCGCCGGCAGCACCACGTGGGCAAACCGGGTCGTCTCCGTGGGGAAGATGTCCTGGCATACCAGGAACTCCGCGGTGGCAAGGCAGTGTTCCACGTGCCGGATGTCCGGCTCCGTGTTGGCGAGATTTTCCCCAAATATGTAGAAGGCCTTCACCTTGCCGTCCAGGAGGCCGTCGATCATCTGGGGAATCATCAGTCCCGGTTTTTCCGGAAGTTTTTCCACCTTCCAGGCAGCAGCGAATTTTTCCCTTGCCTGGGGGTTGTCCACCCGCTGATAGCCCGGGAAGACATTGGGCAGGGCCCCCATGTCACAGGCTCCCTGGACGTTGTTCTGCCCCCGCAGGGGGTTGACGCCCCCGCACTCGAAGCCGACGTTGCCCAGGAGCATCTGGAGGTTCGCGCAGGACATGACGTTGTTGACGCCACAGATATGCTCGGTGATCCCCAGGGTGTACATGAGCATGGCGGGACGGTTGGCCGCGAGACGGCGCGCCACGTTCCGGATCACGTCGGCGCCGACCCCGCTGATCGCCGCGGCCCGCTCCGGCGGATACTCCAGCACCTTCTGCTTCAGTTCCTCGAAACCCATGGTGCAGGATTCGACATAGTTCTTGTCATAGAGATCCTCGGTGACAAGGACGTTCATCACCCCGTTAAGGAAGGCCACGTCGGAGCCGACCTTAATCTGCACATGCAGGCTGGCCAGGTCCACGAGAGGCGTTCGCCGGGGATCCACCACGATCAGCTCGGCGCCGCCGATCACCGCCATCTTCAGCAGCGACGCCGCCACCGGATGGGCCTCCGTCATGTTGGAACCGATGACCAGGATCATCTTGGCCTTGGCGAAATCGCGGAAGGAATTCGTCATCGCCCCGGAACCGAAAGAGGTCGCCAGACCGGCGACTGTCGGGGCGTGTCAGGTACGGGCGCAGTGATCGATGTTGTTCGTACCGATCACCGCGCGAAACAGTTTCTGCATCTGATAGGAGTCTTCGTTGATGCTCCGGGCGCAACTGACGCCGGCAATGGCGTCGGGCCCGTCCTTGGCGATGATCTCCTTGAATTTTTCCGCCACGAGATCCAGGGCCTCGTCCCAGGACGCCTCCCGGAAGTTCCCGTTTTCCCGGATGAGGGGCGTCTTGAGGCGGTCCTCCGCATAGATGAAGTCATATCCGAAACGTCCCTTGACGCACAGCCGCCCCATATTCGGCTCCCCATCCTCCACCGCCGTAACCTTGGTGATCCGGCCGTCCTTCACATGGAGCCACTGCTGGCAGCCCACCCCGCAATAGGGGCAGGTGGTGCGGATCTTCTTCGTCTCCCAGGACCGCGCCTTGCCCCGGGCCTTCTTTTCCGTAAGGGCCCCGACGGGGCAGACCTCCACGCACTGGCCGCAGAAGACGCACTCGCTGCCCAGATACGGGCCGTCGCCGCCCGTGACGACCTTGCTCCTTTTACCGCGATAGCCATAGCTGATGGCCCGGTTGACCACCAGCTCGTTGCAGGCCTGAATGCAACGCCCGCAGCGGATGCAGCGGGTGAAGTCGCGGACGATGAAGGGGTTTTCCTCTTCGGTGGGGTAGAAATCCTGATCCTGGGGAAAGCGCATCTCCTTGATTCCGTAATAATACGCCAGATCCTGAAGGCGGCAATCGCCGTTTTTCTCGCAGACCAGACAATCATGGCGGCCGCTGGACAAAAGCAATTCCACGTTTAGTTTCCGGGTATTGTGGACCCGGTCCGTTTCCGTAAAGACCTCCATGCCCGCCGCCACCGGGGTGGAACAGGCGGCCATCAAAGTCCGGGCGCCGGCGATCTCCACCAGGCAGATCCGGCAGGCGCCGGTGGGGGTCGTATCCTTGAGGTAACAGAGGGTGGGAATGTCCACCCCGGCCGCCCTTGCCGCTTCCAGCACCATCTGACCGGGCTGGTAAACGGTTTCTTTCCCGTTCAGGGAAAAGATTGCATCCTTCATCACGGGCCTCCTCGTTGGGTTAAAAAAATCTATCTATGTCAGTTATGACAGAATGCCGATACAATAATTGGCCGTGCTAAGTCAAGATAATTGCTAATTATATTTATATTAACATAATGCGAAGGGGCGGGATTGACATCAGGTATGGAAAGTATTAATGATCAGCGCTGCCGACGATGCGAAACCACAGTCCCCCATCGGGGATGATGACCTCCGGGGGCCGGCCTGGTCGAAAGGGGCGAGGGAAATGACGGCGGACGGACTTTCGTCATCCCGCTTCCGGAGTCCGACGCCTATAAACCTTTGAAAAATGACTTCGTCGCGGCCCAGAAATCTTTTTCGCTTCTCTATGGGTAACGTATAATTCTTATTCATTACGAGGCGTTAAGTTCAATCACGAAACGGCGAAAAACATTCGATTCGCGGCTTGCGAACCATTTTTCCGCGGTTACGCAAAGCCCTCACCTAATCATGAATAGTCAGGGGTAGTTATGTATTCAACGTCAAGCCGGGAGCATTCCGCCCCCATCGAAAAGAACCGGGATAATTTTACAAGGGAATTTCTGTTCGCCAACGCCGGGATCGTTCGGGATCACGGCGGTTTGCACACCGCCATGATCATGGAGGAACGTATGGAAGGCTGGCGAGGAATTCCCCACGGTGGCATCGCCATGGGGTTCGTCATGGAGCTTGCCGCTCTGCTCCGGGAAGAATACGCGGAGAAAGACAAAGGCCCCACCTATCCCCTGACGGCGGATTTTCGCCTGGGCGGCGCCGGGGTCCGTATCGGGGACAATGTGGAGGCCAGGGTACGGACCGCGCCGGAAGGGATCCAGGGAACCATCTTTGCGCCGGGGAATAACGCCCCATACCTTTCCGCCGTCATCGGCTACGGCATAGACGACCCACAGCGGCGTGATACCTTCCGGTCTTATCTCCCCGCCAGGACATCAAATCCGGCGGATTGGGGGATACCACTGCCCTACTACCGGAACTGCTTCGTCTGCGGTGTCGCCCGTAGCCACCCCGGCCTGGAGAGACGGTTCCTCCTCGGAGGCGGCGACGGCGGCACGCCCCGTCTGGCCTATGCCGCGGCGGGTTTCGATGTCGCGGATGGAAACACATTCTATCGGTTCCAGAGCGGCGGCCGCCTCTCAGCCCTGCCAGCGCTGGCACTTTTGGATGAAACCATGGGCTGGGCGGGTTTCTTGAGTGCGGCCAGCGGGGCGGTAACGGTGCGGATCGGCTACACCTTCTACCGGGACATCCGACCGGGGGAACGGCTGGTCTTCATCGGCCGTAACGAAAGGGTCCGGGGCAGAGCCGGCGCCCGGCTTTTCTTCTGGACCTCGGGCGGCGCCGTGTCTCTGGACGATGCCGGACGATGCGAACCGGTCATCGCCTCCTCAGCTCAGTATCTGGGAGTGGCGGAACTTACGGAACAGATGCGGCAGGAGTTGATCCCGCCGGAGTTGACCTCCCGGGCCTTCCGAATGGCCGGCATCACCTGCTGAAAGACAGGGGAAAAATTATAAAAGATGACAGCCTCATAACAAGCAAGTCTTGTTATTTCTCTCCAAAAGGGAGAGGTTTAGGAGGGGGATGGGTCAAAGATTGCTGATGGCATGGAAGGGGATTAAACCCATCACCATCCCGTCCCTCCTTTTGAAGGGGAGGGCCCTTCGTGACTTTACTATGAAAACGTCATTTTCATGCTTCGTGGCGCTCCGCGGGGCATGCGGGTTTTTTACGGAGGCATCAAGTTTGAATTTTTAATAAGGTCATCTAAGCTGGATTTCAAAAACTGACTTTTTTACGGGACGGCAAAGATCATGACGGCCAACCGTCGCCGGAAAGCCGTTTTTACAAAAGAAATATTTCCCATTAATTCGAGCAGAAAATCGCCTTGACAAATTCTTTACGGCCACGTCTCAGGCGCACTCGCTGTAGCCGCAGATCCGGCAGACGGCGCATCCCCCCTCGTGAGAGACGATCCCACCGCATTCCGGGCAGGCCCCCTTGACCAGGGCTACCTTCTCCCGCACCGTTTCGTAGCCGTTGGCCACCATATGGGACTGGATCGCCTTGGCCACGGCATCGGCGCAGGACAGGATCTTGTTTTCCCCGAAGCCGGAAGGGGAGTGACAGGAGATGCCCTGGAGCTGCTTGATGACCTGCCGGGCCTGAATGCCGCTCCGCCAGGCCAGGGACACCATGCGGCCGATGGCCTCATTCTGGGAGGCGGCGCACCCCCCGGCCTTTCCCATGGTGGTGAAGAGTTCAAAGAGACCGGTACTGTCCTGATTGACAGTCACATAGAGGGGGCCGCAACCGGTCTGCATCTGATAGGTCCAGCCCTTCAATACCTTGGGCCGCTCCCTTTTCACTACCTTGCGTTCTTCATCGCCGCCGATTCGGGCCGTCTTTTCTTGCCCCTTCCCCCGGGACAGGACCTGTTTGTCCCGGGAGCCGTCGCGGTAGATGGTAACCCCCTTGCAATCCAGTTGATAGGCGAGGCGGTACACCTTGGCCACCTCCTCCACCGAGGCCTCCCGGGGGAAGTTGACCGTCTTGCTCACCGCATTGTCGGTGTACTTCTGGAAGGCGGCCTGCATCCCGATATGGACATCCGGCGAGATATCGTGGGCGGTGACGAAAAGGCGGCGGATGTCCGCGGGCACCTCCTCCAGGTCGTGGAGCGTTCCCTGTTCGGCGATCCTCTTCATCAGCTCCGGGGTGTAAAACCCCCGTTCCCGGGCCGTCTTTTCAAACAGGGGATGGACCTCCACGAGGATATCGTCGTCCATGACCTGGCGGATATAAGACACGGCGAAGATCGGTTCCACCCCCGAAGAGGCGTTGGCGATAATGGAAATAGTCCCCGTCGGCGCGATGGTGGTGATGGTGGCGTTGCGGAGGGGGGGGTCTTCTTTTTTGGCATAGAGGGAGGCGGCGAAATTCGGGAAGGGGCCCCGCTGTTTCGCCAGGTGCCGGGAGGCGTTGTGACCCTCCTCTTTGATGAACTTCATCACCTGCCCGGCCAGCGTCACCGCCTCCTCGGAATCGTAGGGGATCCCCAGCAAGATCAGCATGTCCGCCCAGCCCATGACGCCCAAGCCGATCTTGCGGTTGCCGAAGGTCATCTCGGCAATGATGGGCAGGGGGTATCTGTTGACCTCCACGACGTTGTCGAGAAAATGGACGGCCAGATGGACAACCTCCCGGAGGCGTTTCCAGTCCACGGCGCCGCCCGTCACCATCTTGCCTAAGTTGATCGATCCCAGGTTGCAGGATTCATAGGGCAGGAGAGGCTGTTCACCGCAGGGGTTCGTCGATTCGATGGCCCCGACGTCGGGCGTGGGATTGTCGCGGTTGAGACGGTCCAGAAAGACAATCCCCGGCTCCCCGTTCTCCCAGGCCTGGGCGACGATGCGGTTGAATACCTTCCGGGCGTTCAGTGTCCCGGTGACCTGGCCGCTGCGGGGATTGATCAGGTCGTAGTTCTCGTCCGCCTCCACCGCGGCCATGAATACTTCCGTCAGACCGACGGAGATGTTGAAGTTGTTCAACTGGTTCTTGTCGGCCTTGCACATGATGAAATCCATGATATCGGGATGATCCACGCGCAGGATGCCCATGTTGGCCCCGCGGCGGGTGCCCCCCTGCTTGATGGTCTCCGTGGCGATGTCGAAAACCCGCATGAAGGAAATGGGACCGCTGGAGATACCCGTGGTGGTCATCACCACATCGTTGGCGGGACGGAGGCGGGAAAAGGAAAAACCGGTGCCGCCGCCGGACTTGTGGATCAGGGCGGTATATTTTACGGCATCGAAGATCTCTTCCATGGAGTCCCCCACCGGGAGGACGAAACAGGCCGACAACTGCCCCAGCTCCCGGCCGGCATTCATCAGGGTGGGGGAATTGGGAAGGAAGTCCAGGGAAGCCATGATGCGATAGAACTTCTCCGCCAGCTTCCCCGTATCGGCCTGGGGGCTGAATATCCGTTCCGCCGCGGCAATGCTCTCTGCCACCCTCCTGAACATGTGGGCTGGCGTTTCGAGGACTCGACCATCCTTGTCCCTCCTCAGGTAGCGTCTTTCCAGAACGGTAATGGCATTTTTGGTCAGGCAGGGGATGGCGGACGGGGAAGTCTTCTTTTTCATTTCACTTGTCTCCTCGCTGAATAAATGATGAAAACGATTCTATAAATACAATATATGGTATGACGTGCCCTATTTGCCACAACATATTGATGATGTCAACAAGATAATTTCCCGATGAACAAGCAGCGACTGACCTACCGA
>CAZNDG010000053.1:0-11830 GCA_964571695.1 uncultured Syntrophus sp.
GCCTCTTTTCCACTTCTTCCTGTCCTTTACGCATTTTTACCCTCCTCCTATTATTTACAACAATGCTGTTAATGGCATTCATCCAGCGACAGAGGCGATTACGAGCTGAATTGTATATAATCTTTCTGATAACATGCATTTTATATCAGCCATAATCTGTTGGTACTAATATCGAAACGAGGCAAGAAATGCAAGCGTTTTTTGCGGCAATTATCAAGACGGGGGCTAAAAGTATTTTTTAATATAATATCGGAATAATGCCGTCATTTAGTCATTGACAGCGGGTGACCTTTCCGATACTAACGGCCATGTTTACGGGACCGCCATGAAGAAAGATAATACGGAAACAATATGAAGAAAACTATAATGGCGATTGTGGTGATATTTGTCGTGAGTTTCGCGGCCGGCGCGGCGGCGGAAAACGCCACGATCTTCAAAATCGGCGAAGACGTCTTGATCGAAGCAGGCTCGCGGGTGAACCATGTCCTGACCATCAACGGTCAGATCACCGTCACCGGCGTCGTGGAGGGGAATGTCATCGCCATGGGCAATTCGGTGGTGTTGACCAGAAAGGCCCTGGTGAAGGGAAATGTGGTCGTACTGGGAGGCGTCCTCGTCAAGGCCAAGGGGGCGGATGTCCAGGGGACCATAACGGAGATCAACTCCTCGAACATCTCCGAAGTGATAACCCATGTCCTGAGCGACGAGTGGGAAGGGTGGTCCTGGGTCTTCGCGATATTTTCCCTGACGATCTTTTTCAGCATCCTGATCATCGCCATCCTCATGGTCCTCCTGATCCCCAAACCCATCCAGGTCATTGCCGCGTCCATCCGGGAGGAAACGATGAAGATCACCCTCTGGGGGCTCTTGGGGCTGGTCCTCGTGGTCCCCCTGGCGATCCTCCTCACCGTCTCCGTCATCGGCATCGTCCTCATCCCCCTGGAGATGATTCTTGTGGTCGTGGCGGGTCTCCTGGGCTTTATCGCCGTCTCCCAGCTTGTGGGCCGCAAGCTCTACGCCCTCTTCAAACGGCCCGGCCAGCACATCTGCCGGGAGACGTTCTGGGGGCTCGTCGTCCTGTGGATCATCGGCTGGATCCCCTACATCGGCTGGATGATCAAGGTCCTGGCCCTCATGATGGGTCTGGGAGCCGTCATTTACACCCGCTTCGGGACCCATGCCCCACACCGGCTGTCTTCGTCCAATATCGACGTTTAACAGGATTATTTACGAGGTCGGCGAATATGGCTTTCTGTAATGAATAAGATTTATACGCTACCCATTCAGAAGCGAAAAAGATTTCTGAGTCGCGGCGAAGCCATTTTTCAAAGCTCTCAATTTAAGCGCTTGACGGCCGCCACCAGCTCGCCCACGGCGGCGGCTGATTTATGCAGGGATGCCAGCTCCCCGTCCGTGAGGTTCAGGCGGATGATCTCCTCCACGCCCCCCTTCCCCAGCTTCACCGGCACCCCGACGAACAGGCCGTCGATGCCGTATTCACCCTGGAGATAAGCGGCGCAGGGCAGGATCTTCTTCCGGTCCCGGAGGATGGCCTCCGCCATCTCCACCGCCGCCGACGCCGGGGCGTAAAAGGCGCTGCCGGTCTTGAGGAGGCTCACGATCTCCGCCCCGCCGTTCCGGGTCCGCTCCACCAGCGCGGCAATCCGTTCCGGCGCCAGCAGCTCCGGCAGGGGGATGCCGGCCACCGTCGTGTAGCGCGGCAGGGGAACCATGGTGTCGCCGTGGCCGCCCAGGACGGTGGCGTGGACGTTCTCCACGGAAACCCGCAGCTCCGCGGCGATGAAGGCCCGGAAGCGCGCCGCGTCCAGGACGCCCGCCATGCCGATGACCCGCGCCCGGGGAAAACCGCTCGCCTCGTAGGCCACGTGGCACATGGCATCCAGCGGGTTGCTGACCACGATGAGGATCGCCTCCGGGGCCTGCCGCACCACCTCCGTCACGACGGACTTCATGATCCGGGCATTCGTAGCCAGCAGGTCGTCCCGGCTCATCCCGGGCTTCCGGGGAATCCCCGCCGTGATGATGACGATGTCCGCCCCCGCCGCCGCCTCATAACCGTTCGTCCCGACCACCGCCGCGTCGTGCTTCTCGATAGGCGCCGCCTCCGCCAGATCCAGGGCCTTGCCCTGAGGAACGCCTTCAATCACATCGATGAGGACCACGTCGCCCAAAACCTTCTCCGCCAGCCGCTGCGCCGCCGTCGCCCCCACGTTTCCCGCTCCCACCACCGCTATCTTTCTATCCATCATCGCATTCCTCTGCTTTCCCCGGACTTTATGAAAAGGCCGCTTGCTACCAATTTTTTTATTTCTTATTCAAATGCTTCTCTCTGACTGAAGACGCCTGGAATATCTACAAGTATTCCAACATAACAGCCATCGTCTTGCCAATATCGAGGGCAAATGGTTTCATGAATGCCATCTCATCTTTTATGTGGCACTTACTCATATCTCTCCCCGGATCAGATTGTGTATCTGCAATAATTCATCTTGAAGATCAAGGAAAAATGGGGACGGTCCTCATTTTTCGCCTTGTAAACTTTACCCCGCCCGCCCGGTTTTTCCTTGAACTATCGGCGTCGCTCCGCTATATGCAGCGCATCTTAACGAGGTGATCGGATATGAGTCAGACGGATTTCGAACGCATCTTTCATCCCCGCCGCGTCGCCGTGGCCGGCGTCTCCGCGGAGGGTTTCGGTTTTGGCCGGGGAATCTTTCTCTCCCTGCTGGCCATGAACTTCGACGGCGAGTTGCTCCCCGTCAATCCCCGGGGCGGCGAGATCCGCGGCCGCAAGATCTACCGCTGCGTCGAGGAGATTCCCGGCGACATCGACTTCGCCGTCATCTCCGTCGGCGCGGCCCACGTACCGGAGACTCTGGAGGGCTGCCGTAAAAAAGGCGCCGCCGGGGCGGAGATCATCTCGTCAGGATTCCGGGAACTGGGGACGGCGGAGGGGATCGCACTGGAAAACGATGTCATCGCCATCGCCCGCCGGGGCATCCGGGTCATCGGCCCCAACTGCTTCGGAATCTACTGCCCGAAAAGCGGTCTCACCATGCTTCCCGGCCCCGACCTCTCCCGTCAGAGCGGCCCCGTGGCCTTCATCTCCCAGAGCGGCGGCATGGCCATCGATTTCGCCTTTATGGGCCCCTGGCTGGGCGTCCGCTTCAGCAAGATGGTGAGCTTCGGCAACGGCGCCGATCTCCGGGAGACGGAACTGCTGGACTACTTCCGCACCGACCCGGAAACGGGGATCATCGCCCTTTACGTGGAAGGCGTGGCCGACGGCGGGGAATTTCTCCGCGCCCTGAAGGCCGCCGCCGCCATAAAGCCGGTCATCGTTTACAAGGGCGGCCTCTCGGAAGCGGGGCAGCGGGCCGTGACGAGCCATACCGCCTCCCTGGGCGGCAGCCGGATCATCTGGGAGGCGGCTCTCCGCCAGGCCGGGGCGATCCAGGTGCACAGCCTGGAGGAGATGGCCCAGGCCTGTCTGGCCTTTTCCCTTCTGCCCCGCCGCCCCTACCGGGGGATCACCGTCGCCGGCGGCGGCGGCGCCCTGGGGGTGGCCGCCTGCGACATGGCGGAAGCCTACGGCCTTTCCCTCCCCCATCTGGAAGGCGATATCTACGCTTCCGTCCTGGCCTGCCTGCCGAAACCGGGCTCCAGCGCCGCCAACCCCATCGACATCGCCAACCCCTACGTCCCGCCGAAGATGATCAAGGAGGCCCTGCTCCACGCCGCCCGGGATCCCCGGGTGGACCTCCAGATCCAGGCCCCCCTGCTCTACCACTTCAAGGCCCTGAGCGCCATGATGGGCGGCGCCTCCTTCCCGGCGATCACCCCCTACGAAGAGTTGGCCGCCGTCGCCCGGGAGGTCGCCGAGGCCTCCGGCAAGCCCGTCGCGGTGGTCCTCCCCAATCCCCGGCGCCGCATCGACGACATGGACGTGGAGGAGGTGCTCCGCAAGGCCCGGCAGTCCTTCCTGGCCCGGGGCGTCCCCGTCTTCGACGGCCTCGCCGAGGCGATGCGCGCCATCCGCCACGTCGCCGCCTTCGCCGGCCGTTGACCCATCCCCACCCCGGCCCTCCCCTTGAAGGGGAGGGATCCGCGGGGAGATAGAACCGTATCGCCCACCTCAGCCCGGGGCACCCCTTGAAAGGGAGGGCGCTACAGGGAAAGCGCATGGCTCTTGTCTACACTCCCGGCCCTCCGGCTTCAAGAGTAATCCTGCCGAGCCGTCAAGTATAAATAAATTTCCTGTCCTCAAGATCATCAAGCTTGTCTTTCGTCATCTTTTGTATTACATAAGAAACATGAACAAGCCGAGTTTCGAGTGGGATGAAACAAAACATCTGGAAAATATTTTCAGGCATGGAGTATCATTTTATGAGGCACAACAGGCTTTCCGGGACAAAAAACGCATCATCCTCGCAGACGTTCGACATAGCGAAGACGAGCAGCGATTCTTTTGTCTGGGTAAGGTTCATGGTGAAATAATGACCGTCAGATTCACATATCGAAACGGCAAGATCAGAATATTTGGCGCCGCTTATTGGCGTAAAGGAAAGAAGCGTTATGAAGAAGAAAATAACATACACCGATGAGCCGAAAGATGTTGATCTGGATAATGCCCGCATCATGGAAGACTTTCTTCCCGCGCCGGAAGAGCTTGTTCTGAAGAAAGATCGTATTGTCACCCTCAGACTCGATGATTCGACAATCTCCGATTTAAAGAAGATCGCCGCACAAAAAGGCTTAGGCGTTTCCAGCCTGGTCAGAATGTGGGTGCGGGAACGACTGAACAATTAGAGCGATCTTCGTATTCCCTAAGAATAATAAGACATCCGCACGATCTCACCTAAACATTTTTCTTCGTTCGTGGTTGTTGGATAAAATGACAATTTATATGAAAATGTCCACAAATAGCCGGATATTTTCATCTTTCGTCGTGCTCGGAACGGGCATGATGGTTTGTATCAGGTAGGACGCGGGCAGAAGACCGGCCGGACGACAGAGCAGGAAATAAAAAGGGGACAGCGCCGCTATTCTCTTCAAATAGTGGCTTCTGTCCCTTAATTTTCCGTCCTTTTGGACCGGTCTGGTTCTTGAAACCCATCCCCACCCCGGCCCTCCCCTTGAAGGGGAGGGATCCGCGGGGAGATAGAACCGTATCGCCCACCTCAGCCCGGGGCACCCCTTGAAAGGGAGGGCGCTACAGGGAAAGCGCATGGCTCTTGTCTACACTCCCGGCCCTCCGGCTTCAAGAGTAATCCTGTTCCTCCCCCTTACAAGGGGGAGGTCAGGAGGGGGATGGGGTTATGGTCACACTCCGCCTTCCGGTTCGGCAGGGGGATGGGGTTATGGTCTCACTTTACCTTCCGGTTCAGGAAATAGCCCTCGGGATCGCACACCTCCCGGAGCAGCCGCAGATCCTCCGCCGTGGGCTCCGCCATCTCCTTGAGATCCTTGGCTACCAGCAGCTCGAAGCTCACCAGGTCCTGGATGTCCTTCGCCGTCTTCCCGGGGAGGACTTCCAGGAGCACCATGCGCCGCGTCTTGGCGTCGAATCCGAAGAGGGCCTGGTTGGTGATGACCCGGTAGGGCCCGGCGCCCATGACGCCCGCCTTTTCCCGGTAATCCGCCGATCCGTCGCCAAACCCGATGCTCGTCAGGAACTCCACCTTCTCGGTAAAGCGGCGCTTCTCTAACGCCATGATAATAATGGATTTTTCGCAGTTCGCCGCCATGGCGCCCGCGCCGCCGCTGCCGGGGAAGCGGGTCTGGGGGGTGTTATACGTCCCGCCCTCGAAGGTGGAGCAGACGTTGCCGTACATGTCGATCTGGGCCCCGCCGATAAAGGCGTAGTCCGAATAGCCCCGCTGGGTCAGCTCGAATACCGCGCTCAGCCCCTTGAGGTAGCAGGCCTTGCGGCAGGCCCGGGTGTCGCCCACGGACAGGGGCATCCCCATCTCCAGGATGGGGCTCAGGGGTCCCGATTCGAAGATCATCGACAGGTTCGGCGCATGGGTCAACTGGGCGTGCATGGACGCGATGATGGGCAGACCGGTCCCGACAAAGACTATTTTTTCGTCTTCCAGGACCCGGGAGCCCGTGAAGGCGATCATTTCAAAAGGTGTATATTCAGGCATGTTCAATCCTCCTTGGTTTGTTTGAGTTTACGCTTGCGGGGCCGCCGCCGTGGCCGGCGCGCGTCGCCGCGATTTGCTTCATGTCGTATAAAAGGTCGCCGCATGCCCGCTGCGTGCGGGATGCCGACGCGCCTACGAAAGGATTATCGGCTGGCCGCCGTCCAGATCGCGGAGCTTCCGCAGCGTCTTGAAGGAGATCTTCTCCAGGAAGTCGTCGTAGGTCTCGCAGCCAAAGATGTATTCGTCATAGTATTTCTTCAGGCCGTCCTTCTTGCCGGTCTTCCGGAATTCGTCGCAGAGGCCCCGGAACATCTTGATATGATCCATATCGAACCAGTGGAATCCGTAGGAAGCACCCGGATAGGCGCCGTAGGGCTGCTCGATCAGGGCGTCCACGGCGGCGTAGGGGATCTCCGTCAGGTTCGGATAGGTGCGGATGTTTTCGTTGGGGATGATCTTTTCCGTGGTGACGATGCTGTGCGCCGCCGCCATGGTGATCTCCGGGCAGGTGCAGTGGGCGCCGAAGATCCGGCAGTTGCCGTACATGTCCGCCGCCGTCACGTGGATGAGGGCCACGTCGGGATGGCAGGCCGGCACCAGATAGACGTTCTTCTCCGAGAAGGGGCAGGAAACCATCTTCCCCCGGTTGACGAGTTCCATGTCGGAGCCGCCGTGATCCCGGGTCGGCACGAAGGGGATGCCCATCGCCGCCGCCTTGAAGCGGGCCGACATGCCGTAGTTCGTATAATCGTCAAGCTGGATCATCCCCTTCGACGTCAGGTGCCGCAGCAGCGGGGCGATGCCGATGACCTCGTAGCCCCACCAGGCGAGCTCGACACGTTTGATCGACACCCGGTCCGGATCGAGGACCATCGCCCCGGCCAGCAGCTCCGCGCAAATGGAGTTGGACTGGAAGGACAGGGTGAGATTCCGGGCGCCGTGCCGAATAACCTCGTGCACCGCCGCCACGGGGACGCGGGTGTTGACGAAGCCGCCGATGCCGATGTTGATCCCGTCCTTGACGTATTTGGCCACGGCCTCCTTGAGGCTCGTGCGCTTGTCGTGCATGCCCTTGGATTTTGCCGACATGACCCGGCGGGCCTCATCGGGGGAAGGGCCCCACCACTCGAAGGGGGATTCCGCAAGTTGCTGGTCGTACTTGAGACTGGAAACCTTCTTGATCTTGGAACTGACTGCTTTTTTCATGAATTGACCTCCACCTACTCCCATATGGTATTTCAGTCCTTAAAGGCCCTGATATAAGCTCCGCCACGGCGCCGGGCGACAATACCCGGCGCCGGCGGCGCCTCTATATGCCATTAAAGCGGGAAAGTCAATTGGAAAGGAGGTTTCCAGCGCCGGCTCGCCGGCGCCTAATATCGCGGTGACGAAGGATGAAGCGCTTTCGCCGCATATGGACTTTTACGATGTCGTCATCTTTGATGAATTCGCAAAAAGTCACCATCTTGACGACGAAGTAAAAAGCTCCAGAGGCAAGGCGCGCGAATCCTCAGGAATGAGACGTACTCGGGCGTACGTCGCAGTGACGAAGGATGAAGCGCTTTCGCCGCATATGGACTTTTTACGATGTCGTCATCTTTGATGAATTCGCAAAAAGTCACCATCTTGACGACGAAGTAAAAAGCTCCAGAGGCAAGGCGCGCGAATCCTCAGGAATGAGACGTACTCGGGCGTACGTCGCAGTGACGAAGGATGAAGCGCTTTCGCCGCATATGGACTTTTTACGATGTCGTCATCTTTGCTTGACAGGCCGCCGCCCATTACCTATACTCGCCGCCAAAAATCGCCTTGCGAGGAACAATGGCCCACCGCATCGAAATCGGCTTCCGGGAAGGCATCCGGGACGCCCTGGGAGAAAAGATCAAACGCCGCATCAACGAGCACCTCCATATCCCCGTGGAAACGGTGCGGACCGTGGAGGTTTACACCCTGGACGGCGAATTCTCCCGGGAGGAGCTGGCACGGGCAGCCGCCGGCCCCCTGTCCGACGCGGTGATCCAGCACTACGCCATCGACGGCGCCGTGGCCGCGGCCGCCTGGGATTTCGATTGGCTCATCGAGGTAGGCTTCCGGCCCGGCGTCACGGACAACGTGGGCAAGACCGCCCAAGAGGCCGTCGCCATCCTCCTCGGTATCCCGACCGGTGCCGCCACGCCCGCCACGGCCGGCACGGCCGGCAGGTCGATCTCCGTTAATTATCCCGATTCCTTATCGGGAGATGCAGATTACATTAATATATCCGGCGCGGTATCGGCCGCAACCGTTGAACGATCTTCCGCAGACCAGCCGGCGGCAATTGCCGGAGGCGCTCCTCGCCCCTTCCGGGTCCACACCTCCCGGCAGTATCTCCTCCGGGGGGCCATCAACCGCCCTGAAGCAGAGCGCATCGCCTCCCAACTCCTCGCCAATGAGCTCATCGAACGCTACGAGGTGATCGCCCGGGCCGACTGGGACCCCGTCCGGGGCATCGCCCCCTACGTACCCCGTGTCACCGGCACGGAGCGCCCCGCCACGGAGCTGATCGACCTCGACGTCAGCGAGGACGCCCTCCTCGCCATCAGCAACGAGCGGGTCCTCGCCCTGACCCTGGAGGAGATGCGGATCCTCCGGGATTACTTCCGCGACCCCGCCGTCCAGGCGGAGCGCGCCCGGGTCGGCCTCCCCGCCACCGCCCGGATCACCGACGCGGAGCTGGAGTGCCTGGCCCAGACCTGGTCGGAGCACTGCAAGCACAAGATCTTCAACAGCCGCATCGCCTATGACGACGGGACCGGCCGGATCACCGAGATCGACTCCCTCTTCAAGACCTACATCAAGGGGTCGACGGAACGGATCCGCGCCGAACGCCGCGCCCGCGCCACCGGTGATTTCTGCCTCTCCGTCTTCGTGGACAACGCCGGCGTCATCCGCTTCAACGACGACTACAGCCTCGTCTTCAAGGTGGAGACCCACAATTCCCCATCCGCCCTGGATCCCTACGGCGGCGCCCTCACCGGCATCGTGGGCGTCAACCGCGACCCCTTCGGCACGGGCATGGGGGCCAAGCTGATCTTCAACACCGATGTCTTCTGTTTCGCCCCGCCGGACTACAACCGCCCCCTCCCGAAGCGGATCCTCCACCCCCGGCGGATCTACGAGGGCGTCCGCGAAGGCGTGGAGCACGGCGGCAACAAGAGCGGCATCCCCACCGTCAACGGCTGCCTGGTCTTCGACGAGCGCTACCTCGGCAAGCCCCTGGTCTATTGCGGCACCGGCGGCATCATGCCCGCCCGCCTCCACGGCAAGCCCACCCACACCAAGGAAATCGTCCCCGGCGACCTCATCGTCATGACCGGGGGGCGGATCGGCAAGGACGGAATCCACGGCGCCACCTTCTCCTCCGAAGAGCTGCATGAAGGCTCGCCCGTCACGGCCGTTCAGATCGGCGACCCCATCACCCAGAAGAAGATGACGGACTTCCTCCTCAAGGCCCGGGATCTGGGGCTCTACCGGTGCATCACCGATAACGGCGCCGGCGGCCTCTCCTCCTCCGTGGGCGAGACGGCGCAACTCTCCGGGGGCTGCAATCTGGATCTCCGGCGGGCCCCCCTGAAGTACCCCGGCCTGAATCCCTGGGAGATCCTCATCTCCGAATCCCAGGAGCGGATGACCCTCGCCGTCGCCCCGGAGCAGCGCGACGCCTTCCTGGCCCTGGCCGCCAGGATGGACGTCGAGGCCACGGTCCTGGGGACCTACACAGATACGGGGATGTTCCACGTCCGCTACGGCGAGGAAACCGTCGCCTTCCTGCGTATGGATTTCCTCCATGACGGCCTCCCCCAGATGCGGCTCCGGGCCCGGTGGGAGCGGCCCCGCCGCCCCGAACCGGATCTGCCCGTGCCGTCCCCATCACCGGCAGCGGGGGCAGCGGGAGAAGCGGCAGCCCCATCACCGGCGGCGATCGCCGCGGGAGCAAGATTAGCCGCAGGGGGAACGGCGGCCCCGACAGCGGAGGCGGTGGAATCAGCAGGAGCAGTAGCGGGAGGGGCAACGGAAGCAGCGGCAACACCGGCGGCGGCCCCGACACTTACAAACACGGTGGCAGCAGGGGCGTCCACGGCGGCGGCGGCATCCGGATCTGCACTCACGGCGGCTACTGAAGCTGCGACTTCATCATCAATAACTGCGCCGGCGGCGGCGCCCGCTTCCGCTTCCGTCCCCGCCGATATGGGCGCCGCCCTCCGGCGGATGCTCTCCCGGCTCAACATCTGCAGCAAGGAATCCGTGGTCCGCCAGTACGACCACGAAGTCCAGGGCGGCAGCGTCGTCAAGCCCCTCACCGGCGCCGCCAACGACGGCCCCAGCGACGCCTCCGTCATCCGCCCCCTCCTCGACACCCTCGAGGGCATCGTCATCGCCAACGGCATCTGCCCCCGCTACAGCGACATCGACGCCTACGACATGGCGGCCTGCGCCATCGACGAGGCGGTCCGGAACGCCGTCGCCGTCGGGGCGGACCCCGACTACCTCGCCGGCCTGGACAACTTCTGCTGGTGCGATCCCGTCGCCTCGGAGAAGACCCCCGACGGGGAATACAAGCTCGCCCAGCTCGTCCGGGCCAACCAGGCCGTTTACGACTACACGACGGCCTACGGCGTCCCCTGCATCTCCGGCAAGGACAGCATGAAGAACGACTACGCCATCGAGGGGACGAAGATCTCCATCCCGCCGACGCTCCTGTACTCCGTGATCGGCCGGATCGCGGACGTCCGCCGGGCGGTGACCATGGACGCCAAGCGGGCGGGGGACATCGTCTATGTGCTGGGGGAAACGAAAAACGAACTGGGGGCCTCGGAGTGGTACGCCCTCCACGGCTGCGTGGGCGACAACTGCCCCCGGGTGGACGCGGCGGCGGCAAAATGGCTGTACGCCGCCCTGCACCGGGCCATCGCGGCGGGCCTCGTGGCCTCATGCCACGACTGCTCCGACGGCGGGCTGGGGATCGCCCTGGCGGAGACGGCCTTCGCCGGCGGGCTGGGCATGGACGTGGATCTGCGGCAGGTCCCCCGCCGGGACCTCCACCGGGACGACTACCTCCTCTTCTCCGAGACGGCCAGCCGCTTCGTCGTCACCGTCTCCCCGGCCAACCGCGCCGCCTTCGAGACGGAATTATACGTGGGCAGACAGACCCCCCGTCCCGAAAACAGGCAATCTATTTCAGGTTTACGCCCCGATGAGTTGACAGAAAACTCCTCTGGAATGGAAATTGGAGACAGCGTCCCTCTTTCTTCAACCACGGGGGCAAGTGGAAAAAATCAGGAAATCGCACCAACGGCAGCTATGATTGCAGCGGCAACATCCACAGGGGAATCGGGACAATTGTCATCTTCAATGGCAAATAATGGAGCAGCGTCGCTATCATCGTCGCCGCCGTCCCCCTCGCATTCCGGGACCGGAAAAATCGGCGCAAATGCAGAAGAAACATCAACGGGCATGGCGCCAGTGCCGGCTTTCGCGGAGGAGTCTCCCGAACCGCCACCGGTGGTCTTCGCCGCGGTGGGGGTCGTGACGGCCGCGCCGTTGCTCACCATCCGGGGCCTGGGCGGCGACATCATCCTCCGGGAGCCCCTGGCGGAATTGAAGGCAGCCTGGCAGCAGCC
>CAZNDG010000053.1:11930-17525 GCA_964571695.1 uncultured Syntrophus sp.
ATGAGCAAGATCGTCAAAAGCATCGTCATCACGGGAAACGGCACGAACTGCGAGGTGGAGATGGCCCACGCCTGCCGCCTCGCCGGGGCCGACGTCGTGGACATCGTCCACATCAGCGAACTCCTTGCCGGGGAGAAGCGCCTCGACGACTACGATTTCCTCAATCTTCCCGGTGGTTTTCTTGATGGCGACGACCTCGGCGCCGCCAAAGCCGGGGCGAACCGGATCCGTCACGCCGCTATCGCCGGCACGGAGGAAAAGCTCTACGATCAGATGACCCGCTTCATCCGGGACGGCAAGCTCATCCTGGGGGTCTGCAACGGCTTCCAGCTCCTCGTGAAGCTGGGGCTCCTCCCGGGCTGCGACGGCGATTACCAGACCCAGACCGCCACCCTGACGTACAACGATTCCGGCCGTTTCGAAGACCGCTGGGTCCATCTAACCGTCAATCCCGCCTCGCCGTGCATCTTCACCCGGGGGCTTTCGCACCTCTACCTCCCCGTGCGCCACGGCGAAGGGAAGTTCATCCCCCAGGACGAGGCCATCAGGGCCCGCCTCCACCGGGAGGGCCACGTCGCCCTCCAGTACTGCAACCAAACCGGGGGTCAGGTCTTTAAAATTAGCGTTTTCCCTTCCGTGGATATCCACGGCCAAACAAAAAAAGGCGGCACAACCGCCACCACTCCCGCCGCCACTTTCTCCGCCGGCATTGATTCCCCCACCGGCAGCGCCTCGACCTTCGGCACAGAGGCGATCCACGCCCCGACCTTCACCGGGTCAACTGCCTTTGGCGCCGCATCTGGCAGCTTCCAAACCTCCCGTGTTGCCGCCACGTCCGCCGCTCCCGCCGCCCCCGAGGCCCCCGGCGCCTCCCGCCCCACCATGTCCTACCCGGACAACCCCAACGGCTCCGTGGACGCCATCGCCGGCATCTGCAACGCCACCGGCCGGATCTTCGGCCTCATGCCCCACCCGGAGGCCTTCCTCCACCGTGTCAACCATCCCCGCTGGACCCGCGAAGACCTCCCCGACGCCGGCCAGGGCCTCGCCCTCTTCCAAAACGCCGTCGCCTTCCTCCGCACGGCCTGACCCAAAAAGCGCCAAGTTTCTAATTCGATATCTTGATCGGAAGCAGCGTGGCCTTACTCAATTTTGAAAAACCGCCAAGATGAGTCCGTCAGACGGTTACCCTGTTACAGCAATCTATCCAGGAGGACGTCCTCGATATTCCGTCTGCCGTCGAAAACCGACAGAACATAGATTGAACGTCCTGAAATCCGATAGACTATACGCCAGGGTGATACGATCAATTCTCTGTAGGTGTCTATTCCCTGTGTCCGAAGTTCGGGAACGATCCGGCCCCGTTCTGGAAAGTCGTAGAGATTGGATGCTTTCTCTCTGATTTCACTGGGTATCTGCCTGGCATTACCGGGATGGTCAATAGCGATATGGTCGATTATTCGCCGTAAATCACCTTCGGCAACCACCGTCCATTCAATCGAGTATCCCTTATTCATTCTGGGATGTTATTCATGCTGGCATTCAGTGCCGACTCGATTTCCGCAAACACATCTTCCTGTGGTTTGGTCCGGCCGTCGCGAATATCCGCCTCTCCCTGGGAAAGGAGCTTCAATATCCCGATGGTGTTGCGCATGTTTTCATAGCTCTCGGGATCTTGCAGTACCGCCCGGGGCTCCCCGTTCTGGGTAATTATTACCGGGCGATGAGTTTCGTTTATCTGATCCAGCAAATCCGCCGCTCTGGCCTTCAGATAGGTAACTGGTTTGATATCGTTGATGATATTCATGGTATTAACCTCAGGTTCGTAATTGGTACCATATTCAAACCGCTTGTCAAGAAATATCACACGGAAATTACCCAGGGCACGCCGCCTAATTCTTGCTCTAATTCCTGCTCTAATTCCTGCCGATGAGGTTGAGGGCTTGGGAGGCGGCGATTTTGACCTTCTTGTGGTAGGTAGTCACCGTGAAGAAGCCGGGATTGCTGATCTCGTTGAGCATGGATAACGCCGCCGGGTCTCCGATCCGGCCCAGGGCGGTGCATAGCGCCTCCTCCAGATCGATCCGCGCCGGCGTCACGATAAACGGCCGCTCCTTCATCATCGCCAGGAACACCGGCGTCGCCTCCCGGTACTTCATCCTTCCCAGGCGATCGATAAGTTCCAGCTTGAAGGCGCCGTCCACCGCCGGCAGGGTCTCCAGCAGCACCGGTCCCCTTTCCCCGCCCCCCACCTTGGCGAGGCTGGTCAGCGCCTCCTGCCGCACCTTGTCGTGCTTGTGCAACAGCAGCGCCCGCAGCGATTCCACGGTCGTCTCCCCCTTGATCCACCCCAGCAGATAGGCCAGATTCCGGTGGAAGTACCACGGACGGTCGAGGTGGATCTCGTTCTTGATGATGGCCAGGACCGGCCTCCCGATCTCGATGAACAAATGGAGGACCTTAACCCGCTCGTCGCTGTTGGTATGCTCCCGCAGGATGTCCATCAGCCGCGCCAGGGAGCCCTCCCCGAGGTGCGCCAGGAGCCGCCCCACGTCCTTCTGCTCCTCATCCTCCCCCGTGAGCCGCTCGTAGCGATCGAAGAGAAAATCCAGGCGCTCCGGCGTCGAAAGCCCCCGGATGATGTCCATGGCGATCTCCTGGGCCGTCTCGTTCTTCTCCAGGAGGCCATAGTCGATGCGGTGGAAGAGCTGCAAGAGCGGCAGGGCCTCCCGATATTCCCCGTCCCCGATCCGCAGGGAGATCAGGTCCTTCAGGAGGTGACAGAGCTTCCGGTAGGCCGTCGTCGCCACGGTCTCCTTTTCGATCCAGGCCCGCAGCCGGTCTGCAAGCCGGTTCAATTCCTCCTGCCGCCGGCGCTCCGGCAACCGGTCGAGGATCTGGGCCAGCGCCGCGGCGGCCTGATCGCGTACGTCCTGCCGGTCGCTCCGCAGGGCTTCCGCGAGACGATCGAGGACCGCATCAGTGGTTTCCGGGCCCTCCTGCGCCGCCAGCTCCCCAACGATATCGGCCATCGAGCACATCAGAGCCTCGTCCAGGAAGCATTCCTCCCGGCCCTGGAGCAGGGGGGAGATCTTTTCCTTCAGGGTCGCGAGCTTTCGGGACTTCTCATCCTCCGCCCGGAGCCGCTCCGCTTCGGCCCGTTCCCGAAGCTGCCGGCCCTTCTCGGTTTCCATGAGCCGCCGATAGGCCTCCGGGACGGCGGGCGGGACGGCGGAGACGCCTGGGACGCCAGAGGCGCCGGACGGTGGGGTGGCGGACGGTGAGGTGGTGGATGGTGAGGTGGTGGATGGCGGGGCTGCGTACTGTGGGGCGGCGGATGGTGGGGTACGGCTGGCAAATCCAGAAGCGGCAGCGGCGCCCGACGCGGCACCGGCGGCAAATCCCGGCGCGGGGGCGGCGGCTGACGGGGCAGCATATCCCGGAGCGGCAGCAGCGCCCGACGCGGGGGCGGCATATCTTGCGGCACCGGCGGCTCCCGGGGCGGCGGCGGCTGACGGGGGCGGGATGGCGCCAAATGCAGCGGTACCGGGGCCGCCTACGCCCGCACCCGGAGCAGCGCCACCCATTACACCGGCAGCGCCCGGGGAAGCGGCACTCACACCTCCCGCAGCGCCACCCACACCGCCCGCACCCACGCCCACTCCACCGATGCCCGCACCCGCGCCCAGCGCGTCCCGGCCGCCCTTCATGCCGGCCATCCGCGCCGCCACCTGCTCGAACTTGGCCTCGTCGATGGCCGCCACGACCTCCCCGAACAGCCGGCCGTCAAATATCGTATCGAGCGGCCTGCTCAGGATGCAGCCGATCATATCCACATCCAGGTCGGCGATGGATTTTGCGATCATCCGGACAAACTTCTCCTGGTCCGCCCGGTCGATGACCTTGTCCAGGATTCCCAGCATCCGCACCATATTCGCCGACAACTGGCCGATCGGCAGGGTATCCCGTTTGCCCATGATCTGGTTCAGGCCCTGCTTGAAGACATTCTCCAGCCAGTCGGGATCCTTCGCCAGATCCTGGAGCTGCTGGATGTCCAGGTCCGCACCCGCCGCCCCTTCCCCGCCGGTCAGGTACCGGACGACCACCTCGTCGTCGATGTCGAGCCGGGCCAGAATCTGCTGCTTGCTGTCCTTGGCGATGTAGATCTTTTCATCGATGAGGATGTGCCCCACCTGCCGCGCCGCCATGACCGCCACCAGCCCCCCCTCCCGGCTGATCGTCACCGGCTTCTCCCCCAGAATCTCCAGGAAGGCCGACAGATCCTCCCGGGTCACGTCGCTGCCGATCGTGATGCTCTTGATGCCGAAATTGAGGATCACCTCCAGGAAAGCGGCGATCGGCGGCCGTTCCAGGTCTTTCCGGCTCAACGGCTGATCGCCGATCAGCAGCACCTTGTCGGCCTCCCCCAGGACCAGGGACGGCGCGCCGGCGAAGAACCCCTGCAGCGTCTGATGGAGCCGCTCGATGGTATTGATGATCATGGAGCTCGTGGGCGGATAGAGGCGGAGATTGACGAGGGCCGTGTTCATGGCGACAATAATGTCCAAAGTAATTTGATCCCGCCATTTATCGTTCATGCCGGCCTCGGTTGTGGTGTGTGGCGATTAGCTGGAAATGTGCCGATTTGATACACTAAAAACACCAGTAGAGCAATTAAAAATCTAATGGGGGTCAGGTCTTTAAAATTAGCATTTCTACCCATTCCGGCATCCCGATTTTCCTGTGGGCCGATGTTCCTGTGTTTCTGTGTCTTATGCCGTATGACCTCGGGAAAATGCGCTAATCACTGTGCCCGCCGGCAAGCAAATACACCTTTTCTTTCGCTCACGGCGAAAAATGCTAATTTTAAAGACCTGACCCCCATCTTTTATACGCCCAAAATAGATTCTTGATATTTGACAACAGCGGCGTCATTGGTAAGAAAAAGCATCCCTTCCGTTCGGGCCTGAGCAAGCAGCAGGCGGTCGAAAGGGTCTCTATGAAGAGGAGGCAACGTATCGACCTTCAGGGCATGTTCAGCGGTTACGGGAAGCTCCGTGTATCCATGCACCACGAGCATCTTCCTCAAACGATGCGGATCAACCTTAAAATCTTCGCGCCCAAGCCCAAGCTTGATAACAATTTCCCAGATACTTGCCGCACTGAAAAACAGGCTGTTTTCCGGTGAAGTCAAAAGTGCGCGCGCTGATTCGGGAAGCTTATCAGGCTGGCCGGCCGACCAGAGGAGGATATGCGTATCGAGGAGTAGTTTCACTTTGCCTTGCCCTCAAAAAGCAGCATAATCTCCGGTACTCCCAGTAAATCAAAATCGTCGGGAACGGAAATCTCACCCGCCATAAATCCAAGTCTTTCAGCGCCATTCAGTTCGTCTGCAGCCAGGGGTGAAACCTTGACCATCGGCTTTCCTGCCTTGGCAATGATGAAGGATTTACCTTGCGCCGCCTCCTCGACCAGACGGGAAAGATGCGTCTTCGCTTCATGAATATTGATGGTTTGCATAGCCCACCTCGCCAAGATTAGTTTAGTGAACTTAGTCTATTGGCAGCGCCGGATATTGTCAAGAAAAACCATGGG
>CAZNDG010000054.1:0-17201 GCA_964571695.1 uncultured Syntrophus sp.
ACCACGGTCAGGGACAACTACCTCCTTTCGCATAAGTTGACCCTGAACTTCTAAGCGCGGATTTAAAGACCAATATTACAATTGGTGACGCCCCGGAGACCTGAACTTCGGGGCGTCGTTTTTTTTCTTACCCCAGGTGGATCTGTTCCGCGTCGATCTTGATGTGACCTTCGGCGGTGTGCATGGTGTTTCGGGTCTGCATCGTCAGGGTCCCCTCGACGAGCATGCGGGTGGAGGCGGACTGCACCTCCTCGTGTTCCTCGATGTAGCGGTACGAAGAGGTAAGGCGCTGGACGACCCGGCGGATGACCGTATCGAGGGTGTCAGCGATGTGCCGCACCGCTTCCACCCGGCTCTGGAAGCATCGGCCGAAGAATGAAAAGTCCTCGATTCTCGCCTCGCCCTTCCCTGCATCCACTGTCAGAGCGGCCGTCGCCAGGGCGATTCCCCGCTTTGCCGTCAGGGAGAGGGCCTCGTCGGCGGCGATGTTCAGGCCGCCCCGGCGGATACGGAGCTTTACCTGGCCGTCGAGGGAGAGGGTCTTCGGTGCCTCATCCCCCCCAGGCCTTTCCAATACCGACAGGATATAACAGCGGCCGGCGGCGTTGAAGGAGAGGAGGACCATGTCACCCTTCTCCGGGGATATGAGGCAGCTTACCGCTGGCCGCGCCTCGTATATCTCCCCGTCGGTGAAAACGAACAGGACGCCTTTATCTGCTTCCGCGACGATTCCGTATTCCAGAATCGGGGAGGCTTCTTTTTGTTTTTTCGCAAGACTTTTCATGCCTTCTACTCCTCTTCATTTGGGAAGGAGCGCCGTTCGCTCCCTTTTCCGCCTCCGGTAACGGCCGCGGGGCAGGCCCTTGCCGTCGATCACCTTATCGGCATCTTATCTTTTCTTGCCGAAATCCGGGTTCAATCGTCCTCCGCCGCTGCGAGGTCGGGGTCCGTTTCCAGAGCGGCCTCCCGATTCGCCCCTTCCCATTTGGTGTGTTCTTCCCTGATCCGATGAAATTTGGCCCGGAAGAGCTCCGCCCCGGAAAAATCCGCCGTCCGGAGATCGGCATGGGAAAAATCGGCGTACGTGCACCGGGTCCACGCGAATTTCGTCCCTGGGCAGATCGCCCGGTTGAACAGGGCCTGCTCCAGATTGGCGCCGGTGAGATCGGCCCGGCTCAGATCCGCGCCTTCGAAGCAGGCTTGCGCGAGATCCGCATCTCTGAGACTCACACCGGGCAGGATGGCGTCAAGAAATGCCGTCCGCCGTCCCTTTACCTTTTCCAGGTTGGCCCCGGTAAGATCGGCGTTCATGAAATTGGTCATGGTGATATCGGCGCCGGTGAGGTCCGCGCCCCGCATATTGGCCCCGCCGGCCTGGCACATGGTAAATTCAGCCCCCCGAAAGTCCTGGCCCGAGAGATCGCTGTTCCGTAGAAATGTCTTGAAGAGCTTGGTCCCCTTGAGCCTGGTCCCGCTCAGATCGGCCTCGAAAAAGATCGCCCGGGAAAGATCGGCCCCGGTGAGATCGGCCCCCTTGAGGGAGGCCCGGTACAGCATCGTCCGAAAGGTCTTGGCCCCGGTCAGATTGGCATTTTCCAGCTTGGCGTTATCCATCACGGCCCGGGAAAGGTCGGCGCCGGATAGATCCGCTTCCGAAAAGTCGGCGCCGGAGAGGACGGCCCGTTCCAATGTTGCCCGGCGTAGGATGACCCCCCGGAGGTCCATACGAATCCAGAGTACCTTCGTCAGATCGACGTCGTTAAGGACGGCGCCGAAAAGGTCGCAGTGTTTGAATCCCGTCCGCCGGATTCGGGCGCCGGCGAGGTTGGCGCCCCGGAAGGAGACGTTTTCAAATCGCGCCCCGGAGAGGTCCGCTCCCGCCAGGTCCAGGCCGCTCAAATCGATGTTCTCGATCGTCTCGTCCCGCGCGATGGCTGCCAGCAACTCAACTTTCGTCACGGAGCCTTCCCTTCGTCAATGATTTCCGATAACTGGCGGGGCAGTTCATGATCGCTTTCCTTTCCATCCCGACCCCAACCTCCCCCTTCAAGGGGGAGGCAAGGAGGGGGATGGGTCAATGTTGTTATCCCAAAACCAGGACCGTTACCTGGCTTGGGGCCAGAGCCACGCCGGGGGCGTTCATGCTCACGCCATTGTGTCCCGTTATGCTGGTCAGGCGCTGGGCCGGCGCCCCTTCCTTGATGACCGTTACGCTTCCGAGGATGAATTCCGTGGGCCCCATGACCAGCCCCGAAGCCACGCCCATGTTGACGCCCGCATTGTCGCCGTTGCTGATGGGGATCATGGACATCTGATTCAGGGAAGGCATTCCGTCGGTGAGGACCGTCAGGGCCGTCGTGGCCGGATTGGCCGTCGCTCCGGTGGTAGTGTTGGGATAGGGGACGGGAATTGGTCCCACCGGGGTCGGCGTCAGGCAGACATCGGGAAAACCGAGGTTCATCCCCCCGGCGTTAGTCAACTGAAACATCTTTTCCTCCTCATCTTCAGGACGTTATTCATCAAGGATCGTCTTCTTTGCCTTACGCTCCGGCAGCAGGTCGGTGCGCTTGTGGAGCTTGGTCATTTTCAGGTTGGCGCCGTCGAATTTCGTTTCTCCCACGCCGGTGCGGAAAAACTCCACCCCATAGAGATTGGCGTTGCGCAGATCCGTCCGGACGAGTTTTGACTTTCTGAGGGAGCCCTGGAACATCTTCATGCCCCGGCAGTTGGCGTCGCTCAGGTCGGATTTGGTGAACCGGGCTTCCCGGGCGGACACCCCGGCCAGGTTGGCCCCGGCCAGGCCGCACTCCTGGATCAGGCCCCGCTTGATCTCCAAGCCGGTAAAATCGCTCCCCGCGAGGTCCGAATTCATCCACGCGGCCTTGTGGGCCTTCGCATGGTGAAAAATGCCGTCCGGGAATGCCGATCCGTTGAGAATCCGTACATTGAAGAGGTCGGCCCCGGTAAAATCGACGTTTTTTCCCCCCGATGCCACGAAGAGAACCTTCGCCGCTGTGGCCCCGGAGAAATCCGCTCCGTCAAGGGTCGTCTGCTGGAAAATCGCCTTGGTCAGGTCGGCCCCCGCGAAGCTTGCCCCGGCTGCGTCGGCGGAAATGAAATAGGCCTGCCCGGCAGCGGCGCCGGTCAGTTTCGTTTCCTTGAGCAGGGCCTTCTCGAACAGGGTCTTGTTGAGAAGGGCGTCCCGGAGATCGGCCCGGGAGAGGTCCGCCTCGGTCATCACGGCCTTGGTGACATCGCTTCCCGTGAAGTCGGCGCCGATGAATTTCGCCTTCTGGAAGATTCCCCGGGGCAGTTTCGCTCCCCGGAGCGAGGCGGCGGTGAAATCCGCTTCACCGGCCAGGGCGTTGGTCAGATCCGCGCCGTCGAGGCGGCACCCCCGAAGATTTGTCTTCATGAGCTTGGCCTTGCATAAGTCGGCCCCGGTCAGATCCAGCCCGCCCAGATCCAACCCGGCGAGATTTTTCCCCGCCAGGCTGAGTCCCTGGCCATGCCGGGCGATTACCTCTTCCCGGGTCAAGGGTTTCAGCGCGGCCGGATCGTCGGGATCGATCCCCGTCCGGGCCAGCAGCTTCTTCGCCCAGGCGGGCAGGTCGGCGGTGGCCTTTTCCTCTGCCGCCTTCAGACGGGCCATACCTTCCTCATACTGGACGGCCGCCCGGGAGAGGACGTCGTTGTTGATCTTCTCCGCTTCCGCAAGTTTCTCCGCCAGTTGCGGGGAAAGCCCGCCCGTTTTTTCCAGGTGTTGCCGCATCTTCGCAATCTGTCCGGCGTTTTTCTCCTGAACCGCCTGGAAGGGATTGGCCTCGTCGAGGAGGGACTTCCCCGGGGCCTTGAGTAACTCGTCGAGATCCTTGCCCCGGGCGGCCAACTGCCGGCGGGCTTGGTCCATGACCTCCTTTTTCCCGGCCTCAAGACGGTCGAGATCGGGTTGGATGCGGTTCGAGATCTCCTCCCGCACCTTGGCGATGATGGCCGCGACATCGATAACGGGGATCATGGCCGCGACGGCCCCCGGTTTGTTCAGGTCCACATCCCTAAGTTCCATCTCCGGAGGGGGGGCGAAGTCCGGACACAGGGCGTCGGCGATCCATTTCCGGAGATCCGCGCCGGCCATTTTCGCCTCATAGAGGTTTCTCCCGGTGGGGAGGGTCAGGGGTTCCGCCTGGGGATATTTCTTTTTCCAGAGATCGCCGCTCCGGTTGCAAGCTTCCGGCAGGCCGGGATAGAGGAGGACAAGAAACCGCGGCGCCTCTTGGAGCAAGGCTTCCGAATCCTTCTTCAGCTTTGCCCCCGGATCCTCCAGGGCCGCCACGGTGCACCAATCGCCGAGTTCCTGATTGAGGAGGATCGCCTCGAATTCATAGGCCACGCGGATCCATGGTTTTCCTTTTCCCGCCGCGATAACCATGGCTTCCTCCCCCGATCCCTCGACGATATTGTCCCGGGTGATCTCCCTCCCGGCCGTAAAGGTCAGGCTGGGGAAATCCGGGGGCGGGTAGATCTGTTGGCGCAGGGAGCGGATCTTGATCCGAAGCAGTTCCGCCTTGTGGAAGGTGGGAACGATGAGTCCGGGCGGCAGGGTAAGCTCCCGGGGGTTCTCCCGGGCCGGATTCTCCGCCGCCAGCCCCCAGGCCGTGGGGTCGCATCCGCTGAAGCTGGGATTGACACCGATCCAGAAGCGTTTGATCGTATAGCGGCGGATTCCCAGCGCCGTGAGCATCTTCATTATCTTGGGGGCGAAGGCCAGGTTGTTTTGGCATCTTTCGAGAAAGCGCATCCCCTGCTCCTGCCAGGGGTCGGGCGTCGGCATCCTATACCGCTCCACGTAACCCGCCGGGTCGTCCAGATTGTGTTTGGCCAGAAGAGAGGGGTCGATCTTCCCCTGGAGGCTTTGCACCTTGTCCTTGACCCCGGCTAAAGCCTTGGCGAGGTCTTCGTGGGCCGTGGTCGCCATACCGGGGAGGATGGCCAGCTCGTCCCTGGCGGCGGCCAGCCCGGCGCGCCCCCTGGCCAGGCCGCTCAGGTCGATCTTTACCAGATAGCCGAATTTTGCCCTGGTCTTCTTCAGGCGCTCTTCCGCGTCATCAAAGAGACGCAGCTTTTCGTCGATGTTGGCCTGGGCGCTCGCCACCAGCTCCGCCGCCGTCTTTATGGGACTGGGGGCAAGTCCCAGGCCCCGGGCGACGGCGTCATCGATCTCCCGGGGGAGATCCTGGAGGCGCTCCGCCAGGGCGGCCAGTTTGGACTTGCCCTCGGCCTTGGCGGCGGCCGCTGCGGCCGCTGCTTCCGCTGGCATTTTGCGATTCAGACGCTTCCGGAATTCCTCATGATAATACTCGATACCCTGGGGATTGTCCGCCGGTTTTTCCGTAACGAGATACAGTTGCCGGACATCCAGGGCTTCGTCGTCGGCCACTGCGGCGGCGCCCCGGAAGACGGCGATCCCCCGTTCCACGTGGGGAAAGAGCCAGATCGTTTCCAGGCGGGTCTTTACCTCCTTGAAAATTTGCTCGCCCCGGGGATCGTTGCGGTCGGCCAGGACGTTGAGAAAGCACCGCTGGCGGAGTGCCGGCAGCCGGGATTCGATGTGCGGCCTGTCCTTGTGGAGATGCTTCAGGATCATTCTTTCCCCGCCGGCGAAGAAGTCAAGCTGCTGCTGGTCCTCCGGGGCGACGTTGAAATAGCCCCAGTCCATGTCTTCCGGATAATCAGGCCAGTGGTTCTCGAACCAGTGCCGGTCGTAAGTGCCGAGTTTTTTCACTCGCTGGGGCCAGGTGTAGTCCAGGGGGCCGACGCCGGCCGGTTCGGGACGGTCGGCGGGAGCGGCGATGAGATGCCGGGGATTCTCCAGGTTGGGGAGCGGATGTACTTCCTCCCCCCGTTCGTTGCGCAGGGCGGCATATCCCTTCCCCAGGGGGTTGCGTTTCCATCCCGGACCTCCGAAGGCCCGCTCGTAAGTGAGAGGCATGACGGTAAAGGGCGCCGGGTCGGAAATGACGGAGAGGATATTGCCCCTTCCTTGCCAGAACCGGTCTCCGAAGACATAGATGGTCTTGGCGATGGGGCCGATGCGAAACTCCACGGGTAGGGCGGCAACGGCTTTTCCCTGGGGGGCGAAGGCATAGCCGTGGATCAGGACCTCGCCCTGAGGTTTGGGCATGGCCGCATCGAGGATGGCGTCTTTTCCCAGTTCCTCCTGGACGAGAGGCCACAGCTCCTGCTCCGGCAGGGCCTCGTCCGGGGCGGCGAAGGAGAACAGTGACATGACGGTGACGGCGAGATAGCAACGGCCACGAACCTGAAAGTGGTTGAGAAGCAGCCCCTGGTTGGTTTCCTTGATGACCTTCATGGGTTCGCCCGTTAATTCTGGGAGATCAGGGGGGCGTCCGTGGCATGGATGCCGGCACTGTTTATCGACAGTCCCATATCCTTGATCTCCGTCCCAATGGTGGAGGTGGCGGTGCCCCCTTCCTCGACGATGACACCCATGGTGGCGATGGCCATGCCCGTGTCCTCCACGGCCGTTCCCAGGGCCTTGATCTCGTCGGCGCAGGCCTTGATCGAGGAGGTATTGGCGGACAACTGGGTGTTGATCGCCCTGATTTCGTCATTGTGAGCCCGCACGTCCCGATTGACGGCCACGACCTTATCATCGACGGCTTCGATCTTCTTATACACCGCTTGCAACCTTTTCATGACGAAGTCGTATTGATTCCGTCCGACGCTGCGGATCTCGTCGGCCAGCTCCGTTTTTGTCGCCGCCGTGGCCTCCAGGGTCTTGACGTGGGCCTCCAGGTGTTCCGTGTTCACCGTGGCATGAAAGTTTTCCAGCTTCATCTTTTCCGGGAGATGGACCTCGAGGATCCCTCCGAAGACCCAATGGAGGTATGCCCCCAAGACGATGCACCACTCCCAGCCGGCGATGAAGTCGTTGACCCCGCCGCCGACGATAGTCGTTTCCTCACCGAGGATGACCTTGTTGGATGCCTCCGCCGAGATGGTGAGGAGTTTGTTGGTGAACAGTTCGATTCCCCAGACGTCTTCCGACTTCTCCATGGTTTCGTATTCCCCGAAGGTCTCCTTCATCCATTCCACGTAGTTGTCGAAACCCTCCTTGATCTTGTCCAGATCCGCGGGGGTAAAATAACTCCACCGGCTGCTCCCAGCGCCCACCGTAATGGAACTCCCCTTGTTGGGCGTTTGAAGGTGGATCTGTTCCTTGCCCGCTTCGTCCTCCACGGCGATCTTGTTGTGACTGCCCGTCCTGATTATGCCCTGGGTTTGGTTGGCGTCTCTTACCGGGCTCGGCGTTTCGGGGTTGGGGACCGCGCCGGCGATGATGGGGCGGTCCGGATCGCCGTCGAGGAAGGTCAGTAGGACCTCCGCGCCCTTACGAAGGGGGAAGTGCATACCCGCGACCCCGCCTCCATAGGGCTGAGCCATGCGGATCCGGGCCGAGGCGGTGCCGTCCTTCCTGCCGGAGGTGTCGAAGGGGAGGATCACCTTGTACCGGCCGTGCTCATCGATTTCCGCGTACTGACCCGAGCCGGCGGCGTCGATTTTGCCGGTCAGGGTTCCGGAAATCCGCGGCTTTTCCGTGCGCCGCTCGGGGCGGAACTGAACGCCCGCCGGGATGGCGGTGAAGGAGTTTCTATAGAAGATCCGATTGTTCCCTCCTTCTTCCGTATACGCTTGCAATCCTCCGGTCAGATAGCCGGCCTGAGAGCCCTCGTGATGAACTTCGGTAACCAGGTAGCTTTGATTGAGGGAGGCCTGGAAATGATCCTGAATGCTGAAGGTGAATCCGGAGGTAAGATAGGAGACGGAGCTTTGGCCGTGGAAGGTCTCCTGGCGGCAGCGCAGTGCCTCGGCCTGAATGGCGGCGAGCCGGGCGCCTTCTTCACTGGTAAGGAAATGGTCGCCGTAGCGGTAAAGCCTACCCCGACCCTTGCCATCCACCGATGCGGCACCGCTGATCTCGAGGGAGGGACGGAGATAGTTGTAGTCCTTCAGCAATACCTCGGCGGGTACCAGATGGCAGCGGCGGTGGAAGCCGGTGACGATCTCATCGGCATGATGCCGGTCCAGGCCGGAGGGCGTGCGATAGAGCAGGGATTGTCCCTGGGGGAAGGCGGCATGGGCGATCCGGGTGTCCGTGAAGACGACCTTTTCGCCGCCTTCACCTTGTTCGAAGAAGTAGTAGATCCCCTCCCGCTCGCACCAGCGGGAAATGAATTGCAGGTGGCTCTCTCCGTACTGGCATACATACTCCCGGGGTGCGTAGGTGGACTGCAGGCGCAGCTCAAAATCCAGTGTCGTCAGGCCGGCGTCCCGGCAGCAGTCCGCAATGATCTCCGGAACGGTTTTATCGAGGAACACCTGGTGGTGATGGGTTAACGACAACCAGAACAGGCGGGGAACGATGCGGGTGCGATAAAAGATATACCGGTCCACGGCATGGAGTTGCTCGAAGAAGAGGGGGTACCCCGCGAAATCCACCGTGGCTCCGCCTTCCCTAAGGAAGGAGATCCGAACCGAATTGCGGGCTATTTCGGGGATGTCTAGATCCCCGCGGTCCGAAATCAAGAGGACATCGAAACCGTAACAGGTTGAAAGGCCCTCTTGTCCGGAAAAATTAACCACCCCAAAGGTTTCCAGGGGCAGATTATGCGCATGAAAGGTAAACCGCTGATCGACCAGACCATCCATATCCCTGTTCTCCTTAAGCTGCCGGCGATACCAGTGGCGTCTTTGTAAGAATGATGCCCCCGTAAAAAGTCGCAAATGACCCTCCCCTTGAAGGGGAGAATCGGGTTGGGCGATATGAGGTTTTAGTTCCCTGCTGTTCCCTCCCCTTCAAGGTAAGGGCCGGGGTGGGGATTGGTTTAAACCTCCCCCCGTCATCAGCGGTTATGACCCCATCCCCCTCCTAACCTCCCCATTTAAAGAGGGGGGAGTGAAATGACTTTTTGCGACACCGTCAAAATATAGTCTTCTTGATGAGCGGACAGTCCGAATCCAAGGTGTTTTGCTGCCCATACGGAATCGGGAGTCGTATTTTCAAGATGGGCCAGTTTAGGCAGAATGGCCGCTTGTGTCAATTGAATATTATGGGCGGATGGTTGAACTAATCTCTCCAGGTGTGAATGTGAATAAAAAGATTTATCCGAATTCTTGCGTACTGTCTGCTATGCATAACAAAATAGAGGGCGCCGACCGGCCTTGTCTCTAAGGTGGAAACGCACATCTATGAGGCCGCAAATGCAGCCCGCATCATGTTCAGTGAAATAGGCGGCGACTTTGCGAAATGTCTGGTGGACGAGGAGAAAAACAGCCAAGACCAGGGGGTCGTCTTGTTTTTCAGGTTCATGTCAATCTCGCCTCCCCCTGGGTCGGGGAGGCGGCAGCAGAATTGCAGCAGCGGCGCTACTTCTTCGGCGGCGCCTTCCCACGCTGGTTTGACGGCGCCGGATTCATGCTGCAGCGACTCCTCTGTCCTGCCGATTTTGAGGTTATGGTCCTGATTCATGATGATGCAAAACAATTGTTCGAAATTATCAGAAAAGATTGGGAACAGACATTCGCCTAAAATCCTGCCTTCGACAGTAATAGGTAATCGGGATTCCCCAAGGCCACGTCTTCCCTGATCCACTCCTCAGCGCCTCTTTTGGAATCCGGGGCCAAGGCGCGATTGGCCACCATGGCAAACGTTGCCCACTCCACCGGAGACGTAAACGACCGATCCTTAATGCACTGAGAAAGAGCTTCAGGTATCCCCAACTGTTCCCAAAGGATACGCAAGAGATACGCGCCACCCATGGGATAACTCCTGATAAAGCGAAGCGGCGTACCACCATCTGCCGCCCTTGAATTTGCAAAGCTTCCTCGGGAGAGAGAAAGCGGGAGAGGCTCTTGGTCAGTCGCCTGATCGCATCAACATCCAGGGTGTCGGCACGCCCGAAACTGTAAAGAACATCCGCCCGGGGTTGCCCGGTTTGAGGATCACGAACATTATGGGCCAACTGGACATAGGTCGTGGTGGATCCGCCTTTATTCTTCCGAGAAATTGTTCTAACGTACATGCCTACTCAAATAACACATACTACCCATAATATAAAAAACAATTATATAATTCGCATGCCTACATGTTTTCCAGTTTCTCGGAAACCCGACCACGTGTTTTCAATAACTTACGCCTTTCCAAAGGCCAAAATGTGCCTACTGCTGTCGAATGTCGGGTTCAAATACAAAGCGTCACCCAGCCTCTTCGGGCGAGTAAATTGAAACCGGTTTGAAAACACGAATGTCTGATAGCCTTTTGCGACGGTCATACTTCATCTGCCTCATCGTTTCTCAATAGCAATATTAATTTCAATGTGATAGGAAAAAGCGCGTTATGTAACGCTAACGATGAAGAATCCTGAACCAGTAAACCCTGTGTGAGGATGCTATGGAATAATTACAGAACCCCATGTCTCAAAAAGAGAGCGGGGTTTTGTGTTTGTCGGGATTTGAATAGCTTTTCAGGCGATCTTTGAATTCATAACTGTCATACCTTCAAGGAGATGGGACTGAATGGACGTTTTTAACCTTCGTAATCGTATTGTCAGGGACTACGCATCTTTTGTCCAGAGTTTCATTCACCTTCGAGATCCAATCATAAGCAAGAAAGTTTTTGACAGCCTGACCGAAGGCCTCCTATGGCCCGATCCTCTTACACAGCTCAACCCGGTCTTTGAACCTGGCGAACAGATCGACGAACTCGTTGCAAAAGGCGTTCTACACCCTGAATGCAGAAGAATCTTTCGCATCAAACCTGAAAAATAACCCTAAAGGGTAACGGGAAACTTAAAATAGCTACTCACAAAATCTCTTTAAACAGGCTTAAATAGGGAAAACCTATGAAAGATCAATTCAAGACAAAGCAGGCACTGATCCAGGAACTTGCTTCTCTGAGACAGAGAATTGCGCAACTGGAAGAATCAGAATCAGAGCGAAAACGGGCGGAGGAAACGCTCAGGGAAAACAAACAACGGTATAATGCAATATTTGATTGCTCGCTCGACTGCATATACGTAGTCGACTTTGATGGGAACTTTATCGATGCCAACCCAACAGCACTGACTCTGTTAGGATATGAACTGACAGATATCCGCCCTCTAAATATTTTTTCTTTGTTAGACGAAAGGGACCTTTCTAAAGGACTGAAAGATTTCAGTGAGATAATACAGGTTGGTTTTCAAAAAGAAGTTGGTGAATATAGATTAAGGTGCAAGGATGGTAGATATATCACCGTTGAAAACAAAGCATCTGTTATATATCATGATGACAAGCCACCTTCAATCATTGGAATCGCCCGCGATATCACCAACCGCAAGCAGGTTGATGAAGATCTGAAAGAAAGCTCAGGCAGATACAAAGAATTATCAACCTTTTTCGAATCCCTGTTCAATGCCATCCCGGATGTTTTGGGTATCCAGGACCATCAGCATGGGATCATTCGGTACAATCAGGCTGGTTATGATTTCCTCGGGCGTTCGCAAGAGGAAGTGGAAGGGAAAAAGTGCTTTCAGCTCATAAACAGGACAAAACGTTGCGAGATATGCGCTACATCTGAAGTATACAAAACAAAAGAACCCGCGAGAGTCGAAAAATACATCGAAGAGATGGGCGTCTGGCTCGATTGCCGTTCTTATCCTGTCTTTGACGAGGGAGGGAACCTCGTGAATATCATTGAGCATCTTCGCGACATCACGGAGCAAAAGCAGGCGGAAAATGCTCTAAAAAAAAGCGAGGAGAGGCTGCGTCTGATTACGGATAACATGTCCGACATGATCCGGGTGACGGATCTCAAGGGCGTCAATATATTTGTGAGTCCCTCTCATCTCAAGGGACTGGGCTACAAGCTGGAAGAACGGGAAGGCAAATCGGTCTTTGAGATTGTTCATCCCGACGACCTGGAGAAGGTCATCAAGACTTTTTCCGAGGGGCTCGCCGCCAAGCGACGCACCACTGCTGAATACAGGGTCAGGCATGCGGATGGCCATTATATCTGGCTCGATACGGTGGGGGATGTGCTTCTTGATGCCCAAGGAGACATAACGGCCATTGTAATGAGTTCCCGTGATGTTACCCAACGCAGGCACGTGGAGGAGGAAATTCAAAAGGCAAATACTTTGCTGAACTCAATTATTGAGAATATCCCGGACATGATCTTCCTCAAGGAGGCCGGGGAGCTACGGTTTGTCCGATTCAATCGGGCGGGAGAGGATCTGTTGGGTTATTCCAGGAACGACCTGCTGGGGAAGAACGATTATGATTTCTTTCCGAAGGAGCATGCAGACTTCTTTACACAGAAGGACCGGGAAGTTTTGCGCAGGAAGGAAATTCTGGACATCCAAGAAGAACCCATTCAGACCCTTGGCAAGGGAGAGCGAATCCTGCACACCAAGAAAGTGCCAATTCTGAACACTAACGGAGACCCCGAATACTTGCTGGGCATTTCAGAGGACATCACCGACCGCAAGAAGGCCAAGGCGGAGCGGGAGAAGCTCCAGGCCCAGCTCACCCGTGCACAGAAACTGGAATCGATTGGGACGCTGGCGGGGGGAATCGCCCATGACTTCAACAATCTGCTCATGGCGATTCAGGGACATGCCTCTCTGATGATGCTTGGTCTCGACCCCTCCGATTCCCGCAATGTCCGGCTGAAGCATATCGAGGAACTGATCCGAAGCGGCGCCGATCTGTCCGGTCAACTCCTGGGATTTGCTCAAGGTGGCCGCTATAACGTGAAGCCTATTTCCATGAACGATATAGTCGAGAAGTCCTCCGTCATGTTCGGCAGAACCAAGAAGGAAATCAACATTCACCGGAAGTACGCGAAAGGCCCCTGCGTCGTCGAGGCCGACCAGTCGCAGATGGGCCAGGTCTTCATGAACCTTTTTGTGAATGCCTGGCAGGCCATGCCCGAGGGTGGGGATATATTCGTTGAGACAGAGGAGGTTTTATTAGATGAGATCCCTTCGATGTTCGGGCATGTGTCGCCGGGACGATACGTGAAGGTGACCATCACCGACACCGGCACTGGCATGGACGCGCAGACGAAGGAACGCATTTTCGATCCCTTCTTCACCACTAAAGGCATGGGCCGGGGGACGGGGCTGGGGCTCGCCACGGTCTACGGCATCATACAGGGCCACGGCGGCATGATCACCGTGGAGAGCGAACCCGGCCAGGGAAGCAGTTTCATTCTCTATCTGCCGTCCTCTGAGAAAGATTTAGCTAATGATAAGGATTCAATCGAGAGGCCTGTGCGAGGCACGGAGAGTATCCTGCTGGTAGACGATGAAAATATGGTTCTGGATGTGAGCCGGGAGCTGCTGGCGTCTCTGCAATATAAGGTCTATACGGCAGGTAGAGGCGAGGAGGCAGTCGCCATTTACATGGAAAGGAAAGGCGAGATCGACTTGGTGATCCTGGATATGGTCATGCCGGGGATGTCCGGGGGCGAGACCTTCGATCGCCTGCGTGAGATCAACCCCGAAGTAAAGGTTCTTCTTGCCAGCGGCTACAGCATCGACGGGCAGGCGCAGCAGATCATGGATCGCGGCTGCGATGGTTTCATCAAGAAACCATTCCGATTGGCGGAGCTGTCCCAACAGATACGGAAGGTGCTGGATTGAATCGATCCTTTCGATCGGTAAAGTGTAATGCAGAACACTGTCTAACCTCGTACAAGATGGACACAATGTCCAGTACAGGTCATTATTTTATGAATAGTGGCCACTCCCTCCAAATACAAAGCGAGGGGCGGCCGATTCTATCAGGGCAATGAATGCGGGGAGAAAGGCGCTATCTTTTGAGTTTGGCTTTCCTGAAGATCGGGGGTATTTCCCTTTATGAAATCAAGCTTACAGATATTTTGATCAGTATCCATCCTTTCAATCTACAATGAAAGACTGTCAGTTCTTCGGCAGTACAGGCCATCCGATACAATCCGCTTCGATTATCGATGCCGCAGTACCTGAAGACATCTTTGCTTGACACACCCGATCCATCCCTTTATAGACATTATTCTAGAGAAAAGCACCCAGCGCTAGGGCAGCCGTCCAATCTCGTCACGGACAGCACTTGTAAACATTTACTCCTGTTTAGATCATGCATCTTGAAAGCGTTACTCTTCATCCGGAAAAGTATCCCCTTCTGGATCGTTATCCTTTCAATCTACCCATTTTTCATCAGCCGCAATCCATTCACTTCACAACGCCCGTGACGCTCTTTGTCGGAGAAAACGGCACGGGCAAGTCGACACTCCTGGAGGCGCTCGCCCATATCTGCGGTATACATATCTGGCGGGATGGGTTGCGATCCCGTTTTGAAAATAATCCTTACGAAGGCCAGTTTCATCATTGCCTGAGCATCAATTGGACGTCAGATCGTGTGCCAGGATCGTTCTTTGGGTCCGCCATCTTTCATCACTTCGCCCAGATTTTGGACGAGTGGGCAGTGGCCGACCCAAACCAACTCAAACATTTTGGTGGAAAGTCGCTCCTGACTCAGTCGCACGGCCAGTCGCTCATGTCCTTCTTCCGGAATCGTTACCGTCTCAAAGGGCTCTACCTCATGGACGAACCGGAGACGGCCCTATCACCCCGCAGCCAAATCGATCTGTTGGATTTACTGACAAATGTTGGTAGTGGGGGAAATGCCCAGTTTATCATCACGACCCATTCGCCGCTCATTCTGGCCTGTCCCGGGGCAGTCATCTACAGCTTCGATAGGGCTCCCATCCGGACTCTGCCCTACGAAGAAACAGAGCACTATCGGATCTACAAAGGCTTTATGGAAGACCGGAGCCGCTACATGAAGTCATGATAAGGACCATATTGACAGGATTCATATACAGGAGAATTACACCCCATTTGTTCATGCTCATGCTTGGCATACACAATTCGCTGAACCCAATCATGCGCCCATGACGTGCTCCGAGTGAACTTTTTGCTTTGTGAGTAAGAGTATGAGAATACTGATCATCCTTGGACATCCAAATCCCCGAAGTCTGAACCACGCAATTGCCTATGCCGTAAGAGATAACATGCGCGAAGCCGGGCATGATGTTGTGTTCCATGATTTATATGCTGAACGCTTTGACCCTTTGCTTTTTGACAATGAGATTCCGGAGAAAGGGAACGTTCCCGCTGAGATTCTATCACATAGCAACGACCTATGCTCTGCTGATGGGATCGTTATCGTTCATCCCAACTGGTGGGGGCAACCACCGGCGATCCTAAAAGGGTGGATCGATCGTGTATTCCGTCCTGGTCTTGCCTATCGTTTTGAGGAGGGAGACAGTGGTGAAGGTATTCCCATCGGAATGCTCCGAGCTAAGACTGCCGTGGTCCTGAACACTTCGAACACAGAGGAAAGTCGAGAACAGAAAGTATTTGGGGACCCCTTGGATGCAATCTGGAGGAGATGCATATTCGACCTCTGCGGTGTTCGCTCATTTCACCGTAGGATGTTCACTGTTGTCGTGACAAGTACATGGCAGCAACGTGCCGCCTGGATTGAGGAAGCAAAGAGAATTTGCAGGAACGTATTTGAAGAGGATCCACACAACAAGTCTGATGTATGAGCACGGCCTATATCTGCATTCGATCCGTGTCATTCCTGCTCTCTTTCAATCCATATGGCGTCGACACTTGGCCCATGCCATATTTCCGTAAATAAGCGCATTCACTTCAAATACAAAGCGAGGGGTGGCTGATTTTTGCCAGGGCAATGAATACGGAGGGAAAGCGTGTAGCTTCTTCCTGCAAGGATTCCGTGCTTTCTACAGCCGCGCTCCCAAGTTCTCCTATCAGATGACCCTGGCCAAGGGAGACGGAAGCTAAGGTAAAACCATCAACAAACTTACCAAGGCTCATGTCCTGGTAACGGCCTATGACCGATCCCGAACGAAGAAATCTCCTGGAGGTCGTTGAGGAAAGGCATGCTTCTACCATCGTCACCAGTCACTCCCTGTGGATCACTGGCATGAAAAGATCGGCGATCCTAACATTACCGACGCTATTTTCGACCGGCTGATCCATTACGCCCATAAAATAAACCCAGATTCCGCAATAGGGGTTAATTTTCTATTGCGGAGCAATAGAAAAAGATTTAAAAAAGGCAATAGAAATCAGTGACATGTGATGGTATAGTTTGATGGTGGAAGCGGTAAAACAGGAGTAAGATTTACTTACAGGAGATTCTATGGATTTTGAGATAGGATTTACGGATAAGGAGATAACACCGTGGGGCGGGATGGCTCTCATGAAAAGGATGCTGGATAGGTCTAAGATCGATGATCTGATCGCCTCTTTGGGAATATCTGCACCGGGTTCTAACCGCGGCTATTACCCTGAACAAATAATAAAGAGTTTTCTGGTGAGCGTCTGGTGCGGGGCAAATCGGTTTATGCATACGGAAGTGACCAGGCAGGATGAAGTCATCGGGCGCATATTTGGTTGGAAACGGATATGCGGGCAGGACACATACCGGAGGTTTTTCGGCAAGTTTACCCAAGGGATGAACCAGCGGGTATTCACATTAACCTCCATGCCCGGCGCGGACACAACGAAACATGAAAATATCCTGCTATTTGTGGACATTTTCATATAAATCTATCAGTGGTTTTTTTCCAATCTGCAATTTGACAATTACACCTTGGATATGGATTCTTCGGTATTGACGAGATACGGTGAGCAAGAGGGCGCAAGGCGCGGCTACAATGTAAAGAAGCCTGGGAGAAATTCCCATCATCCGTTAATGGCCTTTGTGGCCGACTGCCGGATGGTGGCGAACCTGTGGTTGCGGAGCGGCAACACCAGTTCAGTAAATAACATGTACTCATTTTTGGAAGACACCCTTCAGAAGTTACAGGGCAAGAAGATTGGTTTGTTACGAGCAGACAGCGGCTTTTACGGAGAAGAGACATTCCGGTACCTGGAAGAAAGAACAGAACCGGTCAATTATATTATAGCGGCACGTTTGTATAATCCTGTTCAGAGGAAGATATCTCAACAAAAGCTCTGGTTAAAATTAGGAGACGGAATCGAAGTTGGCGAGACGCCATATTGCGGATTAACCCCCATGCCCTGGATCGGGCACAACGAAGGATGAAAATGAGGTGGTTG
>CAZNDG010000055.1:0-17041 GCA_964571695.1 uncultured Syntrophus sp.
TCATGACGCAAAGGACAAAGAGGACCAGCAGGAGCAGGACGTGAAACAGCCAGTGACTGGCGGGGATGACAAACAGGATGACCCCGAGGATGATCACCTCCGGCCAGAGATACATGCTGGTCAGGGAAAATTGGTCGCCGTCCCGGAAGGTGATGATGAAGCTGGCGAGATAAAGGGCCAGCGGGAGCACCCAGACCAGGGGGAAGGACCCGATTTCCATGGCGATCAGATTGGTGACCGTGACCAGCAGCGCGGAAGAGAGAAAACTCAGCAGGAGCCAGAAGGCATAGCCCCTGTCCCGGTCGGCTTCGTCCCCGCCGGCCGCCGCCCCGGCCATGGCGCCGGTCGATCCCGCTTTCCGCGAACGATCAGGGGATGCACCCGGATTTGCCTTTGCTTCCCCGTCGTCATCCTCCGGCATGATCCTCCCCCCAGTTGTCGCTGAGTTTGCCGCCTCTTGCTCCCCGGCGGGGGAAGAGTCCGGGCCCGTGACGAGCCGGGGGCGGAGAAAACTCCAGACGCCCGCGGCGGCGAGAAGATAGCTGAGATACCCGCCGCTCCAGATCAGGCTCTGCACGTGGAGTCCCAGGAACGGTTCCGCCAGGAGGGGGTAGCCCAGCAGGGCCGCCAGGGAGCCGGCGTTGGAGGTGGCGTAAAGGGTATAGGGGTTGAAGGAGCGGGGAAGGGAAGCCCGGGTCACCCAGAGCTGGACGACGACCACCGTGGTGGACAGCACGGCGAAGGGCAGGGCGATATGCCGGGTCAGAGTGAGCAGCAGCGGCCAGACATCACCGCTCGGGGCGACCTCGGTGATCATCGCCAGGGGGAGGTTGGCCAGCGGCAGCAGGAGGAGGGCCAGATGCCAGCGTCCCAGGCGTTTGGCCAGGAGATGGGCGTAGAGGTAGCCCAGCAGCAGGAGAAACTGGAAATACATCAGGCAGACCAGCCAGATATGCACGGCGCCGCCGAAATAGGGGACCAGGAGGCGGCCGGTCAAAGGCTCCAGGCCGAACAGCAGGAAAGCCCCCAAAAAGACCATGATGTGAAGAAGCGGCAAGCCCATGGGGATGGTATATGTCTTGGCGGTGGGAAAAAATCAAGAGGATTTGGCTGATGTCGTGCCTTTATTGTCTAAGGGGACGGAAATAAGATCAATTGAGGATTGATTTTTCCGCCGGTTTCCTGTAAAGTCGCCAGAAATTTTAATTTTATCGTCTTCTCCGAGTATCAACGCCTGCGGGAGGGGTTATGAGGATGAGGTTCAAAAAATCCGCGTCATTGTGTGACGGCGGATTTTTTTATTTTCATAATGGATCATTTTTTAATAAGGAGGTGTTGTTATGTTAAGAAAGCTTGCTTCATTTTTTACCTATTTAATGCGTCATTACCTGCCTGACGCCTACCTGTTCGCCATCCTGCTGACGTTTATCTCGGCGGTTTTGGCCCTGATCTTCACACCGTCGGACATCATGAAGGTGATCACGACCTGGGGAGGCGGTTTCTACGGGATCATCGCCTTTGCCATGCAGATGATCCTCGTCCTGGTGACGGGATATATCCTGGCCCTGACGCCCCCCATGAAGAAGGTCCTCGACTGGGTGGCGGCAAGGGCGGATACCCCCGTCAAGGGTGCGATGATCGTCGCCTTTGTCGGTGGCGTCGGCTCGTGGATCAACTGGGGCTTCGGCCTGATCTTCGCGGGGCTCCTTGCCCTCGAGGTGGCCCGGCGGACCCGGAAAGCGGACTTTCCCGTTCTCATCGGCGCCGCCTACAGCGGGTTTATCTGCTGGCACATGGGCTTCTCAAGCTCCATCGGCCTCCTTCTGGCAACGCCCAAGGCGCCCCAGAATTTCATCGAAAAGATTACCGGTCAGGTCGTTCCCGTTGCCGATACGATCTTTGCCTCCTGGAACCTGATTCCCGCGGCGATTATCATTTTGGGCCTGCCCGTCCTCTTTTATCTGATCCATCCCAAGGAAGAGGATACGATCAGCATCTCCGCTGATCGTTTGAAGGAGATGGAGGACCAGACCGTCAAGGTTGAGATGCCGGCTAATCCCACCCTGGCGGAGCGCATCGACCACAGTTACGTCATCAACATGATCTTTGCCGCCATGGGCGTATTCTATCTCTTTCTCCACTTTTCCAGTAAAGGCCTCGATCTCAACCTGAATATCGTCATCTTCATCTTCTTCATCGCCGGCGTCATCCTCCACGGCAAACCCATCAACTACGTGAGCGCCATGAATATCGCCATCCGTTCCGCCGGCGGCATCGCCCTGCAGTTCCCCCTCTACGGCGGCATCATGGGTATCCTCATCGGAACGGGACTGGCCAAGGTCATCGCCGGCTGGTTTGTCGCCGTCTCCACCCCGGAAACCTTCTACATGATGCAATTTTGGGGAGCCGGCTTGGTCAACCTCTTCGTCCCCTCCGGCGGCGGTCAGTGGGCCGTCCAGGGACCGATTACCATCGAGGCGGCCAAGATGATGAGCATCGATCCCGTCAAGTCGGCGATGATGGTAGCCTGGGGCGACCAGTGGACGAACATGATCCAGCCCTTCTGGGCCCTGCCGCTCCTGGGTCTGGCGGGACTTTCGGCCAAGGACATCATGGGCTATACAACCATGACCCTCCTCTGGGCCGGCTTTGTGCTGAGCGGTTTTGCCCTCCTTGTCGGCTTTGGGGTGATGTAATTATTTCCAACCTATTTGTTCACAGGCCGCCTTTCCCTGCGAGAGGCGGCCTGTCTAATTCCCGCCCCGTCCTGCCTTTGCGTATTTTTCGAAACAAACAAACATTCACATTGACACCTCTGCCGCGATTCTTTAATAGGCCGGGAAAAAACGTGAGGAAGGATATCCGATGAGCGAAAAGTATCGGGGAAGAACAACCGGAATGCACCTCATGAAGTTTTTATTGTTTATTGCCGCCCTGGCGATGGCGACGGTGGGAATGGTCGGAACCGTGGGCGCGGAAGGGTGTCTCATCAAGGAAATAAGATTGGAGAAACAAGAAAACGACGGAGATTCCGTCGTCATCGCCATGACGGGATGTCATGCCCCCAGGGTAACCGGATTGGAAGGGAAGACGCCGCGGATCGTCCTCGATTTTCCTGAAGGCCGTTTCCAGGGGCGCCGGACATTGCAGATGAATGTTGACGGCGGCAGTGTCTTCAGAATCCGGGGGGCAAAACACGAACGGCCCTTGGACATGCTGCGTATCGTCCTTGATTTGAAACCGGGACGTTCCTACGGCGCCGAACAGACCTGGTACCAAGGCGAAGGCAATTATGTCGTCACCATAAAACCGGCGCCGGCCATTTCACCGCGGACCAGTGACACCGGCGTCGCGAAAGAGAAATGAACGCTGTTTATCCGACTGCTCCGGCGATCTTGTCAGCATGAATTTTCAGGACTATTGCGAAAAATATTTCGCACCGCAAAGATAATTATCCGGTTTTACCTTCACCTACCACCGTCTTATCCGTGGACGAAATCACTGCATCCTGAATAAAGTCAATATTTATAAATAGTTTCATGTTTGTAGCCGGATTGAAGGCTTTGGCATGTATCCTGCTGTAGGGCGGGTGATTCATTTTTTTCCAAGGAGAAAGAAACATGCCGAATACCGAGAAAACCGTCGCGGTCGTCTTTCCCGGTCAAGGTGCGCAACGTCCGGGAATGGGGAAGGATTTCTACACCGAACTCAGCATTTGCCGCCGGACCTATGAGGAGGCCGCCGACGCCCTGGGATGGGATGTCGGCGCGATCTGTTTCGGAGCCGATGATCGTCTGGACAGGACGGAATATACCCAGCCTTGCCTCCTGGTCACGGAAATCGCCATGTTCCGGGGCCTCCAGGCAAGGTACGGCCTGGACCCCGCTTACTTCGGCGGTCACAGTCTTGGGGAGTTCTCCGCCCTGGTGGCGGCCGGGGTCATGCCGCTGGTTGATGCCGTACGGGTCGTACATGCCCGGGGGCGCCTCATGCAGGAAGCAGTTCCGCCGGGACTGGGAGGCATGGCGGCGGTTATTGCCGATGATCTCGATGCCGAGGAGTTGGAGGATGCCCTGACGGACCTGCCGGTGGACATCGCCAACGTCAATTCGGCCCGCCAGATCGTCATCAGCGGCCATACCGGAGCCCTGCCCGACGCGGCGGTGCGGATCACCGACATCCTGGGAGCGGATGCCGCCTGCCGCTTCGTTCCCCTCAACGTCAGCGCCCCTTTTCACAGCCGCTTCATGCGACCCGTGGAACGGGAGTTTTCCAATGTTCTCAAGGGCATCCGTGATGATGTGGACGCCCGGAAGGCGGTGGCGGTGACGTCCAATTACACGGGCCGTTTCCATACCCGCTACCCCGAAGATCTCTTCTGTTACCTTACCTATCAGTTGGGAAGCCGGGTCCGCTGGCGGGAGAACATGGAACTCATCGCCGCCGAAGCCGACACGATCTACGAGATAGGCCCGGGTCGGCCATTGCGGGAGTTCTTCAAGACCCTGGGGGTCAACTGCCTCTCCGTGCTCACCCTTTCCGGAGCCGAGCGGATTTTCGGGAGCAACTGAAAATATGGACTTCAATTTATCATCTCAGCAGCGTTCCTATGTGGAGACGGTGCAAAGGTTCGTCAAGACGGAGATCATTCCCCGTTGCCTGGAAATGGACCGCCGGCATGAGTTTCCTTTCGAGATCATCCGCCGGGCCTGGGAATTGGGAATCCTCAATCTGAGCATCCCCGGCCGGTTGAAAGGCTATGATCTGGATGCAGTTTCCTCCGCCCTCATCATCGCGGAACTCTCCTTCGGGGATTCCGGAATCGCCACCTCGGCCATGTGCAACGACCTGGCCAATGCCGTCATCGCCCAACACGGCACCGCCGCCCAGCAGGATTCCTTCCTCGCTCCTTTCGTGGCCGCGCCGCTTTTGGCCTCCTTCTGCCTGACCGAACCGGGGGCCGGTTCGGACAACAGCGCCATGACCACGTTCATGAGCCGCCGGGAAGACGGCTCTTATCTGTTGAACGGCGCCAAGTGCTTCATCACTAACGCCTCCTTCGCCTCCCAATTCACCGTTTTCTGCAAGGTCGGCAAGCCGACGGGAAATTTCATGGCCTGCGTCATCGTCCCCGTGCCGGCGCCGTCGGTGGAGGAGATTGCCGGGGGATTCGCCGCGGGACGGCAAATCGAGCTTCCTGCCGGCGGCCTCATCACGGTGGGCAAACCGGAAGACAAACTGGGGCAGCGTCTTTCGAATACCGCGGCGGTAACATTCGAGGATGTGATCGTCACCCCGGAGCAGATCATAGGTGACCGGCGGCGGGGATTTCAATATGTCATCGACGTCCTCGATTATGCCCGCCCCATGGTGGCGGCCATAGGCGTCGGCCTGTCCCGCCGGGCCCTAACGGTGACCCTGAGCTACACTCGGGAGCGCCGGCAGTTCGGTCAGCGGCTCTGCGATCTGCCGGTCGCCCGGGAGACCCTGACGGCGATGTGGAAGAAATTGGAACTGGCGGAACTTTCCCTGATGAAAGCCGCCTGTTGCCTCCAGGAGCAGCGGGAAGACCGGGGCGTGTACGCCTCCTTGGCCAAGAACACCGCCGCCGAGGCGGCCCTCTTTTGCGCCAATGAAGGTCTTCATCTCCACGGCGGCTATGGGTTCATGAACGAATACGAGATCGCGAAACTCGTCCGGGACGCCCATATCATCGACATCTACGAAGGCGTCCGGGAGGTGCAGAACATGATCATCGGCCGGGAGATATGCTGAATATGCTGTACCTCCACGGTTTAGGCCACTTCCATCCGGAAAACGTGATCGACAATCGCTTTCTCGAAGAACTGGATATCGGGACGAGTGACGACTGGATCCTGGAGCGAGTGGGAATCCGGGAGCGCCGCACCTCTCTGGATCTGTCCTACATCCGGGAGACGAGGAACAAGGATCTGCGGGCGGCGGCGGAAGCGAGCCGCTACACCAACGCCCAGGCCGGGGCGGCGGCGGCGAAGCAGGCCCTGGCCCAAACCGGGATTGCTCCGGCGGATGTCGGTCTCGTAATCTCCGGCAGTTCCGCGCCCGATCACGTCACTCCTTCCGAGGCGGCAACCGTGGCGGCGGAACTGGGCATCGAGGCGCCGTGTTTCGACATCAACGCGGCCTGTGCCACCTTCGGAGTCCAGTTGACCTATTTGGACCGGATGAAACCGGAAGCCCTGCCCCCCTTCATCCTGCTGGTGAACCCGGAGAACCTTACGCGATGCATCGATTATTCGGATCGCAATACGGCGGTCCTTTTCGGAGACGGCAGCGCCGCCGCCGTGGTTTCGGCGACGGAACCGGCGCCGTTGCGCCTGACGTCCGTTGATTGCGACTCTCAACCGGCGTCCTGGCAGAAGGCAGTCATTCCCCGGGCAGGATATTTCCAGCAGGATGGAAGTGCCGTCCAGGGTTTCGCCATCAGGAAGATGACGGAGGAGATCCGGCGCTTTCATGACTTTCGTAAGGGATGTTCCATTTTTCCATCCGCCGGCGGTTGCCGACCCCTTGGGCCAGGGAAGGAAGGAATTGTTCGGATGGCGAATTGCGTGACCGGGGCCGAAAGAGTTTCCGGATCGGCGCCGGAAATGGCGGTGGGGGCGACGGAACGGACGCCTCGCCTTGGCGTTAACGGCCATCGTCTTCTTTTCATTGGTCATCAGGCGAACTTGAGCGTGCTGAATACCGTTTGCGAGCGCTCGGCAATTCCCGATGACTGTCACTGGCGGAATGTGGTCATGTACGGCAATACGGGCTGCTCCGGCGCCCCCGCCGTGATGAGCCAGCGTAGGAAAGAGCTGCGGCCGCGGGATGTCCTGATCATGGCCCTGGTCGGAGCGGGTCTTACCTGGGCGACCCTGGTCTGGCAGGTAGGCGAGTGTTGAAATCTGTGCTTTCCTTAAGACAGTGCGGAAAAATGATGACTTCACAATAAATGATGAAGCGCGATGCCGTATTTGGACTTTTTACGATGTCGTCCAATACGGGACGGGATCTACCGCCGCGACCGGGAAGACTCGAAACCGGGACAAGCGGTGAGGATGGGGAGGAATGATGTTGTCGTACCGGGAGTTCATGGAGAAGAGCGAATTTTCTCTGCCGGAGCTGATCGCTTTTTCGTACGGTAAGCTCGTGACCGATCCGCCCGCCGGTTTCGAGGCCCGCCTGCCTGCCCCGCCTTTTTTGATGATCGACCGGATTCTGCTTATGGAAGCTGACGGCCGGCGGGGACGGATCGCGGCGGAAAAGGATATCCGTGTCGATGCCTGGTATTTCCAGTGCCACATGCCCGGCGATCCCGTCCAGCCCGGATGCCTGGGCCTCGATGCCATCTGGCAGTTGATGGGCTTCTATGGAGCCTGGCGAGGCGGCCTGGGGGCCGGGAGGGCCCTGGGCTGCGATGGGGTGCATTTCACCGGACAGGTGCGTCCACATCATCGTGTCGTCCATTATGACATCGCGGTGCGGCGATTTTCCGCCCTGGCCGAATCCGGGGCCAGCGTCATCATCGGCGACGGGACCATATCGGTGGACGGCGAGACGATCGCCGAGATCCATCAGGCCCGGACCGGCCTCTTTCGGGGCATTGTCTATGGCGATTATCCAAAATTAAAATAGAAATAGCGGAGAAATAGAGGGACACTTACCTGATTTTGTTCTTCGGTGGTGATGATGAGGTGATGAAAAGTTTGGGAGGCGTCCCCCTATTAATTACTGGCGGGGATGGGAGGTAACATCAATTGATAACGGACAAGAAAGTGGCCCTGGTAACCGGGGGCGGCACGGGAATCGGTGCCGCCTGCGTCCGGGCCCTGACGGCAAAGGGTCTGCGGGTGGGCATCCATTACCGGCGGAGTGAGGCGCCGGCTAAGGCGCTCTTGGCCGAGGTGGGGGAAGGTTTCCTCTTGTCCGGGGATCTTGCCCGGAGTGAAGATATCGACGCCCTGGTGGATCAGCTCCATGCCGTTGCCGGCCGCCTCGACGTCCTTGTCCATAACGCCGGCAATTCCCTGAATGCCGACATCAATGCCATGCGTCTGGAACAGTACGACGAACAGCGCCTCATCTCCCGGGGGGTGTGGTATCTGACCAAGCGGGTCCTCCGCAGATTCATGCTGCGCCGCAATGAGGGACGGATCATCGTGATTTCCAGCGTGGTCGGTTCCACGGGCAATGCGGGCCAGATTCCCTACACCATGGAAAAGGCCGCCCTGGAGACCTTTTCCAAATCCCTGGCCAAAGAGCTTGCGGGGCGCAATATCCTCGTCAATGCCGTCGCCCCTGGCTTCATCGCCACGGAGATGACGGCGGCCTTGTCCGATGAGGTTCGGGAACGGATCATGGCCAATATCCCCCTGGAGCGCATGGGGAGGCCGGAAGAGGTGGCGGAGGTCGTGTCCTTTCTCGCCACGGCCGGCGCCTATATCACCGGTTCCGTTATCCATGTCAACGGAGGCCTTTATGGCGGCTGATGCCATCATGCGGGAGAAGATACTGGCCGCCGTTCCCCAGCAGCCGCCCTTTCGCTTCATCGAGACGATTCGGGAACTTGACGAAGAAGGAATTGTCGGGTCCTACCGTTTCCGTCGGGACGAGTATTTCTACCGGGGCCACTTCCCCGGTCGGCCGGTGACTCCGGGGGTCATCCTCATCGAGGCCATGGCCCAGACGGGGGTAGTGGCCCACGGGCTGTATCTGTCCCTGCTCAGATCCGGGGCGGAAGGCGGCGATTTGAAAAAGATCATCACCCTGTTCACCCTGGCCGAAGAGGTGGAGTTTCTGGATATTGTAGCCCCGGGTGAGGAGATCGTTTTTCGGGGACGGAAGATCTATTTCCGTCAGGGCAGCCTGAAGGCGGCAGTGACGGCGGAGCGGGAAAATGGAAGGATCGTCTGCCGGGGGATCCTGGCTGGTATGGGTATCGGGTGATTCGTCAGGGATGAGCCACTCGTAAGAGTTTTAAAACTCCATCCCCTTCCAGGGGAGGGCCGGGATGGGGATGGGTTGTCTGTGGGGGAGGAAGAAAATTACTTTGTATGAGTTCGTCAAGGATGAGTTTGGTGGAAAGATGAAAAAGAAAGTGGTGATTACGGGGATGGGGGTGGCCGCACCTAATGCCCATGGCCTGGATGCCTTTTCGGCCGCCCTCCGGATGGGACGTTCGGGTATCCGCCATATCAAGGAACTGGAGGATTTGAACTTCGCCTGTCAGGTCGGCGGTGTTCCGGAAAACTTCGAGGCCGTTCGCCGGAGCTATTTCGATCACGAAAAGCTCATGTCCATCAACGACAATATCGGTTACGCCTCCGTGGCGGCTATGGATGCCTGGCGGGATGCCGGGTTTGATGTCCCCGACGGCGAAAGCGAGGACGTGGATTGGGATACCGGGGTAATTCTCGGTTCGGGCATCGGTGGAATGGATACCATTGCCCGGACGGTGGTGCCCATGGTCAACGCCGGCCGGGTCCGCCGCATGGGGAGCCGCATTGTGGAGCAGGTAATGAACAGCGGGACAAGTGCCCGGATTGCAGGCCTTCTGGCTTTGGGTAATCAGGTCACCTCCAACTCGTCAGCCTGCTCGACGGGCAACGAGGCCATCATCGACGCCATGTGGCGGATCCGCATGGGTTTGGCGAAACGGATGCTGGCCGGGGGGTCCGAGGGCGCCTCACCCTATATCTGGTCCGGTTTCGACGCCATGCGGGTCATCTGCAGGAAGTTCAATGACGATCCGGAACGGGCCTCCCGCCCCCTGAGCGCCAGTGCGGCGGGTTTCGTCCCCGGTGCCGGGGGCGCCGTTCTGGTCCTTGAGGATTTGGAGACGGCCCAAAGGCGCGGGGCGCGGATTTATGCCGAAGTCGCCGGGGGTGCCGTTAATTGCGGCGGCCAGCGCTGGAGCGGTTCCATGACCGCCCCCAATCCGGAAGGAGTGCGGCGCTGCATCCGCCAGGCCTTAACCGATGCCGCCATTTCTCCCTGGGAGATCCAGGCGATCAACGGGCATCTCACGGCTACCTATGCCGATCCCATGGAGGTGAAGAACTGGGCTGAGGCCTTGGAGCGGACCCCGTCGGATTTCCCGTTCATCAATTCCACCAAATCCATGATCGGCCATTGCCTCGGTGCGGCCGGGGCCATCGAATCCGTGGCCGTGGTGCTGCAGCTCTACGGCGGCTTTCTCCACCCTTCGGTCAACAGTGAAGACATTCATCCCGAGATCGAGGCCTTTACGGACAAGATCCCCCGGCAGGCACTGGAAATGCCGGAATTGCGTGTTATCGCCAAGGCCGGCTTTGGCTTCGGCGACGTGAACAGTTGTCTGATCTTCAAGAAATTGGAATGAATCAATAATAAGGATTATAAGGAGAAGAGTATGGAAGAGAAGGAAATATTCAAGGAAATGATCGATATTTTAAGACTTTACGCCAAGGACAAGGGAGGTCTGGATTCAGCGACGATGACCACCCACATCCTCGACGATCTGAAGGTCAACTCGGCGCGTCTGGTGGATGTCATCATCAAGTGCGAGGACGTCTTCGGGATCACCATCGAAGACGATGAAGCCGACAAGATCCGCACCGTCGGCGACGCCGTGAGCCTGATCAGGAAAAAGCTTGCCTGATCCGTCCCGAATGGTCGGCGGTCATTGTATTATCCGGACGGGTGCGGGAAGAAAAATTGAGCAAGTTAAGCTATCTCCGCCACCCGGGGAGATCAGGAGGGAGAAGGGCATGTGCCGGGCCGAGAGCGAAGCTTATTATGTTCATAAAGCGCCTATTTGGTGGCTCCTTTGGCAGTGGAAAAAATGAATGAAGTAAGATTATCCCTTATCCGGCAGGCTTTCTTTGCCCGTATCACCGTCGGGATTGTGGCGCCGCTGTATTTTCTCTTCCTGAAATACCGGAGATACCGGGTTCGGAATCCGTCTATGACGCGCCGCCGCTGGGGGGAACTGCTGAAAGAGCATCCCGGGCCCTGGCTGATCTGTGGGAATCACCTGACCCTAATCGATTCCATGCTCATGATTTATTCCCTCATGTCCCTGATAAGTCATTGGCGCGATTTCAGGGCCGTTCCGTGGAACCTTCCCGAACGGACAAATTTCCAGCGGCAGTTGTGGAAGGCGGTGCTGTGCTATCTGGCGAAATGCATTCCCGTCCGCCGGGGCGGGAGCCGGGAGGAGATGCAGGAGACGATGGAGAAATGCAACCAGGTGCTGCTGAACCGGCAGGCTTTGATGATCTTTCCCGAGGGTGGCCGTTCCCGCTCGGGACGGGTGGATAAAGAGAATTTCTCTTACGGCGTCGGCCGTTTCATCCAGGATCATCCTTCCTGCCGGGTGCTCTGCGTCTATCTCCGGGGAGACCGGCAGGATAGCTACTCTGATCTGCCTGCCCGGGGAGAGACATTTACCGTCCATATTGAAGCCTTTCAGCCCCGGCGGCCGGAAAGGGATGGACTGCGGGGACAGCGGGAACTGGCGGGGCAGGTCATATCCCGTCTCGTAAAAATGGAGGAGGAATATTTTGCTGGTCATCGGCAACGACATCGTCGATTTGGCGGATCATGGCAACAAGGGGAAATTCCGGGACCGGCGCTTCCGGGACCGGGTCTTCACGACGGAGGAAGGGCGGCGAATTGATGCGGCACCGGATCCCGACGCGATGCTCTGGACGCTCTGGGCGGCTAAGGAGGCGGCCTTCAAGGCGGCGGTCAAGTTACGGCCGGGATTGGGATTTATTCCCAGGTCATACCGCGTCTTGACCCTCAGGGGAAATGCCTCGACCGGCGGTTCGTCAAAGGCCGCAAACAGCGGCAATCCTTGGGAAGTCCTGCTTTCGGACGACGGGATTGAAGTCCGGAATCGGGATGACCGGAGGTACCAGTATCCCCTGTTCCATAATAAAGGTGAAGGGAATACGGAGCCGGGATGGAATACTCCGCCGCTCTTGAGCCAGGAATCGGCGGAAGGAGCAGCGGCCTCTGCTGAGCAGTACGGATCGATCGATACCCCGGCGGGCTGCCTGGATCTGGTGTCCTGGATTTCGTCAAAACGTGCCCATTGTCTGGCCGCGGGAAGCAGGGGGCATAACGGCCGCGGCGCCTCTCCGTCCCCAAGTATCCAGGTCCGTGAGGAAGAAAGAACCGCCTCTTTTGATCCGTCCGCGGCGGTCCGCCGGGCGGCGATTCATCATCTGGCCAGCACCTTGCGAACCTCGCCATACTACCTGGATATCCGCCGGGTCGGCACTTCTCGCGACCCTCATGGTCCTCCCCGGGTATTTCTCTACGGCCGCCAAACGGACATCGACATCAGTCTTTCCCATGACGGCGCCTACATTGCCTTTGCGGTGAATATTAATCAACCCTGTTCGTGACTCATCCGACTATGAACGGGGCCGATGACCGACTGCTCAATTCGATCTGCAAGGTCTGTCTTGCCACCTGGGCGCCCATGAAAGCCTTATCTAATCAAGTTTTTATCATGCATGCACCCTTTTGTTTGCTGGATCGTCTGTTACAAGACATATTGCCCATTGACTTCTTGGTTTACGCACGTTACTCAAAAGTCAATACGGGATAACTTAACTTGACTGTTTCCTAATAGAATTATTGGAAGCTAAAGATTGAAAGATAACGGTATAAAATCTTTTCCCCCGCCATTGTTTTACAAAAATCCGGTGCCATTGAACATACAGGTTCATTCCGGGCTGATTATCGGTCCGGGAAGGCGAGGTTTTGGTTTTGCCGAAGACATGCGGTCGGTGGCACTATGCACGGTTGAATTCTTTGATTCTGCCCGCTTTTACCCGATTTTGTTCACCGCTGTCAATGATGGTCATTACATGCCTGTTGTGCTGATGGGCCTGAAGGAAAACGAAAATCTTTTTGTTGATGAGCGGGGTATATGGCGTGCCCCGTACATACCGGCCTGCCTTAGATGTTACCCCTTTACGGCCACCAGAGAAAAAGATGGTGGATTGACGATAATTATTGACGAGGCTTTTGAAGGCTTTAATCGCGAAGGTGGCTCATTGCTCTTTAAGAATGGTGAACCTACTCCCCAGTTGATTGATATTCGGACTTTTCTCGATAACTACGATAACGAGTTGCGCCGGACTGCGCAACTGTGCGCAGAACTCTCGAGCACCGGACTGCTGAAGCAGATCAGCTCCCCGTCTATAACCCATGGCGGATACGGCTACAGACTTGAAGGACTGTACGTGGTTGATGAAGAGAAGCTGAACAAAATGCCGGCAAGGGAGATTGTTGTCCTTTTCCGGAGAGGCATATTGACATTGATCCAGACCCATCTTTTATCACTTGGAAATTTTGAAAGACTCAGGCAAATGATCTCAAGGACAGGGTCTTTTAACGGGAGGTATGTTCGATATAATGAGATAGTCACATGTCATACGGGGTGTTTCCGGCATCAATTCAGCCAAACGGTACGAAAAATCAGTATGGTTCTCGACTGTCCCGAAGATATCAACGTTGTTTCCCTTGATAAATGGCTTAAATCGGCTTTGGAAATTGATGTGGAGCCTTGCGTCTGTTTACTTACAGAACCTGATCTGGCAACCGGGTCTGCTTCGGTTATTGATTTAGTTCACCGCTGTATGCTTACAATACAAAATTTGTTCCAGGCTGCCGGTATCCCTGCATTTGATCCTGGCGCCATACTTTCAATTGAACGTGACAGAATAAAACCCTCACGATGGCAGGTAGTTGTAGCGCTGGCCAATATTGATGAGACTGATGAGACGACGGAAATCTGCTATCGGCTGGCTGTTGATGGGGCACTCAAAATAGTGCAAACGATTTTGAGCGGCACAACCGATCCGCAGCAGATCAAACAACTGTATGGCGATATCGAAGATCAGGCAATTCGACCATTACGAAATATTATCGTTTCCGGAAAATCTACAATCCCGTTGCTCCGTGCCGCACACCATAAGGGCATCCCCTTTTTCCACATCGGCGGCGGGGTGTACCAGCTCGGTTGGGGCTGCAAGGCAAGGCGCCTTGACCGGAGTATCTGTGAAAACGACAGCCTCATCGGCGCTAAATTCGCCCAGGATAAAATATTGACAGCGGCGTTACTCCGCATGGCAGGTCTTCCTGCCCCCGATCACGGGATTGCCCAATCTGAAGATGATGCCCTTCGCCTATTCCGTCGATTTGGCTGCCCCGTGGTAGTAAAGCCGGCAGACCTTGACCGGGGCGAGGGGGTGACAACAGGCGTACAGGATAAGGCAAGGCTTCTCACATCGTTCAGATTGGCTCGAAATCTCTCAAGAATAAAGAAGGTCATCATAGAGATAGAAGCGCCGGGCGTGTGTCATCGTGTCCTGGTTGCGAACGGACGGGTTCTTTACGTGCATAAGAGACTTCCCGTTGGAGTAACCGGCGACGGCAAGCAGACGGTGGCCGAACTAATCAGATCGGCGAACCTGGCCGAAAACGCCAAAGTCCCATGGATGGGAACAAGGTTTTTTCCAGACGATGCGATGGCTGTGGAATCTATCCGTAAGGCTGGATACTCCCTTGAATCGGTCCTGGGTGCTGGGGTACGGATTCCCCTGAGGCCGAGGGAGTCTACGGAGTGGGGCGGCGATGATGAGGATTGTACCCACAGCATCCATCCGGCGAATATAGCCGTTGCGCTGCAGGCCGCCTCATTATTAGGTCTGTCGATTGCCGGCATCGATATGATCAGCACGGACATTACAGAACCATGGTACATGAACGGTGCCGTCATCAACGAGATGAACTTCTCGCCAACTCTGGGGGACAGTGAGATGTCAGGGACCTACATCCCTTCATTCTTTGCTGATTTTATCGAAGGAGACGGACGCATACCGATTGATGTCTATGTGGGCGCAAAACATGGAATAGATAAGGCAAAAGAGCGGCACCGGAAGGGCATTTGTCAGGGTGTTCGGTGTTTTCTCACATCTGAAAGCCTTACCATTGACTCTTCAGGTTCTGAAGTCTCCTTCCCTTACCACAGCCTCTTCAGGCGGTGCCGGGCGCTTCTCATGAACCGGGATGTTGAAGAGCTGATTCTCGTTGTGCAGACCGATGAATTTCTCCAAACCGGCCTGCCTGCTGACCGCTTTAACAGCGTTACGGCTGTTGATGACGAAATCACGTCGTGGAAGGACCACACAAAGCGCATCCCTCACGACAGGGCGAACGATCTTTTGGACTATCTCTCAGTTCCTCACAAACAGGGCCGATGACAGGCTGCTCAACTCGACCTGCAGGGCCTGTCTTGCCACCTGGGCGCCCATGAGGATGGCTTGCTGGACATCCACATGACCGGCGGTATCCGGGGCAGAGACGACCAGGACACCGTCAGGTGTGACCGTGGCCGTCATCTGGAGGGTAATGCCGTTTTCCAGGGAGAGAGTGAAGGGCGCGGACTTGCCGGTGGAGATGTCCGTGCCGGGAGCGGCTGAAGTCTGTCCGGTCGTAGTTGTCGGCGTGAGCGACACGGCGGCTCCATTTTGGTGTACCACGAAGTTGCCCTGGAGTGCGGGCGGTGCCCCGCCGCTTTGGGTAAACACCGGCAGGGCGCCCACTTCGTTCATGGGACCGGCGGATGTAGCGCCCGTGACCGTAATGGTGGTCGTCTGCCCTGAGGTGCTCAGGGTAACGGGGGAGGCGAAGTTGGTGGACGAAAGCACCGCGCCGGTAGTTGCCGGGGGATTAAGGACCGGCGGCGGAACGACGTTGCCGCTCCCCGCGCCGGGTCCCATGCCCGCCGCACGGGGCGTGCCGGGATTGTTGCCCTGACCCTCCTGGGTGCCGTTGATGCTGTTTTGGTTACTGATCTGGTAAGCTTCCACGGCCTCCGCCTCTTTCTGCACCGGGTTTCCCTTGATGGTCAAAACGCCTTGGGCAAAGCTGATCTGATAGTTGTTAGAGGTAAGGCCGCCGGGAACGATGTTGTAGTTGCCGGCGCTGATTGCCCCCTGGCTCGTTCCCCCGTAGGTCAGGGCGCCGCCCAGGACATCGCCGGCCTCACCATTGACGAAACCGGTATAGGCAACGCCGTTGCCGCCGGAATAGGCAATGCCGGTGTAGTATTTCGTGTCACTGTTGGCCGTAACGGTCAGGGCTGCCCTGCTGACCGCAAGGGCACCGTCCTTATAGGTGATGGTGTAATTTCCAGGGCTGAAGGTTCCGCCGCCGGCGTCGCTGGCCACAATGTCATACGGACTGTCCGCCACGCCCGCGGACGCCGGCGCCCCGGCGCTGGCCAGGGTCACCATGCCGATGGCTTCGCCGCCTATCAGTCCGTTACTGATGAACTCCGTTCCGGAGAAAGTGATCGTCTGCCCATAGGTCTTGGATGCATCGTTCGCCGTCACCGTCAGAGGGGCCGGGGTGATGTCCGCCGTGGTCGCCGCCTGGTCGGTGATCGTGTAGTTGCCCTTGTCAGCGCCGCTGTAGCTGCTGCTTAACGTGACGGTCTTGTTCGTTCCCACGTTCTTCGTATCGAAGGTCCCCGTGGCGGAGACGGACAGGGCGTCGCCTGCGATCCAGCCTGCGGCCTTGCTCGCATCCACCGCAGCGTTGGTGTTGGCGTCATAGACCTTGTTCGAGGCGGTAATCCCCGAGATGGTGATGGCCTTGGGGGTGATGTCCGCTGTGGTGGTGGCGCTGGTGCTGGTCAAATCGTAGTTGGATGCCAACCCGCCGTTTGTGCCGTCTGTCAGACTGTAGTTGACGGCGGTGACGGTCTTGCCGGTCCCGACGTTCTTGGTGTCGAAACTGGCTGTGTCGTGGTTCAACGTCAGGGTTTCCGTTCCCACGCCGGTGGTCACAGAACCCCAGTTGCCGATGGTGACATCGGTGGTGCCGTCATAGGTCTTGTTGTCAGCGGTTAAGCCGGTAACGGCAATGGCCTTCTTCGTGATGTCCGCCGTGGTCGTGGCCTGGTCTGTGATCGTGTAGTTGCCCTTGTCTGCGCCGCTGTAGGTGCTGCTTA
>CAZNDG010000056.1:0-16517 GCA_964571695.1 uncultured Syntrophus sp.
TCAACGGTTTCAGGATGTCCTTCCAGACCGTCACCGTAAACGGCACACTGGGATTGTCGGGCAGCTCCTGATAGACTTTCGGTTTTTCCTGGAGGACATAGATCACGTGCGTTCCGCCGACAAACTTGTCGCCATAGACGCTGGCGTTGCCCCCTAATTCCTTCACCCGAGCATAGGCCTTCTTGATCATCTTGTCCTTGTCGCCGAATGTTATGGCCCCCGTGGGACAGGCCTTGGCACAGGCGGGGATTAAATCCGCCTCGAGACGGCTCAGGCAAAGGTCGCACTTATAAACTTTATCCGTAACCCGGTCGTAGCGGGGGATGTTGAAGGGACACGCGGATACACATTCCTTGCAGCCGATGCAAACGCTGTGGTTGATGGCCACGGTGCCGAAATCGGTGTAATGGAGCGCCCCGCTGGGGCAGACTTTAACGCAGGCCGCGTCGGTGCAGTGCATGCAGCCGTCTTTACGGAACAGCCATTTTAGCTTATCCTTCTCGGCCACCTCCTGGAACCGGATGAGGGTCCAGGTATTCCACTGAAGATCGGGAGGATTCTGGTAGGTTCCGTAATTCTCCGTCTGTCTTGCCGGTTGCTGGTTCCACTGTTTGCAGGCCAACTGGCAACCCCGGCAGCCCGTACATTTTGAAACATCGATCAGTTTTACTTTCTCAGCCATTATCACTCACCCCCTCACTTCTTGATCACATTGACCATGAAGGCCTTGCTCTCAGGAATCATGGTATTGGCATCGCCAATGGTCGGCGTCAGCAGGTTCGCTGCATCGCCGAAGGTAAAGACCTCGGCCTTCTTGTCGCCTGGCTTGTACTTCCGGTCCTTCGTCGTGATCCACCCGAAATGCCAGGGGATGCCTACCTGATGAACGGTATTCCCGTCGATATTGAAGGGCTTGAAACGGGGCGTGACGATAGCCGTGCACTCCACCTGACCGCGGGGCGATTTCACGATCACCTTGTTGCCGTTCACGATGCCCTTCTCCCGTGCCAGTTCCACGCTCATCTCACAGAACATCCCCGGCTGCATCTCCGCCAGCCAGGGGCACCAGCGGGTCAGAACGCCGGTCTGCCAGTGCTCGCTCACCCGGTAGGTGGAGCAGATGAAGGGGAAGCGGGGATCGCAACTGTCAACACCAGAATAGACATCCAGATCGGAGCCCACTCCGGGCTTGTCGAAACGCTTGACCGCCGGGTTGTTTTTCTGGGGTGACAGAAGATTCTTTTCCACCGGGCACTCCAGAGGTTCGTAGTGCTCGGGGAAGGGACCATCGGCAAGGCCCGGCCCGAAGATGCTGGCCACGCCGTCGGGCTTCATGATGAAGGGTGGTCTTCCCGAACCTGGATCGCCGGCGCCGTCGGGTACGTCGCCGACCCACTTGCTGCCGTCCCAGGATATAACCGCCCGTTTGGGATCCCAGGGCTTGCCGTTGAGATCCACGGAGGCGCCGTTATAGATGATCCGGCGGTTCACCGGCCAAGACCAGGACCATTCAGGATAAATACCGATCCCCGTGGGATCCTTCAGCCCCCGGCGCATGGGCAGAATGCCCTTGTCGGAGACCGAACCGCAATAAACCCAGCAACCCGATGATGTGGAACCGTCATCCTGGAGCCAGGCAAAGGTCGGTACCAGATCGCCCTTTTTGAACTCCTTGAACTCCCCTTTCTTGTTGGGGATTTCCACCTTCTTGTCTTCCAGGAAGAAGCCGTTGATTTCGGCGGCCACCATCCGGGGATCATAGTGGAAATGACCGGCAACGGTCTTCTTACCGTAAGGCCAGGTGAGTTTCATGATGGGGTCTTTGAAGGCGCCGGTCTGCTTGGCGTATAGTTCTTTGACCTTGAAGAAGATCTCGCTCATGATGTCGCCGTCGGGAAGAGCCACCCCGGGCGGATTGACTGCCTTGTAGCGCCACTGCTGCAGCCGGCCGCTGTTGGCCAGGCTTCCTTCCTTCTCGATGGAGGCGGCGCAGGGCAGCATAAAGACTTCCGTTTTGATCTTCGTGGGATCCATTCCGGGACCGCGCCAGAAGGAACCGGTTTCGTTGTCGAAGAGATTGACATTGACCATCCAATCCACTTTCGTAAGGGCCTGGCGGACCTTGTTGGAATGGGCTCCGCTACACGCCGGGTTCATACCCCAAGCGAAGAAGCCGGTGAATTTCCCCTTATACATCTGGTCGAAGATTGTCAGCCAGGAGTAGTTGGCGCCGTCGTCGAGTTTTGGCATCATGGCATAGGACTCTTCCAGAGAGGCGTTCAGTCCGAACATGGACCGTAGGAAGCTCGCGGAGTATTTAGGGAAATTCTTCCACCAGTTGAGGCTGTTCTTTTCGTTCGTCTTCGGTGTCCGCTTCTCGTTGTAATCCTTCAGGGTCTTGAGAGATCCCGTGGCGGTTCCCAGATAGCCCGGCCAGATGTGGAAGAGGAGGCCATGGTCCGTGGAGCCCTGGACGTTTGATTCGCCCCGCATGGCCGCCACGCCGCCGCCGGCGATGCCCATGTTGCCAAGGAGCAACTGGATCATGCACATCGTCCGGATGTTCTGGGTGCCTACGGTATGCTGGGTCCAGCCCATAGCGTAAAGTTCCACGCCCGCCCGGTCCGGACGGCCCGTGGAGGCGTATTCCTTGTAGATCTCAATGAGCTTGTCCGTGGGCGTTCCCGTAATCTTCGTGACCAGTTCCGGGGTATAGCGGGAATAATGCTTCTTCAGGAGCTGGAAAACGCAGTTCGGGTCCTGAAGGGTGGGATCCTTGAGGATCACGCCGTCCTTGCCCGCCTGATAGGCCCAGGTCTCCTTGTTGTACTTGGCCCCTTCCAGACCCGAGAAGACGCCGTTGTTGTCCCCGGGGAGCTTGAAGGCGGGATTCACCAGGAAGGAGGCGTTGGTATAGTTCTTTACATACTCGTCAAAGAAGAGGTTGTTGTCGATGATGTACTTGATCATGCCGCCGAGGAAGGCGATGTCCGTCCCCGAGCGGATGGGTGCGTAAACATGGGCCTTGGCCGCCGACTGGGTGAACCTTGGGTCAACGCACAGCAGTCTGGCGCCTCTCTTGTCAATGGCTTCCTGGATCCACTTGAAGGAAACCGGGTGATTGGAAGCGGGGTTGCTTCCCATGATCAGGATCACATCCGCATTGCGGAAGTCGACCCAGTGATTCGTCATTGCGCCGCGTCCGAACGACTCTGCCAGAGCCGGTACAGTTGGGCTGTGTCAGATCCGGGCCTGGTGTTCAATATAGACCAGACCCAAGCTCCTTAAGAATTTTTGGTAGGTAAAGCATTCTTCGAGGTCCATGGCGGCGCTGCCTACGGAAGCAATCCCCTCAGTCCGATTGACGAGTTCGCCCTTTTCGTTGGTGACCTTGAAGCTGGCATCTCTGCTGTTCTTGATATTCTCCGCAATCTTCTCGAAAGCCCATTCCCAGTCAACTTCTTTCCATTCCGTACCATAGGGTTCTCGATAAAGGGGTTTGCCCAGACGGTTCTCGTTGACGGCCATCTGATAGATGGAACCACCCTTACTGCACAGCGATCCCTTGTTGATTGGACTGTCCGGATCGCCTTCCGTGTTGACAACCTTGCCTTGTCGTACGGAAACGATGATGCTGCAACCGACGGAACAGTATGGGCAGATCGTCGTGGTCTCTTTGGCATACTTGATCTTCAGGGGTTGAGCATAGGCGGAGACGGGCTTCAAACTGACGCCCAGACCGCTAACAGCCAGCACCGCGCCCGAGATCTTCAAGAAACCTCTTCTGCTGACATCCATAAAATTGCGCTCCTTTCTCAGATATTTACTTACAAGATCCCGTCCATCGACTCGTCCTTTCCAAGCATGTGTGGCACCGCCGTTTCCAGCCGCACCCAGCGTCCGCTTTTCCTTCCAAGATAACTTTAGAAAAAACGGCCCGGCGAGATGATGCACTCGGTTTTCCAGAAGGCCTGAAATAACCGGTTTCGTATATATGCAACGACCATTGGTGTCAAGATCTTTTTGATCATAAAACCAATGATTTCAAGTTGTTATGTCATTTATGACATATGGGATTTATCGGAGAGATAACAGTCTAAAACCAGAGGGTTCCATCCCCGGTGGCATCCGGGCAGATAGAAAATTGGTTCATCGAGGCGGCCGGTGAAAAAACCGGTCTCGACGTCGGCGAGCTTTCCCCTGAGGAAGGGTATGACGACGATTCCCGCCTCCTCGATGGATTTTTGGGTGATCGTGGCGATGGCGCCGCAGAGAATGACATTGACATCCCATGACCTCAATATCGCCTGCATCTGCATTGCGGTCATGGCTGCCGGCATGGCTTCGACCCGCCGCTGTCCGGAGACGCGGGCGTCGATGACCACTAAAGAATCGGCGGAGCCGAAAAATGAGGCGATATGATCCTGTGATGCCGCCAGGGCAATAGCCATATTCCTTTCCTTTCTTTAGCCTGTCCCCGCCCGCACGCCATAGCGCACCGTCATAAAAAAACCGGGGTGGCGGCCAGGCCGGGCAACAGCGGCAATTCGTTCCCAGGCGGTTGCCAGGATAGGAAAATGGAACAGTCAAGTCAAGGGCATAAAGGTGATATGTGATTAATATCACATACCTTTTGTGAAGAGGTTCACAGATGGCCCCGCGGGTCATCCGTCTTTGTATGAGTCTCCCTACTCATCCGGACCGCCGACGGCGGGAATCCTAAACATGGGAGGGGGTGGAGGCGTGGAAGCGCGACCGGTAGGGGCAGGGAGGACCATGGTCTGGCCCTCCCCGCCCCCGGTCATGATACTGCGGCGGCGCCGGCGGTCATGCCTTGACGATCCGGCAGCCGATGTTTTTCAGGTTGGGCGTCCCGTATTCCTTGCCCAGTTTATCTACGGAAGTAAGGACGTTGAAGTTGGCCTTGTCCCAGTCATACTGGCGCGCCGGGTCTCCTTCGGGGAACCACCAGCCGATGGCGGCGCTGACTACCCGGGGATCCACGATGTCGGTGATCAAGGCCTTTTGAACGATGGCGCCGTATTTGGTCTCGATGCGGACCTCGTCGCCGTCGGCGATGCCGTAGCGGGCGGCGGTCTCGGGATGGATCTCGACCACGGGCTCCGGTTCGCGCTCCCGCGCCTTCTTCACCCAGCGATAGGAGGAGATGAGATAGTTGGGACTCTTGGCGCTGATGAGGATGAGGGGAAAATCTGGATCTTCCGCTTCGGGCAAGCCGTCATATGCGGGCAGGGCGGGGAGCTTGAATTTTTCCGCCGTGTTGAGGCGCAACTCCACCTTCCCCGTGGGGGTCCGGAAGCCCTTTTCCTCATAAAGCTTGAAACGGTCGGGGCCCTTCAGATAACCTTTTTCACAGAACTGCTCGTAGGTAAGACCGCTGGGCTGGAGGACATCGGCGAGGAACTCCTCATGATCCTCTTTCCATAGTTCCGGGGGGCTCACGAGCTTGCCCAGCTCGTTCATGATCTTCATATCCGGCCAGCACTCCGGCGGCGGCTCGACGATCTTGGGCCGGGCGGTGATCATGCCGTGGCCGATGCCGTAATGGCCGATATCGTTCATCTCGAACTGATGGGCCACAGGGAAGACGATATCCGCCATGGCGGCGGTAGGCGTCATGAACAGGTCGGCGACGGCCATGAAGTCGAGCTTCCGGAAGGCTTCATAGGTCTTTTTGCTGTCCGCCCAGGCCACCAGGGGGTTGGTGCACATGGCATAGTAGCCCCGGACGGGATAGGGGACATCCTCGAGGATCGCCCGGCGGAAGAAGGCGGGGGCGATGGTCATCAGGCGGGGGATGACTCCGTAATGGCGGCTGATCATCTCCTTGGGCTTGTCGGGAATGAGGTCGGCGCGGACAAAGGGTCCCAGACCCATGATCTTTGGATCGTAAGCGTTCACATTGCCCCCCGCCACTTCGAGATTCCCGCAGATGGCCATGAGGCACAAGAGTCCCCGGATGACGTGGAAGGCGTTCACATCATGTTCGACGGGATTTCCCCACTGGATGGCCGCGGGCTTGGCGGCGGCGTATTTCCGGGCGGCGGCGCGGATGTCCTCCGCCGGGACCCAGGTGATTTCGGCCACCTTTTCCGGGGGATAATCCTTGACCTGCCCAGTTAGATCCTCAAATCCGTGGGTCCACTTCGCCACGAATTCCTGATCGTAAAGTCCTTCCGTAATAACCACGTTCAGCATGCCCAATACCAGGGCGTGGGCCGTCCCGGGGCGCAGGCGGAGCCAGAGGCCGGCCTTCTTGGCATAGTCGATCCGCCGGGGATCGACGACGATGAGTTCCGCGCCGTTTTTCAACTGCTGGTCGAGGTTGCTGCAGATCTGGCCTTCCTCGTTGGTGGCGGCGGGGTTGCTGGCAAAGAGCATGACCAGCTTCGTGGGATTGTGGAGATCCGCCACGGGATAGAAACCGCAGGTATGGACCCCGGTGATCTCCCGGGGGGCGTGGCAGACATCCTGGGAGGCGATGACGTTGGGGGAGCCGAAGAGATTGGCGAGGCGGATGAGGACGAAATGTTCCAGCCCCTTGGGCATGCCGACGCCGAAGGCGACGCCTTTGGCCCCGTATTGCTCTTTGACCTTATTGAGCCCCGCCGCCGTTTCCGCCAGGGCATCCGCCCAGGAGAGGCGCTGCCATTTCCCCGACCCTCGCTCCCCTACCCTTTTTACGGGGTATTGAAGACGGTCGGGATGATCGAGCCGTTCGGCGGAAAGGCGGCCCTTGGGGCAGGTATAGCCCTTGTTCAGGTAGCCGTCCGGATCCCCCTTTATCTTTGTTATCTTTCCGCCCTCCACGCCGACGAGGAGGGCACAGCCGCCATGATCCCAGCGGGCGCAGTGGGTCTTGAACCATTTGATGTCTTCAGCCATAATCGCATCCTTTTCCCTGGCGGTACGCCAGCAATGAATTTTTGCCCCGACCGGGCAATTGTGAACATTATTCCACTTCGCTGAATTATGAACAGAGACCTCTGAAAAATGGCTTCGCCGCGGCTCAGAAATCTTTTTCGCCTCTGAATGGGTAACGTATAAACCTTATTCATTACCAAGCGTTAAGTTCAATCACGCAACGGCGAAAAACATTTGATTCGCCGCTTGCGAACCATTTTTCCGCAGTTATGCAGAGCTCTCGAACAGGATTCAGCTTCACTGAATTGTGAACAGGATTCAGCTTCGCTGAATTGACGCCCCGGTCATACCAGAGATCGAGATGCTTGTAAATTATGCGATATTTAACATATGCAGGGCGCTTTCTTCCGTTCAAATATCAACGTCGATTCAACCCAGCGATCTACCCCGACAAGCTCGCTTCCCCCGTTACTGAATCGAAGAGGTGAACATTACACCCACTTTGGCCATGTCTTTCAGAAGGCGTATGAGATCGACGATGTGCCCCATAATCCAAAGTACCGGCCCGCGGGCTGTATATCGAGATAATCGCCGCCCGCTTTTATGGCGGTACGAATCACGATATCGGCTTTGGCTGTTGTCGGAGCGGCGACCACAACGAGGGCCTGGTCGCGGAACGCCGGTGATCACCAGCACACGGAACCCTTTATCCGGCATCACAAATGAGTCGCCTCAAATCAACCCTGACGCCATGCCGCCTCCCACAATAGTCAGCATAACGCCGAAGATGATCTATAAAAATTTACGTTGTGATTTACGATTGTTTATGGTTTTTGCAGCGGGTTTTTTATGTTATATAAACCCGCGACAACAAGGCTGTACATGCTGAACAGAGGGTAGGCAAAAGAAATTGAAAACCAAACGCGTTTCTGAAGGAATCGGATCCCGCCGGGCCGCCGACGCTCCCGGGCCGCCCCTTTCCTGTACCCGCCGGCAAACCCTGATCTGGGGCGGGTCCTCCCTTCTTGGCCTCTACGCCCTGGAGGAGGTATTGGCCCGGGGATACGACCGGCCCCTGATCATCATGGAACAGGCCCAGGGGATGATCGTTGCCGATCCGGTCCTTTGCGTCGGCTGCGGCCGCTGCGAGCTGGCCTGCACGGAATTCAACGACGGCAAGGCGGCGCCGTCGCTGGCGCGCATCAAGGTGGACCGCAACCTGAATTTCGGCCCCCTGGCCCCGGCGATCTGGCGGGTCGGCCACGGCAATATGGGCGACGGGCTAATCATCCAGGACCTCTGCCGGCAATGCCCCCATCCCGTGCCCTGCGCTAACATGTGCCCGGAAGGCGCCATCGTCGTATCGCCCGGAACCAAGGCCCGGGTGGTGGATCCGGAGAGATGTACGGGCTGCGGGATATGCCTCCGGGCCTGTCCCTGGGAGATGATCACCTTCGATCCCGAAAGCCGGAAGGCAAGCAAGTGCCACCTCTGCCAAGGGAAGCCGAAATGCGTGGCGGCCTGTCCGTCCGGGGCCCTGCGCTATGTATCCTGGTACGACCTGACCGGAAGGATCCCCCTTCGTCGTCCCTATCACCCCCCACTGATTCCCGAGCGCACCGTGGGCTGCCAGGAATGCCACCTCCCCGGCCAGGTGCGGAATGTCCGAGAGATCGGCGCCCTGCTCCGAGGACTGTGGAACGGCGGCGGGGGCGGGCGCCCGGCGGGAGAAATCGGTTTCAAGTGGATCGACATGGCCGGGACGTTCCTCGTACCGTTGACCATCGGGGCGGTATTGATCCATGCGCTCCTCCGGAAGTTTCTGAGAAAATGAACCGCCCTTATCTTCATCCCCCGGCACTGCGGATCTGGCATTGGCTGAACGCCGTCATCGTCATGGCGCTCATCATGACCGGCCTGTATCTCCGTTTCCACGGGATCGCCGCCCTTACGCCGCATGACCAGGCGCTCCTGTGGCATAAGGGGTTGGGCCTGGCGCTGATCCCCGTCTCCATCTTCTGGTTCGTCTATTCCGTCGAGAGCGGCAATCTGCGGCGCCACTACGGGATCAAAAGGGGGGATCTCCGGGGCATGGCCGTACAGGCCCGCTATTACCTCGGCGCCATTTTCACCGGGGGAGCGAACCCCTTCCCGGCCACTCCCGAAGCCAAGTTCAATCCCCTGCAAAAGATCGCCTATAATGCCGTCATGTTCATTATGCTCCCCATCCAGATCGTCACGGGGCTCCTCTTCATGAATATCCCCCCCCTCCGGGACCGGCTGCTGGCGGGGGAACTGATCGGCTTTCTGGGCGCGGTCCACACCCTTTGCTCCTATCTGCTGATCCTCTACCTCAACGTCCATCTCTATATGGCCACCCTTGGGGAGACGTTCTTCTCCCACACCCGGGCGATGATCACCGGCTATGAAGAAACGGAACAGACTCCGGGACAGGAGGGGAACGAATAAGACATGAAACGCTCATGACGTTGTCCCGTCACAAAGGGAAAGGACCATTTCCGAAGCTCTTCCCAACCAGACAATTGCGGGGAAGCATGTTAAATATTCTCAATGAATAATATTATTTAGGCAAACATTTTCAGATGGAAAGGAAACGGAAATGAGCAGGTACGGAGGTTGGACCGGCAGGGTCCTGCGGGTCGATCTGGCGACGGGCCGGATCTGGACCGAGGACACCATCGCCCGCTATAAGGATTATCTGGGCGGCACGGGGATCGGCTACAAGGTGATGTGGGATGAGGTCCCCCCGGGGACGAAGCCCTACGATCCGGAAAACAGGATCGTCTTTGCCGTGGGGCCTCTGGCGGGCACAGGAGCCCCTTGCAGCGGCCGGACGGCCATCACGACCCTCTGGCCTCTCTGCTGGCCCATCCCCCTCGTGGCATCGGGGCACATGGGCGGGCAGTTTGCCGCGAAGCTCAAGTACGCCGGCTACGACGCCGTCGTCATTCAGGGGAAGGCGGTCCGTCCCGTGTGGCTTATGATCGAAAATCAAAAGGTCGAGATCCACGATGCCCGCCGGATCTGGGGCCAAGGAATCCGTGCGGCGACGGCAGCCATTGCCGAGATCATGGGGCCGGACGCAGTGGTGGCCGCCATCGGCCCGGCGGGGGAGAACCTCGTCCCCCTGTCCGTCGTGGTGAACGACGTTTCCCACTCCGCCGGCGGCGTAGGATCCGTGCTGGGGTCCAAGAACCTCAAGGCCATCGGCATTCGGGGTACGGGGAGCATCCGGATCGCCGGCAAAAAAGAGGATTGGGAAAAGCTGATCAATTACCATCTGGCCATTATCGGCGGCAACAACCAGCATGTCGTTCCCAACTCGCCCCAGCCCTGGGCGGAGCATTACGATCCGGCGTCGCGGTGGAACGCCTCCCGGGGCCGTAACTGGGGCGCGGCATCCCATCGGGTGGACACCGGGACCTGCGACCCCCGGGACATGAACCGGATTGCATACCGGTCCAATGTCGCCGCCTTTTTCCTCGGCGACAACGCCTGGAATCATACTGTCCGGGGAAACGGCTGCACGAGCTGCCCCATCCGCTGTCATACCATCCTGAAGGTGCCGTCCGTCGCCGCTAAATACGGCATTCCCGAGGTGGGGCAAAATACCTGTGTGGGACTCCTCTTCGGCGCCACTTTCTTCAAAAAACTGCCAGACGGCCTCAAAGGAAAGACCAGCCTGGAGGCCTGCATGGTCGGCATGCACCTCGCCGACGACCTGGGCATCTGGAGCAATTACGGTCAGTTGCAGCGGGACTTCAAAAAACTCTACTATGACGGGATCATCGAGAAGAAGCTGGGCAGCCGGGAGTTCCTGAGTTACTCCTGGAAGAAATACGAGGAGGGAGATCCCGCCTTCCTTTTCGAGCTCTTGCCCCGGATAGCGCGGAAAGACGGCGAACTGGCCACGGCGCTGGGCCTGGGGACGGGGTATCTCCTGGAGCGCTGGGGAATTTCCGAGGGGGAGTGGGAAAAGGACAAGGACGTCGCCTACTGGAAGCTGGGCCATGCCAAGCACCACGCCTCGGAAGAGACGGGGCAGTGCGGTCTCCTCATCAATCTGATCTACAACCGCGACGCCCAGTGCCACTCCCATACCAACTTCCTCCGCAACGGGCTCCCCCTGCCCCTCCAGAAGGAACTGGCCGCCGATCTCTGGGGCGGCCCCGAGGCGGTGGATGCCCTGGGGGACTACCGGCCCATGCATCCCGCCAAGGCGCGGATGGCCATATGGTCTCTTCTCCGCAAGGAGCTCCATGATTCCCTCCCCCTGTGCAACTGGATGGGGCCCTGGGTGGCCTCGCCGCTTCGGGAGCGGGGCTATCGGGGCGACAACTCCCTGGAATCGATGCTCTACACTCTGGCCACGGGGGACGACAAGGACCGGAAGGGATTGGACGATGTCGGGATGCGCATCTTTCTCCTCCACCGGGCCCTGACGATCCGCGGCATGGGGACGAAGGAGATGCGGGACCGCCATGACAGGATTCCCGCCTGGGTCTTTAACGACAAATCCAGCAAGCCCCCCTTCACCAAAGGCACGACCCGGATGGATCACGAGGACGTCCGGACGGCCCTGGACATGTTTTATGACGAGCTGGGCTGGGACAAGGCGACAGGGGCGCCGACTCGCGCTACCTACGCTAAATTTGGCCTGGATGGCGTGGGCGCCGCCCTGGCCGGGCAGGATCTGATGCCGCGGTGAAACTGTCATGACGGTGTTCCGCCACAAAGGGGATGAAAGTGAAGTTTAATGTTCATGAAATGAAAGACTCATCCCCACCTTAATTGCTGAAGAAGAGGAAAATTATTGGTGAATGAAGTCAATAATGAATGAAATCTTGTACATAGAAAAGCATTTGGATTTGAAAGCAAGGACAGACAGGGAAATGCCGGGACGGGATGACGGGTTCGTGAGGAAGGGTCTAAGAGCGCGAAAAGTGCGGCAGAACAGAATCATTAAGCAGGGTTGTGTGAAACCCTGCCGGGCCGGGACGAGAGAACTGGAAGCAGGATATTATGACTGGAAAGGGTGATAATACCGGCGGGAGAGAAACCTGGGTGGAGCGGGCGGCCGCACTGATTCGGGAAAGGAGCGCCGCCGCCGAACTGATCTCCGGGGCCGAACTGAGTGACTTGATCACCGCGGAAAATCTTGCCGTTACCGACGCTACAAAAGCCGGGAACGCCGGGGAGACCGGAGACAACGGAGAGGCCGGCGCCGCCCTCCTCGTCCGCCTTTTGGAGGCAAACGATGACCTCCGGGAAATCAGCGAAGCTGATTCTTGTTCAAAAAACAGCGGTGCCGGGCCACGGTACTATTACTCCTCCCTTTACCTCACCGAGGCTTACGCCCGGATCCTGGTCCATAAACTGGCCGGCCCCCTGCAACTCATCGCCGCGACCGTCCGTGATTACACCGGCGCTTACCGGCGGCCCCTGGCAGTGGACATATTTGCCGAACCGCCCTTCCTCTTCAACGAAGAAGGGATGCGGACATATCTGGACCTGATGGCCCAAACGGCAGGATTTGAAGATATTGCCGCCACGTCCGCCGCCAAGGGGGGAAACTACCTCTACTCCAAGCGTTTCCTGGATGATGGCCATGCCGCCATGCTCGCCGAATGGCTCGATGCGGGCCAGGCGGCGAATCCCTGACCAATCCTCCCACTGGGGCCGGGAAACCGCGCGTGTTCTGACGGTCATCCTGTATTGGAATCCACCGGGGGCATCCGGCTCTGGTCCCCTTTCGGTGACCGCTATGACTATTTCTCTATGTTGTTCCGGCCGTGGTCAAATCTTGCTTTGACACATCCCCCGCACTTGAGTAGATTCCACACGTAATAATCTATATGTTAGGCCGGAGCGCCTTCGGCGCTCCGGCCTAACATATGATCAGATTTCATCGGATGGCGATAGTTGCCGAGATTATCAAAATCAATCATGGAATACTGAATCAAGATATGCTGCAGTCATCTCTGGTTGGCATGCTGTCTGTGCTTTTATTTTCTGAAGTCATCCATGCCTGGTTATCCCACCCAGTTCAAACTGCCGCCAGGTTCTTTCCCAGTTCAAGGGCTTCTTGCATAACCTTTTCATTTAACTTGATCTGGCCGGCATCCATGGCGCATCCATAGACCATACCGACAATCTTGGCTTCTACGTATCCAAAGGCATCCTGAAATGTCCTCAGGGCATTGACGCATCCCGAATCAAAGGGATCCTCACCACCATAGGTCATGGCAATGGCGATACGTTTGCCTTTGAATGGATCGCTCTGGTAAGCAGGCAACCCAAAACATCTATCCATGAATATTTTGGTCTGAGCCGACATGGTAAACCAATAAACAGGACTGGCAATCACCCAGGCATCAGCTTCAAGAAGTTTTGGATAGATTTCCTGCATATCATCCTTAATGGCGCAACCCTTACTGCCCTTCTTCTGACAAGTGAAACAGGCTTTGCAGGGAGCAATGCTCTTTTCCTGCAAATAGATTGTCTCAACTTTTGCCTGGGCGGATTTTGCCCCTTTGGTTATCTGTTCCGCCAATATGGCGCTGTTGCCTTTCCTCCTTGGACTCCCCAGTATTACGAGAACCTTTTTTGCCATGATAATGCCTCCTGATTTAAATTGATGTTTTTCAATGTTTTGAATGGTCGGGTGCTTCCGATCGCAACCGGGCATTAGGATTGATCATCGGATTTGACAGGTGTTGGCGGCGTCCGAAAGGAGGCCAGGCACAGCCACAACATGCACCGACAATTTCCAAACGACAGCATTTTTCACATCCAGGCATGTCACATCCCTTGCCGCAAGTGAAGATCTTGCCGCCACATACTGATCCCGCCCGCCGGAAAAACTCCGCCGGCGCACCGGCAGAGGATAACTATTCGATATAATAAGTTAATTGACAATGTTACGCCCCGCTTTCATCTCTTCCTGACCCCTTCCTATCCCCACGCCGCCACACCGCCTTCAGGACAGTCTCCGGGGCTCCAGCCGGGAGATGATCTTGTTTAGGCGAGCCTCCAGTTCCAGGACGTATTGATCGATTTCGCCAGCAAGGCGGGCCTTCTCCTACGCTTCCAGGGCGGCGATCTCCAGCTTCTTGATCCGTCCCGGAATGGCCCGCAGCTTCTTCACGGCGCCTTTGACAGCCCCCAGTACCATCGGCGCCTCGTGGGACTGGCGCTCTTTGCGGAGCAGGCCGCTGGTCAGGCCGCTGGCCTTGTATTTCTCATAGAGGTTGATCATGGAGCGTTGCTGCTTCTTCCGGGCGATCTCGATGAGGATCGCCCGGGGGCATTGGGCATTGCCCCGGCAATCGCCGCGAATCTCATGGGGAAGGCGGTTCAGGGACAGGATATCCGACACCGCCTGACGGCTCTTGCCGATGACCGCCGCGGCCTGATCGTGGGTATAGTGAGAGCTTTGCATAACTGTGGAAAAATGGTTCGCAAGCGGCAAATCAAATGTTTTTCGCCGTTGCGTGATTGAACTTAACGCTTGCTAATGAATAAGGTTTATACGTTACCCATTCAGAGGCGAAAAAGATTTCTGAGCCGCGGCGAAGCCATTTTTCAAAGGTCTCGTAGTTCGTGGACGCCACGAGGCGGCCCAGGGCCTACGCCTCCTCGACGGCCGTCAGGTCCTGGCGCTGGAGGTTCTCCAGCCGGGCTATCTCGACGGCGGACAGCCTTTCCCGGCAAGGAGCTTAGGAAGAACAAAGCGAGATGTCAACAAAATATTCAGTTACCGATCGAAGGGTTATGTAGGCGCGAGAGAAAAGATTAAAGGTGCTGAATATTTTTCCTTCGACATAAGGCGGATTATGGTACAGCAATTGGCCCCCGCCGATGCTCCTACGGCGATTGGCTTCTTGACCTTCTCGTCCATGATCATTGACCTCACTTTTTCTGGGTAATTTCTTCTCTGCACCATTCAAACATGGCAACTTCTTTCGATTATGTTTTCCTAACGGCAATCGTTTTCTTTTTTTGTGGACAATCCCAATAGTGTGCACCCCGGACATAAACCAAGGAGCGCTGAGGCCAGAAGCGGATGCTCAAGGCAACAAAGATCAAACCTGCCGTCCCTTTTACGATGATTATCCCAACGATTACCAAAGATACTCCCATGACCACTCGGATGATGAGATCTGCAACGCCAACATTTTTGTTCATTTTCATGCCCGCTATCCTCCTTTTCACACTGTCTGACTCTTTAGACGTATGCGGTAGGAAAAGGGTACAGGGTTTTGAAAAAATAAACTTTGCTTTGTGAAAAACTTGACAAATTCATTATTTTCTGATTATTCTTATTAAACTTAAAATTCAAATATTTTTGTTAGGAGTAAATGTCATGGCGAATAAAAAGAAAGATGAAACTTGCTGTCCTGCCTCGGAAAATACTAATTCCTGCCGCGTCGAGTCACTTATATCCGTTGACGAAAAGGGACAGATGGTTTTGCCGAAGGATGTGCGGGATCGCATCGGGCTGGCGCCGGGGGGTAAGCTGGCGCTGGTAAGCTGGGAAAAAGACGGCCGGATCTGCTGTCTTACCCTATTTCCAGCCGATGCCTTGGCGGATCAAGTAAGGGGATTACTGGAACCTATCCTGAAGATGGGCGGAAACAGTTAAGATAATCGCCGGGAGGTTAAGTAAGATGAATGGAAAAGACATCAAGGAAGTAGTTCGGGAAAAATACGGAAACATTGCCACGACATCCGGATCCTGCTGCTCGGCGGCGTCATGTTGCGGCGACGATAGCTCTCTCGTGCAGAGTGGTCGGCGCATCGGCTATTCGGACCAAGATCTCAGTTCCACACCCGATGGGGCCAACCTGGGTCTCGGCTGTGGAAATCCCATTGCCCTCGCATCGCTCAAGGCAGGTGAAACGGTTCTCGACCTGGGCAGCGGGGCAGGATTCGACTGCTTCCTGGCTGCCCGACAGGTTGGTCGGGAAGGGAAGGTTATCGGTGTGGACATGACGCCGGAAATGATTGAAAAAGCTACGGAGAACGCCAGGAAGATCAGCATTGACAATGTCCAGTTCCGGCTTGGAGACATCGAGCACCTGCCCGTCGCAGACGGGAGCATCGATGTCATCATTTCCAACTGCGTCATCAATCTGGCCCCCAATAAGAGCAAGGTCTTCCGGGAGGCATTCCGGGTCCTGAAACCGGGGGGGAGACTCATGGTCTCCGATATCGTCCTTAAGAGGCCCCTGCCGTACTCTATCAAGAATTCCATCGCTGCTTATATAGGATGCGTAGCCGGCGCCTCCCTCAAGGAGGATTACCTGCAAGAAATGCGGGAGGCCGGTTTCGAAAGCATTTTGGTTCAGAGCGAGGCACCCTTTCCCGTGGATTGCCTGACCACCGATCCGATGGTGGCGGGACTCGCAGAATCCGTCGATCTTTCCCTTGAAGAGCCGGCCCATCAGGCGGCAGACTGCGTCTCAAGCGTGAGGATTGCGGGAATCAAGAAAGGAGCATGAATGATGACTCCTGCTGAAATGCGCAACAAAGCGATGCAACAGTTCGATATATGTTTACATGAAAATGCCAATAACCATTTGTTTAAAAAAGGCATTCATTATTGATAA
>CAZNDG010000057.1:0-16179 GCA_964571695.1 uncultured Syntrophus sp.
TGTGTCCCCATAAGAAAACCCCCTGATGAACCGGTCTTCAGGGGGTTTTTGCTTTATTGCAGAGCTTCCGCCGCCATCTTCAAAAGAAATGCCTGAAAGCCCTTGTCGTGCTCGATGGAAAAGGACGCCTCGAAGCCCAGCTCCGCGTTGTCGAGGAAGAAGCTCTTGGTTTTCTCAAGGGCAGGCTGCGGGGCTTCCATTATTTTTCCGGCAAGTTCCCGGGCGCGTGCAAGCAGTCTATCCGTTGCGACCAACTCGTTGACAAGACCGATTCTATATGCCTCGGCGCCGTCGATGATCCTTCCGGAGAGGCACAGTTCACGGGCCAAACCGGCGCCGATGATCCACTTCAGGGGGGTGAACAGGGTAGGAGAACCGAACTTGATCTCTGGATGGCCGAAACGGGCTTCGGGGCTGCAGATGCGGATGTCGCAAAGTTTTACGAGGTCGAATCCACCTGCCAGGGCGGGACCGTTGACGGCTGCGATGGTCGGCTTGGGGAAATACCATATATCCCTGTGATATGCCGATGAGGTTGAATAGAGATCGTGGATCAGGGCGGGTATCTTGAATTCACCGAGATCGAATCCCGCGGTAAAGGCGTCGCCGGACCCGGTCAGGACTATGACGCGGACGGCTGGATCGGCTTTCCAGGCGGTCAGGCAGGATGATATCTCCCGACGCATTTGGATGGAGACGGCATTGCGCTTGTCGGGACGATTGAGGGTCAGGACAGCGAGGCCTTCATTGTTCAGGTCGGTTAGAATGGTTTCAAAAGACATAGCTTCCACCTCCTCCACAGGGGTAAAAATAATGCCCCCGCCTCTTTTGGGGAGGGCGGGGGCGTGGATACGGATGCGGGCACTGTCTTACCCGCGATAGAGAATCTTTTCCTTCGCTGTCACCTTCGCCATCGAGATCGAATGGCGATATTATCCTGGTCCGCCCGCGATATGTCATTGTCATTTGGATGTCTCCATCATCCGGTAATAGACGTGGTGGTCATTTTGATGGAGATCATCCCCGAACCCCTACCGCCGTTCCTGGTGCGGAGGGGAAGGGCGGGGATAGGAATAGGGTCGTTGGTTACTTCAATTTACTCAGGATGTCCCGGGCGATGATGACGCGCTGGATCTGGTTAGTCCCTTCGTAAATTGAGGTTATCCTGACGTCGCGTGCATGGCGTTCCACTGGGAATTCCTTAGTGTAGCCGTAACCGCCGAGGATCTGGATGGCGTTGTAGCAGGCCCGTTCTCCCGCCTCCGTAGCGAAGTATTTGGCCATGGAAGCTTGACGGGCAAAGAAGCGCCCGCACTGTTTCTGGTAGGCAGCATTCATGAGGAGCAGGCGGGCCGCCTCCAGTTCCGTATAGGACTCGGCGATCATCCACTGGATGGCCTGGAAGTTGCTTATGGACTGATCGAACTGTTTCCGCTCGACGGCGTACTTGGCGGCATATTCGATGGCTGCCAAACCGCAGCCCAGCCCCAGGGATCCGATGCCGATGCGCCCCCCGGCCAGCTCGCCCACGGCGGTGCGGAAACCGTCGTTCGGCTTGCCCATCATGGCGGTTTTGGGGATGCGGCAGTCTTCGAAGACCAGTTCGTTGGTTGCCGACGCGTGCTGTCCCATCTTATGTTCCGCACGACCGACAATGAAACCCGGAAGGCCGTTTTCCACGAGGAAGCAACTGATGCCCTTGCCCTTGGGGGCGGCCTTGTCCGTAACTGCCCAGACGACGAACACCCCGGCGTATTCGGCGCTGGTGATGAATATTTTGTTACCGTTCAAAACCCATTCGTTGCCGTCCAGGACGGCGGAGCAGCGCATCCCCGCGGGGTCCGAACCCGCCGTCGTCTCCGTGAGGCCAAACCCGCCGGCATAGTACTCCCCGGAGCAGATCTTCGGGATGTAGGCCTGTTTCTGCTCTTCCGATCCGATGGCCTGGATGACCTCGCAGACCATATTGTTCACGGAACAGGTAACGGCCGTGGAGGCGCAGGCCCGGGCGATCTCTGTGATGGCGAGACTGAAGGCCACCGCCCCCGCCTCGGAACCACCGTATTCCGATTTGACAGCGATGCCCATTAGGCCAAGATCAGCCAGCTTTTTCAGGTTCTTCAGGAAGGTTTCACGGTCTCCCTCCTCGTCGAGTTTTGCGGCTACCGGTTCCAATTCCGACTTGGCGAAATTCCTGGCCGTATCCTGAATCATCTTTTGGTCTTCGGTTAAATCTAAATTCATTGCATCTTTTCCCCTTCCTGATGTGATTTTTATTGACGCCGCTTGTTCGGAAAACAGGCGGGTAATTTCCTATTTATTGTTGGTGAAGGTAAAAAAGAGGGGAAGCAAGCTTCCCCTCTTTTTCGTCATGTGTCGTTAGCCTTTGTCGATAATTGCCTGAACGTCAGGCGTGTAAGGAGTTTTTGCCGGCAGGAAGATCAACTCCGGATCCACGAATTCGCGGAGGACGAAGAGCTCCCGATAGGTCGGACGAGGCGTTTCGCCCTTTATCAGGGAAACGTTGAGGTCGAAGCCGCAATTTTCCTTCACCTGCTCCACCGTCACGCCGGGGTGGTGAGTTTCCAGATAGATCTCGCCCTTGTCGTCGAAGCGATAAACGCCCATGTTGGTCACGACGCCGCAGGGACCGGAATTCGCGTAAGGCGTGCCTTTCCATACCTCTTTTTTCGGTTTCCACTCGTTGGTCTTGAAATCCCAGCACCACCAGCCCGGGGTGGTGGTGTAGTCGTTCCTCTCGACAAAGCGGCGTTTTTCCTGGAGGATGATGTAGGCCACGCGATGGGAGAGGGTGCCGATGTCGGAGTTGCCGCCAGATCCGGTGAACCGGTGGGAGGGATTGTAGTAATCGCCGATGGAGGTGACGTTGACACCGCCATACTTGTCGATGGCCGCGCCGCCCAGGAAGCCCAGGGTCACGTAACCCTGCTGGAGATAATAACCGAAGGTGTCCACGAGGCCGCCCAGAGTCGAACTCATGTTGGCCGCCCGCTGGTCGCAGACGGACATGGGGACGTGCATGGTCTTGCCGTCGCAGATGCCGGATTCATAGATCAGCAGTGCATTGGGAGCGGTGGTGAAGTTGGCCGTCATGATGCCCACCATGGGCAGCCCGGTTCCGGCGAAGACGACGTCGTCGTTGCGGACCTCATGGGCGATGGCGATAGCCATAAGTTCCGGCAGGATGAATTCCCCTACGTTTGCCGGCGTATCGGGAATCTGATCGATAAGTTCCATCAATTGTTCCATTGATTTTGCCATATTAATTGTCCCCCCTTTCTCTTAATAACCGCTGCGGGCCACGGACAAGGGCATCTTCATCCGGGGTGCGGGTTTCTTGCCTCTCAGCATGCGGGTGCTGTAGCCGGTGCTTTCCGCCTTCAAATCGAGAAGCTTTTTGGCCCCCAACTTGATCAGAAAATCTTCCCAGCTTGCCGGTCCGAATACCCATTCATCCAGCCACTTCTTCAGGTCGTCGGTATTGCGGGAAGCAGCGTCCATGCCTCTCATGAAGGGTGCGTCGTAGTCGTAATAATATGGCACCGAGCTCGGGAAGGCGCCCCAGGGGCATTCCACGATGGCATCGACCACGAAATAGGGGATCTGGTTTGCTTCGGGATATTTTCTCATCTCCGCTTCGGGGACGATTTCCTCGGCTACGACGATAACTTTTTCACAGGCGAAGGAGATTTCCTTGTCAATGGTGCCGACACCGCGCCATTTGGCGGTGCCCTTGTCGCCGGCCTGGGCGACGTGTATAACCGCCAGATCCGGACGGGCGGCAGGCAGGAGGACGCACTCGCCATCGCCCCAGAATGGTTCGGACATCTGGATAAATTTCTTCAGGGGGATATTGGCCACTTTGCCGTCTCGCTTGCCGGCCTTCCCCAAAGCGTCGTATTTTACGTTGTAAAGGTCTGATCCCAGGGGTGCATAGTAGGGAATGAAGGGGGCGCCCACGGCGCCGGCGAGGAACCGCATGGCCATGGCGCCATGAGAGTAATCCTCGAGGATCATCTTGCCTTCTTTATAGTTCCGGTTGAGATTGACGTCGAGCTTGCCGGCCATTTCGCCCCATCCCATCCAGTCCGTTTCATAGACGCTCAGGGCGTTGACGGCGTTCAGCAGCCAGGTGCAGCAACTGCCATGTCTATCGATCGCGTGAATATCCTTTACCCCCTGCCGGACCATTTCCCAAGAGAAGGCGAAAGGATTTCTGTTGAAACCGGTAAAACCACTGAATGCTACTTGAATTCCGTTATTCGCGTATTTCTTGACCGCTTCGGAAAGAGTCAAGATTTCAGCGGTTTTTGACTTCCCACGAATTCTTGCCATAACTACCTCCTTTTGTTGTTGATTAACCCCTTACAAATAAATAAAAAAATAAAAAAATCCCCCTTTCGTTTCACCTCCTTTCATCAAAGAATCCAAAACCCTCTGGACGATCTGTTAACTTACGGTGATACTTAAAATATATATAATCAAATACTTTTGGAAGATTTGCGAACTTGCCGATGAACCTAATAAGCAGGAAATTTATATTGAATCCCGCTTAAAGAGTCAAGGGAAAATAAATGGATTTTGCATTTTTTACCGTAATGATTATTAAGGTTGTTTTCGTTCCTGCTCCGAGTCTTTATCAGGGGCCATTTCCGCCGCCAGTTGCCCGAGAAAATCGCCGGGGATTTCGTCGCGGATATCCGGGAGTTGTTTTTCCACTGTTTCGCAGTAGGCGTGGATGAATCCTTCATAAAGGGCGATGAGATAGGATAGGCCGCCGTCGGGGTTTCCCTGGCAGATTTCCTCCCGCATGGTCGCGACGATGAATTCATCCTCCGCAAGCTGTAGAGAAGATTTCTTGAGGATGTTGATATATTGAAATGGATCGGCCAGGTTCAGCTCCTGGAGGTGGCTCAACTGGAAAAAAACAAGATAGCAGTATCTGGCCCGATCGAGAATTTCCACTTCCGAGAGCATTTATTCCCGTCCTTACAAATAATGATAGAGCCGTTCCCCGACGCGGGTGGGATCGAATCCATAAACCTCCATTCCGGGGACGATGACTCGGGCGGTGGGAACCTGGATTTCCTTTCGTGTCAGGTTAACCACGATGACCTGGGGCAGGCCGTGTTCCCGCAGCCGTGCACAGACGGAGCGGATGTCCGTGAGGATGTCGTTGCTGTAGCCGACGACAAGTTCAGAGAGGCTTTTGGCCGGCGGGTCGTCACCGAGGACATCGCTGGCAAAGGCCTCGAACAAATACAGCGGTCTGGCTTCGACGAGCCGGCCGGCGCCGTGCTGCTGAAATAGGAGTCCCCGGGTGGTGGCCACTTCCATGAGCGCCCTGGACGCCGCCGCCTTCGGATCGAGGTGAGCTCCGAAACCCTCCATGGGCATGAGCTTGTCGATGGCAAGATCATGGGCCTTGGCGGCGATGACGGGGATGCCGAGATCCGGGGTGTAGTCCCTCAGGGAAACATCGATTTCCGCATCCCGCAACTTCCCTGCGATGGTCAAAAGAAAGTCGTTCTCCGGTTCGTCGTCGATGGATACCGATTCCGCGGTTAGGCGACCGAATTTGACAATGCTCCATGCATCCCGCTCGACAACCTCCAGCAGCCCGTGCAATACCGCCTCTTCCATTGTGTTCCCGGCGGCGACGCCGTTGGTGTGGGTGGCCATCAGCTCCGGATCGTCGATACCAAAGGGGTGGTAAACACTGCAGGCCGGAACGAGCACGGCTTCCCCGGAATCGAGATCGAAGCCCTCCACCCAGTGATAGCTTATGTCCTCCCGAAAATCATTGAATTTCGGCAGGATGAGCCTTTCGGGATGGAGGACTCGACAACTGGTGGAAAGTTCCCGGAAACTCCCCTTGATCAACCGGTTCCGGTCGTCCTCACGGTACTCCGAGGAGAAGCGTTCGATGGCCTCCATGGTAAGCGATACCTGGGCCTGAACCTTGGTGAGTCCCTTGCCGGTATGGTAGGTCCGCGATGCGTCGGGACGGATTCGCGAACAGGTGAAGACGGGGAGGCCGATCCGGTCTTCCGCCGTGGCGTCCCGGAAGTCTTCCATCCCCAGGGCCTCCTTCATAGTGGCGATGAAGGCTAGCGTTTCTTCCGGGGTGCGGGAACGGTGGGTATCAAGGATGTACTTTTTGGGACAGGAGCTGAGCTGAAAGGGACGACTGTTCATAATGTAAGGATAAACCCCTTCGCGGCGCCAGCGGGGAGTCGCCGCTTGTTTGTCTATTTTTCCGAATCGCTAAGGGCCTTGAGCTCCTTGGGGAGCGGCACGAAGTTTCTTTCCAGGTTAAACCGTATAATTAACCCTGTACTTTATGTCAACAGGGAAAAAGATTCGCGGCGTCGCGGCCCGTGGAATAACGAAGCTTGAAGACATCGTAAAAAGTCCATATGCTGCGTTGCGCTTTCTCCTTCGTCACTGCGACGTACGCAAAAATAGGCCTCATTCCTCGAGAGCTTTGCATAACTGCGGAAAAATGGTTTGCAAGCGGCGAATCAAATGTTTTTCGCCGTTGCGTGATTGAACTTAACAATTGGTAATGAATAAGGTTTATACGTTACCCATTCAGAGGCGAAAAAGATTTCTGAGCCGCGGCGAAGCCATTTTTCAAAGGTCTCTCCTCATGATTCTCGTGCCTTGCCTCTGGAGTTTTTAATTCGTCGTCTCCATCACGACTTCTTACGAATTCATCAAGCATTATATTCATCAATCGCCGCTGGACGTGGCTATACTCGCGGTGCCTGGCAAAAAAGTCCTTGCCCGGGATGCCGGTCAATCTCTCCGGTTTATCCAGTTCTCCATGCGGGCGGCTTCCGCCGTCCACGCCTCGGAGGCGCGCAGGGTGAGAAACACGTTAAAAAGTCTATCCATAACCGCAACGGACTTTTCGATGAGGAATATTCTCTCCAGCAGGCGACCTTCCGCCGCGACCTCACTGCTTTCTCCGAATTCCTCGGCCGGGGCGGGAACTTTCATGGATTGAAACTGGAACAGATCGGCCTTGAAGGTAAATTCCCATTCCGCTGCATCTATTTCCAAAGAAAGGCGGGCTGCACGGATCTTTTTTCCCTGCCGGAGAGCCTCCTTACCTTCCATAAGTGAGGCATGCTGTCCCTGACAAACCACCGATTCCGCGTAGTCTCCCTGGCCAGATTCCAGGACCAGGCGGCGGACGAAAAGGAGCATGATCTCCTCACCCCCGCCGAGATCGATGCTGCCGTTGCGCTCTTCACTCTTGAACCAAAGCCAGGTCAGAAAATCCCGCCCCGGTTCCCGGGTGAGAAAATCGACCGGTTCAACCCCATCCGAATCCGCTGCCGGAAGCTCGTCCCCCCAGGGCGTGTATAGGGACAACCCCATGGCAAAGGTCTCGCGAAAGAAGTCCTGGAATTCCTGAAGCACCTTTTCCCCATGGCCGGAAAACCAGATCATTCCCCCGGAAAGGTTCCAGCAGCAATCGAAGAGGGAAGGGATCGGCGGTGTCTGCTTGAGCAGTTCCTGATGAACAGCTCCTTGGAGGGCCTCCTTTTCCTCCCGGTAAAGTTTTTTGCCGCCCCGTTCTTCCCGTAAACGCCGTTCCGCCTCCAGAACCCGCAGACGCAGCAGGGCGGCGGGGACCTTCTTCCGGTCGATGCGCAGGGAAAAGACCCGGTAGTCACCCAGGTTATGACTGCCGTATTTAAAATCGTTGTCAAGGATATCCTGAAGGGCAGTCCATCCCTGCGATTTATCTTCATTTTCCGGAAAGAAATCACGAAAGGCGAATGCCTTGACGCGGTCGTCAAAGGCGGTGGAAAAATCAACCGGGAGGGGAGCGGCGACGCGAAGGCGCGTAAAGGTCAGGGTTCCTGTTTTCAGGCTCATGGGCGGTATCCTTTCTTGAATGGCGTACCGCCTTATATACGAGCGGATCGACATTTGCAATCCGGAGTGGGAAAACCGGATAATCAATTGCTCATGGATCTATTCCCGGAACCGTCAATCTATTGGACTCCCCCGAAACAGCCGGGGGTCTGTTCAGGATAATTACGGATGATCACCTGTCAGGTACAACAATGACGGATAATTATGGATTATCACCGCGGCCTTCCTGACGCCCCGGCTTTTCTTTTGGCGCCGGAGGACGGATTCCAATAATCAGTCGCGGGGGAAGCGCGTTCATCGATCGGGGGCGGGGGGGGCCTCCCGCCCTTTCAGAATCAGTCATTCCGGATCATGTCGTGGCCGGCGTCGAAGGCCTTGAGATTGATGTCCCGTTGGCCCGGGGGGAGGCGCCGGGCGATGGCTTCCTGAAAATCCTCCCGATGGAAGGGGACAATGTTCAGGCGTCCCAGGGCGCCGAGCATGACAATGTTCAGCAGGATGGGATTTCCCAGGGCCACCGCCCGGGCCGTGGCGTCGATGAAGTATGCCGCCGGGAAGAGACCGCGGACCGCTGTTTTTAACGCCTCAAGGGGCGGGTAATCTAAATCTCCCTTGATCACTCCCACGGGATAGATGGGATGGGTATTAGTCAAAAAGACCGTGTCGGGGTTGCCGTAGCCCGCAACGACGCGTACGGCTTCCACCGGTTCCAGGGAAACGACGACGTCCGCCCGTCCCCGAGGGATCTGGGGGCTGCTCACGGCCTTCCCGGAGACCCGCAGGTGGCTCATGACCGAGCCGCCCCGTTGCGAGGCCCCGAAGGTCTCGCCGATGGTGACCAGAAATCCTTTTTCCGCCAGCATGCCGCCCAGGAGCCGGGAGGCCAGCACGTTTCCCTGACCGCCCACCCCGGTGATGATGATGTTGTAAGGGTCTTTTGCAAGTCGCACGTCGGACATGATCAGGCAATCTCCTTTCTGACAATGGCCCCGGCAGGGCAGATGTCGGCGCAGACGCCGCAGCCGACACAGATGATGTCGTCAATCCGGCTGACCTTTTTCTCCCGGTCCCAGACCAGGCCCGGACAGCCGAAGATCCTCGTGCAGATCCGGTTGCAGCCGCAGTCCTCCCCGCGGCAGCGCGACTCGTCCACGGAGATTTCATATTTCTTCTTGCCCCGCCGCTCCGGGCTCAGGGCGCAGGCCTGGCGAAGAATGAGGACCTTCGTGCCTTCGGCATATTCCAGTAGATGGTTGAGCTTCTGCTGGGTCCGGTCCAGATCGAAGGGGTCGCTCACCTCCACCTTGGCCCCCATGGCCCGGCAAAGCTTTTCCATATCCAGCGCCGGGGCCGGATCGCCGAGGACGTTGGCCGGGGAGCCAGGATGGGGCTGGAAGCCCGTCATGGCCGTACCCCGGTTGTCCAGGAGGACCATGGTGAAGGGCGACCGCTGGTGGATGGCGTTGGCCAGGGCCGGGAGGGCGGCATGGAAGAAGGTGGAGTCGCCGCAGACGGACAGGACGGGCTGATCCATGCCGAAGTGTTTGAGCTTGCCGAAGCCGCTGGCAATGCCGCTGCCCGACCCCATGGCGTGGAGGGTCTTGACGGTGCTGAAGCCGGCGGGGAGGGTGCCCATGACATAGCAGCCTATGTCGCCGCAGACAAATCCCCGGCGGCCGTCCAGTTCCAGGGCGTTATGGATGGACCAGTAGGAGGCGCGATGGGGGCAGCCGGGGCAGAAGGTCATCCCCCGGGGCGGTGCGTAGTTGTCTGCCAGTTCCTTGAGCTTTCCGGCAAACTCAGTGGTCAGGGGCGCGTAGGGGATTGACAGCAGCGCCGTCAGGGCGTTGATGACGAGGTCGGGGTTGAGCTCCCCTACGGCGGGCAGATGGCCCGATTTCTTGCCGTAGAACGTCTTGACGCCAATCTCGGCTGCCGTTTCGGCGGCGATGGTCTTGACATGGTCCTCCAGGGTGGGGGCCACCTCCTCCACGAACAGTATCCGCGCCGCCCGGGTGAGATGTCCGGTCAGGAGCCGCAGGGGCAGGGGCCAGGTCGTCGCCAGTTTGAGGATGCCCACCCGTTCTTCCAGGCCCAGAATCGCCACCGCCTCCCGGCTGTAAAGGGAGCAGGCGCTGCTCGTGATGATGAGCAGTTCCGGAGTTTCCGGTCCCGTGTAGGTGTTGAAAGGACAGGTCTCAAAAATCTCCGCCGCCTTTTTCAGCTTTGCCAGTTGCGGTCCGTGCTGCAGCTCCGGAGCGGCAAGAATCATGCTGATTACCGGTCCGGTGTCGGGATCGAGGAGCGGCCCGTTGTAGTGGAAAGCCGCTTGGGCGGCGGTGTCCGGCAGGGGTCCGAAGCGGACGTTGCCGCTGGCATGGGACAGACGGGTGACGCTCCGGATCATGACGATGTTCCGGATCTGTTCGGAGAGCGCAAAGGCCCAGGGAATGATGTCCTTCGCCTCCTGAATATCTCCCGGTTCCAGCAGCGGGATCTCCAGGAGCCGTGCAAAGAGCCGCGATTCCCCCTCGTTGACGCTGGAAAGGGCGCCGGGATCATCGCAGGAAACGAGCAGCATTCCCCCCCGGGTGCCGGAACTGGCCAGATGGAGGAGAAAATCTGAGGCCACGTTGACGCCGTTCTGCTTCATGACGCAGAGGGAGCGCAGGCCGGCGAATGAGCCCGCCGCCGCCACTTCCACGGCCACCTTTTCATTGGTGGACCATTCCACGTAAAGATTGCGCTCTTTGGCAACCTTTGAAAAGCTCTCGATGATCTCCGACGAGGGGGTGCCGGGATAACCGGCCGCGATGTTGACGCCGGCCTCCAGAGCGCCCCGGACGATAGCCTCGTTGCCCATGAGGAGATGCTGGATATTTTGTCCTTCATCAATCAGGTAAGACATGACGCCTCCTTGTCTGTCCGCGAAAAACCGCTTTCCTGCCGCTCTTCCCCCCGGGGGTGCGGAGATGTCGGGGCGTCAGGCGTGTTCTTCATGATTAGCTTTAGAGTTTCCTTGTTCAGGCGGAGGCAGGCCGCGCCTTCCTCCCCGTTGAGCCTTCCCGTTTCGAGACAGCGGCGGACGCCGCGCTGTTTCTTGTTGGCCGCTGCCCACAGGAGATGGGCCAGATTCTCCGCCGGAATGTCTTCCAGGATGAGATAACCGTCCTTTTCCGCTTCCCGGACGATTTCCTCACCCCGTTCCGTGCGGACGATGAGGGTGTTGCGGTCCGGCCGGCCTTCGAGGACCCCTACGGAGACATCGGCAAATTCGGAGGTCATGTCGAAACAGTGCCCGCAGCCGGCGGGGACCAGCGGCCGGATCTCCTCGAGGGAAAACTCTTGCTTCCCGTCCCGGAGATAAACCTCCAGTACGGACGCCGGGGGCGGGGGGATGTCGACCTTGACGATATCCCGTAAGGGTACCCGGGCGGCGAGGAAGGCTTCAAACTGCCGGAAATCGAGGGCCCAGGTGCAGAACAGGCCGATTACCAGCGCCGCAGGGTCCTGAAAAGACGGACGTTCCAACGGGTTCATCCGCATCTGGGCCACGGCGGCCGCCTGGCACGGCGTGGCTACGATTCCCAGTTCTCCGTATCCGGCCGCGATGGCCCGGTTCAGGGCGGACAGGGTAGGGGCGGCGGCGTATTTGGACAGGCTGCTGCCGAAAACCGCCGCCGGTCTGGTCGCCAGGCGGGGGATGGGAAGGAGACCTTCGTGTCCCGTGAGGATGGCCCCCCGGATGCGTTTGGTCCGAAGGGCGTAATAGGCGAGAGCGGTAACGGTTCCCCCGGCCTGAAAGCGCTGTTTTTTTAATCGGTCGCCGGCCCGGGAGATGTGGACGCTCCGCCGGGTTCCCAGGGGGTCGCCGTTATAGGGAGCGGCAAAAAGAAAGCGGGAAAGGGCGTCCGGGTCCACCTCAGTTTTAGGGCAGTAGGCGAAGCAGCGTCCCTCTTCCCTGGTACAGGGGAACAATTGTGCCGTTCTTCCCCGGTGGGAGCGAAAGTAGGGACAGAGATCGATACAGGCGCCGCAGCCGATGCACAATCCTGCCTGGAGGACCTGCTGGTTGAGTTTGTCAGAACCGAATTTCTTCATCGTTGCTCCTCGCGTCTTGTTTTGCATATATAGATTTGGCCGGTTAACCGGCCAAGCTTCGCCTCAGGGCTTAAGGTTCCCGCTTAACGATACCCTCTCGCCATCTATCATCGCTGTTCCTTAATTGCTGGTTCCTGCTTTCTATCGCCATCGGCCGCAAACGAAAGTTTTGACTATTCAATTCAAAGCCAGCTCAAGATTTCCACCGCCTGCCGATTCAATCCATATGGAGTGGGAAATCAGTCCGTAGGCCTTGAAGACGTGGATCAGGCAAAGACCGGGGGTGCTTCCCTGTCTTTCGATCCGCGCTGTTTCCCAGTAGAGATGAATGCTGAGATCACTGTTCACCACGGCGTTGTGGAAAAGCCTTATCTCCGTTAATCCACCCGCTTGATTCATGTCGGCCAGATGTTCCGTCAGCCGCCGGAGGAGTGATTCCCGGGTGTTTTCAGCTACCCGCAGTTTGATTATTTCCACCCACTTCATTATTGTAGCCTCCGGTCACGTTGTCATGAATCATAGCATAGGGTGTGCCAAGAGATAAAATAAATAAAATCTTATATATCCACGATGCATGAAGAATCATTGCGAATAATCGCAAAATACGTTGCGACATTTCGCAAGGGTTGTGTTATATTGCGAGATGTCGCAAAAGGAGGCGCCTGATGATCGATGAAAATGAATTCTTCCGCCAGTTGACCATGCGGATATGCAGTTCACTTGATATAGAGACGGCGATCCGCCGCTCCCTGGATTACTTTATCCGGGTCCTGCCAGTAGACCGGATCTACCTGCACCTCTATGATACAAGAATTGGCGCGGTACAGACCATTGCCGAGGTGACACCCACCGGCGGCAAGACCCTCGACAAGGTGACCCCCCTGGACCGGGAAGGGCGCGCCAGTCTGGAACAGCCCGGGGTGCCCAACGTCCGCATCGTCAACCGCCCCGAGAATGATCCGGTGGTGAAGAAGCTGGCGGCTTCGCTTAACGTGCCGCAATCTTCATCCCTACTCATGCGTCTAATTATCGAAGGAGAGCGACTGGGGACCCTGGCATTGACGGCGGATGGATTCGACCGCTATACGGAGGAGCATGCCTGCCTCGTGGCGCTGCTTAACGAACCTTTTGCCCTGGCCTTGTCCAATTCCCTCACCCATCTGGAGGTGCTCCGCCTAAAGGACCGGCTTACGGACGATAACCGCTACCTGCGCCAGGAACTTTTCAGCATGTCCACCGGTGAGATCATCGGTACGGACTTCGGGCTGAAGGAGGTCATGGAAATGATCCGTAAGGTTGCTCCCCTGGAAAGCCCGGTTCTGCTCCTGGGAGAAACCGGGGTGGGTAAGGGGGTCATGGCCGGGGCCATTCACCGTCTGTCCGCCCGGAGTAAGGGAACCTTCATTACGGTCAACAGCGGCGCCATTCCCGAAACGCTCATCGACAGCGAGCTGTTTGGCCACGAGAAGGGGGCCTTTACCGGCGCCGTCGAGGCCAAGCGGGGGCGTTTCGAACGCGGTCATCAGGGGACGATCTTTCTTGATGAAATCGGCGAATTGCCCCTCCCGGCGCAGATCAGGATGCTGAGGGTCCTCCAGGAAAAGGTAATCGAAAGGGTGGGCGGTTCCAAATCCATCCCCTTGGACATCCGCATTATTGCCGCCACCCACCGCAACCTGACGGATATGGTGCGGGATGGTCGGTTCCGGGAGGACCTTTGGTTCCGTATCAACGTCTTTCCCATCCGTATCCCGCCGCTCAGGGAGCGAAAAGGCGACATCCCGTCGCTGGCCTTCTATTTCATCAACAAGAAGACCCGGGAGTTGAATTTGCCAGCAGTCCCTGAACTGGACCCGGGGGCGGTGAATCGCCTGATGAATTACCGCTGGCCGGGAAACGTCCGGGAGTTGGAGAATGTCGTTGAAAGGGAGATGATCCTGACCCAGGAGGGACCGCTTAAGTTCCTCAATCTTTCAGGGCCGGCGGCGGGAGAGGGACCGGCACATCACTCCCCCCGCTTGCCGGTGGCCGAGGCCCTCCGTCTCGATGACGTCAGCGCCCGGCATATCGAACGGATCCTGACGGCAACCGACGGTATTGTCCATGGCCCCCGTGGGGCGGCGGCCCTGCTGGGAATCAACCCCAGCACCCTCCGCAGCCGGATGAAGAAATTAGGGATTGCTTATGGAAGAAAAAGACGCCTTTGAACGAAAATAACCGCAATGATGTCATCCCCGCGATTTATTTTGGAGCTTTCCGATTTGCACCGCGGGAAACGTCGGAGACGATCGGGTTGATCCCTGCCCGCAATTCAAACCGGAGATTGTCTCTCAGGCGATGAACAGGTCTTTGGTGGCGAAGAAGGGATCGGTGGTCATATTGATCCCCAGGCGGCGGAGACCAGCCTCGTCCCCCGGAGTAGGGATGTGGGTCATGTGGGCCTCGCAGTTCTTGAGATCTTTGAGCTTCGCCAGGGCCAACTGGGCGGCGGGATTGGTGGCCGCGCTGATGCTCAGGGCGATGAGGGTCTCCTCCACATCGAGGCTTACGGATTTTTCCTTGAGGATGTCCGTCTTGAGGGTCTTGATGGAATCGGTGATGTGGGGGGGCAGGAGCTTGATCTTGTCGGGGATCCCGGCCAGGTGTTTGATTGCATGGATGACCATGCTGGAGGCGGCGTGGAGGAGGGGCGAATTGCCCCCGTTGATGATGGCGCGGTCCTTCAATTCCAGAGCGGCGCCGCAAAAGATTCCCGCGTCTCCTTTTTCCCGTTCCTGGGCCTGGTGCGCGGCGTTCCGGGCGGAAACAACCACGGAGCGGCGCTCTTCCGGCAACAGTTTGAAATCCTTCATGAAAAGCTCAACCCGCTGGACGGTTTCACGGTCGGCGAAGCCCATGACATACTCGCACCGGTAACGGAAGTAGCGACGGATGATCTCCATCTCGGCAGCTTCCCGGGTGATGGCGTCGTTGACGATGGCGAAACCGGCGCGGTTCACCCCCATGTCGGTTGGGGAACGGTAAAAGGAAGGTTCGCCGGTGATCTTTTCCAGGATGCGCCGGAGGACGGGAAATACCTCCACGTCCCGGTTGTAGTTGACCGCCGCCTCGCCGTAGGCCTCGAGGTGGAACGGGTCGATGAGATTGAAGTCCCTGATATCGGCGGTGGCCGCCTCGTAGGCCACGTTCACCGGGTGTTTCAGGGGCAGGTTCCAGATGGGGAAGGTCTCGAACTTGGCGTATCCCGATTTCAGCCCGCGTTTGTAATCGTGATATAGCTGGGATAGGCAGGTGGCCATCTTGCCGCTCCCCGGACCCGGTCCGGTAACGATGACCAGGGGCTTTTCCGTGGGGATGCAGGCATTGACGCCGTAGCCCTCGTCGCTGACGATGATCTCCACGTCCGTGGGATAGCCTTTGGTGAAGCGGTGGGTGAAAACGGCGATGCCCCGTCGCTCCAGTTTGTTTCGGAATTGTATGGCCGCCGGCTGGCCGTCGAAACGGGTGATCACCACGCCGAGGACGGGGATGTCCCAACTGCGCAAATCGTCGATGAGCTTCAGGGCGTCGGCATCGTAAGTGATGCCGAAATCGGCCCGGATTTTTTTTCTTTCGATATCCCCGGCATAGATGCACAGCAGGACGTCGGCCTGATCCTTGAGTTCCCTGAGAAGCCGCATCTTAACGTTGGGGTCGTAGCCGGGCAGGACCCGGGCGGCGTGATAGTCGTAGAGAAGCTTGCCGCCGAATTCGAGATAAAGCTTGTTTTGGAACCTCGCGACGCGTTCAAGGATCTCCACCGTCTGTTCCCGGATGTACTTTTCGTTGTCGAATCCCGGCAGCCCGTTCATTTGCCGACTCCTTGCCCTATTCCTGCTGATTTTGCCGAAAGCGCCGCCTTGACTACTCTTTTTTCCTCCACTTGTAAAGAGTTACTGTATAAAACAGAATCAAATCTGGTTTTTACGACCATATATGGTCGTGCTTTACATTACGAAGCAGGAACCTCCAGGGTAAAGACACGTTAATCCTGATTAATGAGTAGTAGTTGTTGTTGTTCGTCCGTTGTGTTCACGCAGAGGAGTGTTGAATAACATGGCGGAAAATGGCCTGATGTCATCCGTTCCCATGAACCTTTTTGAACCGTCTGAAAAGGTGTTTATC
>CAZNDG010000058.1:0-16081 GCA_964571695.1 uncultured Syntrophus sp.
CGCCTGCCGTCAAGGACAAAGTCCCGGCCGGAGATCGGGATAATTCGTAAAGGCGCCGTCGGCGCCCCGGGCGAGCAATATATCCATTTCTTTTCTGGTGTTGGCGGTGAAGGCATGGAATTTCAAGCCCCGGCGATGGGCGTCGGCGATGAATATCTCCGTGGCGGTTCTCAGGGCGCCGTGGACGGCATAGGCCCCCATCTCCTCGGCGAACCGGGCATAGCCCCGGGGGACGGCGATCACCAGGGGGGCGATGCGCAGGTCCGGCCGCAATCGCCGCAAGGCGATTAATTCCTCGTAGTTGAATGACGATACGAGGAGCTGCTCCGGGACCGTCCGGGTACCCTGTCGGGAGGCGGCGAGGAGGGCGGCCAGGGGAGCGGCGGTGGCCGGACCCTTGAGTTCGATGTTGAGGCCGTCGCCCGGACCGAGCAGGGCCAGCACCTCTTCAAGGAGCGGGATCTTCTCCCCTTTCCCGGCATCGAGGGAGCGGAGATAGGCCAGGGGCTGGTCCATGACGTACCCCCGGCCGTTGGTCGTCCTCTCCAGGGTCGCATCATGAATGACCACAAGTGCGCCGGCTACGGCATAGACGTCCAGCTCCAGCCACCGGGCCCCCATGGCCAGGGCCCGCCGGAAGGAGCGGAGGGTGTTTTCCGGCTCGTAGCCGCTGGCCCCGCGGTGGGCGAAGATGGTGAACTCCCCGGGGAGACCTTGTTGCCGGTCCGTGGCGACGCCGTACATTACCTGTCACCAAGAATTTGACGATCAGGGCTACAGCTTGACAAAACGGCCGGCCCGCAACGTGAAAACCTTTTGTTCCTCTTCGTCTTCATGACAGTTACTGTCAATAATCCCCAAAAGTTATCTTATCAGAGCAAAGACAGCAGGATCCGGGCAAGTTCCTCCGGGGCCGTCTGCATGGGGTGGTGTCCCGTGGCGAGTTCGAAGAACGGCCAGCCGGCCGCCCGTACCCGGGCGGCAACGCCGATTATACCCTGATGCTGGGGCCCGGCGCCGCTTTTGTCCGTGCAGTAGATATATGCCCGGGGGACTCCCCGGGCCTGGGGATTGTTCCGGGTCAGGGTCTGGAACATCGTGCGGGCGGGGTGATCGACAAAGCGGGGGTCGCCCCGGGGTTCCGGGGGCGGATAGCGCCAACCGTCTCCCCGGGCCTCGATGTAGGTGCCGAGAAGTTCGGCTATATCATTCGGATACAGGTCTTTGACGGCCTGGCCGTCCTCAGGGATCAAGGCATCGAGATAGATCAGCCGCCGGATACGCTCGGGAATCCTTTCCGCCACGCCGGCAATTACGGCGCCGCCGTAACTGTGACCGACCAGAAGGGTATCGTGGAGGTCTTCGAACTTGAATACGTTGACGATATCGGTTATGTGGGTGTCCAGATCGATGTCCGGCCGCAACAGGTGGGACCTCTCCCCCAGCCCCGTCAGGGTGGGAGTATAGGCCGCATGTCCCTGCCGGCGCAGCATTTCCGGCACCGGCGCCCAGATCCAGCCCCCGGCCGTTGCCCCATGGACAAGAACGTAAGTTGCCATATAATCTAATCCTGGCGTTTCATGTTTTTGAGACGCTTTGAAAAATGGCTTCGCCGCGGCTCAGAAATCTTTTTCGCCTCTGAATGGGTAACGTATAAACCTTATTCATTACCAAGCGTTAAGTTCAATCACGCAACGGCGAAAAACATTTGATTCGCCGCTTGCGAACCATTTTTCCGCAGTTATGCAAAGCTCTCTTTTTACGAATAGATCTCCTTCCGGACTGCGCCTGGGGTTGACCGCGGTGCATCACCGGTTCGGCCCGCCGCGGCGCTCCGGGAAATTAGCCGATTACCCGCCGGGTGTCAAGGGTCCATAGGGCGGCAAGGGAGGAAAAGTATTGACATGGAGGCAAGTTTTCATTAAAACCAACTTCCCGTTGGGCCATGCTTAAGTGATGGGTCGGAGATGAAGAAAGGCGCCGGCAGGGCGGGGCGCCGGCCGTAGGGACGAAGAAAAACCGAAGCGGGCCGCCGCTCAATACTATCGGCTGGCGGCTGCCCCGGCCGATAGCCGGGACGGGACCAATAACCCAAGGAGAAACCAATGCTTTTTAAAACCGCCATTACCGAGATGTTCGGCATCAAATATCCCGTCATCTGCGGGGCCATGATGTGGCTCTGCAAGCCCCGGTTCTGCGCCGCCGTTTCCAATGCCGGCGGGATGGGCAATCTGACGGCGGGCAATTACGAGACCGAGGAAGAATTCCGCGCCGCCATCACCGAGACGAGGCGCCTGACCGACAAGCCCTTTATGGTCAACATCACCCTCCTACCGTCCGTGCGGATCACCCCGGAGCATCACAAGATGTACATCCGGGTCTGCACCGAGGAACGGATCAGCGGCATCGAGTTTTCCGGGACCCCGGTGGACAAGGTGGCCGGCATGGCCGCCATCGAGGATCTCAAGCGGGCGGGGGTGAAGCTCTTCCACAAGGTCGGTTCGATCCGCCACGCCCTCCATGCCGAAAAGGTGGGCTACGATGGGATCTACGCTGCGGGAATCGAAGAGGGCGGCCATCCCCTCGACGACGATGTGACCACCATGGTCCTCACGCCCCGGATTGTCGATTCGGTCCGGATCCCGGTGGTAACCGTGGGCGGTGTCGCCGACGGCCGGGCCCTGGCGGCAGCCCTGGTGCTGGGGGCCCAGGGGGTTATGATGGCCAGCCGGTTCGTGGCCACCCGGGAATGCGAGGTCCACGAGAACATCAAACAGGAACTGGTCCGCCGTCAGGAACACGAGACGGTCATTTATGGAAAGTCTCTGGGCCTTCAGGGCCGGGGACTCAAAACCAAGGTCCTGGAAGAGGTGTGCGCCATCGAGAAGCGGGGCGGGGGATTTGCCGAACTGATTCCCCTGCTTTCCGGCCAAAGGGTCAAGGAGGCCTGGGAAACCGGGGATGTGGACTATGCGCCGCTCATGGTCGGCCAGTCCATCGGCTTCATCAAGGATATCCCCACCTGCCGGGAACTCCTCGACCGCATGGGTTGCGAGGCGGCGGCATGTCTGGACCGGGCGAAAAAATCGCTCCAGGAGAGTTGAGATAAAAAAATGGTGAAACAGGTTTACGAAGGCAGCATGGACAAACGGATCCTGCAGATGAAGATCAGAGCCGGGGAGTTGAAGGAGGAGGACCTGCGGGAGAATCTAAAGAACCTTCCCGATGTAGCCGCCAACGCGGAACCGTTGGCCACGGTAATGGAGAGGCAGGACGACGGCGCTTCCTGAGCAAGAGCATGTTTATCGACTCCCACGCCCATCTGGAAATGAGAGAATTCGACCGGGATCGGGAGGATGTTATCCTGCGGGCCGCGGCGGCCGGGGTCGATTACATCGTTACGGTGGGTACGACGCTCCGGGAGTGCCGCAAGGCCTTGGAGATCGCCCGGAGAGACCCCGCCGTCTATGCGGCAGTCGGCATCCATCCCCATGACGCCAAAGAGATAGACCATAATACCTACGACGTATTGAAAACTCTGGCCGGGGATGAAGCGGTGGTGGCATACGGGGAGATCGGCCTGGATTTTTTCCGCAATTTGACCCCGCCGGAGATCCAGCGGCGGCGCTTTGCGGAGCAACTGGAGGTGGCGGCGGACCTGGGCCTGCCCGTAATCATCCACGACCGGGAGGCCCACGGGGAGACCGTCGCGACCCTGAAGGCTTGGCAGGGGCGGACGGGGGGCGTTATCCACTGTTTCTCCGGAGATACGGCCATGGCCATGACCTGTGTGGAGATGGGTTTCCATATCTCCATTGCCGGTCCCGTGACCTATGCCAAGTCGGAGCGGTTGTGGGAGGTGGTGCGGCAGGTGCCGCTGGAGCGATTGTTGATCGAAACGGACGCCCCCTACCTCACACCCCATCCGCGGCGCGGCCGGCGCAACGAACCGGCCTGTGTAGTCTTGACGGCCCAAAAGGTGGCGGAACTCAAAGGAGTTTCCCTCGATGAGGTGGGCCGGGAGACGTCGCGCAACGCCATGCGGCTCTTCGATATTCCCAGGAAGGCAAAGGAATCATGACCGGCGAACTCCTCTATTTTGCCTACGGTTCCAATTTGAATCGGGACGATCTGGCCAAATGGTGCCAGGAGCACGGGCTCGACTATCCCCTGGGGGAGAAGTTGGCCAACGCCTATCTTCCCGATACCCGTCTCATCGCCAATTACTATTCCCACTTTCGCCGGGGCGGCATCCTGAACATAAAATACCAGCTCGGGCAAGCGACGCCGGGGGCGCTTTTCCGGGTCCTTCCCGGCGGCTGGAACGTTCTGGACATCAAGGGCGACACGGAGAACATGTACAAGCACCTCAACATCGTTGCCCTGACCGACGACGGCCGGGAGCATGTCGCCGTCGCCTATCAGATCGACGCCTCGAAAACCTCCCCGGTCTTCATGCCCCTCCATCCCGATTATCACCGCATCGTTCGGGAAGGGATGGCCGTCCATGGGATCGATGCGGGCGTCTTCACCTCGGTGGCGGAAGGAAGGGATCCGGACTATCCGATCAAACACATCTTCGTTTATGGCACCCTGATGAGCGAAGGCCCCCGGCATTATCTCCTGGCGGCATGGGCCGATCTCGAATCCTGCCAGCCCGCCCGGGTCCACGGGCTCCTTTACAACAGTTGGAAAGGATTCCCCTGCATGATCCCCGATGTAACGGGACGGTCCCATGTGATCGGCGAGATCTACACCCTGACGGATCCGAAAAAGGCCTTCGAAATACTCGACATCGTGGAAACGGCCAAACGCTATGCCGCCACCGGCGCCTTCTTCCGCCGGGCGATCATCGAGGTGACCAGGGAGGACGGCTCGAAATGTCCGGCCTGGACCTATTTTGTGGACATGAGTGTCGAAGGGATGCCGCGCATCCCCTCGGGAAGTTGGCGGACCGTCATCGCCTAAATAATCCTTGCATTTCCCGGTATGAATTTGTAAAGTTCCCGCCAGCCCCGTGAACCGGCAGCGGACAGAAGCGCCCGCCTCCTTCCGGGGTCGTCATGATAAAATATTCGACAGGGGCGCCGGTACGGCTGAGAAGCTACCCTTTGAACCTGACCTGGGTAATGCCAGCGTAGGGAGTGGCAGCAGGATGAGCGAATTTTTGTGGGGCCGTCTCCTATTCCGGGGCGGCCCCATTGTTTTGCCGCCGCCGGCAGCCGGTGCGGGGAGTTCCTTGATGACCCGTGCCGGGTTGAAAATATGTACAGCCGCTTCTTGCCCGGGCGATCGGGAAAGGGCGTTGGAAAGGAAGAGGCGCGATGCCCGGTGACGGGAAAAAAAGGATTGTCGTCCTGGCGGGTTCCCGGATCGAAGATCTGGAGTGGCTCCGGCGGGAACTGGCCGCCGCCGCCCCGGATGCCGTCCTCTGCGCCGACGGCGGCGCCCGTTATGCCCGGCTCGTTGGGGTGGTTCCCGATCTGATCGTCGGTGACCTGGATTCCCTGGCCGAAGAGCTGCAATGCTCTTTTCGGGCGGAGGGGATCTCCATGGCTGGCTATCCCGCCCGGAAGGACGAGACGGACACCCAGTTGGCCCTGGAGCGGGCCCTGGCGATGGGGGCCGGGGAGATCCTGGTCTTCGGCGCCCTGGGAAACCGCCTGGACCACACCCTGGCCAATATCGGCCTCCTCCTCCTGGGGAGAAATAGGGGGGCGACGGTTGTCCTCCGGGATGAGTCCTGCGATGTCTTCGCGGTAACCGGAGAGGCCGTGATCCGGGGCGAGGCGGGGCAGACCGTCTCCGTCTTCCCCCTGGGCGGTGATGCCGCGGGGATCGACCTTACCGGTTTCGAGTACCCCTTGGTCGGCGCCGCCATGACCTTGTCCCGCCCCTACGGGATCAGCAACCGCCTGGCCGCGACGACGGGGCGTATTAAGGTTGGGGAAGGGAGTCTTTTGGTGATCCATTATCGACGCGTCGTGGCTTTATATGAAAATGTCGGCAAATAACCGGATATTTTCATCTTTCGTTGTACCCGGAGTGGGTATGATGGTTAGTCCGGTAATACCGCCGGAGGGCCGGACAGAACAAAGGAGATCATTTTGAAAGGGATAAAGAGGATATTGACCATTGCCGGTTCCGATTCCGGCGGCGGTGCCGGAATCCAGGCGGATCTGAAGACCATCACCGTTTTGGGGGGCTTCGGGATGAGCGTCATAACGGCCCTGACGGCCCAGAACACCCTGGGGGTCCATGCCGTCCACGAGGTGCCTGTGGAATTCATCGCCGCCCAGTTCGACGCCGTGGCCAGGGATATCGGCGTGGACGCCGCCAAGACCGGGATGCTTTCCTCGGCGGCCGTCGTGGAGGTGGTGGCGGAAAAAATCGGACAATACGGCATCGATAAGCTCGTTGTCGATCCCGTCATGACGGCCAAGGGCGGGGCGTCGCTCATGGAGCCCGGCGCCCGGAAGGCGGTGATGGCGAAACTGCTGCCCCTGGCACTGGTGGTGACGCCGAACATCCCCGAGGCGGAGATCCTCACCGACGTCATCATCGCTTCCGTCTCGGACATGAAGGCCGCGGCCCGGATTATCCACGAATTGGGGGCGCAAAACGTAATCGTCAAGGGCGGTCATCTCATCGGCGCCGCGGTGGATGTCCTGTATGACGGAAATGATTTTTACGAGTTTCCCTTTGTACGGGTCGCGACGAAGGACACCCACGGAACGGGCTGCACCTTTTCCGCGGCCCTGGCGACGGTCCTGGCCCAGGGCCGGTCCGTCCCGGAGGCCATGGTCGCCGTCGAGGATTATATGGCCGCCGTCATCGGAAACTCCCTGCGCCTCGGGGCGGGCCACGGACCCGTTAACCATTGGGTGTGTCCGGCTCCGTCCGGCGGGACGGAAAGATGAACGAGTAAAAGAGGTTAGGAAGGGGTAAGATTAATGATCGCAGGGGGGATCAAACCCATACCCACCCCCCCAACCCTCCCCTTGAAGGTGAGGTAGCTATAGGGAGCGAGAACCAGATCGCCCGCCCCAGCCTTGAAGGGGCGGGCGATTAGCGACTTTTTACGATGTCGTCAAAAAAACAGGCGGCCGGAAGGGAAACAGAAAAGCTTGCCCGGGCCGCCGGGAGCGGGAGACATGACCCAGATAGAACTGGCCCGAGAGGGCGTGATTACGGAAGAGATGAAACTAAGCGCGGAACGGGAGGGCTGCCCTCCGGAGTTCATTCGCGCCGGCGTGGCGGCGGGGAACATCGTCGTCATCAGGAACAAGGTCCATGGCGCCATCGCGCCCCTGGCCATCGGCAAGGGCCTGCGGACCAAGATCAACGCCAATATCGGCACCTCCAAGGACCGGGCCGATCTGGCGGATGAACTGGAAAAGGTGCGGATCTGCGTCGAAGCCGGCGCGGACACCATCATGGACCTCTCCACGGGGGGCGATATCCGGGCGATCCGCCGGGCCATCGTGGCGGCTTCCCCCCTGGTGATCGGCACCGTCCCCATCTATCAGGCGGCGGCCCGGATGCTGGCCCGAAGCAGGGCCATCGTGGAGATGACCGCCGATGACATGTTTGAAGTCATTGAGGAAAACGGCGCGGACGGGGTGGATTTCATCACCGTCCATTGCGGGGTGACCCGGCGGAGCGTGGCGGCGGTGGAGGACCAGGGCCGTATCCTGGGCATAGTAAGCCGGGGGGGGTCCATTACCGCCCACTGGATGGAATGCAACGACGAGGAAAACCCCCTCTACGCCCATTACGACCGTCTCCTGGATATCGCCAGGAAATATGAAATCGTCCTGAGCCTCGGCGATGGGCTGCGGCCGGGGTGCCTGGCCGATGCCACCGACCGCGGGCAGCTCCAGGAATTGATCCTCCTGGGAGAGTTGGCCAAAAGGGCCCGGGAACGGGGCGTACAGGTGATGATCGAAGGGCCCGGGCATGTCCCCCTCACCGATATCGAGAGCAACATCCTCATCCAGAAACGGATCTGTGCCGGGGCGCCTTTCTATGTCCTCGGACCGTTGCCCACGGACATCGCCCCAGGGTACGATCATCTCACCTCCGCCATCGGCGGCGCCATCGCCGGGGCGGCCGGGGCCGATTATCTGTGCTATGTCACCCCGGCGGAGCATCTCCGCCTCCCAACCCCGGCGGATGTTCGGGAAGGGGTCGTCGCCGCCAGGATCGCCGCCCATATCGCCGACATCGCCAAGGGATTGCCGGGGGCGGCGGAACGGGACCGGCGTATGGCGGTGTTCCGGAAGGAGTTCGACTGGCAGGGACAGGTCGATGCCTCCCTGGACCCGGAACGGACCGGCGCCCTCCTGGAAAAGAGCGCCAGCGCCCAGGACGAGGGATGCACCATGTGCGGCGAATTCTGTGCCATCAAGCTGGGCCGGACAGCCAAAGACAAGGCGGCCGGAGAGAAATGCTGAAGGATGCCTTTACAAGGCCCGCAAAGATCGCCGCCAGCGGTCGGGTCATGGAAGCGAGGAGGAGAAGATGATTCAGTTGTTGTGGACATTCATAATCGTTTCGGTGGTTTTATTTGCCTTTTTCTTCCTACGCCCGCCCTGGAACCTGGAGAATATCATCATCGGCGGCGTCCCCCTGGTGCTGCTGGTAATCTTCGCCTGCCGCTTCCGGCAGGCGAAAAAGGAGCGGGACGCCGCTCCCCCGGAAGACGACGACGAAGATGGATGAATGCCGCCGGATGGTTTTACCCCTTGTGGTGAACGGAGCTGCGTCGAAATGGGACGGGGCGGTAAGAATTGTTCGGGCCCTGCGCGAGGCGGGTCACGAGGCCTTTTTCGTCGGCGGCTGCGTCCGTGACCTCCTCCGGGGGGAAACACCGGATGATTACGATATTGTCACATCCGCCTGTCCGGAACAGGTTATGGTAGCGTTTCCCAGTACTTACCCCGTCGGGGCCGCCTTTGGGGTGGTCCTGGTCCGGGAGGGGGAGTATGCCTACGAGGTGGCCGCCTACCGGAAAGAAGCGGATTACGAGGACGGGCGCCACCCTTCCCGGGTGTCTTTCGCCGGCGCCCGGGAGGATGTCTGTCGCCGGGATTTCACCGTCAACGGCCTCCTCATGGATCCCGAAACCGGGGAGATCGTCGATTATGTGGGCGGCCGGGCGGATCTAAAAGATGGCCTCATCAGGACCATCGGCGCTCCGGAGGAGAGGTTTGCCGAGGATCATCTCCGTATGCTCCGGGCGGTCCGATTTGTCGCCAATCTCGGCTTCCGGGTCGAGGACGCCGCGCTGGCGGCCATCATCCGCCAGGCGGACAAGATCCTCCGGGTCAGTGCCGAACGGGTACGGGAGGAATTGAACCGTATTCTGGCCGGACCCAGACCCCGGCGGGGGATGGAACTGCTTGATTCATCGGGGCTTCTATCCCGGCTCCTGCCGGAGCTTGTCGCCCTCCGGGACGTGGAGCAGCCGCCCCGCTTCCATCCCGAGGGCGATGTGTGGGAGCATACCCTGCGCATGCTGGCCCTACTGCCTTCGGAAAATCTTACGGGAGAGGAAGCCGAACGGCTGGCCTGGGCGATCCTCTTTCACGACGCGGGAAAACCCGCCACCCGGATGGAAGATGAAACAGGGATTCATTTCTATGGACATGTGTCCAAGGGGGTGGAAATCGCCGCGGCGGTTCTGAAGCGGCTCAAGTTTTCCCGGGAGGACGGAGATGTCGTCCTGGCCCTCGTGGCGAACCATATGCGGTTCATGCACGTCCGCCAGATGCGGGTCCACACCCTGAAGAAGTTTCTGCGCCTGCCCGACTTCCACCTGCACCTGGTCCTCCATCGCCTCGACTGCCTGGGGAGCCACGGGCTCCTGGACAATGAAGCCTTCTGCCGGGAACGGCTCGGGGAGATGACCGGGGAGGATCTGCATCCCTCCCGGCTCCTGACGGGCGACGATTTGCTGGCCCTGGGCTTTTCTCCCGGTCCGGTGTTTCGGGAGATCCTCACCATGATCGAAGACGCCCAGCTCCGGGGCGAGATCGCCACGCCCGCGGAAGCCCGCGCCCTCGTCAGGAGGAGGTTTTCTCCAACTGCTGGCGCAGACGGTCGTGGATGAGGCGGGAAGCGATATTGCTCCCCCCCAGGCCGACGAGGATCGACACGTCGGTCTTGTCCTTGTCCTTGAATTCCACCTCGAAGATCACCTTTTCCCCCTGGATGACCGCCAGCACCCGTGCCTTGCCGATCTTTACGGTCTTCTCGTTGACTACCGCCTGCATCTCCTTGAGGGTGTTGTCAAGGGCCAGGCAAACCGTTTCGAACGGCCAGGTATAGGAGGAAACGACGTAACCGCTGGACTGTACTACCTGCCCGTCCTGCACGGCTACGGATTTTCCCCCGAGGACCAGCCCGCCCTCGCAACCGGCCAGCACGGTCAGGACAAGGATCGATAATACGGCAATAAAGTTATTCTTCATCGGTTTTCCTCCTCGCAATTAATATAGGACCTTCGACAAGATAGATTTCCCATGCCGGACTTGATCCGGCATCCGGTGCTTAAGGGGCGGCGGAAAAATCAGCGTAAAAAGGCGGCATGCTGCAGAAGCTGGGAAAACGCCTGTAAGACCGCCCAGACCAGTAGGATCGCGGTGCCGTAGATGCAGACCTTGCCCAGGACGCGATGCCCGGCCGCTTCCTGTTGCCGCTCCTCATAGCCCAGGATGAAGGCGGCGGCTACGCCGGCCGCCAGGCCGCCCCCATGGGCCCAGTTGTTGATCCCCGGTACGAGAAGCCCGAAAAGGACCAGACCCACCACCCAGCCCATGGCCTGGCGGTACATCGCCGCTCCGAAGTAACCGCCCCGGCTCCGGGCGAAGTAGAGAATGGCCCCGATGAGGCCGCAGATGCTCGCCGAGGCGCCGATGGTGAAGGGGATGCCGGCGAAAAAGGACAGGAGAAACCCGGCGATTCCCGTCACGATATATATGACGGCGAAACGGTGCACACCGAATTCCGACACCACGAAGGGCCCCAGTTGATTCAGGGCCATCATGTTGAAAAAGATATGGAGCAGCCCGCCGTGAAGAAAGGAGGCGGTGATCAGGGTCCACCAGCGGTGAAAGTGGCCGATGGGAAGGGTTCCCGTCGCCCCGAGGAGGAATAGGCTCCCTTCCGAAGGAGATAAGAGCATCAGGGGGTTCATTGTCATCCCCATTCCCCGGGGATTCAGGAGCAGGGAGAGGAAATAGAAGGCGACGTTGATGTAAATAATGATCCTGACGAGGTCCCCGTTACCTCCCGCCCAGCGGGCCAAAAAAAAGCGCATCCGGCGCGAACCGGGATTGGCGAGACCGCAATAGGGACAGGACGTCTCGTCGAGACTGATAAGCTTGCGGCAGTTGGGGCAGAGTCCGGATGTTCTTTTCTGCTCCATCTCAGCCCCCGGCGAAGAAGTGCTTCATGATTACCGGAATCGCCACCAGGACTCCCGCCATAGTGGTCAGGTTCACAAACGCCACCAGGATCAGCAGCCTGGTGATCTTGTTGCGGAAAAACCCCCGCACTGAGCTGATGTCGTCCTTCAGCTCCAGAAAGTCCCGGACCTGGGGTTTTCGCAACGACGCCTCGGTCAGCCCGGCGACCCAGCCGGTTGCAACCAGAGGGTGGATGGTGGCGATGGGCGCGGAAAGGGCGGCGGCAAGGATCGTCAGGGGGTGGGAGAGCATCATGAGGGCCCCCAGGCCGGCACAGGCCGCGGTGATGGCGGACCAGGAGGCGACCATGTGCATGCTGGTACGGCCGCCGGAATAGAAAAATCCGGCGATAAAGAGAACCACAATCGCCGCGGAAAATCCCCATCCAGCGTACCGCGCCCAGATACCCGGCGGCGGGACGGTGTTGATGGCTTCCATATCGACACTCCGGCCCAGGTTCACCTTGATGCCCGGGATGTGTCCCGCGCCGACGATGGCGACGACTTTCCGACCGTCCGCGTGACTGATGGTATGGGAGAGGTAGGCATCCCGTTCATCGATGAGGGTGGCCTTCAGGGTCGGCAGTTTTTCCCCGAAGGCCTGGAGGGCCACTTCGAGGACGTCCTGTTGCTTGAGCTTTTCCACTTCTTCCGCGGTGATGTCCTCGGTGTAGAACAATGAGACGATCATCTCGGGCAGGACCCGGATTTTGGTCCAGAAACCCATTTTCCGCCAGGCCCGCAGGAGGGTGATGCGGATCTCCCGGTCGGCGAGGACGACGGCGATCCCCAACTCCTCCGCCCGGGCGACGGCGCGGATCATCTCCTCGCCGGGGGTGATGCCGAGCTTCTCGGCGATCTTTTTCTGAAAGGAGGCCAATAGCAACTGGAAGAGGAGGACCGATGTCCGTTTCTCACGGATGACCTTGACAATATCCATTTCCTGCCATTTTTCGCGCTGTTTGATGGCCTCGTAGCGGGACTTGCAGAGCTCCACGCATACCGCGTCGGGGCATTCGGCGGCGATGACGGCCTCGGCCAGCTCGGCGCTTTCCCGGGAGACATGGGCCGTGCCCACAAGTACCAGCTCTTTGCCTTCCCAGGTCAGGCGGTGGATGTTGGGGTGATCCAAAATTATTTTCGCTCCATAAACAGGGTTTTGAATGCGGGTCATTAGCAGTAAAAATATGGATTGTAAAGGGAAGAAGTTCATGGCGGTAGCGCCGTTTCCGCTGCCGCTACAGAAAGGAAAAGAGGAAGGCCGCCAGGAATCCGGCGATAGTGGAAAGTCCCACTTCGGCACCCCCGTGTTCGTAAGCTTCGGGCATCATGACGGAAGCGACCATGGCCAGGATGCCGCCGCCGGCAATGGCCTCCATGAAGGTCAGAACGGTGGGTGGCGCCGTGGAGAAGAAGATATTGCCGCAGGCTGCGGCAAAGGCGCCGGCGACGATCAGTCCGCCCCATAAACGGAAAATTCGTCTCTTGCTGAAGCCCGCCTCCCGCATCCCCAGGGAGGATGCCATTGCCTCGGGGAGATTGGAGAGAAAAACGGCGGCCAGAAATGTGTACTGATAATCGGCGAGGGACAGGAAGCTCGAACCGATGACCACGGATTCCGGGATGCCGTCCAGCATGGCCCCGAGAAAGATGGCCAGCGGTGCCCCGGTCGTGGCCTGTTTCTTGAGCATGGAGACTTCTTCGTTTCTGCTTAACCGCTGGATGTTGGCGATCGCCACCTGCTGCCAGTGGGCGGCGTCCATGGCCGATCCCGCCGCCTGGACGTTTTGCACGACCCGCTGGGAGTTGAGGCGTTCCACGGCGCTCCGAAGATTGGGGGATTTGTCGATGAGCTCGTCAAAGTGGATCTTGTCGATTTTCAGCAGCGACACACTCGTGGCGGCCATCGCCGTGGCGGAACGGGGGTCCCCGGTTAGCAGCGCCATTTCCCCGAAGGAATGTCCCGTGGTCAAAGTGGCTATCTTTCTCGACTTTTCCGTATCGCTGCTCACCCCTATATCCACCTGTCCCGCATCGATGAAATACAGGGCATCTCCCCGGTCTCCCTGATTGAAGATGATGTCGCCGGCGGCAAAACGGCAGGGCTGTACGCAGAGCAGGACGTCTTCCATCTCTTCCGGGGGCAGTTGGCGGACCAGGTCGATCTGGGACAGTTTCTCCAGGATGGCCGAGGATTCCTCCCGCTTTTTCTTGAGCAGGTACAGCTTGGCCATGGCCGGGTGACGGAGTGCCCCGCCGTAATTATCGATGATGCGGTTGCCAATATAATAGATGATGCCGCCGGCGATGAATCCTCCCGCCACCCAAAGCCAGCTATGGAGTCCACTGAGCCGGGCCTGATGAATCAGCCTTTCCGCCCCTTCGAAGGCAAGCTGGAGGGCGAGGGCCTGAATCAGCGCTCCGGTCCCGAAGGCCATGACCATGGCGCCGATCTTTTGCGAGGGCTTGGCATAAACGCCGACAAAGGTGCCGATCAGGAGGGAAGACATGGCGGCCATGGCCATGGCCGCGGCGGATAGGACCCTTGAGATTTCCAGGCTATCAAGCATGTTCTCGATCCCGCGAAGCTGTTTCCGTGACCGGAAGGAATGGATTGGGAGCGGCAGGCACCTCCGGCCCCGCGGAAGTGACCCCGACGATAAGAGTCAATCAGCCGCTCTCCGGGGCGGTTACGGGGCCAATCGATCAATGCCCGCTTGGAGCATCTTACTTGCGTATGCGGGAAAAGTAAAGGAGATAGATGTCGCCGACTTTATTCCGTTCCATTGCCTGCTCCCCTCATCCCGGTGATGACGGCTGCCTTGCATTAAGGACTTCGATGATATAAATAGGCAGAGTATGATAAAAATGCTTCTTCTCCTCAGCGCCGGGATCACCCTGTTTCTCTTCGGCATGATGAAGCTCGGGGCGGGAATCCAGCTACTCTTCACCGCCCGGATCCGGGACCACATTAAATACGCCGTCCGGCGTCCATTTTTCGGCCTTCTGACCGGCGTGGCGGCGACGGTCCTGTTTCAGAGCAGCTCCGCCACCACCGTCATTGCCGTGGGGATGGTCAGCGCCGGATTGATCACCTTTTATCACTCCCTGGCCATTGTTCTGGGAGCCGATCTCGGGACGACGGTCATCGTCCAGTTGGTGGTCTGGAAGATCACCGACGCCTCCCCGCTGTTTGTCATCGTCGGCGGCATCATCTGGTTTACCGCCCAGGAGCGGCGCAAAAGTCTGGGGGAGGCGATCTTCTACTTCGGCCTCCTGTTTTTCGGCCTGAGCGTCGTGGGGACGGCGACGGCCCCCCTGCAGCAGCATCCGGAGATCGTCGGCTTTTTCCGGGAGGCCAAGCATCCCCTGCTGGGATTTACCCTCTCGGCCCTGTTCACGGGCCTGATCCATGCCTCGGCGATCCCCATCGGCATCCTCGCCATTCTCGCCCAGCAGGATCTGGTCAGCCTGGACAACGCCCTGCCCATGGTCATCGGGGCCAATGTTGGCACCACAGTGACCGCCCTTTTGGCCGGTATGGTCTCCGGCGTCGGCGGCAAGCGGGCCGCCTTCTCCCACTTCTTCTTCAAGGCGGCGGGGGCGGCGATCTGCATGGCCGCCCTGCCGCCGTTTCTTGCTTTGCTGCGGAGTCTGTCGCCCAGCGTCGCCCAGCAGATCGCCCTGGGTCATCTCATGTTCAACTTGATCATCGTCGTCCTTTTCTTTCCCGTGCTCAGTTTGGTGGCTCGCCTCCTGGTCCGTATGCTCCCCGGGGAGGAAAAGACTCTCCCCCTGTGGCCGGAGTTTCTCAAGGAAGACGCCCTGGCGGATCCCGTCTCTGCCCTGGAAATCGTATCCCGGGAGCTGGAGCGCCAGATCGTTATCGTGGAGGAGATGTACCGCCGGGCAACGCCGCTGCGGACCGTCTATCGGGAGGGACAGAGGCGGGACGTCCTTTATGTGGAGATGGTGATAAATCACCTGCGCGCCGAGATCGTTTCCTACCTGAGGAAGATCTCTTGCCACGACCTTTCACCAACCCTGTCGGAACGGCTTTTTGCCTATACGGCCATGGCCGACGATATTGAGCGCATGGCCAACCACATGATCAACCTCGTTTCCCTGTCTCGGGAAAAGCAGCGGCGGCGGATCGAGTTTACCCGGTTTGCCGAGGAGGAACTCGATGAGATCGAGAGGCTGGTAGGGATGAATATCGCCGACGCGGTGCTGCTGATCCGCCAGGGTGATGGTGACCGGAGCGCCGCCGTCACCCGGCGGGAAAACGAAATCGATGCCGCCGTAAAAGCGGCCCGGGAGCGCCATCTGGTGCGCTTTCACAAACGGCTCTGCCAGGCCGAGGCCGGGCCGGTTTTCGTCGAGATGCTCATCCACTTGGAGCGCATCTCCGACCATTGCCAGAATATCGCCGATCATGTCGCCGAGCTGGAAGCAGTGGAAGTGTCTTGACCGGTCGGGGACGAAAATGATACCTTCCCGGATAATCAATATGAGAGCTTTGCATAACTGCGGAAAAATGGTTCGCAAGCGGCGATTCAAATGTTTTTCGCCGTTGCGTGATTGAACTTAACGCTTGGTAATGAATAAGGA
>CAZNDG010000059.1:0-15807 GCA_964571695.1 uncultured Syntrophus sp.
CAGGACCCTTCGCCCATGCTCGTCGTCCAGCCGACGCTCGACATGGGCCAAGCCTGGTCGAAGGACCGTCTGGCCCCGATGCTGCGGGATACCCCCGCACTTCAGGGCCGGGTCAGGGACGTGAAGTCGAGATTTTCCGACAACACCATCCTGCACAAGAAATTCCCGGGCGGGCATCTGACTGTGTGCGGCGCGAATAGCCCCTCTTCGCTCGCATCCAGGCCCGTCCGGGTTGTCCTTTGCGACGAGGTAGACCGTTACCCGCTGTCCGCCGGCTCCGAAGGCGACCCGGTCAACCTCGCATGGAAGCGCGCTACCGCCTTCTGGAACAAGAAGCGTCTGCTCTGCTCGACGCCCACGATCAAGGCGGATCCGGCCAACGGGACAGGGTCGCGCATCGAGCTGGCCTTCGACAACTCCGACAAGCGGTACTTCTTCCTGCCCTGCCCGCATTGCGGCCACAAGCAAGTCCTGAAGTGGGCCAACGTCCATTGGCCCGAGGGGCACCCCGAGGAGGCCCGGTACCACTGCGAAGAGTGCGGCGCCGAATGGTCCGAGGCGCAGCGCCGGGCCGCCATCCGGCACGGGGAATGGGTGGCCACGGCTCCCTTCCACGGGACGGCCGGGTTCCACATCTGGGAAGCCTACTCGCCGTTTTCCTCCTTGGCCAAGATCGCCATTGCGTTCATCGAGGCCAGGAAGATGCCCGAAACGCTCAAAACATGGGTCAACACCGTCCTGGGCGAATCATGGGAGGAAGAGGCATATCAGGTCGAGTCCACCCCGCTCATGGAGCGCCGGGAGGACTACGGCCCGGAGGTGCCCGAAGGCGTGGCGGTGCTGACGGCCGGCGTTGACACCCAGGACGACCGCCTGGAGGTCGAGGTGGTCGGGTGGGGTTTGGAGCACGAGTCTTGGGATGTGGACTACCGCATTTTCTACGGCGACCCGAACCGCCCCGAGGTTTGGCAGGACCTCCTGGACTACTTGAGGACGCCCCTTGTTCACGCCTGCGGGGCCCAAATGAAGATCGAGGCGACGTGCGTGGACACCGGCGGGCACTGCACGGAGGCGGTCTACCGCTTCTGCAAGACGAACGAGCGGCACCGCATCTTCGCGGTCAAGGGCAACCCGAACCCCGGCCAACCCATCGTGGGCAAGCCGAGCAAGCGCAATAAGGGCAAGGTCAAGCTGTTCCCGCTCGGCGTCGATTCGGCCAAGGAACTGATCTACTCGCGCCTGCGGATTCAGGAGCCTGGACCCGGGTACTGCCATTTCCCGCTGGACCGTGACCAGGAGTTTTTCGATCAGCTCACCGCCGAGAAGCGCACGACGAAGTACGTGCAGGGGCGGCCGAGGTTGGTCTGGACGCAAACACGGAAGAGAAACGAGGCCCTGGATTGCAGGGTTTACAACGTGGCCGCGTATCTCATTTTGAAACCCTCCATCCAGGCGATCTTGAAGCGCCTGGCGGCGCGGGCCCAACGGCAAACAGTCCCTGCGCTTACCCCTGCGCCCAAGCCGGAGCCGCCGGTGCTGCACGAGGAGAAAGTGCCGGAATCCGTGGTCCCGAAGAAACGTGTAGCCCGCCGCCGTAGCGGCGGATTCGTACATGGGTGGTAAATATGCCGACGCCTGAATCTATCGTTCGCGGGCTGAACGCGGAATGGGTCCTGGAGTCCCCGCTGTACCCGGCAACAGACGGGTGGGTTATCGAGTATTCCATTGTGAATGCCGCGGAACAACATTCTTTCGCGTCCACGACCGTAGATGGCGCCCACAAGGTCGTCCTTGACGCTGCGGCAACCGGGGGATACGGGGCTGGAGAGTATTTCTATCAGGCGGTCGCCAAGAAAGACACGTCCGCCTACCCGGTTGAAACGGGGACGCTCCTTGTCAAGCCCAATTTCAAGGACCTGACTTCCGGCTACGATGCTCGGCCGCACGTCAAGAAGGTCCTGGACGCCATCGAGGCAACCCTGGAAGGCAAGGCCAGCAGGGACCAGGCCCGCTACATCATCGGGAGCCGCCGCCTGGACCGATACACCTTCGAGGAGCTGTTGGTCCTGCGGGACAAGTACAGGGCCGAGTGGAAGTCCTACCAGCGGGCCGAGAAGCTGAAGCAAGGGATCGGGGGCCGAAACGTCGTCTTGGTGAGGTTCTAAACTATGGGACTCTTTGATATTTTCAAGCGCAAGAAGCCGCAGTTGAAGCCTCGCCCCTACGTTGTCCGGGCCTACGCCGGCGCCGACGGGGGGCGCCTCTTCGGGTCCTGGACCGCGACGGACAGTTCCGCCGACGAGGCCGTTCAGTACCGGCTCCGCACCCTTCGAAACCGCGCCCGGCAGCTCGCCGAGGACAACGAGTACATCAAGCGGTACCTCTCGCTTCTGAAGACCAACGTGGTCGGTCCCAACGGTGTGATCCTCCAGGTCAAGGCCAAGGACTACCGCGTGGACGGCACGGCCAAGCTCGACACCAAGGCCAACGCCTGGCTGGAGGAGGGCTACAAGAGGTGGTGCAAGAAAAAGTGGTGTTCTGCCACCCGCCGCCACAACATGGTCACGATGCAGAACCTTGCCATTTCCTCGGTTGCCAGGGATGGCGAGGTTTTTGCTGTTCGGGTTCGGGAGAAGGACAAGAACAACCCTTACCGCCTCTCTGTCAAGATGCTTGAAGCCGACTACCTGGACGAGATGTACGATTCCGAGCTGACCAACGGCAACATCATCCGCATGGGCATCGAGCAGACGCCCGAAGGCCGGCCGGTGGCCTACCACTTCTTCAGGGTTCACCCCGGCGACCGCAAGGGCATGGTCACGATGAACGAGCGCGTGCGCGTCCCGGCCGAGGACGTGCTCCATCTGTTCCTGCCGGAACGGCTGTCCCAGACCCGCGGTGTGCCGTGGTTCCACGCCTCTCTCCGCAGGACCAAGATGTGCGCCGGCTACGAGGAGGCAGAATTGGTTGCGGCCCGGGCCGGGGCCAGCAAGATGGGGTTCTACGTGTCCCCAGATGGCGACCCGGCGGAGTTCGGTTCCGAGGAAGAAGGCGAATTCATCGAGCAGGCCGAGCCCGGCACCTTTGGCGTCATCCCGAAAGGGTACGACTTCAAAGAATGGGACCCCAAGCACCCGGCTGACGCCTTCGACAAGTTCTTGAAATTCAATCTTCGCGCCATCGCCGCCTCGCTGAACGTGGCGTACCCGAACCTGGCTGCGGACCTGGAGGGCACGTCCTACAGCTCCATCCGCCAGGGTACGCTGGACGAGCGTGACGTATGGACGCTTCTGCAAAATTGGCTTATCGCCGAACTCATGGAGCCGATCTATGAATGGTGGCTTGAAGCCGCCCTCATTACCCAGACAATCCCGCTCCCGTTGGCGAAGTTTGACAAATTCAACGCCCCCGTGTTCCGCGGCCGTCGCTGGCAGTGGGTTGACCCCGAAAAGGACGCGAAGGGCGACGAGGTGGCCATGCTCAACGGCTTCAAGACGTTGACCCAGGTCGTGACCGAAAATGGTGGCGACATCGAGGAACACCTCGCGGAACTCGCTTTTGAGAAGGAAAAGCTGGAGGAACTGGACATTCAGCTTCCCTATCTCTCACCCAAACAGCCCACGCAGGCCCAGGAGGAAGGCAATGCCGGAACAGAAAACCCTAAAGAGTAAGGCGCTGTTCAGGGATTTTTCCCTGGATCGCACCGCTGTCGATGAAGAGGCCAGGACCGTAAGTATTTCCTTCTCGTCCGAGCACCCGGTGGAACGGTGGTTCGGAACGGAAGTGCTCGATCACGCGCCCGAGTCGGTCAACCTTGGCCGGTTGAACGACGGGGCCCCGCTGCTGCTCGGGCATAGTTGGGACGACCAGATTGGGGTCGTCGAAAATGCGTCCATCGGCGCCGACAAGGTAGGCCGCGCTCTCGTCCGCTTCGGGAGAAGCGCACGCGCGCAGGAAATCTTGCAGGATGTCATCGACGGGATCAGGACCAAAATCTCGGTCGGCTACCGCATCGACGAAATGGTCCTGGAGAAGTCGGACAAGGAAACCGGCGACACCTACCGGGCTACCCGGTGGACGCCGCACGAAATCTCCATCGTCCCCATTCCAGCCGACCCCAGCGTCGGCGTTGGCCGGGGCGCGGAGGTTGAACACGAAATCGTCGTCCGGGGCCTTCCCGGCGAAACACCCATGGAAGAATCCCCCGAGGAGGAAAGAGAAATGCCTGACATCACTGTTGAAGAAGTCCGCAAAACCGAGGCCGCTGCCGTCCGCGAAATCATCGCCCTTGGCGAGAAGTGCGATTGCCGCGAAGACGCCATGAAGTTCATCGCCGACGGGAAGTCTCCCGACGATTTCCGCCAGTTCGTGCTGGAATCCAAATGGGGTAAGACCGGCGACATCCGCGAGGTTCAGGATACCCCCGATCTGGGCCTGACCGAGAAGGAAGCCCGCAGCTACTCGTTTCTGCGCGCCATGAACGCCGCCGCCTCCGGCGATTGGAAGCAGGCCGGCTTCGAGATGGAGTGCTCCCGCGCCATGGCCGACAAGCTGAAGCGCGACCCGCAGGGCTTCTTCATCCCGCACGACGTTATGACCATCGACGGCAAGCGCGACTACGTGTCCGTCGGTCTGACCAACCACACAGGCGAAAAGACCGTCGCTACCGACCTTCTGGCCGGGTCCTTCATCGAGATGCTTCGCAACTCCATGATGGTCAAGCAGATGGGTGCCCGCACCCTGGCCGGCCTGGTTGGCGACATCGCCATTCCGCGGCAGACCGGCGGCGCGACGGCCTACTGGCTGACCGAAGACCAGAACTCCACGGATTCCGTGCAGGCGTTCGACCAGCTCACGATGACCCCGAAGACCATCTCCGGCCAGACCCAGGTTACTCGCAAGCTGCTCATGCAGTCCAGCATCGACGTGGAGAACCTGATCCGTCAGGACCTTGCCACCACCCTGGCCCTGGCCATCGACGTGACGGCCCTGCACTCCGACGGCACCGGCAACCGCCCCAAGGGCATCGTCGGTACCTCCGGCATCGCTACCGTGGCCCTCGGCGCCAACGGCCTGGCCCCGGCCTACGCCAATATCGTGGACATGGAAACCGAGGTTGCCGTGGACAACGCCCTGTTCGGCAGCGTGGGGTACCTGACCAACGCCAAGGTTCGCGGCAAGCTGAAGAAGACCTTCATCAACACGACCGGCGGCGAAACTCCGGTTTGGCAGAAGGGCGAGGGCCCGGGTTGGGGCGAGCTGAACGGCTACCGCGCCGGCGTGTCCAACCAGGTTGCGAGCAACCTGACGAAGGGCACCAGCTCAGGCGTGTGCTCCGCCATTTTCTTTGGAAATTGGGCGGACTTGCTGATCGGCATGTGGGGCGGCCTGGATGTGATCGTCGATCCGTACAGCGGTAGCTCCAGCGGCCGTATCAAGGTCGTCATGTTCCAGGACCTCGACATGCTGATCCGCCACCCCGAGTCCTTCAGCGTCATCCTCGATGCGCTGACCACCTAGTGCTGACGACAACCAACGCGGGGGCGCTCAATGGAGCGTCCCCGCACAACGATAACGAGGGGACCATGAAGAAGTACAAAGCGCTGCGTAGCTTCCTGCACGGAGGCAAGGCCATCGACGCCGGCCAGACCGTGGAGCTTCCAGACCACGAGGCGGGCGCCCTGGTGCGCTTCGGCCGCCTGGTGGCGGTTGCCGAGGAACCAACCCTGGACCTGTCCGCCATGAAGAAAGACGAACTCCTGGCCCTGGCCGCCGAGCGCGGCATCGAGGCCAACCCGACCATGAAGAAGGACGAAATCATCGCCCTGCTTCAGTTTTGAGGTGAACCATGCCCGTTTTCGCGCCTGAAGACCTCCCCATGTTCTTCGAAGATTTCGGCGAGGCCGCCACGTTCAAACGCCGTGGTTCCGCCACCGGCCAGACCGTGCGCGCCTCCTTCGATGAAGGCAAAGCCCTTGGTATGGGCGGGGACTCTGGTGAGGACGCGGACGAAATCATGCGTCCTGGCCTTGGAGAATATACCGTTATCTACCTGGGACAGGACCAAATTTCTGCGCGCCCCGCTTACCAGGACAAGATTGTCCGGGGCGGGGGCGACGTGTTTACGATCTTGCAGGCGAAAGCGGAGGACGGGCTCTGGAAAGTATGGGCTGTCTCCGACGCGAGGGCTTCGTTCTAATGGCCAAGGTCATCCCGCTTTACAAGACGAACGACGCCGCCTGGGTGAACATCCAGGACAACGCCACGCCGTACCTGAAATACCTCCAGGCCACGTTCCCGCGCGAGATGAAGGCGGCCATGAAGTCCCTCGGCTGGTTTCTGCGCGGCAAGATCGTCGAGGGCCTGCAAACGTCGAGCCCGGGCGGAAGACGGCTCGCCCCGCTCTCGCTCATTCAGCGGGTGCGCCTCTTGGATGCCGTCAAGACCATCAAGCGCCGCAAGAAGCGCGCGGATTGGGCGCGGGGGACCGGAGCACGTGGCCGGTATAGCCATTTTGCCTATTACACTCCTGCGCGCGTCCCCGGCGGGGCTACAGAGAAGCCCTACGGCCGGAAGATGGCCAAGGCCGTCAGGTATTTTTATGACGACCCCGCAAAGTCGGTCCATATCGGCTGGATAACCCCAACGGCGTCCTCCTTCGGCCGTGCGCTGGCCGCGGGCCGGCGTGGAGCGAAGCACCGGTGGGAGAACAAGGGTTCCCAGACCGTGACCGCCAGGATGAGCAAGCTGTTTGCGGCCGCCGGCATATTCGTGAAGCCCGGCAAGCAACTGAAGACACCGCAGCGCCCCGTGGTGGACCCGATTTTTCAGAAATACAAGGGCGAAATTCCGCGATACCTTGAAGACAAAGTATCCAAGTGGCTGGCCCGCAGCCTTTCCAGATCGCTCACCTACACCGCGGGGCGCGCCATCATGGGCAACACCCCCGCCTTCCGCTACATGGCGAGGAACGCAGCATGATCGCAATGCGAGACATCATGGACCGGTTCGCCACCACGTTGGCCGGCACCGCCGCGCTGGACGCCTGGTGCCAGGACAAATTCGGCAAGGACGCCACCATCTACGTCGGGTTTGATGTGCGCGAGCCGCCCGGCGAAGCCGACACGCCTTTTATCGTTATCCAGCCCGGAGCGGCCAGCGAGGGCGACGAGATGGGCATGTTCAGCTACATCGTGACCGTGGATTGGGGCATCGTTGTCGATACCTCGACTACCACGGGCCAGATCAAGGAAATGGATGGGCTCAAGCTCTCGGATGAGCTTGGGCGCATCATTCTCGATGCTCTCCGGGGGGCGAGCAGCAACGTGTCGCTGTCGTCGTGGACCTACACGATTGAGCCGGTGGAGTTCTTCCCCATGATCTTGGCCGGCGTGTCTTTCACCATCAACGTCCCGCACCTCATTGGCGGGGCCGTAGCCCTCTAGGAGGATTGAACCATGCCCATGGCAAAAGGCTATCTGTCTACCCTCGCCCTGGATTTTGAAACCACGTTCGGCGTCGATCCCGGCGCCCCCAACGGTCTGGCCATGCCGATCAACAGCTTCGACGTGAAGGCCAACCGCAACCTCAACAGTGCCCAGACCTTGACCGGCAACCGCAACCCGGTTGAGCCCTTCGCGGGCAATACCGTGGTGAACGGCTCCGCGGTCATCCCCGTGGATGTGCTGGCCATGGGCTACTGGCTCAAGGCCATGTTCGGCGCTCCGACTACCACTGGCACCGGTACGTACACTCACACGTACAAGATCGGCACGAGTCAGCCGTCCCTGGTCCTGGAAAAGAAGTTTGCCACCTCGACCCCGACCTATGCCAAGCTGAACGGCTGCAAGGTCAGCAAGTTCTCCATGGCCGTCGGCGGTGACGGCGAACTGACCGCCAACCTGGACATCGAGGGCGCGAATGAAACCGTGGGCACCACCGCGTATGATGCCACCCTGACGGCCATCGCGTTCACGCGCTTCAACAATTTCCAGGCCACCCTGAAGGAAGGCGGCTCCACCTTGGCCAACGCCACGGAGTTCAGCTTCGACCTCGACATGGGCCTGGATACCGAGGTCTTCGTTATCGGCGGCGGCGGCCAGCGCGGCGACATCCCGGAAGGCATCGTAACCGTTTCCGGCGCCCTGAAGCTGCTCTTTGAAAACACCACCCTGCTCAACAAGGCCATCAACTCCACGGAAACATCCCTGGAACTGGCCCTGACCAACGGCACGAACGTCCTGCGCTTCACCTTCCCGGAAGTCCTGCTCCAGATGCAGACCCCGGGCATCACCGGGCCCAAGGGTGTCATGCTTGAACTTCCCTGGACCGCATACTATGGGAACGATGCAGGCGCGAGCGCTGTCAAGGTGGAACTCATCAACAGCCAGGCGTCTTACGCATAAACTCTAACTGATTGAGGGGCACAACTATGGCAAAGAGTTTCGAATCCAAAACCACCGGAATCACCTTCAAAGTCCGCCCGCTGACCCGCGGGGAAATCCGCAAGCTGCGGGAGCAGGGCGTGGACATCTTCAACTTTGACAGCGAGGCCGCCCTGCGGAACATCGACCCGATCCTGGACATGGTGTTCCCGGGCAACATCGACCTCGACAACCTCCCGTTCCAGGAAGCCACGTTGGTCTACCGGGCCATCATGGAAGAGACGTTCGGAACGGAGGACGAGGTAAAAAACTCGTAGCGGTTTGGGAGTGGGTAACTGGCGACGGGGCAGAATACTGCACGACCTGTCGCCAGACCCAGGCCCAAACCGGAACGGTTGAAGATTGCGGCGCGTGCGAGGGCAGATGCCCGGACCTCGCCGATTCGAACAAGGAAGCCTGGACCCTCTTGACCTGGGGTCAAACCCAGATGAGGACCGGCGGATTTGGTGTGATGGGGTTCGACTATTTGGCCCTGCGGATGGTGGCCCAGACTCTTGGCATCTCCATCCGGCCCGCCACCTTGCGGAAGATTCAGGCGGTGGAACAGGTGATCCTGAAAAAGCAGGGAGAAAAGAAGGATGGCTGACAACACCGTCAGAATCATAGTCGGGCTCAAAGACGATTTCAGCCGCGGTATCTCCCGCGTCACAAACTCCCTCGAAGACATGCGGCGGCGGGTTTTCTCGCTACAATCTGCCCTCGCTGTCTTTGCCGGCGGCGCGGTCCTGAAGGGCTTCGTCGATACGGCCGCCCAGATGGACAAGACGCTTGTTCTGCTCAAGCGCTTGGAGGGCAGTTCCGAGTCGGCCAGGGCGAGCTTCAATTGGATGCTCGACTTCGGCCGGAACAACGCCTCTGTCGCCACAATCAACGAATTTCAGAACGCCTTCGTCAAGCTCAAGGTCGCCGGCCTCGACCCGGCCAAGGGCAGCCTCCAGGATTTGACTGACGCCGTGGCCGCGTTCGGCGGCGGTGCAGACGACCTCCAGAAGGCCACCATCGCCGTCTTCCAGATGGCCGGCAAAGGCTCGATCAACATGGAAGAGCTGCGCCAGCAGCTCGGCGAGCGCGTCCCTACGGCCATCAAGATAATGGCCCGGGAACTCAACATCTCCGAGGCGCAGCTCAACAAGCTGACCGAGACGGCGTCCATTACCGGGGACCGCACGAGGATCGCCCTGGAGGCCCTGTTCCGCGGGTTCCGCAAGGACTACGGCGGCGCGGCCAAGGACCTGTCCACGACTTGGGAGGGCATGATAAACCAGCTCCGCGTCAAGTGGGAGCTGTTCAAGATCAAGGTCATGGACTCCGGGCCATTCCAGAAGATGAAGGAAGCCCTCCAGGAGTTCATCCGCTGGCTCGACTCCCCCGACGGGATGCGGAAGACGGAAAAGGTCGCCCAGGACATCGCGGAGGCTTTCCTGGGCATGGCCCAAGCCGCGCTGTCTGTTGCCAAGAACATGGATCACATAACGGATGGTATCCGCAGCATCATCAATGCGTGGACCTCCATGCCGCAACAGGTGCGGGATTTCATCGTTGCCGGGGCCGCCGCCGGGGCCCTGACGAAGAACCCTTACGCGGCCCTTGGCGCCGGCGCGGGCTACAGCCTCTACAATGATTTCTTCGGCGAAAAGGAAGACGCCCCGAAGGGTTCCTTCGTCCGCCGCAAGATCGAGAAGCCCGGAGCGAACGGGTACTCCCCGGACGCCCTCCGCATCGCCACGCAGCAAATGGAGGACTTGGACGCCCAGCGGACCCGCAATCTGCAAGCGAAGGACCTGGCGAAGCCATTCCACTTCGACGCCTCCGGGTGGGGGACGAACACGGACAAGGCCGCCAAGCAGGCGGCCCTCGCCCTGGAGCAGTTCCGCCAGGCCGTCCGCGAGGTGAATAAGGAGTTTGCCGAGATTCAGGGCGACCAATCCGCCGTCTGGCTGGCCGAGTGGGAGGACAGGTTCCAGGACCTCCACACCCGGATTATGAAGGGGTCGAACGGCGCGGAGCGCGAGGCTGCGTTGAAACGGCTCAAGGCCGCCGACCAGGCAACCCGGGCGGCCATCACCGCCGGGTACAAAACCATGGTCGAGGCCAAGGAGGACGTGGACAAGTTCAAGCGCGAGCTGGCAGCGTTTGACACGGACAACCCGCGCGAAGACGACCGCCTCAAGATGGAGGAACGGCTCCGAAGGCTGGTGGAACTCGGTCGGCAGAACGCGCAGTTCGGCATCACCGAGGCGGAAGCCGAGCGGTACCGGGCCTCGCAGAACGCGGCCTGGCAGAAGGAACTCGACAAGCAGAACCTCGAAACCAAGCGCTCGTTTTACAACGAGTACATCCAGATCGCGGGCGAAGGCTTCGCGGTCATTGAGGACTCCATTATCCAGCAGGCCCAGGTGTTCCGCAACGCGAAGATCAGCGAGGAGCACGTCGCTCGGTGGGTCGAGTACAAGAAGCTCGAATACAGCCGGGAGTGGGCCGACGGGGCGAAGCGGGCCCTCATGGATTACGCCAACGAGGCCGTGAACCTGGCCCGTGGCATGGAAAACACCATCTCCAACGCCTTCCGGGGGATGGAAGACGCGCTGACCGAGTTTGTGACGAAGGGCAAACTGGACTTCTCCAGCCTGATCGACTACATGATTGCCGACCTTATGCGCCTGTTCATCCGCAGCCAGATTCTCGGGCCGATTGCAAACACCTTCGGTGGGTTCGACATTGGCGGGTTCTTCAGCGGATTGTTCGGCGGGGCCTCCGGGTCCGCGGTCCAGGGCAACGCCGGCATTACCGGCCGGGCCGCTGGCGGAACTGTTCGGGCCGGGAGGGTCTACCGCGTGGGTGAGCAGGGCATGGAATTCTTCGCCCCTGGTGTGGACGGGTCAATCATCCCCCGCGAGGGCATGGCAGGAGGCGGCGCGGCCAACGTCACGGTCAACATCATCGAGAGCCAGGGCAAGGGTGGGCAGTCCGAGCAGAGGCAGGAGGACGGGGTCAACGTCATCGACATCTTTTTCGACCAGATCGACGCGAAGATGGCGCAGAACATCAACCAGGGGCGCGGAGCCACAACGGCCGCCATGACCAAAACTTTCGGACTTAACCGCTCCAGGGGGGCTTTGAGATAATGGCAACCTGGCCCGCAACACTTCCTCGGCCGCTCATCGACGGGTATGATGTCAACCCCTTTGACCAGACCTTGAGACAGTCCTTCGAGTCCGGGCCAGGCCGAGCCCGTAGGCGGTTCTTCACCCCGTTTGAGAGAATCAACGTGGCGTGGCGCATGACCGAGGCGCAATTCACGGAGTTTCGGACATGGTTTTTGTCGGAGTCCGGGGCCAACGGAGGGGCCGCGTGGTTCGACATCGACCTCACCAACGGACGCGGGGGCATGGCCACAACCAACGCGCGTTTTGGGGGCGCATACCGGGCCGCACCGTTCGGGGCAACAGGCTGGAAGGTGTCCGCCGTGCTTGAGGTTCGCGATGCCTGACGTATCACTCTCTGAAGCCATCAAAGAGGCCTACGCGTCCGCCCCCGGCCGGGTCATCTATCACACGCTGGAGCTTCGGCACGCATCCCTAGCCGTCCCGATCCGCCTAGTGCTCGGAAACGACAACATCGACGCCAGGCTGGAGGCGTCCGCGCCGGCCAACCCTGGCGAGCTTGTGACCTTCATCCGCTACTATTTCAGGTTCACGAAGCCCGACGTTTCCCCGGAGGGGATCCCGACACTCCAGATTGAGATCGAGAACGTAGACAGGATCATCACGGCGGCCCTGATCGAGGTTTCCAAATCGGAAACGCCCATCAAGGCCACATACCGTGAGTTCCTGGATTCCGGCCTGACCCTAGGCCCGGAGAACGACCCGCCGACACACATGGACATCTTCGACGCGAACGCGACCATCCTTTCTGTGACGGCAACGGCCGGGTTCCCAAACCTGATGAACCGCAAGTTCCCGACCAAGGACTACGATGCACAAACTTGGCCCGGGCTGGTGGTGTCGTGAGTGAGTTTGAACAGTACATAGGCAAGCCCTGGCGGCAGTGGGCGGACGGACCGGACGCCTACGACTGCGCGGCCTTTTTTCGAGCCGTCCAGAGGGACCACTTCGGCATCGAGGTTTCCCGGGTCATGGTCCCCGACTACGACGACGCCATGGCCCTGGTTGGACTCATCGAGGACCAGGCCGAGGACCAGGGATGGGTCCCGGTCAAGGAGCCCAGGCACGGGGATCTCGTCATCGTTCACCGGCCCCGCCATGTCGGGGTCTGGATCGACACCCCGACCGGGCCAGGCGTCCTGCACTGCGTCAGGGGGGCCGGGGTTGTCTTCACCCGCAATGCCGCGTGGCAGGCCTCCGGATTCGGACGAAAACAGTTCCTACGCCACAGGAGCAAAATGGATGACTGACCGCCAGCACGCAACAGCCGTTTTTATTGACCACGTTCTTTGCCCGCAAAGGCGGCGCGTGGAGGTCATAGGGGAGCAGAGCATCGCCACCCTCGATCCGAAGTGGGAGCGGCCCTATGTGGCACTGCTCGACGGGAAGCCAGTCCTCCGCAAGGAGTGGGGGACGCTAATTGTCCTGCGCGGCCAGGTCCTCATTTTCGTTGATGTGGAAGCCCTCCCCCAGGGGGGCGGGGGAGGCTCGAACCCGGTCAGGATCATCGCAATGCTGGCCGTCGTGGCCCTTTCCGCTGGCGTGGCGTCGTGGATTGGCGGCGCGGCCATGTTTGCCAACGGCGGGACCCTCCTCGGCCTCGGAGGATCAGCATGGGGAGCCATCGGCGCAGGCGCGACCATGATGGTCGGCTCGGCCATCGTCAACGCGCTAGTCCCGGCGCAGGCCCTCCCGTCTGTTTCCGCGGGGTCCGCACCGGCCGCTTCCCCAACCTACACCCTATCCGCCCAAGGCAACACAGCCAGATTGGAGCAACCTGTCCCCGAGCACTTCGGGCGCATGTTGGCGTATCCCGACTACGGCGCGCAACCCTATCAAGAGTTCCAGGGAAACGAGCAGTTCCTCTACTGCTTCCTGTGCATCGGACGCGGAGAGTACAGCATCGAGGCCATCCGGATCGAGGACACCCCGATTTCGGAGTTTGAGGAAGTCGAGTATGAGATCATAGGGCCAAATCAGCCCGTGACACTTTTCCCGGCCAACGTCGTCACATCCGTGGAGGTCGGCGGCCAGGCCATGGCCTACAACGTCTTGACGGGCGAGTTCGTGGTCAACCCGGCAGGCTCCCAGGTCAACTACATCGGGTTCGATTTCGTGGCCCCCAGGGGCATGTACTACGCCAACGACAACGGAAGCCTGTCCGCCGTTTCCATCTCCGTGCAGGGCCAGGTCTGTCTGATCGACGACAACGGGATAGAGATCGGATCTTGGACAACGGTTGTGAGCACGACCTACACCAAGGCCACCGCCACACCACAGAGGTTTTCAGAAAAAGTCGCCGTCGCTGCCGGCCGATACAAGGCCCGGGCACTACGCACCAACACAGAGGAAACCAGCAGTCGCTACGGCCACAATATTGTATGGGGTGGGCTCCGGGGCTACATCAAGGAGAGCAGAACATACGGAGACACCACGCATCTGGCCATCAAAATGCAGGCCTCCAGCCAGTTGACAAGCCTTTCCTCTCGCAAGTTCAACGTCATCGCCACGCGCAAACTGGAGACCTGGGACGGGGCCGCCTGGACAGCCAAAGCGCCGACCCGCTCCATTGCCTGGGCGGCCGTCTACGCGGCAAAAGAGATCGGCTTCACAGACGCGCAAATCGACCTGGCCGCGTTCAAGGATCTCGACCTGATTTGGGCTACCAGGGGAGACACCTTCGACGCCCGCTTCGACTCCACCATGGACGCCTGGACCGCCATCGCCAAGATTCTGGCCGCAGGTCGCGCTCAACACTTTCTTCAGGCCGGGACCCTCCGCGTTTTTCGAGATCAGGCCGAAACCATCCCGGTCGCCCTTTTTTCGCAACGGAACATCCTCCCGAACTCGTTTTCAATCCGCTTCGCGCTTCCCTCCGAAGACACCGCCGATTGCATTGACGTTAAGTATTTTGACTCGTCCGTCTGGGCAGAGCGCAGGGTCAGGGCGAAGACGCCGACATCTCTGGAGGCCAAGCCAGCAACGCTCGAACTTTTCGGGGTGACCAAGAGAGAGCAGGCTTTCAAGGAGGGGCTCTACCACGCGGCCACAAACGCCTGGCGCAGAATGTTCGTGAACTTTTCGACGGAAATGGAAGGATTCCTCGTTTCCCCCGGGGATCTCATCGCAATCCAGCACGACATGCCGGCCTTCGGTCAGCACGGGGAGGTTGTCGAGTGGGACGGGGGTTCCCTGACGGCCAGGCTTTCCGAGCCCCTCACCTGGCAGGCCGGAGAAACCCACTACATCGCCTTGAGAAAAAAAGACGGGGGCCTTGTCGGACCCTACACCTGCACCAAGGGGACCACAGACAACCACGTTGTTCTCGGGTCGGCCCCGGAGATCGAGCCCTATGCAGGCATGGACCACGAGCGGACCCACATCTCGTTTGGATGGGGCTCGGCCGTCTACCTCCGGGCCCGGGTGCTTTCCATTCGGCCCAGGTCCCTGAATCAGGTCGACATCGAGGCCGTCAACGAGGACGACAATGTCCATACTCTCGAATACGGCCAGGTAGTCCCCACTCCTTCCGTGAGCCAACTGGAGGGCTACAGGCTTGCCCCGGTCGTTCGCGGGCTGATTGGCCGCTCGGTAGTAGGGGACCCCACAAAGATGCTCCTGTCCTGGGAACCGTCGCCCTGGGCCGACTACTACATCGTGGAGCAGTCAGCCGATGGCGACACATGGACAAGGACAAACGAGCCCTCAACAAGCAACTGCACCGCGACGGCAATCTACGGAAACGCAACCATCGTACGCGTGGCGGCCATGGGAGCCGCCAGGGGCCCCTGGGTCCAGATCTCCTACGGCGACGTGGCGGACTATATGTGGAATTCGATCGACACCACGCTCATGTGGGATGCGAACACGGCAACACTTATGTGGAGGTATTAAGGCATGGCACTTCCTGCCGCTACGGCATTTACAGACTCCGCCGTAACAGAGGCCGGTTTCAAAACAGCGATGACGGACCTGGTCAACTATCTGGCCTCCCTGGAAACCACTCCGGTCGGGACCGTCGCCGCATTTGCAATGTCTACTCCCCCGACGGGCTTTCTCAAGGCCAACGGAGCGGCGATTTCCAGAACGACCTACGCGAACCTGTTCGCCAAGATCGGGACGACCTATGGGGCCGGCGACGGGGCGACCACGTTCAACCTTCCAGACCTCCGCGGCTACTTTCCGAGGGCCTGGGATGA
>CAZNDG010000060.1:0-14120 GCA_964571695.1 uncultured Syntrophus sp.
AAATAGTTTACGGCCAGGTAAAATCTGCCACGATGAGGGCATCGCAAAGACTTCTCACCAGTTGCAGCACCGGGACGTGATCGGGGTGAAGCTGATATGCCTTTAAATCTTCCGAGTTCTCAAAACTCGCCACGAGGGCGAAATCATAGGAACGATCGGTTCTGAGGATGTCGGGACCGAACTCGAAACCCTTGATGACGGCTATTTTTGCCGGCAGGGAACGAAGGTCCGCGGACATTTCTTTAATCTGGCGTTCTCCAACTCCTTCCTTGAGCTTCATCAAGACGATATGTTTCAACATGACGCCTCCATTTCGTTGTTTACTTGTCCTGTTGCCGTGGCGATTTTTTAATACAAATCTAAAAATATTTCAATAAAAATGGGTTCTACGCTATCGGGGTCGCCACAACGGGCAGATTTCGGCGGAGGCGGGCTTGAAGTTATGACATACCGCCGGCCGGGTCTCGTAAATGGCACAGGTAGTATGCTCCCCTTCCCACGTCAGGAAAGGGCACCCGTGGAGGTAGCGGCCGTCAGCGGCGGAGATGAGATGGTCGCCTGCCCATATGGCATGCTCGCGTGTTATGATCACCAGGATATCCCGCCTCCCTTCGCGCCGCCATCTTTCCAGGTCTTCATCCTTGACATACGCCGCGAAGTCGGCCAGGCAGCACTTACCGCAACGCCGGCAGGCGATATCGCCGCCCTCTTGGGCATACCCGGTATCGGACTCCTTAAGCAGGATCAGATATTCGTATTTGAAGAGGTCCTCGAGAAAATAACGGACTATCTCGTCTTCGTCCCGCCACGGAGACGGCGCCTTGAGGATCGCCCGTACCCGTGGGGTGATGCGGAAAGGGATGAAATCGGCTACGGGCCCCCGGATCGTCCGATAGCCGTGACTTTCGGCCAGCTTTTCCAGATGGGAAAACCGGATGGTGAATTCCTCGTGACCCTTCAGGATGATGCATTCGGGATTGTTAGAGGCGGGGACGTGAATCAGGTCCCGGTAGGGGATGGAGACGGAGGCCTCACAACTGTGTTCACTGAGAAATATATAGGGGACTTCGGCGCGGCAGAGCTTTTCCAGCGCCAAAAGGGCCCCGACGTTCACATGGAAGCTTGGTTGCTCCGGAACCGGCAACCCGTATCTATGGAACAAAGCTCTCACTGCCCGCAGTTCCGGCGCCGACGCCGCCTCGTGATTCTCCAGTATTTCCACGGTAATATCCGTTATGGTCGGGTAATCGCCCACGTTTTCGTTCAGGATCACCAAACCGGCCCCGCGAAGCAACTCATGCGGGGTATCCAGGAAGTCCTCCTCCCGGAAATCGATGTCACCACGAATTCTCTCCAGCGTTCCTTTTTGAACGGTTAGGAGGTTAGGGGAGATATCGATCATCGTCACCTTAGGAAAGTGACGGCGGCGAAGGAGATCTCTCATGAGCCATCCGTAGCCGCCGCCGACCTCCACAAGATGGGCGATGTCCGGGAAGGGGATATAGCGCCGGAGGTAGTCGTCGAGCAATTCACCATAAGCGGCGTCGATGCCGAGGACCGCACGGCAGGGACCCTGAGGGTCGGCAAGGGTGTTGCAGAGGGTCGTCTCCCATCCCAGGCTCGTCAGTTCCCGGCGATGGTAATCCGATGAGGAATGTACGGTAATTTTCATGCCCGGCCTTGAAATATGCGTTGAGGCATCAAACGTTCTTTTTTTACGGCTGTCAAGAACTTCCTGAACTTCATGTTTCCTTTGGTTCATCTTCTTGGTGAAGACAAGTATTTGTAAATAATGCTTGACAAACCCGCCGTGCTTCACTAAAAAGCTCGTTTTTTCATCGCATACGAGGTATAGGAAAATACATATGAAAAGGGATTTGGCAAAAATAAGAAATATCGGCATCAGCGCCCACATCGACTCCGGCAAGACAACGCTCACGGAGCGGATCCTCTTTTATACCAAACGCATCCATGCCATTCACGAGGTAAAGGGCAAAGACGGAGTAGGCGCCACCATGGATTCCATGGAACTGGAAAAGGAGCGGGGAATCACTATCGCTTCTGCGGCCACCTATTGTGAATGGAACGAACACGAAATCAATATTATCGACACCCCCGGTCATGTGGATTTCACCATCGAGGTGGAAAGGTCATTGCGGGTCCTGGATGGGGCCGTGCTGGTTTTATGTTCCGTCGGCGGGGTCCAGTCCCAGTCCATCACCGTGGATCAGCAGATGAAACGCTACCGCGTCCCATGCATCGCCTTCATCAACAAATGCGACCGCAGCGGGGCGAATCCCAAGCGGGTAGTAGAGCAATTGCGGGGGAAATTGGGCCACAACGCCGTTTTGCTCCAGATGCCCATCGGTCTCGAATCAAATTTTCAGGGCGTCGTGGATCTTATCGAGATGCGGGCCGTATATTTCGATGGCCCCCACGGGGAAGAACTTCGCTATGAGGAGATTCCCGCCGCCCTCTCCGAGCAGGCTCAGCGCCTCCGTGAAGAGATGATAGATCAGGCTTCCATGTATTCCGATGAATTGACCGAGACGATCCTCGAAGAGCGGGAGATAACGACGGAGATGATCTTCGCCGCGCTCCGCTTAGGCACGCTGAAAAGGCAGATAACCCCCGTGGTCCTCGGTTCGGCATACAAGAACAAGGGGGTGCAGAAGCTCCTTGATACCGTGACGAGTTTATTGCCCTGCCCGGCGGAGGTGGAAAACAGCGCCTTGAATCTCGATGAAAACGAAGCGCCGGTAATCCTGAACAATTCCCCGGATCAACCGATTGTCGCTTTGGCGTTCAAGCTTGAAGACGGTCCTTTCGGACAGTTGACCTACATCCGGGTCTATCAGGGAACCATCGCCAAGGGAACGACCATCGTGAACGTCCGCTCGGGGAAAAAGATCAAGGTCGGCCGGCTCGCCCGGATGCATGCCGATCAGATGGAAGACATCGACACCATTCCGGCGGGATATATCGGCGCCCTGTTCGGTGTCGAGTGTGCCTCCGGCGATACCTTTGTATCTCCGGGCCTGAACCTGGCCATGACCTCCATGTATGTTCCCGCACCGGTCATTTCCCTGGCCATCGTCCCAAAGGACAACAAGGCCCAGATCAATATGTCCAAAGCCCTGTCCCGGTTCACCAAAGAAGACCCCACCTTCAAATGCCACGTGGATAGGGAAACAAACGAAACGATCATTGCCGGCATGGGGGAGTTGCATCTCGATGTGTATGTGGAGCGCATGCGAAGGGAATACGCCGCCGAGGTTACTACCGGAAATCCCCGGGTTGCCTATCGCGAAACGATTACCCAGCGGGCCGATTTCAACTACATCCACAAGAAACAGACCGGCGGCGCCGGGCAGTACGGCCGGATAGCCGGCTACATAGAGCCGACCTCGGAGGGAGATTTCATTTTTGAAAACGATATCGTCGGCGGAGCTATCCCGACCCAATACATCCCGGCCTGTGAAAAGGGCTTCCGCCAGTCCCTGGAGAAGGGTCCCAAGCTCGAATTTCCCATTACCGGTATCAAGGTGGTGATCAACGACGGGGCCTATCATGCCGTAGATTCCTCCGATATGGCCTTTCAGGCCGCCGCCCGGGGCGCTTTTCGCGACGCCTATCTCCGAGCGCGGCCGGTGGTCCATGAGCCGATCATGAAGGTGGTTATCGAATCGCCAACGGAATTTCAGGGCCCCGTCATGGCCCTCCTCAATCAGCGGCGGGGAATGATAGTCGGCGCCCAGGACGAAGGCGTGATGTGCATTGTGGAAGCCCAGGTGCCTCTCGCCGAGATGTTCGGTTTTTCCACGGTCCTACGTTCCGCGACACAGGGCAAGGCGCAGTTCACCATGGAGTTTTCCCTCTACCGACAAGTTCCAAATTCAATTGCGGAAAAGATCGCCGAAGAGATCGCGGCCCGGAAGAAGAACGCCGCTTAGGCAGGCAGGTCATGGCGGATATTATCGATTTGAAGGACAGGAGCATGACGATGTTAAAAAAGGATCTTATTTTAAGGAACCCCCTGCGCCAGATGGGCTATGAGGACGACGACATAATACCGGCGGGGGGATTCGGCGCCGTCCTCGCCCGGGCCGGAGTAGGAAAGACGGCGCTGCTGGTTCAGTTTGCCCTCAACACGATGTTGCGCGGCAAACGGGTACTTCATGTCGGCCTCCATGACCCCGTCAACAAGGTCGATCTATGGTACCGGGAGTTGTTCCGCCACCTTGCCGTCCAGTATCAGGTTGGCCAGATCCGGACGCTTTGGGAAGAGATACTGCCGCTTCGGTTCATCATGACCTTCAAGGTCGAGGGGTTCAGCGTCCCCAGGCTCCGGGAAAGGCTGAACGACCTCACGGCCCAGGGCATATTCTACCCGGATACGATCATCATGGACGGGCTGATCTTCGATGATTCCTCCCAATCCGCACTTGCGGAAATGAAGTCCATGATCGAAGAACTTTCGCTGCGGGCCTGGTTTACCGTGCACGTCCACCGCCAGGTGCGGGCGGATGCCGATGGGATCCCCAAACCCCTCCTGCCAGCCGACGACCTGTTTGACGTGGCGCTCCTCCTGGTGACCGAAGGCAACGAGATGCACATCCGTGACCTCAAGAGTGAACGAGCACCGTCACCGCATCCGGTACTGATTCTGGATCCGGCAACGATGCTCATCAAGGAGAATGTCGCCGTCGCCTCCTGAAGGCCTAAATAACCGTTCTTAGCGCGTCGAGAAAGCGTCGGACATTCTCTTCGGCCGCGGTATGGCCCATCAATCCGATACGCCATATCTTCCCCGCCAGGGGTCCGAGACCGCCGCCGATTTCAATCCGGTACTCGCTGCGGAGACGTCTCCGCAGCGCCGCCTCGTCTATTCCCGCCGGGCAATAGACCGTATTGAGCATCGGCAGGCGGAAGGGTTCCTCAACAACCATTTTCAACCCCAACTCCCCGAGGCCCCGGACGAGCATTTCATGACTGCGTCGGTGACGGGCGAAAGCCTCTTCGAGACCCTCGGCAAAGATGGTCTTTAAGGCCTGGTACAGGGCATAGAGCATGTTGACCGGGGCGGTGTGGTGATAAACCCGGTTCTTCCCCCAGTAGTCGATGATCATGGAGAGGTCCAGATACCAGTTGGGGACCTTGCGGCGGCGACCGTTCAGTTTGGCCGCCGCCCGCGGGGAAAAGGACAGAGGAGCGAGACCGGGGGGGCATGAGAGGCACTTTTGGGTCCCGCTGTACAAGGCGTCGATTCCCCATGCATCCATTCCGACCTCCATGCCGCCCAGGCTGGTTACGGCATCGACAAGGTAAAGGCAATCATCGCCCCGGGGGAGGGCGCCGATCTCCGCTACCGGATTGGCCACCCCGGTGGAAGTTTCCGCATGGACCACGGCGAGGAGCCGGTAATTTCCTTCCCGCAGTTTTTTGCCCACCATGGAGGGGTTCACAGGTGTTCCCCATTGGAACTCCATGACCTCGACCTCCGCGCCAAGGCGACTGGCGACCTCCCGCATCCGCATGCCGAACACCCCATTGATAAGTATAAGCACCCGGTCGCCCGGCTCCACGAGGTTGACAAAGCAGGCCTCCATGCCGGCGGAGCCGGTTCCCGACACGGGAACGGTAAGGTTGTTTGCCGTGTTCATGATCCGTTGCAACAGGATTTTCAGCTCATCCATGATCGTCAGGAAATACGGGTCCAGGTGTCCCAGCGTCGGGCGGGCCAGGGCACGGTAAACAGCGGGGGGGACACAGGATGGCCCCGGCCCCATCAATAGTATTTCTTCTATGTTATCGAGAAGATTCCTTTCCATAACCCTACCTCCTTGGCAAAATGATTTGTTTTTTACCGGCGATTATCGCCCTTAATTCCCGCGCATGGATCAACCCCTGCAGGGCCAGGATGATCAGACCGGCAAGGATGAGGAGCATGCCTATTCCTTCAAAGAGAGACGGCCTTTCCCCCAGTTCGATAGCGGCGGCGGTCATACCGATGATGGGAGTGGCCAGGGTGCCCATGCTGGCCATGCCGGCGGGCAGTGCCTTCAATAGGTAAAACCAGAGTATCAAGGCCAGGGCCTGGCTGATCACGGAACTGAAGGAGAGTCCGGCGATGAAGTAAGGCGTCCACTGGACCGGCGGTCCGGGGATCGTTATGGCCATGAGGATCAGGGGCAGGGAACCGAGAAGCATCTGCCATGCCGATAGGGATATCAGCTCCAGGGGGTATCTTTTCCACATGATTTTCGTCAGGACGGCACTGCCCGCCCAGGCGATACCAGACGATACGGCCAGAATGTTGCCCAGCATTCCGGAATGAAGGTTCCAGGGCTCAAGAATGACCATCAGACCGGCAAAGGCCAGGCTCACCGCCATCCACTGACTCCCGGCCAGACGCTCCGCAAGGAGGGGCCAGGCCAGGATCAGCACCCAGAAGGGCATGATATAGACAAGAATGGCGGTCTTCCCTACGGCGCCGTAATACAACGCCAGGGTTACGAGACCGATGCAGCCGGTGGTGGAAAGGAGGCCGAGGGCCAGGGTAAGAATAAATTCTTTAGGATACAGCGATTTGCCTTGGATAAACATGATGAGGAAGAGGCTTGCCGCGCCGATGGAAGTGCGCAGGGCGGCAAAATCGAAGGGAGAGGCGTAGTTCAGGCATTCCTTCATAACCACCCAGTTGTAGCCCCAGATTCCCGACAGGGCGACGACGGCCATAAGGGCGGTTTTGTTTACATTCTGGGGGGACGGTATCATGGGGAAGGATTTATGGGTACCACGTTTACCTCTCGAGGCGTCGAAAAGAAAACGAAAAAAAACGAGGTCCGCCTATGCCGTCCGGTTCCAAACTGGAGTCACGTTTCCATTTGGTTGGCCTTCTCTGGGTGGCGATCACCACTAAGACCCTGTCAGACTTATCGTGTTCGATTCCAGCAACGCAACTCGAAACGCACATCGCAGATGCCTCGTTTGAAAAAACTATAGCCGTTCCAGCTTGAATTGTCAAGGGATGCGTGGGATGAGCTGGCCGATAAGGCCTTGACAATTGCCGCCCAATCCATTAGCGTGACGCAAAATAACGACAATCGAGGAAAAAGGAATCATGATTGGCGTACTGATTACCACCCATGGCGAACTGGGACACGAATTGATTAAGGCGGCGGAACTGATAAAAGGCAGCCTGAAGGGGGTTGCCCACATCTCCGTCGATCAGACCAAGGGGATGGAGGAAATAAAAAAAGAGATCAGTACGGCCATCAAAAAACTTGACCAGGGAAAGGGCGTAATCATCCTGACGGACCTGTTCGGCGGCACGCCTTCCAATATCTCCCTTTCCTTTCTCAAAGAGGGAAAGGTCGAGGTCATTACCGGGGTCAACCTGCCCATGATGCTGAAGCTCTCCGATGGACGGAGCAACATGAATCTCCGGGAATTCGCAAATTTCATCAAGGAATATGGGATAAAGAATATTTATCTGGCGAGTGAGATCCTGAATAAAAAGATTGGCGCCTGAGTTTATGAATTGCGTCCTTGTGAGAGTGGACAACCGTCTCGTCCACGGACAGATCATCGAGGCCTGGGTGCCGTATTTAAAAATTGCGCAGATCATTGTCGTCGATGACGAGGTGGCGAGCGACTTTTTCCGTGAAACGGTAATCAAGATGGCGGTGCCCAGCGAAATGGTCGTGAAGATAAAGGGCGTCGAGGATTTCGTGCGCGAAGCGCTCGGAGAGGCGCCGGGCGGGGCGCGATCGATCGTCCTCTTCTCCCGGATCTGGGATGCCCTGCGGGCATACGCGTTGGGCTTCGTCTTCGAAAAGATCAATATCGGCAATATTTACAATGATGATTGTCGTCAAAGGCTTTCGGCCTGCGTCCTACTGAACGATGAGGATCTGGACAGCATCCGGAGTCTGCTGCAGCGGGGCGTGAATATCGAGGTCCGACGTGTGCCCAGAGAGCGACCCGTCAATATCGCGGAGGTCCTGAAAGAAATTTTATAAAAAAACGGAAGCCAATAAAATGCTCTTGGAAATGACAGCGGTTTCCATCCTGGGCGGTTTTTTATGTCTGGATCGGACCTGCCTGCAAATCATGGTTTCCCGCCCGGTGGTAGTCGCCCCGCTGTTTAGCTGGGCGCTGGGTGATGTACTGACCGGTCTCACCATCGGGGCTTTTTTGGAGCTCTTGTGGGTTGACAAGCAGCAAATAGGCATCTATGTGCCGCCGAACGACTCGCTGCTTGCAATTGTCATCGTAACCGCGCTCCTGCTGGCCTTTCCTCAACTTCCCGAACGTCGTCAGGAACTTACGGCATTCGCCTTCCTGGCATTGATACCGATGAGTTATTTGACCAAAAGAATGGACGCAGCCTTGATCCAGGCCAACGAAGCCCTATCGGACAATGCCCTGCGGGCGGCTTCCTTTGGAGACATCGAGACGATCGGTCGGGAGCATCGCCGGGCAATTTATCGGACCCTGACCAGTTATGTGATCTTCCTGTTCCTTGCCTCAGGTATCGGGATCCTGGCCCTCCGGGCAATTTTCCCGGTCTTGCCCGATAATATCCTCCGGGCTTTGAGACTCATGCATGGAATCATACCCGTGGTGCTCATCGCCGTATGCCTCAACAGCATCAATTTTCGCCGGGTGGTCCCGTTATTCTGTGCCGTCGCGCTAACGACGGTGATCATCATCGAACTTGTCAATGGATTTTGAGATCCGCATCCGCCCCATGGAAACGGGCGACATTGAAGAAATGGAGACAATGGAGCATGGCAGCTTTCCGGAGCCATATAACGCCGCGATTTGGAGGCAGGAGGGGCAGAACACCATTTCCCGGACCTTCGTGGCACTGCCCGGCAAGGATGGCGGCGGAAATCATCTGACTGGATATATAAACTTCTGGATCGTTATAGATGAAGCGCAACTTCACCGTCTGGCGGTTAAAGAAGACTGCCGACGCCGGGGCATCGCCGCCGGACTCATCCGGCACATGCTTCGCTATCTATCGGAGTGCTCCGTCTCTACGGTACAATTGGAGGTGCGGCAGTCAAATATGCCGGCCCTCCGGTTATATGATAAATTCGGATTTGTAACTTGGGGCCGAAGGCGCGGCTACTACCGGGAAACAGGAGAGGATGCGCTGTTGTTGACCGGCGCCGTAAAGGATATTCTGAATGTCGCCTACACGGAAAGCGGTGGCTGATACATGTACACGGCCTATGTGATCTTCAACCGCCGCCTCAACGACAGAGATTTTCATCTAACCCTGCGGCTGCCCAAAGAATTTGTCGAGCCGCGGCCCGGGCAGTTCGTGATGTTGAGAACGGCGGAGGCGGAAGGGCCGCTACTTTCCCGCCCCCTCAGCGTATATAATTTTACCCGCCTTCACGGCCATGTAGTCCTGGAGCTTCTCTGCCGGATCGTCGGAAGGGGCACCGCATTGTTTTCCCGGTGGCCATCGGGAAAGGATGTCCTTGTTCTCGGACCGCTGGGGAACGGTTTCCACATCGACGAAAAGAAGCGGAAACACATTCTGATTGCCGGAGGAATGGGCATCGCCCCGATCAGCTATCTGGCCGATTATCTCTTCAACCGGAGCTCCGGCGGCAACCGGTTGATCTTCTGCCTGGGGGCGAAAAACCGCGGGGAATTGATCGGCCTGGAACGCCTGGAAACGATCGGCGGCCAGTTCCATATATCCACGGATGATGGCAGTATGGGCACCTGCGGGACGGTGACGGAGCTGCTGCCGGAGATTGTCGGTCGCAATGAAGCCGACGCGGCGGTTCTTTACGCCTGCGGCCCTCCGGGCATGCTGAAATCGCTTGCCTCCTGCCTGCCCACGAAAGTTACCTGCCAAGTATCAGTCGAGGCCAGGATGGCCTGCGGGGTCGGCGCCTGTCTTGGTTGTGCCATATCGGTGCTGGCGCCTCGAAAGCGGATCGTAAAGAAGTCCGTATGCCGGGACGGACCGGTCTTCGATCTCCGGGAGATATGTTGGGAGGAACTCTGAATGTGCCTTCAAATCGCTTTAATAGGCGATATGGATAGACTTTTCTTTCAACACACCGATGATGAAAATGATTTGATGGAAATCCTACGAATTTATTTTCATGAAGACCATCACGTAAAGAATTCAGTGGACGGGCTTTGATGTTGAAGACAACGGTAAGCCAGGATCAAACGTCGGTTGTGGCGGCGGGTGGTAGAATGGATGTGGAAATCGGGTCACTGCGCCTCAAAAACCCCGTGATGACCGCATCGGGAACCTTCGGCTACGGTGAGGAATACGCCCCCTACGTAGATCTGAATTGCCTGGGGGCTATCGTCGTCAAGGGCCTGTCCTGGAAACCCCGATCCGGCAATCCTTCCCCGCGGATCATTGAGACCCCCGCCGGGATGCTCAATGCCATCGGCTTGCAGAATATCGGCGTAAAAAAATTCATCGCCAAGAAGCTGCCGTTCCTGAGAAATTATGATATCGCCGTCGTCGCCAATGTCTATGGAGAAACGGTGGATGAATATCTCCGGGTCAGCGAACTTTTAACCGCCGTGCCGGGAGTTCACGCCCTGGAGATCAATGTGTCCTGCCCAAATGTGAAAAAGGGAGGCGTCGCCTTCGGAACCGATCCGGATATGGTGGCCGAAGTGACCGGCCGGGTACGAGGCATCACCGGCCTGCCTTTGATTGTAAAGCTTACCCCCAACGTCACGGATATCACCGTTATGGCCGCGGCGGCTGAAGCCGCCGGGGCGGACGGCATTTCCCTCATCAACACCCTCACCGGGATGTCCGTGGATGTGAAAAGGCGCACCCCCCATCTGAAAAACGTCACCGGGGGCCTGTCCGGTCCGGCCATAAAACCGGTGGCCCTGAGAATGGTCTGGCAGGTGGCGCAGGCCGTTCAAATTCCGGTAATCGGCATCGGCGGCATCATGAACGCCGCCGATGCCCTTGAATTTATCATCGCCGGAGCCACCGCCATCCAGGTGGGGACGGCCAACTTCGTAAACCCGAAAGCCACACTGGAGATCCTGAGCGGTATCAGAGCTTATATGGACCGGCACAAATTTGAAAACATAAGGGATCTGGTGGGCGCTCTACATAATTGAAAGGAGGAAGTCTCCATGGGGGCAGCGGAAGTTATCGTCCCGGGGGTTTATCTGGTTGGAGGTCCCAATATCTCCCGGGCGGAAGACGCCACGGTCTTCGTTATTGACGGCGGCGAAGAGCTGGTGATGATCGATGCCGGCGCCGGTCGGAGCGCCCGGATCCTGGAAAGCAACATCCTCGATGCCGGTCTGGATCCCAGGAAGATAAGCCTGCTGATTCTTACCCACTGCCACATCGACCATATCGGCGCCGCCGCCTATTTCCAGCGGGAGTTTGCATGCCCTATCGCTATCCACGCCGACGATGCCGAGGCCGTCGAGACCGGGGATCCCATCATGACGGCGGCCAACTGGTACGAAACCGACTTTCCGCCTCTAACGGTGGACGAAAAATTGACCGGCGAAAAGGGGGTGTGCCGGTGCGGTCCCCATGAATTGCACTGGCTCCATACCCCCGGTCATACTCCCGGCTCCATTTGTCTATATTTGGATCTGAAAGGGAAACGTATCCTCTTCGGACAGGATATCCACGGACCTTTTCTGCCGACGTTTCGTTCCGATGTGGGGCGGTGGCGGGAATCCATGGAAAGGATTCTAAATCTCAATGCCGATATCCTCTGCGAAGGCCATTTCGGGATATTCCAGCCCCGGACCGCCGTGGAGAAATATATCCGCCGCTATCTACGCCAGTATTCCTGACTACGGGTCAGGGAAGACCCCATTGTTTAAAAGCACCGTGAGGGCTTTATCTTAGGAACCGTGGAAAAATGGTTCGCAAACAGCGAATCAAGTGTTTTTCGCCCTTTCATGAATGAGATTAACACCTTGTAATGAATAAGATTTATTTTTACCTACCGGGAAGCGGAAAAGATTTCTGAGCTGCGGCGAAGCCGTTTTTCAAAGGTCTGACCGTATAGACGATTTTAATCAGTGCGTTCAATAGCGATGACGCTTGGAGTTCCGTCCGGATCTTTAAGGATCCGTTCGTGGTTCGTGATTTTCAGCCTCTGGTTCGAGACTCAGATAGGCGTCCACCACCGCCTCGTCATAGAGGATCCCGCGGTTATTTTTGAGTTCCTCAAGGGCCTCTTCCCGGCCCACCGCGGGGCGATAGGGGCGATGGGAGGACATGGAATCCACCACATCGGCAACGGCTATGATCTTTGCCTCCAGGCATATCTCGTCACCCTTCAACCCCCGGGGATAACCGGATCCGTCGATCCGTTCATGATGTTGCACAATAACGGGGGCAATAGGGATGGGAAAGTCGATCTTGCTCAGAATCAATTCAGCCATTTCCGGATGCGCCTTGATGAGCGCCCATTCCATCTCATTGAGCTTGCTGGGTTTGCTTAGGATTTCTGCGGGGATGCTTATCTTGCCGATATCGTGGATCTCGGCGCTGATTCGCACCAGTTCCTTTTGTTCCTGGGTGAGGTTCATGGCCGTGGCGATAGCGTAGGCGATGTTGGCCACGGATTGCTGGTGCCCCGCCGTATAGGGATCCTTCATTTCGATGAGGTTCGAGATGGTAGCGATAATGCCCTTCATGAGTTCCCGGAGTTTTACGACCGTGTCTTCGAGATCGATTTTATTGACCATGTAATCGTTGACGTTGTGGGTGATAACAATGGCATGGGTAATCTTATCATCATCCAAACCTCGGTAAGGATAGTAATTGACGTCATAGTAACGACTAACGCCGTCGTTGAAGGCGAATTTTTCCTGATAGTATATTTCCGCGCCCGTAAAACAGCGATCCAGATTCTTCACGATAAGTTCCGCGCTGCCGGGTCCCCATATCTCATGAACGCTCTTGCCGATTATCTCTTCCGGGTTCTTTTGGTGGGCATGGCAATATGAATGACTTACCGTTTCATATCGGTAGTCCCTGTTGATCAGGGTCATGAATTCCTTTGCGGTGTTGACAATGAAGGAATAACGGCGCCACTTCTCCTTGGCCTGTCGTAATGAATTTTCAATGGCCTTGCTCTTTTCGATTTCAGCGGCAAGAAATTCGCTTTTTTCCTTCAGTAGGGCGCGCTGATCCTCGGAGCGCCGGTAAAGCACAGCGCTCTTGATGGTCGATTTCACCGTATTGAGCATGATGCCCAGAGAATCCATATCTTCGGATCCGAAAGGTTTCTGGATCTTCCTGCGGACCAGGATCAGAATGGCCTTAATATCCTCCTCATCCACCACGGGCAGGGAGATCATGGAGAAGGTATGGGCGTCCTCCGGGGTGATGCTCGACTTCATTTCCAAAAGAGCCAGCCTGGCCCGGCATTCCATATCATACGATAATTCATGGTAATCCTCCCTGAGTTCACTGCCCGAGGCCGGCATGATGCGGAGCGGCTGGTCCTTCTCGAAATAATACACCGCCGTGGCCGTGGCCTTGGCAACCTCCAGGGCCTTGTCGGCAAGGGATTGCATGAGTCGGGACAGGTCGAGACGATGATCGGCCATTTCCGTCAGTTCCTTGATCGCCAGCAGATCGCCGGTCTTCTTGGTCAATTCCGACCCGACTTGCTGGAACTTGTCGAGGAGGGTCTGAAAGGAATGACTTATTTCCTTCAGATCCTCGCCGTCTTCCAAAGCCTCCCGATTGATGACCGATGCGTACCCCGTCGCCGCCTGCTCGGCTTGTTGAGCGAATTTGAAGATACGGTCGAAAATCTGCCGCAGGGTGACGATCCCGGCCAAAACCACAAAGAGGATCAACAGGTAGGCCACGACATGTTCCGTGTCTTGAAAAGCATTCTTGATGTAAAGGATATAGGTGAGGAGGCAAAAGGGAAGGACAAAGACGAGCCCCTGTATGATGATTAGTTTGTACTGCAGCCCCTGGCTTTTAATACTGAGCCGGGAGAGGATGGGGATGGACATCGCGTTGCCTCCATGACGATAATGATATTATCTTTTTTGGTTCCTCGCTGTTTCATGTGGGTAGTCTGAATTCGAGTTTACCTCCGATGAGG
>CAZNDG010000061.1:0-9252 GCA_964571695.1 uncultured Syntrophus sp.
AAGGGACCCTCATCGTCTATGGCGAGGAGAAGCCTTCCGGCGGCCACGGCCATCATTAAAGACGGCGGTCAACTGCCGGCTGAGGTCAGGAGGGAAATCCCTCGCGGTGGCTCTCGTTCAGTCGATAACGCAAGATAAATGATTTAGCCATGAAGAGACCTGTTTATTAAAAGCAGGTCTCTTTTTTTGGTGCGCCATTAATGACGGTATCGTAAAAACCCTCATGCCCCTTGGAGCACCACGAAGCATGAAAATGGCATTTTCATAGTAAGTCATTTTATCCCCCACCTCAAGGGGATAGACCTTTGAAAAATGGCTTCGCCGCGGCTCAGAAATCTTTTTCGCTTCTAAATAGGTAACGTATAAATCTTATTAATTACAAGGTGTTAATCTCAATTGCGAAACGGCGAAAAACATTTGATTCGCTGCTTGCCAGCCATTTTCCCACGGTTCCTAAGATAAATCTCTCGGGTGATGTTAGGAGGGGGAATGGGTGATCATTTGTATTTGCGTAATAAAAGCCTATCCCCAACCCGCTGATGGCTTAATAAAAGCAGGGAGATAACGGGCGTTGTGATTTGCTTATTGTTGATGACGATGAAAACGTGTATAAAAGCCGACAGAACTATGCAAAATAATGATTGCTAGGTGGAAGAAAATGAAAAAGATTAAATACTTTTCAGCAATGATCGTCATGCTGGCATTTGCTTTATGCAGTTCCACGGGAGGTGCGGCTTCGCTCCCGGCCGTGGGTGGTTCCATGCCCGATCTGAGCCCCGGTTTCAGCCTGCCCAAGCCCAAGGACGGTGTCGTAATCATTCAGATATTCAGCATGTACTGTCCTTACTGCCAGAAGGACGCCCCCCATGTCAATAAGCTGTATGAAAAGATCGAGGCCGATCGCAACTTGAAGGGCAAGATTCGCCTCGTCGGCATCGGCGTGGGGAATTCTTCCTATGAGGTCAATGTCTTCCGCACCAAGTTCAATGTCCGCTTTCCTCTTTATGCCGATCCGGATTTCAAGATCCACAAAAAACTGGGTGAGCCACGGACGCCTTATTTCATCGGCGTGAAGATCAACCCCGACGGATCGCACCGGATCTTTTACTCCCACTTGGGCGAGATCCACAGCGCGGACGACTTCCTGGCGGAAATGATCCGGTTGTCGGGAATAAAATAGATAAACCTTGTGCAGGTCGACAGGCTGAAAAATCGCCTGTTTTTGGAGTACGAAAATGAAACAGAAAAATCGTATCCAGTGGTTAATCACCTTCTGTACCATAGTTGCGTTTCTGGCCGGTGCTCCTTTTTCCACCTGGGCCATCTCCGATGCCTACAAGGATAATATCTACAATACCGGCCTCCTGAAACCTCGGGACAGCAAATTGAAGGTCAAGGCGGGACAGCAGGCGCCGGATTTTACCCTCCCGGCGATCGGAGGGGAAAAGATCACCCTCAGTCAATACCGGGGGAAGAAAAACGTCATGCTGACGTTCATCCCCGCGGCCTGGACCCCCGTATGTTCCGATCAGTGGCCGGGCTACAATATCGTGGAGGATCTCTTTGCCGCTCACGACACGATCATCCTGGGCCTCAGCGTGGACAGCCTTCCCACCCTGTTTTCCTGGACCAACCAGATGGGCAGGCTATGGTTCCCCGTCCTGTCGGATTTTTGGCCCCACGGTCAGGTGGCAAAACGCTACGGCATTCTCCGGAGCGACGGCATGGCGGAGCGGGCGATATTCATCATCGATAAGGGTGGGGTAATACGCTACATCGATGTACACAACATCAACGAACGACCGCCGCTGGAAGGGATCGTCCGGGAACTGGAGAAACTTCCGTAGCGGTTCTCCGTTCCGCCAAGGCATGTCTTTAAGTGCTATGATGGGAGGCGGATACGGTTGCGTTGATTTGTGACGTGGGTCTCTCTCATAAATGTGACGTCAAGCAAGGAAAGGGGGCAAGGAGTTGCGTAGCAACGGATTTACCTTGGTAGAACTGCTTATCGTTATTGCGATCCTCGCGATTCTCATCCTCATGGGTTTTCTTGGCGTCCGTTCCTACACCGCCAAGGCTTACAACATAACCGCCAAACATGATCTGCAAAGCTTCGTCAAGGCCCAGGAGATTTATCTTGCCGACAAGGGGCGCTATCTTGGAACGCAGGGCGATTATCTAAAAGGCGGTTCCTCGGCGGGGACCTTGAACCGGGAAGAACTTAAATATTCTCCCTCTTCGGGTGTCCGCATCGATATCATCTCCGGAGACGGCGCCAGTCCGGACGGTCCACCGGCCTTCCGGGCGGAAGCCACCCATGACATGGCCTCCCTTGTCTATGTTTATAATTTTTCCACCCATGAATATACGGAGAGGGGAAAATAGTTATGAAGTCCGACAACAAGAGGAAACTGAAGAACTATTTCGTCGTTCGGGATCTACAGATCCGACTGGTGGCCTATGGGATGATCTATATGACGGTGGTGGTGATGATCACCGTGGCATTCGTCATCTTTCCCACGATCCGGGAGATGGTCTGGTCGGACAACCCGGATGTCCGCTATCATGCCGCCCAGACCTTTCTGCTCCTCACGAAGTGGATCATTCCCGCCGCCACGTTGATCGTCGTCCTGTACGTTCTTCACCTCATTCTGATCACCCATCGTGTCTGCGGTCCTCTTGTCAATTTCACCCATGCCTTCCGCCGCATCGGCGAAGGCGATCTACGGCAGCAGATCAGATTGCGCCAGGGGGATTACCTGAAAAAGGAGTGTGATCGGATCAACGACATGATCAGGGATCTGTCGCTCATGGTCACGGAAGCCAAGCAGATTCAGGAACGACTGGCCGGTGATGCGGCCCGGCTTGCCGATCTGGCCGGAAAAGACGTGACCGGGGAAGGGTTTGCCCCCGGGGTGGCGCTTTTGGAAGCGGATGTCCGGGCAATGAACCAAACCCTGTCCCGGTTCAAGACCGGCGACGAAGGGGGCGCAGACGCCTCCCGAGTTTGAACGGTGCACCGCCGGATGGCCCGGCTCTCCCCTTGAAGGGTAGGGAGCTACATGAAACCAGGCCGAATTTTACCCACCCCGTTCCTCTCGCTGAAGGGAGGTAACTACAGGGAACCATAACTACATATTGAGAGCTTTGCATAACTGCGGAAAAATGGCTCGCAAGCGGTGAATCAAATGTTTTTCGCCGTTGCGTGATTGAACTTAACGCTTGGTAATGAATAAGGTTTATACGTTACCCATTCAGAGGCGAAAAAGATTTCTGAGCCGCGGCGAAGCCATTTTTCAAAGGTCTCATATTGTCCACCCGGATCCTCCCCTTGGAAGGATTAAGCGGCGGGTCAATATCCCGGGGCGTCATCCTTTTATTACTTGTTACGGAGTTGCCGAATGATTTTCACCAGGATGTCGGCGACGCCGGCCAACTGTTCTTCTGTATTCCCCTTGCCCAGGCTGAACCGCACCGTACCCGGCGCATAGTCCTCGGGGATTCCCAGGGCGGCCAGGACGTGGGACAGGTGGATATCTCCGGAGGTGCAGGCGGCGCCGGCAGAGGCGGCGATTCCCCGCCGGTCCAGCTCCAGGACGACGGCATCGCCGGAGACGCCCCGGAAGGACACGCTGAGGACATGGGGGAGCCTCCGGAAAGGATGGCCGTTGATCCGGACGGCATCAATCTTTTCAATGATCAGCTTCTCCAGTCTCTGCCTCAATTCCAGCAGCCGATCCATCTGCCACGGCAGCTCCCGGGCGGCAAGCTCACAGGCCTTTCCCAGGCCCACGATGCCCGGGACGTTTTCCGTTCCAGTCCGCAGCCCGCTTTCCTGGTGGCCGCCGAACACGATTGGGGCGAGGGGGGTACCGCGGCGCACGTAGAGGGCTCCAGTCCCTTTGGGACCGTAGAACTTGTGTCCGGAGAGGGAGAGGAGATCCACCCCCAGATCATCCACGCCCACGGGGATCTTGCCCGCGGACTGGACGGCGTCGGTGTGGATCGGGATTCCCCGCTGCCGGGCCGCGCCGGCAATTTCCGTTAGGGGCGCCACCGTCCCGATCTCATTGTTGGCGTGCATGATGCTGATAAGCAGGGTCCTGTCGGTCATGGCCCGGCGGATATCGTTGGGATCCACCGTTCCCGTGCCGTCCACGGGCAGATAGCTTACGGAAAAACCTTTGCTTTCCAAGTATTTGCAGGTGTTAAGAACTGCATAGTGCTCGATGGCGGAGGTTATGAGATGGTTTTTCCCCGGCTGTGTGGCCGCGGCGGACCCCAGGAGGGCCAAGTTGTCCGCTTCTGTACCGCCGCCGGTGAAGACGATCTCTTCGGGGGCGGCGCCGATCAAGGCGGCGGTCTGCTCACGGGCCTTTTCAACGGCCTCCCTGGCCAGGCGACCGAACTGATGGATGCTTCCGGGATTACCGAAATGATTGGCGAAGTAGCGCATCATCGCCCCCAGGACTTCCGGATCCACGGGGGTGGTGGCGCTGTGATCCAGATAGATGGCTTCCGTTTTGTGAACATCAAGCTTCGCTTTCATAACCGCTTTTCCGATCTTTTTGTGGATGTTACATTTTGTTTTCCCCGTTATTTGATGATGCGGAAGATGTCCCGGGCTCGGGGATCGGTGGCCGTTTTCAACAGTTCGAAAAGTGCCATCTCGGTGCTGGTGAGGACGGCGCCCGCGGACAGCAGCTTCCGGATCCCGATCTCCCGGTTCCGGGCCGTCCGGGAGGAAACGGCGTCGGCCGCCAGGTGGACCTCGTAGCCCGCGGCCAAAAGATCCATGGATGTCTGATAGGCGCAGACGTGAGCCTCGATGCCACAGATGAGGACCTGCCTTTTCCCCGTGGCGGCCAGGGCGGCCATGAAGCGGGGATCGCCGCAGCAACTGAAACTGTTCTTGATCAGCGGTTCCACGTCTGGCATGAGGGAGGAAAGGTCGGCTATGGTCGGCCCGATCTTGACCTGCTCGGTGAGGATGATGGGGATTTCCAGGATCCTGATCCCCTGGATCAGCTTGATCGTATTGGCCAGGAGGAACTCCCGGTCATCCATGGCCAGATAGAGGTTTCCCTGGATGTCGATTACCGCCAATACTGTCTCTTCCCGCATCAGCATAAAAATCCTCCTTGTTGACTGTACATGCAATCACATCTGTTTGAATTCATTCTGCCTACCAGTCCTGATGGGGGGGCAGAGAGTCTTTATGTTCCGGGGGGCGGCACGCCGTACCTTCCCCGGGCGGGATGGTCTTGGGGAGTCCGGCCTGATAGACGGCGCTGGAGAGGGAAACGCCGGGGAGGATTCGGTCCAGCAGGCGGGTGGCCGCCAGCAGGGCATCCATGTCTATGCCCGTGGCGATGCCCATGCCGGCGAACATGAAAGACAGGTCCTCCGTGGCGATGTTTCCAGAGGCGCCCGGAGCGAAGGGGCATCCCCCCAATCCTCCCAGGGCGGCATCGAAGCGGCGGACCCCCAAGTCATAGGCCCGCAGGGCATTGGCCAATCCCAACCCCCGGGTGTTGTGAAAGTGTACGGCGAAAACGATCTCCGGGAAATTCTCCCGGCAGGCAGAAAGGATATCCTCCACCAGGCGGGGATTGCCGAAACCCACGGTATCGCAGAGGGTGATCTCCCTTATTTCCAGGGCGGCTACCTGTTCCACTTCCGAAAGGACCTGCTCCCGGGACGGGAATCCCTCGAAGGGGCAGCCAAAGGCGGTGGCCAGGGCCACGGACAGCTCGACATCGGGATCGGCGATGGTCATCTCCCGGATGGCTTTCAGCCCCCGGCGGGATGCTTCCCGACTTTGGCGGACGTTGTTGAGGTTATGGGTCTCGCTTAGGGAGTAAAAATAGATCAGTTTGAATATTCCGCTTGCTACCGCCTCCCGGGCGCCCCGAAGATTGGGAACCAGGGCGGAAAAGGCAACGCCGGGAAGGGGCGTAATCGCCGCCGCCAACTCCCTCATGTCCCGGAACTGGGGGATCGACTGGGGGCTCACAAAGGCGCCGGCCTGAATTTCCCCGATCCCGGCGGCGGCGAGATGTTGGATGAGGAGCGTCTTTTTATCCGTTTCCACAAAAATCGGGAGATTCTGCAATCCGTCCCGGGGGCCGACCTCGATAATGGTTACATCACTTTCACTGTTTTGACCATTAAACTTCGTTTTTTGACCATTAAACTTCGTTTTTTGACCATTAAACTTCGTTTTCATGAAACCTCTGGAAATGAGCAATTAATTCTTGACAGCCGGCGGCAATTTATATAAAGGATTTCCTCCAATTGAATAAGTAACGAGGAGGAATTCTTTTTGGCCAACCATAAGTCCGCGATCAAGAGAGCGAAGCAGAACGACAAACGCCGTCTCCGCAATGCATCCATACGTTCGAGCATCAAAACGGAAATCAAATCCATTCTCCAATCCGTCGAGAAAAAGGAAACCGATAATGCCAAAGCCACCTTGGCCGGTGCGATCCCCAAGATAAGCAAAGCGGCCGCCAAAGGTGTTTTTCACAAGAAGAACGCGGCCCGGAAGATTTCCCGCCTTACCCTGAAGGTAAGCGCCCTTTTGTCCTGATCCCGATCAAAAACCCGACATAAGCATCCGGTACGCCCTTTCGGCTGTGTCATTGGCCAGTTTGGAAAGGGCGTTTTTGCGACTGGCTTCCGTATCACCAAGACTGGCGACGGGGTAGTCCTGGGTGCCGGTAAAATTTTCGTCTTGCCAGATGACCTTCCGGCTCCGACGTTCTTCGAAGGTCATCTCGATGGTGAGGGTCATGCGCTCCTCGGCGGCCAGGTTCGTAGTCCGGTAGGAGAGGGGGGTGGTCGAAAGGGCCTTTATGTTGCCCCGGATCAAGGCATCCGCCTCGTTCCCGCCGTCCACGATGACGAAGCGCTTGCCCTTGATGAATTGATCGGCGACGGCCAGGCGGAAGGTGTCTTCCAGGTTCGCCTGACTGGTCCGGTTTCCGAAGGGTTCGATGAACACCTTTTTGATGCCGGGATCGATATGTTCCCCGCCGGGGGAAAAATGATAACCGCAGCCCATCAGAGTTAGCAGTGCCGCCATCAGAATGGGAAGCCACGCCGGGAGAGAACGGAGACACCATCGAGAAGTGGCCTTGCTGTCGATTAGATGTCTTTTTTGCTTCTCACGCACCTGCATATCGTTGTACCTGTTTATGGAATCTTAATCACCCCTAGCGAAGGGCAAAAACATTTATTTCGTCGTTTACAGACCGTCTATATCGAGTTGTGCAAGGCACCCCGAAAGAAAATATGGGAAGTGTCCGCTATTTTACAAATACCGATTAACCCTGGACGACGATATTGAGTAGTTTCTTCGGGACATAGATCTCCTTGACGATCTTCTTACCCGTCAGCATCCCAGCGATCTTTTCGTCGGCATGGGCCTGGGCCTTGATGGCTGCCTCCTCCTCATCAATGGGGACTGAGATGCGGCTTCTAACCTTGCCGTTGATCTGGATGACGATGACGATCTCTTCCTCGGCGGCCACGGTCGGGTCGAATATCGGCCAAGAGGAATCGGTTATCCGGGTCCGGTTGCCCATAAGCTCCCAGAGTTCTTCGGCAAAATGGGGGACTGTCGGCCCCAAAAGGAGGAGCACGGAGTCCACGGTCTCCCGGACCACCGCCCAGGCGGTGCGGTCATCCTTCGCCGGCCGGGGCAGGGCATAAAGGGCGTTGACCAGTTCCATGACGGCGCTGATGGCGGTGTTAAAATGGAAACGATCCTCGATGTCCCGGGAGACCTTCCGGATGGTCTGATGGGTCTTGCGCCGCAGGTTCTTCAATTCCCCATCGAGAACGACCTCGCCGGCGAAGTGCTTGATTTCCCTTAGGTCTTCCAGATAGTCCATGACGATGCGCCAGGTGCGGTTCAGGAAGCGGAACGATCCCTCCACGCCTTGATCGCTCCACTCCAGGTCCTTTTCCGGTGGGGCGGCGAAGAGACAGAAGAGCCGGGCCGTGTCGGCGCCGTAGCGTTCGATCAGATAGTCGGGATCCACCACATTCTTCAGGGATTTGGACATTTTTTCCGTCTTGCCGACAATGATCTCCTCCTGGCAGTGGACGCACCGCCCCTCCTTTACCTCGTCGGGATAGAGAAATCCGTGGGTCCGGCATTTCATCGTTTCCTTGCAGACCATGCCCTGGGTGAGGAGATTGGTGAAAGGCTCGTCGGCGCCGATGACCCCGAAATCACGGAGGACCTTGGTGTAGAACCGTGAGTAGAGGAGATGGAGAATGGCATGTTCGATACCGCCTATGTACTGATCGACAGGCATCCAGTAGTCGAGGGCCTTCCGGTCCAAACCCGGCTTCTCGTTGAAGGTGGCGCAGCAGAACTTGTCAAAATACCATGAAGATTCGACGAAGGTATCCATGGTGTCCGTTTCCCTGCGGGCCGGCCCCCCGCAGTTGGGACAGGCGGCCGTCACGAAGGCCTCGTGTCTGGCCAAGGGAGAGCCTCCCTCGCCGGTGAGCTCCACGTCCCTGGGCAGGATCACGGGAAGATCTGCTTCCGGAACCTTTTGGGCGCCGCATTTTTCGCAGTAAACGATGGGGATGGGAGCCCCCCAGTAGCGCTGCCGGGAAATGCCCCAGTCGCGGAGGCGGTATTGGATAGTCTTTTTGCCCCTGCCGATGGATTCCAGATATTCGGCAATCTTGTCCAGGGCCTTCATGTTTTCCATGCCGTTGAAGGGACCGGAATTGACCAGGACACCTTCCTCCACATAGGCTTCTGTCATGGTCTGGACATTAAGGGCCTTGTTGGGCGGCTGAATGACCACGATGAGAGGGAGATCGTATTTTTTGGCGAATTCAAAGTCCCTCTGGTCGTGGGTCGGCACCGCCATGACGCAACCCGTGCCGTAATCGGCGAGGACGAAATTGGCGGCGTAGATCGGCATCCTCTGTTTCGTCACCGGGTTCAGACAGTGGGTGTCAAGGAAGATACCCTCCTTTTCGTAGTAGTCCGAGGTGCGCATGACCTTGTCATGCTTCTTGATCTTGTCCACCCACTGCCGGACCTCTCCCTCCCGATCCTTGCCTTTGACAAGCTCCAGCACCAGGGGGTGCTCGGCGGCGATGAGCATGAAAGTGGCCCCGAAGATGGTGTCCTGGCGGGTTGTAAACACCTTGATGTCACCGTTGCCGTCCGCCATGGGAAAGGAAAGTTCGCAGCCGTGGCTCTTGCCGATCCAGTTC
>CAZNDG010000061.1:9352-12402 GCA_964571695.1 uncultured Syntrophus sp.
GCCGTCCGCCATGGGAAAGGAAAGTTCGCAGCCGTGGCTCTTGCCGATCCAGTTCCTCTGCATGGTGAGGACCCGCTCCGGCCAGCCGGGGAGGCGGTCGCAGTATGCCAGCAACTCCTCCACGTAGGCGGTGATCCGGAAGAACCACTGGTCAAGTTCCCTGGGCGTCACCTCACTGGCGCAACGCCAGCATAGCCCCGCCTCCACCTGCTCGTTGGCCAAAACGGTCTGGCAGTCCGGGCACCAGTTGACCATGGAGGTCTTCTTATAGGCGAGGTCCTTTTCATACATCCACAAAAAGAAGAGCTGTTCCCAGCGATAGTAATCAGGCTCGCAGGTGGAGACCTCCCGGTCCCAGTCATAGCTGAAGCCCATGCGCTTGAGCTGTTTTTTCATGTGGTCGACATTTTCGTTTGTCCAGACCGAGGGATGAATCCCATGGGCGATGGCGGCGTTTTCCGCCGGCATGCCGAAGGCGTCCCAACCCATGGGATGGAGGACGTTGAGACCCTGCATCCGCTTGTAGCGGGCGACGACGTCCCCGATGGTATAGTTGCGGACATGACCGATATGAATCTTCCCGGAAGGGTAGGGGAACATTTCCAGGAGATAATACTTTTTCTTGCGGGGATCTTCCTTTGCCGAAAAGGTCTTTTGCTCTTCCCAGTGACGCTGCCATTTCTCTTCAATCTGCTGGGGGGTGTATTTGACGTTCATAGATAGCTCCCGGAATTGATTTGGACGCCGGAGAAAACCACGATGGTTTAGCCGTACGGCGTCAATGATACCCTTTCGTAACACAGGGAAGGAATGATTTCAATAATAAAGGCGTCACCCCGCCTTGGCGTCGGGCCGAAGCCAACCGTTTCGAAGACGCTTTAATGAAGCAGGGGCAGAAATGTTTTCCGGGCAAGATATTTTAGAAAAAAGGCTGGCGCGGTTTTGCCAACCGCGCCGACACCGCATCAGTTTTTCCATTCCGGCCTTGACCGGCTTTGTGAAAAACCTTCATGCCCCGTGGAGCGCCGCGAAGCGTGAAAACGGCATTTTCACGGTAAGTACGGAGGCGACGAAGGCGCTGCCTCCGAACTTACCGTGGGTAGCGTTCAGCTTAAGCGAACATAAAGCGATACTCAATGCTCATGATCGCGACTTTCACGGATTAGTCGGCTCTCCGCCCTTTATTTTTCCGCCGTTTGCTTTAATTGCTTGACCATGTCCGTCTTCTCCCATTTGTAGCCGTCCATGAAGAAGGTCTTGGGGATGCGCCGGTAAACGCTGCCGCTGAGGAGGCCGAACCTGGTAATCATCCCGCCGGGGGTCAGATCGAAGTTGTCGGCAATGATCTTTTCCAGTTTGCTGTCGGGAACTACGCCGGTGCCGAAGCTGTTCACATAGATGGAGAAAGGTTTGGCGATTCCGATGGCGTAGGCCAACTGCACGGAGCATTTGGTCGCCAGGCCGGCGGCGACGATGTTTTTGGCCACGTAACGGGCGCCGAAAGCGGCGGAGCAATCAACCTTTTCCGGGGACTTGTTGACCACCGAACCGCCGCCCAACTGGGCGCCGGGATAGCCGCCGTAGAACTGGACGACAAGTTTACGGCCCGTCACGCCGGAGTCGGCGGCGCTGCAAGAATTTAGGGCGTTCCATTCCCCGGTGGGGTTGAAGAGGAACTCCGTCTTTTTATCCACCCAGTCGGACAGACAGGCGAAGGCGAGCTTTTTCGCCTCGTCCTTGACGCCGCTCCTTTTTCCCTTGACGTGACGGTAATCGACGGCGTTGGACATGAGGACCTTGGCCAGGCGTTTGGGTTTCCCCGTCTTGTCGTCATAGTCGACAGATACCTGCCCCTTGCCGTCCGGGGCGAATATTGGGTCCTGACAGTCTTCGAAGGCCCGCATTAGCCTGCTCACGAGGACGTAGGGCAGGGGGAGAAGTTCCGGCGTTTCATCGCAGGCGAAACCGTACATAATCCCCTGATCCCCGGCGCCGATTTCCTTGTTCTTGTTGAGTTCCATGCTCGTGCCGATATTAATGTCCGGAGATTGGGGAATGATGGCGTTTAAGACGCCCATGAGATGACCGTTGAGACCTACCGCCGCATGATTATACCCGATGCCCAGGACTGAATCCCGTGTGATCTTGTCGATATCCACGAAAACCCTGGTTCTCACTTCGCCGCCCACCAGGCAGATGCCTTTCCCCAGAAACACCTCGATGCCACAGTGAGGCATATTGCTGAGGTCCATGCCGAGCTTCTTTTCCTCATCCATGATCTCGGCGATGACGTTAGCGGCGATGATGTCCGCCACCACGTCGGGATGTCCAATCTTGATGCTTTCCGAAGAAATCTGCATAATTTTATCTCCTTTTGTTGAATTGATTTCCGGCCAAAAAAAAACCCGTGCTCAAGCACGGGTTCAATTCAGACACCTGCGGTGCTTTAGCACATTTATAGAGCGGAGCAATTTACCTTTAAATCACCGCTTTCGCGCCCTTCTACCACATAGAGACATTATGTCAAGGGTTTTTTTGCCAGCCGGTTCATGTAGAGGGCGTCGAGGATGCCGTTGATGAAGGCCCCGGAATTTTCCGATCCGTATATCTTTCCCAGATCGATGGCCTCGTTCAGGGAGACCTTCGGGGGGATTTCTTCACAGAACAACAGCTCGTAAGTCGCCATCCTGAGAATGCTCCGATCCACCCGGGACATCCGGCCGAGCGACCAGTGCTCCGAGTAGATGCGGATCATTTCGTCTATCCGGGCGCGGTTTTCCCAGGTTCCCCGGACGAGCTGGACGGCGAATTTTTTCGCCCCCTCGTCCCGGGGGGGGTGATCTCCCAGATATTCGGGATTATTCAGTATCGACCAAAAGAGATCCAACGCCTCGCTTACCTCCCGCTCCTGGAGATCCAGGATGTAAAGCACCTGCAAGGCGTACTCCCGCGCCCTTCTTCGCTGTTGCATGGCTGGTGTCAGATCTTTTTAAATAGATCTACCATTTCGATGGCGGTCATGGCGGCGTCCCAGCCCTTGTTGCCCGCCT
>CAZNDG010000062.1:0-12399 GCA_964571695.1 uncultured Syntrophus sp.
CCCGGGAGGAGCCGCAGCCGAAGTTTTCCCCCGCCACGATGATGTCGCCGGGACGCAGCTTCTTCACGAAATCCGGATCGGCGTCCTCCATGCAGTGGGCGGCCAGAAAATCCGGGTCGGAACTGTTGATATAACGGGCCGGGATGATCAGGTCGGTGTTGACATGATCGCCGAATTTCCAGACTTTTCCTTTAAATTTCATATCTTGTGCACCCCCTTGAGTTCATCGGGACCGGCGATTCTCCCCAGGATGGCGGAGGCCGCCGCCACGGCCGGGTTGGTCAGATAGACCTCGCTACCCGGGTGTCCCATGCGGCCGATAAAGTTCCGGTTGGTGGTGGCCACGGCCCGCTCGCCGTCGGCGAGGATGCCCATGTGTCCCCCGAGGCAGGCCCCGCAGGTCGGCGGGCTGATGACGGCCCCGGCGGCCAGGAATATGTCGAAGAGCCCCTCGGACATGGCGGTGCGATAGATGTCCGGAGTCGTGGGGATGACGATGAGGCGCACATACGGTGCAACCTCCCGGCCTTGCAGCAGCTTGGCGGCAATGCGCAGATCTTCGAGGCGGCCGTTGGTGCAGGAACCGATGAAGACCTGATCGATCTTGATGGAGCCGACCCTGCTCAACCCCTTGACATTGGAAGGCAAATGAGGATGGGCTACCTGGGGCTCGATCCGGCTGACGTCGATCTCCAGGATGGAGGCGTAACGGGCGTCGGGGTCCGAATCGTAACAGACGTATTCCCGTTCCGCCCGGTACTGTACGTATTCAGTAGTTACGGCATCGGGGATGAAGATGCCGTTTTTTGCCCCGGCCTCGATGACCATGTTGGCCATGGTGAATCGGTCCGCCATTGTCAACTCCCCGACGGTTTCCCCGGTGAATTCCATGGCTTTGTAAGTGGCGCCGTCCACGCCGATCTGCCCGATGATATAGAGAATGATGTCCTTTCCCGAGACCCATTTGTTGCACCGGCCCGTCAGGACGATCTTGATCGTTTCGGGAACCTTGAACCAGAGTTCCCCCGTCAGCATGACCGCCGCCAGATCCGTGCTGCCCACGCCGGTGGCAAAAGCGCCCAGAGCGCCGTAGGTGCAGGTGTGGCTGTCGGCCCCGATGATCAGATCGCCGGGGAGAGCGATCCCCTGTTCCGGCAGCAGGACATGGCACACCCCGGCCCGGCCACCCTCGTAATAATGGCCCAGCCGGTGTTCCCGGGCAAAATCACGCATGATCTTCACCTGTTGGGCAGATTTGATGTCCTTGGTCGGGGTGAAGTGATCGGCGACAAGAACGACCCGGCCGCGGTCAAAGACCTTGCGCCCCCCGGCCTTCTTGAACTCCTCGATGGCAATGGGCGCCGTCACGTCGTGTCCGAGGGCGATGTCCACCCGGGCGTTGATCAGCATTCCCGGATGAACCTCATCGAGGCCCGCATGCCCGGCCAGGATCTTTTCGGTAATAGTCATCCCCATGGGGCGAATCTCCTTTTGCTAATGGATTTGCGGTGGTGGAAACGGTCTGATCCTTTTTGCGCTTCTACAATATAATTGGTTCATATTCAATGGATAAAATAACAGATGGAGAAAACAAAGAATGGGCTTTTGGGATTCATTGCCGGCGGAAGCAGGATTATCATTTGGAAATTCAGCGGAATTTTGGCTTAACGCACCAAGAGCTTTTGACCTGTGGAATGCTCAAAACAGCCATGGAAGAATTCAAATGGTATTACATCTTGATAGGTATGATAAAATCTTTGACAGGTCATTTAACAGGTGTTATCAATTATACTACAAAAAGACCGTTTAGGAGGTTGCTATGGAGTCGGGCATCAAATATTCAGAAGACGTTATCCCGATTAGTGATCTTAAGGTTAACCCTGGGAGGATCATTAATCAGGTTGAGAAAACTCACCGACCTGTACTTGTGACCAGCCGAGGAAGGGGTGTGGCCATCGTGGAATCTTTAAAAGATTATGAAGCAAAAGCAGAAGATCAGGCGTTCTTACGCGGCGTTGTACGTGGTTTGATTGATATTGAAGAAGGAAAGGAAATAAGTCTATCAGACGTAAAAAAACATTTCGGAATTAGCGAATAGCCATGAAGCGTAAGAAAACTATTACCTTTACCATCTCGGCGGTAAATGATCTGGATGATATGCGTGCCTGGTATGCGGAGCAACAGGTTCCTGCGGTGGGAGATAAGCTATTAAGAGAAATTGTTTCTCAGGTGGAAAGACTTTGCGCTTTTCCCGAAAGTGGACGTGTTGTTCCGGAATTTGGACTGGCAAATCTACGAGAGATTATCTTTCCTCCTTTCCGTATTATTTATCGTCTTGATGAAAGCAAGGTCAGAGTTGTTAGGGTTTGGCGAAGCGAAAGACTTCTCAAAATGCCGTAATCCTGAGAAAAAAGGCTGATTTGATCGTCACATAACTTCCTCCTGCCATGAAATGTTGTTTTCAAATTATTCCTTCCCATGGCTATTATAAACAATAATTGACGACAGCGTAAAAAAAGTATGGCAGAGGAGGCCTTGAAGGAAAGTGAAAACATATACCGCGCACTCAGCATGGTGGACAACCTCGCTCAGCTTTATAATTCCCGCCATTTCAACAAGCAACTGCAGATCGAGATCGATCGAGTCAACCGCTATAATGATCCTCTGACTTTGATTCTATTTGATATCGATAATTTCAAGGATTTTAACGATGCATACGGTCACTTCGAGGGGGATCGGGTTTTTATGTGCCTGGGACAGGTTGTCAAGAAATGCCTCCGCAAAACTGATACCGCCTATCGTTACGGTGGCGAGGAATTTACGGTCATCCTTCCCATGACCAAAAAAGAAAATGGTTTTATTACGGCGGAAAACACACAAGAATCGGATGAACAGATTTTTTGCTTGAAAAGGCGCGGCGGGGATGATATGGGGCGCAGGCCTTGCGAGAGGCAAAAGGCAGCAGGGAAGGGAAGCAGACTAATGATTTTCCTTGGCGATGACGCTGTCCCGCCGGATGTGCTCCGGTAGTCATGGATTTCTAAAGGGTTCTGGATTCCGGTTTTTGCCGGGTAGGTGGTAGCGCCGTATGGAAATGGGTATTTTAGGGCTTCCCCAAAGCGGGAAGAGTTCGCTGTTCGAGATCATGACGGGGATCCGCAGCCGTGACATCCATGGCGAAAGATGTGTCCGCGGCCAGGCGGCCGTACCCGATGCGCGTTTCGACCGCCTCGTGGACATCTTTCATCCCGCCAAGGTCTCGCCGGCCCGGGCGCCCTTCGTCGACGTCCATGCCGACGGAGAAAAGGCCTGGGAGGCGGTCCGCCAGATTCTGGCCGGGGCCGACGGCCTCCTCCATGTGGTGGACGGATTTACCGCCGCGGATTTACAGGAGATGGTCGCCCGGTGGCGCACCCTGGAGGATGAATTGATCCTTTCCGACCTCCTGGTGGTGGAGAACCGCCGGGATCGCCTCCAGCGGGTCCCCCGGAAGGCCCTGAAGCCGGTGGAACTGCTCCAGGCGGAGCTGCTGCCCCGTCTTCACGACCAGTTGGAGCAGGGCCGCCCCCTGCGTCATCTGCCGCTGAGCGACGAGGAACGTCATGCCCTGCGCAGCTTTTCCTTCTGGAGCCTGCGGCCGGAGCTGGTGGTCCTCAACCTTTCCGAGGATCGCCTTGGGGAAACGGCGGCCTTCCGTCAGGAAGCCGGGCTTACCGATCATGTCATCGGGTTCTGCGGCGAACTGGAGGCGGAAATGGCCGGTCTGTCCCGGGAGGAACAGCAGGAGTTTCTGGAATCGCTGGCGATGGCCGAACCGGCTTTTATGCGCATCATTCAGGCCGCGTTTCACCTCTTGGGCCGGATCACCTACTTCACCGTCGGGGAGGACGAGGTAAAGGCCTGGGTGATCCCCCGGGGCGCCAAGGCCCCCCGGGCCGCCGCGGTAATCCACAAGGATTTTGAGCGGGGATTCATCAAGGCGGAGGTGGTGAGCTACGACGACTTCATCGCCTGCGGCGGGACCCTGGCCGCCGCCAAGGCGGCGGGGAAGCTGCGCCTGGAGGGCAAGGAATACGTTGTCGAAGACGGGGATATTATTTCGTTCCGCTTCAACGTTTGACGACCTCGTAAAAAGTCCATATGCGGCGAAAGCGCTTCATCCTTCGTCACGGCGGCGTACGCCCAAGGACTTCTCATTCCTCAGGATTCGCGCGCTTTGCCCCTGGAGCTTCTTACTTCGTCGTCTAAGTGATGACTTTTTACGAGTTCATCAATAATTGACGACATTAACGGGATGTGACGACATGACCGGGGAAATCAGATTGATCCCCCTCCTGCGGGAGGGGATTCACGTAATCAAGATGGTCCTCTTCAAGACGCTGCGGAACGGACTGGCGGAGCGCCATCCAAGGCGGGAGCGGATATTCGTCAATCAACTTGCCGGCGCCGTGATCAATGAACTCTTTGGCACTCCGAACCGGGAAGAGCCGTTTCTCTCCTTCGGGATCGCCAACCGGGCGCTGATCGAAACGGAGCTGGCCGGTCTGGCCGGGGATTATCCGGAACTCCGAGGCCCTCTTTCAGATGCCCTGCGGGTCCAGTTTCTCTGCGACAGCAGGGAAGGCCTGGAAAATCCCGCCCTGCTTACCCGGGCCGACGTCCTGGGCATCCTCATCAGGGACCGGGAGGTCCCCCTGCCCGACACCTTCATGAACCTGGCCCGTTCCCTGGGCGAAGAACATCAGATGACACTGCAGATTCGCTTCGGGTCGGCCTGAGCGGTTATTTACGTCAACGCTTCCAGGGCCGCGATGCGCTCCTCCAGGGGCGGATGGGTCATGAATAGTTTCATGAAGCCGGAAGTTCCGCCGGCGATTCCGAACGCCGCCATCTGACTGGGCAGATGAGGTTGCTCGGCGGTCTTCTGGAGGCTGCGGAGGGCGGCGATCATCTTCCCCCGTCCCTCGAGGGCGGCACTGCCGGCATCGGCCCGGAATTCCCGCTGGCGGCTGAACCACATTACGATAATGCTTGCCAGGACGCCGAAGACCAACTGGGCGATAATGGTGGTGATCAAATAGGCCGGACCGGGCCCTTCATCTTCCGATTTGAAGACGACGCGATCGACAAAATAACCAACCACCCGGGAGATGAAGATGACGAAGGTATTGACGACACCCTGGATCAGCGCCAGGGTCACCATGTCACCGTTGGCCACATGGCTGATCTCGTGACCCAGGACCGCTTCCACTTCCCCCCGGGGCATGATGCGCAACAGGCCGGTGCTCACCGCCACCAGGGCGGAATTTTTGTTCATGCCCGTGGCAAAGGCGTTGGCGTCCGGGGCGTCGTAAATCGCCACTTCCGGCATGCCGATGCCGGCGGCCGCGGCCTGTCTTTTGACCGTGTTGAGCAGCCAGGCCTCCATTTCGTTTCGGGGCGATTCGATAACCTGGGCGCCGGTGAGCTTTTTCGCCGACCACTTGGACATGGCCAGGGAGATGAAGGAACCGCCGAAACCGAAAACGGAAGCGAAGATAAGCAGGCTGGTCAAGTTGAGACCGCCTCTCCCGTCGAGGATACCGTCCACGCCGAGAAGGTTCAGGACGATGCTCAGGATCAGGATGATGGCGATGTTCGTTGTGACAAACAGCAGGATCCTTTTCATTTCTTCTCACCTTTCTTTTCCGTTTGCTTGACTTTGGTGAAATATAAACATGGCGGTGAGACGTGTCAAGACAAACCGCCGTCCCGGATGCCGCTGCTGATTTCCTCATCCGGGACATTTCTCGTTGCCGGCGTCATCCGGGGTGTTCAGATTGTATTTGCCAAAGACGGCTGAATAGGTTAGATCATAACCGGTTTGTCCGGTCATCGATCAAGACGTCCCAAAAAGAGAAAGGAGATTAAGCTATGGAGGCAATGTTTACCTTGACCCCGGCGGAATCCAAGCGGCTGATCGGAAAAGGCGTGGCGGCCCTTCCGGAGATTCAGAACGCCAGGCAGAACGGCTACCTCCTTGTCGGCAGAGGTTCCACGAACGCCTATATCCTCGAGGAATTACTGGGGAAAAGGATCAAGAAAGAGGGATATACGGCGGGTCAGGTCATCAAGGGGGTGCTGTGCGTCTTAGGTCCCGAGGAGCGAACCAAACCGGTAACCTTCCATAAAGGCGAGGTCCTGGAGATGGAGCCGGGAGCGGTCCTGGACAAGCTCGGACCCGGCGACATTCTCTTGAAGGGAGGCAATGCCCTGGACGGGGACGGCAATGTGGGCGTCTGTATGGCCAGTCCCACCGGGGGGACGATGGGGCAGTTTTACATGGCCATGAAGGCCCGGGGGCTGGCGATCATCTACCCCGTCGGGTTGGAAAAGATGATCCCCTCCGTGGAAGCGGCGGCGCAGTTCGGCGGCACGCTGGGTTTCGGAAAGACGATCGGCGCAAGCGTCGGGATGGCCTGCGTCGCCGATGGCCGGGTCTTCACGGAACTGGATGCCCTCGAGACCCTCTTCGGCGTCTATGCCGTCCACTTCGCCTCCGGTGGCTGGGGCGGCGCGGAAGGCTGCGTGACCCTGGCAGTGGAAGGGCCGGATGCCAAGGTCAACAAGTGCCTGAAGTTCATCGAGCAGAAGATCAAAGGCGAACCTCCGCTGCCGGCGGCCAAGAGCCCGTGCCGGACCTGCGGGATGGTATGCAACTTCAAGGGCAAGGATCTGAAGCAACTGCCGGACTGGCTGAAGTAGCTGTGGATCATCCATAATATAAGGGGTGATGCGGACGCTTGGGGAAATGAGGCTCAAGGAGTCCTTTCCTGATCGAAGATGGATAATACCGGGGAGATCGTTCAGAGAAACCGTCAAATATTGGCGCACGGCAGCTTCAAATCGGAAATTACCTCTACGACCCAGACCGGTTTGGTTCTCGATCCAGCTCTTTTCTGATCGCCGCCGCGATTTCCTGAAGTACGTAAGGCTTGCGGATGAAAGATCCCGCTCCGAGTTCCTGCGCCTTTCGCACTCGCTCGGAAGCGGAAAAACCGCTGGCGATTACGGCCTTTTGAGAGGGATTGATGGCCAGCATCCGCTGGTATGTCTCCAATCCGTCTATCCCCGGTTCCATAATCATGTCCAGGACGACAATGTCCGCCGTTTCCTCCTTCAGGTAGGCAAGCGCCGCCTCACCGCCGTCAACGGTGTGGACGGAATATCCGAGCATGCCGAGCATGGATGCAGCTATGGTCCGTTGCTCCTCGATATCATCGACGACCAGAACCTTTTCTCTGCCGCGATAATCCTCCAGAGACGAGGGCGTGCCCGCGGGTACGGAGTTTTTGCCTTGACGGGTCGCGGGAAAATAGATGTGCAGGGCTGTCCCCTCCCCTTCCGAACTGGTCATATCTATGTATCCGTCATGATCCTTGACCGTTGACCATACCAGGGTCATACCCAAGCCGGTACCGCTCCGGCCAAGCTTCTTCCTGGTGAAGAACGGTTCAAAGATCCTTCGCTGATCATCTTCACTTATCCCTACGCCGGTGTCGGTTATGCTCAGGACGGCATATTCGCCCTGAGCTATCCGTTCATAGGCATCGACATGCCGATCGAGATAAACGTTCCTGGTGGCAATTTCGACCCGGCCATGCTTGTTGATCGCTTCGAGGGCGTTGTTGAAATCGTTCATGAGGGCCTTGGATATATTGAGGGAGGCGCCGTAAACATTCAGCAAATTCTCCTGTAAGTCGATCCTTGCCTCGACGTGGGGATGATGGCGCAAGGCATCTCCATATTCCGGAGAATTTATGTAATCTTCCACGATATCGTTTAGATTGGTGACGGTCTTCTCCGCGATGCCCTGACGGGTCAGACTCAAGAGATCCTGAACAATGGCCGCGGCCTTCAGGCCGGACTGCTGGATGGTCTTCATGGGTTTGTACAGACGGTCCTTTTCGTCGATATTGATCAGTAGAAAATCCGGATAGGTTACGATGCCGCTGAGGACGTTATTCAAGTCATGGGCGACGCCGGCGGCCAGTTTTCCTATGGCTTCCAGTTTTTCTGCTTGTTTCAATTGTGATTCCAATTGGTTGCGTTCCTGCTCCGCTTGGTGGCGCTCGGCGATCTCCCGGCTCAATTGGCAATTGATTTCCCGCAGCTCCGCCGTGCGTTCCATCACCCGCAGCTCCAGAAGTTCATTTATTTCCCTGATTTTTTGCTGCTCCTTGGCCAAAAGGTACAAAAGGAAATAATTTCTCCTGCTTGCATACTCGATCGTATAAGAGACCAACATGCCGGCGATATTGGCGCTGACCAGGAAGAAGCTGTTGCTGACGATCTCCAGGGTGGGAAAGGGGAGATGAAAGACGACCAGCATATAGAGGGCGACAATGATCCAGCCGCTGAGGGAGGCCCAGAGAAAACGAAGATATATGAAGGAATAACCAAACATGAAAACGAGAATCAAACCGGCATAGTAATAATAATTTATCGGCGGCGGCGCGACGATGATCATCAGAATGATCCCCAGGCCGCCCGCTGATATTAAAAGCGACATCAAAGGCTGAAGAATCTTGTGCAGGCGGGGGTAAAAGGTTGCGGCAGAGACGGCGAGAATGGCCGGACAGACGAATAAATAGCGGATCGACCACGTAATGTGCTTGTGCAGGGGCAAGACTATTGCGTCGAGAACCCCGAAAAATCCATACATTACCGCGCCGAGAAAGAGGGCGATCCGCACCTGCCAAAGGGTATGGAGGACGTAATGGGCACGGAAAGGCACCTCCAGGAATGCGTTCGGACCGGTGAAGTTCAGCGTCAGCCAGTGCAAATGCATCGTCCCGCGGTCGATATTGTGATTCAGCTCCGGTACCAATTGTTATACCTCCCGGTTATGGAGGAAATGCCGATTGATCATGAAAACGTAAACGTGTGCGCGGCCCGGCACGCTTCATTTCTTATAAATGGCGATCCCGCCTGCTGCCCTGCCAGCTCCGGCGGCGCTTGAGCTCCAGGTCGATGCTGTTGAGGACGTCCATTTTGTTCACCGCCCAGGATGGACCGAGGAAGATGTCCTTGTACCCGTCGGCGGTTAGACGCTGGATTACCGTTGCGGGCGGCAGGATTTCCAGGATGTCGCAGACGGTGGTGACGTATTCTTCCTTGGACATTAGGGACACGTCGCCGTTCTCGTAACGGCGGCCCAGGGGGGTGCCCCGGAGCGCCAGGAGAGAGTGAATCTTGACGCCCTGGATGGGCAGGCCGGCCAAGGCGTGGGCCGTCGCCAGGATGTCCGCCCGGGTTTCCCCGGGGAGCCCGACGATGATATGGACGCAAAGATGGAGCCCCCGGCCCTGGACCCGCGCCAGGGCGTCGAGGAAGGTCCGGGCGTCGTGGCCCCGGTTCAGGTCGGCGAGGGTCCGATCGTGGATGGACTGGAGACCCAGTTCCAGCCAGATGTGGGCTTCCCTGGCATAGCCTTTTAGGAGGTCGAGTACGGGATCGGGAACGCAATCGGGACGGGTGCCGATGGACAGACCGATCACATCGGGCTGGGCGAGGGCCTCGTCGTAAAGCCGCCTCAGCTCCTCCAGCGTGCCGTAGGTATTGGTAAAGGTCTGGAAATAGGCGATGAATTTTCCGGCCCGGCGGTGCACGGTGTAATAGGCCTTGCCCTTTTCGATCTGTGCGGTGATCGAGGGCAGGGAGCCTGCCTGGCGGAGCTTGGAGCCGCGGCCGTCGCAATAGGTGCACCCCCCCACGGCGATGCGGCCGTCCCGGTTGGGGCAGGTGAAGCCGGCGTCGATGGGGAGCTTGTACACCTTGCATCCGAAGCGGTTCCGCCAGTAGCTCTTCAGGTCGTAGTAGCGCTTGCTGTTGTTCCAGAAGGCGGGACGGGACGGGACGTTTTGGCTTCCCTCATTAATAATCATCGCTGTTGCCGGCCTCGTAAGAAGTAGATTTCTTAATCGTAAGAAGTGAATTTCTTCCGTCTCAAAAGGGTTTTTCTTCTTCCCCTTCAAGGGGGAGGGCTAATGGCTGCTGATGGGGCTTAAACCCATCCCCACCCCGGCCCTTGAAGGGGCAGGGGGGTATTGCCTGTCTGCCGGTTCTTGCCGGCCGCGCCGGTCCTTACCCCGGCAGCGGTTGGACCCACTTCTTCTTGTCGCCGTCGTAGAACCACTTGTCGGGGAATCCACGCCGCCGGACGAAGGTTGGGTGGTTTGCCCAGGCGATCATATCCTCGTAGGCATGATGGAGTTTGCGGAAGATCTCGGCATCGCCGCCGACGTCAGGATGATGGAGTTTGGCCTGCCGGCGGAACGAGGTCTTGATGAGCCGCTGCAGCGACGGTGAGAACAGGTCGGTCCGGGCGAGGTTCAGGATGAGGAGCGAGGTTTTCTTGACGGAGGAAAAGGTGGTGATTATCGGCTTGACCGACGTGATGGGCTTATAGTTTCGCACCGCCTGTGCCAAGACATGCTGTGAGGCGAGGGAGCGCTTGTTGGTACGCCTTTTTTCCGCCCACCATTGTTCCCCCAAAATGTCGGCCATGCGGCTGAAGTCTTCGCCGGGCTTGCTGCCGGGGGTGCGGGGATAAAGAAAGCTGAAAATTTCGGAAGTTCCGTAAGGGAGGATATCCATCATGATCAGACTTTCGGAAAAAGAGAAGGTGGCGCAACGGGTGTTCAGAGCCTCGACGAGACCGGTCCGGGCATCGAGCCGCAGGCGCAGCTTCTGCCGGCATTCCACGGAGCAGTAGCGGCGCCGGCCCATATTTTCGGTGGCGCCGCAGGACAGGCAGCGGTATTTGTTCCGCTGGCGTTCATGGGGGATTATGGCGGTGGTTGCTATCATCGATCCATCATACCATAAATTGCCGGGCTTTCAACCAGCGAATGATCCGCGCCGCGACATGGGCCTGGATCATTTCAGGGGTGACGACGGCGACGTGGTGTCCACGGCGGGTCGGCTTATGCCCCAAGCCCGTCGAACTGTCAACGGAAAAGTGTGCCCTCAAAATGCCTTCTATTGAGATCGAATTTATGATAGAATCCATAACGATAGTCGTAGCCTTGCCGCGTCACCGGGTCCCGGACCGGGGATGGCGTGAATGCGAAGCATACTGTTCACAATGCGAAGGATAATGCTTAAAATGAGCATTTAGGGGTGAAATTACTGGCCGATGGGGGAGTTCGGCGCTTGAAAAGGAGGGATCGCGATATGTTTCAGGTGGCATCTTACGAAACTTACGAGGATGGTCAGGAGATCTTCAAGGAAGGAACTTATGGAGACTGGATCTACCTCATCGATGAGGGAGCGGTGGAGATCTATAAAACCGTGGACGGCCAGAAGGTTGTGGTCGGGGTCCTTCCGGAGGGGGAAATCTTGGGGGAACTGGCCTATATCGCCAAGATTCCCCGGACCGCCAGCGCCCGGGCCGTAGGCCGCACGGTCATCGGCATCATCGACCGCAATTTCTTCGATCAGGAGTTCAACAAGCTGTCGGCGGATTTTCAGAAAATGATAAAAATGGTGGCGGTGCGCCTAAAAAATGCCACGGAGACGATCTGCCGGACCCAAGCCAAAACGGGTTGAAGTTCCGTCGGCGGATGCGGCGGCTTGCCGTCATGAAGTGCCTGCGGATCTCCCAGCCCTGGGGCATCGGTAACGCCATCGGCTTTATCATGAAGTTCACCAGGGCAACGCCGGAAGAACAGAAAAAGCTTCTCATTGATCCCCAGTTCCTGAAGCTCTACCAGGCCTCGTTCATCGGCTTCCAGTACAACTGCTTCAACTGCCTGGCAAGCTGCCCGGTCGGGGATCGCCGGTAAGCGGACGATTCAGAGGCCCATTATTCTTCGCTTTGAGACCTTTGAAAAATGGCTTCGCCGCGGCTCAGAAATCTTTTTCGCCTCTGAATGGGTAACGTATAAACCTTCTTCATTACCAAGCGTTAAGTTCAATCACGCAACGGCGAAAAACATTTGATTCGCCGCTTGCGAACCATTTTTCCACAGTTATGCAAAGCTTCGCTTTGTGAACATTAAGCTTCGCTTTCCTGCCGCTGCCGGGACGGGACGTGGTCCCGGACCCACGCGACGATACTCGCCAGGGTGGCGCCCGGGGTAAATATCACCGCAATCCCGGCATCATAGAGCAGTTGTAAATCCTGCTCCGGGATGATGCCCCCGCCGATGACGGTGGTCCCGGCGGCCCCTTTGGCGACAAGGAGCTTTTTCACGGCGGGGAAAAAGTGGCGATGCGCCCCCGAGAGGCTGCTCAGGCCTACCAGGTCAACATCCTTTTCCAGGGCCGTTGCCACAATCTGTTCCGGCGTCTGGGAGGCGCCGGTATAGATGACCTCGAAGCCGGCGTCACGGAAACAGCGGGCCAGGACCCTGG
>CAZNDG010000063.1:0-12165 GCA_964571695.1 uncultured Syntrophus sp.
CGTCGCTGCCCGCACCGGGTTCGGTGAGGCACATCGTCCCGCTCCATTCCCCGGCGTACATCTTATACATATACTTGTTTTTCAGCTCTTCCGTACCGAAACGTTCGATCAGGCCACCGGCGCCCAAGGTTAGCCCGGGATACATGATGAAGGCAAAGTTGGCTGCTGAAAACAGCTCGTTGCAGGCATTGGCCACGACGATCGGGGTGCCCTGACCGCCCACTTCGGGGGACTTTACCGGGGCCACCCAACCGCCCTCGCAAAACTTCTTGAAGGCGTCATGGAAGCACTTGGGAACCCGCACCTGGCCGTTCTTGTCAATGTGGCATCCCTCTTTGTCTCCTTCCGCATAGGTGGGGACGATGACGTTGAGCGCCATCTTTTCCGCCTCGTTACGCATCATCTCGACGACGTCCTCCGAGTAATCGGCGAATTGCTCCTTCTCGAACAGCTTCTGAATCCCGATCTGCTCGTAGAGGACAAACGACTGATCCCTCATGTTCACCAATCCGTTACTCATATCAACCTCCTGTTTTTCTTTACGCCTTTTCCGAACCGATAAATCTTTTGCACATCGGGAAGCACTTCAGAAAAGGCCTGGGGGGAAAGGCGTGCTTCCCGTGCGTGTTGTCCGTTTGTCTTCCGTTGCCTGTCAGGTGCATACCTCCCGTCATAAGCCGTTGCCCGAAGGCGTTCGCATGCCGCGCAGGAAGGTGTTGACCCCCGTCTTGATGGTGGCGAGGATCCGCTCCTCCCGCTTTTCCTCCGAACCGGTGAACAGGTGCAGCGAGATGGTACCGTTGAGGAGCCCCCAGATGGCGTTCCGCTTCTGGCGGAGGTCGATATAAGGGGGAAATTCGCCGGATGCGATCCCCATGCGGAAGATCTCTTCGATAATGTTCACGGTTTTATTGGTGGCGGAGACGATTTGACGGTCTATCTCTTCCGGGAGGTTCATGTGATTGATGTTGAGCATGTAATTCATCATGATGCGGAACAGCTCCCGGTCGTTGATGAAAAAGCCGGCGTATGTATTGGCCAGGGACATCAGTTTATCCGAAGAGCTGAGCCCCTCCTCCATGAGACCGGCGATGATCTTGTGGAACTTGTCGATGTCGCTCAAAAGGATGTGGGTGTAGATCTCTTCCTTGCTCTTGAAGTACAGATAAACGGAGCCTTTGCTCAGCTCCGCCTTTCTGGCGATGCTCTCGACGGTTACGTGCTTGAAGCCCTTGTCGAAGAAAAGCTTGCGGGCGGCCTTCAGAATCGCGTTTTTACGGTTTTCCTTTTCCCTTTTTCGACGTTCTTCGAGTCCCACAGGAATTACCTCCGCAGCCTGACTTTTAACCAGAAATTGAACTGTGGTCAATTACTGACCAACGGTCATGTACGGTGTATAGAAGTTTTTCATCCTTGTCAAGCATTATTTTCTCGGTAAATAAATGTGAAGTGATGTTGAAAAATTAGGCCGGTTTCTTTTTTGGTGACGGCGGGATCAAAGGAAAAGGTCCTGCCTGGCGATCCCCAGCTTCGCCAGGCGGAAAAGGAGGGCGGTATGCAGGCAGCCGAAGCCGTAGCGGATGCTCCGCCGGAGATTGATGGACGAGGCCGCCTCGAAATACTTTGTCGGGCAGCTCACCTCGGCGACGGTGTAGCCCAGCCAGATGATCTGTGCCAGCATCTGATTGTCGAAGACGAAATCATCAGAGTTCCGCTCCAGGGGAAGCCGCAAAAGCAACTCCCGGGAAAAGGCCCGGTAGCCCGTATGATATTCAGAGAGCTTCGCCCCCATGAGGAGGTTTTCCGCCAGGGTGAGAAATCGGTTGGCGGCGTATTTCCAGACGGGCATCCCGCCCCGGAGGGCATGACCGCCGAGGATCCGTGAGCCGAGAACGCAGTGATACAGGCCGTTGGCGATCATCGTCGCCATGGCCGGGATTAGCTTGGGGGTGTACTGATAATCGGGATGGACCATGATGACGATGTCCGCCCCGGCGGCCAGGGCCACGCGGTAGCAGGTCTTCTGGTTGGCCCCGTAGCCACGGTTCCGCTCGTGGACGTGCACCTCGGTCCGGGGCAGCGAGGCCGCGATAGTCACCGTGTCGTCGCCGCTGGCGTCATCCACCAGGATGACCAGATCGACGATCCCCTGCTCCATGACCTCGTCATATGTCTTCCGCAGGGTCCGCGCCGCATTGTAGGCGGGCATGACCACCACTATTTTTTTATCCGGATCCCCTTTTATCATTGCAATTCGGCACTATTATCTATAATGTCGATTTTATCAAGCGCAAATGCTGTTTGGATCAACCTGAAACCATTATTATCCCGAAAGGATCGCCGCCCATGAAGATAGATCTGACCAAAGAGGAATACCGGAACCTGATCGACATGCTCTATATCGCCGATTGGGTTATCACTTCACAACAATCTGAAACCGATCCGGAACTGGACAGGTATCAGCAGCTCCGGAACAAATTGTACGCCCTCGCCGAAAAGGCTGGCCTGGGCAATCTCATCGAATTCGACTCCGAGTTGAAAAACTATTACGAAACGGCGGAATTCGAGGATGAATCGGCCTGCCACCAAATCATCGACGAGTACGACAACGGCACCTTCTGGGACCGTCTCATAGAGGAGTTGACGATGCGGGATCTCAATGGGGAGTTCAGTGGGAAGAAATCCAAGGAGAAGGACGCCGACGCCTACTTCGCCCGCTATTCCGATATCGAGGCCAAATACATGAAGGAATTCGAGAAGAATGGCTTGAAAAACATCACGATCAAAAGCGGAAAGACCGCCCGGACGGACTAACGGATAAAGACCCCGGCGCCTCGCTTTGCCGGCTCCGCAAAAACCCGGGCCTGCGGCTCGTTTTCTTATAAATTTTCACGTTTATCCAACACCCACGAACGATGAAAGATGTTTAAGGGAGATCGCGCGGATGTATTTTCATACTAAGGACCCTTGGCGATCCTCCCTTTACCTTCCGCGATTTCCAGATTACGGAGGGCCTCCCGGTAATCCGGACGGATCCGGAGGGCCTCCCGGAAATGGAACCGCGCCGCCGCGAAATCGCCCGTCTCCGCATAGGCAATGGCAATGTTGTTGTGGGCCGCGGCGAAATCGGGCCGCCGGGCGATGACCCGCCGATACAGGGGCTGCGCCTCGGCGTAGCGGCCCTCCCCCGCCAGGGCCGCGGCGAGATTGAAGCGGGCCTCGTCATAGTCGGGGCGCAGCCGCAGGGCCGTCTCGAAATGCGGCGCCGCCTCCCCGTGGCGGCCCTGCCGGGAAAGGGCCGCCCCGAGATTGTTGGCGGCCAGCCAGTTTTCCCCCGTCACCGCCACCGCCCGGCGGAACAGCGTCTCGGCGTCCCGCCACCAGCCCACCTGCTGGGCGGACACCAGGGCGAACAGGACAAGCGCCGCCAGCCCCATCCCGACCACCGCCGCCGGCGAAACCATAGGATCACCCGGTTTTACCGAAGCGGCGACGCACCGGCCGATGCCCATCGTCTCCCATTCGTTTAGGGAAGCGGCCGGCGGGCGGGCATCTTTTTGGAAGGCGACGGCTTGAAGGCCGGGGGCATTTTCGTATTCGGATTCCGGCCGTGTGGAAGGCTCAGCTTCGATGTCGCTTGGCTTGGTCATGTCGTCGAAAGCATTGGCGTCCTGACGGCCGATGACAGCCCCCCGGCCCTCCCCCCGCCAGCCAGGGCGATCAGGCGCCACTCTTCCGGATCGTCCTGGAGCATCAGCTTGCTTATCCTCCGTAACCCGCGCTTTTCCACTCTCGGCCGCCCAGTCCCCCACCCCCCAGACCACGGCGATGAAGACACCGATCAAGGGGATATAGGTGTAACGATCCGCGAAGGCGTGACTGCCGATCTGAAGGAGACCGATCACGGGCAGGAGGCTGATGAGATACCACAGCCAGCCCACCAGATAAAACGGCCGGGATTGATATCTTTTCACCGCCAGGAAGGTGGCCGTCATCAATACGGCCAGCGAAAGGACAACCATCCCCGCGGGCCAGTGTCCCGGATGGGGGTAATAGACGGCCAGTCCGGCCGGCCATATCGTTTTGTAAAGATAGAAACCATAGGCGACCAAGGCATTGGCCAGCCGGGAGGAAAGCGAAAATTCCTCGAATGTTTTCAACGCCCCGACCTGCTGCTCCGCCACCACCGTCACAATCCCTGCCACTGCACCGAGGAGCAGCATAGGGATTTTCTCTCCCACCACAAGCCGCCAGTTCCGGCGCCGGTTTTCCACCGTTAGGCGCCGGCAGGGCCAGACATCCAGTAAAAACAGGATGACGGGAAGGGTCACCACCATCGGTTTCGCCGCCAGCCCCAGGATTAAAGACAGCAGCACCAGGAAATAGCGCCCCCATCCCGGCCGCTCCACGTACCGGGCATAAAGGAGGAGCGTCAGCATCCAGAAGCAGCCGCTCAGGACGTCCTTCCGTTCCGCTATCCAGGCGACGGATTCCACATGGAGGGGATGGACAGCGAAAAGGGCCGCCACGAAGGCGCTTTGGACCACCGCTCCCGTCAGGCGGCGCAATCCGGCGAAGAGAAGCAACGTCGCCGTCAGGTGCAGCAGGACATTGGTAAGATGATAGCCGCCCGGATTGAGCCCCCAGAGCTCATGGTCGATCATCAGGGAGATCCAGGTCAGGGGATGCCAGAAGCCGGCGTCGGTGGCCGTCAGGGCCCACCACGCCGATGCCGGCGTCAATCCGGCCAACACCTGTGCTTTTTCGATCACATAGACATGGTCGTCGAAAAAGACGAAATCGAAGGCGGCCAGGCGCCCGAACACCGCAAGGACGGCCAGGGCCAGCCCCAGAAAGATCAGGCGCTCCAAGACGAGGGAACGTTCGAGATCGCGTTCTGGGAAAATGCTAATTTTCAAGACCTGACCCCGTTATACGATCAAGAAAGAATCTCCCGGATCTTGCGGGAAAGCTCTTCGGCATGGAAGGGCTTCTGTAGGAAACCTTTGCAGCCCATTTTCATGAGCTGTTCCACCTGGCTGTTGTTGCTGTAGCCACTGGATAGAAGGATCGGCAGACAGGGATTGATTTCCCGGAGGAGCTCCAACGTCTCGCCTCCCGATATCCCCGGCATGATCATATCCAGGATGACGAGATCTATCTGGTCCTTTTTTTCCATATAAACGGCAACCGCCTCCTGCCCGTTGCCGGCCTTGTAAACCTTGTATCCCAATATTTCCAGGAGATCTCCGGTCACTTCCAGGTTGACCGCTTCATCGTCAACCAAAAGAATGGTTTCCGTGCCGGGCAACATCTCCGCGGCATCGTCCGGTGTCTGTTCTATCCGCCGTTCCGTCGCCGGCAGATAGATGTCGAAAGTAGTGCCGCTGCCGGGTTCGCTGGTGACGTCGATCACCCCGTTGTGACCTTTGATGATTCCATAGACGGTGGTCAACCCCAGGCCGGTGCCGCCATCCCTCTCCTTGGTGGTGAAAAACGGATCGAATATCCGCTCCCGCGTCTCCCTGTCCATCCCGATGCCGTTGTCTCTTAACGAGATCTTCACGTAGCGCCCCGGAGTGACGATGCCGGGCAGCACCGGTTGGTTGGTGAAAAAGACATTCTTCGTTTCCAGGACAATCTCTCCCGGCAGGGGCATGGCCTGCCAGGCGTTGACCAGTAGATTCATGATCACCTGCTCCATCTGACCACGGTCAACCTCGACGGCCCAAAGATCTTCGGCGCAATGCCGCCAGATGGAGATCTCCTTTCTGGTCCGGCCGAACATCATCAGGGTCCGGTCGAGCACCTCGTTCATGTCGGCCGAGCGTATCTCACGCTGCTGCTCCCGGGAAAACCCGAGCAACTGGCCGGTTAATTTCGCCCCGCTGTCCACTATCTCCCCGACCCTCTTGAGACGCTCGTAATTGGGATGGGTGCGCTCACTGTGGAGCAGGCACATCGTCACATGACCCTGAATGCCGGCCAGGAGGTTGTTGAAATCGTGGGCGACACCGCCGGCAAGGGCGCCGATGGCCTCCATTTTTTGGGCCAGTTGCAGCTTCGCCTCCAGTCCGACCCGTTCCTTTTCCGTCCGCCTCTTTTCCGTGACATCGCGAATATTGGCCACAAAGCTGGCGATGGCCGGATTGTGGAGGAGGTTTTTGCAGACCCCTTCCATGACGAGGATCGCGCCGTTGTTATGCCGGATGCGAAAGCTGCTCGGAAGCGCCACATCCCGGCTGATCATCGCCCGGGCATATTCGCTGAAGGCGGCGGGCAGATCTTCGGATATGAAAATATCCAAGAAGCAAGTGCCTATGAGCTCGTCGGGCCTGTATCCGGCGATACGTTCCACGGAAGGGCTCACATAGGTGATCGTACCTCCTTCGTCCATGGTAACGATGATGTCCGATATGTTCTCCACGAGTTCCCGGAAGTACTCCTCTCGCTTCCGAAGGGCTTCCTCCATTCGTTTTCGCTCGGTTACATCCTGGTATATCACCTGATACTGCCATTCTCCGTCCCAGAGGATCCTTTTCCGGAGTACTTGGAGATGTCGTACTTCCCCGTTTTTCCTGACAATGCTTATATCGTATTCGGAATTTCCGTCACTACCCCGCTTTCTATTCTCTTTCCGTAGTTTATACTCGGCATAGCTTTCCGGTGTATAACGCTCCTTTGCCGGGGTGTCCCGGAGCTCGTCGATATCCTGGTAACCATAAATGTCCAGAATCCTGCGGTTTGCGTAGAGCGTATCGCCGTCCCCGCTGACGATGCGCACCCCCAGGGGTGATTCGTCCAGGGTGCGGCGGAAGTTGTCCCGGGTCTGCTGCAGTTCCTCCTCCGCCCGCCGGCGCTTCGTGATGTCCCGGGACACCCCGTAAATGTCTGTGAGGACCCCCTCATTGTTACGGATGCCGCCAAGGATGAATTCCAGCCACCGGGTGGAACCGTCCTTGTGATACATCTCCACCTCCAGGGTGGTCATCCGGTCCGGGTCTCCCGATCCCTCGCGTTCGATCTTCAATTCCCTCTTCAGGGTGTCGAGGGCGACCTTAATCGATGCCGGGGTTATCTGTTTGTCCAGGTTGAGGGCCAGATGCTCCTCCGAGGTGAAACCGAGAACCCTTTTTATCGCCGGGCTGACGTACCGGGTCCGTAAATCCCTGTCCATGATCCAAACCATATCGGCAAGTTTTTCCGTGAAGCTTTCATTATTGACTTCCCGATAGCATCGCGCCTCCTCGGTGCGTTCCATCTCGGCGAGCCATCCTTCAAGTTGCCGATTTCTCTCCTTTAACCTCCTATTCTCGTTTTCCAGTTCCTGATCATTTCGGTTCTCGTGATTCACATAACCCTCCTTGGTTATCGGCATGACGAACTCAAGCGAAAGGGATGTCATTGAAAAGAATACAGTCCATTTTTCATCCCCGGTAGCACTCCATAAAGCATGAGGGTTTCTATAAGCATTAAATCATTTATCTTATCGTGGCGTGAAGAATCGGTAGCCGATGCGGCCCGTTTTGTCAAGGCGGAAACGCCAAGTAAATGAACGGCGATAAATTCTTGAACAGCTTGGAGTTATTGAACAGGCTTAATTAAACAAGCCATGTTGTCGCATCCTTGTTGAAAAAGGCTTCGAGAGTCATTCCCTGCCCGCCTACGAGGAGCGGCTGCGCCTGCGGATAAAGATCACGGAAAAGAGGCTGTCAAGAGCAAAAGGGGCGTCGCCCCGCCCTCGTCGTGAACAACACTTTATTCAACGAACAAACCGGTCTCAGCATAGTTTGTCCTTTGACTAACACTGATCGAGGTTATCCGTTCCATATAGCCGTCACCGGGAACCAACATGTGACCGGATTTATCGTGGTAGAGCAGGTCATGTCCATTGATTACCGTGCACGCCAAGCGAACGCCATTGGCAAGGCATCGGACGATCTGCTTGACGAGGTTTTGTCGATACTTGATGCCTGCATTTATTAAATGCCGAACACAATAACTACATCTTCTTCATTTTTTATATATGATGACGATCTGCATCCGCCCGGAAACGGAAATGATGGGATTCTGCCTAGTGCCTCCCTTTTCGCAAGTAGTAAATTATTCAGTTATGGCAAGAATTTTCACACACATTTACTTTTGTCATACATTGTCTGTACTGACAACCGTCACCGCGTTAGTGGACATGGCTTTATCAAAGCATTGTCCCAGCGGTAAATGACAATTCAGGTAAAATTACTAAATGTCCGAAGTTTTTCAAGTCGTTATCGTTATTTCTTGAGATTGAAGTGACGTGAAGCAAGATAAGATATTCTGGGTTTAACTGCCCCACCGGCAATATTCCCTTTGACAAACGTAACCCATCAGGTTACAATAATAGCCATGATTAGATCTTTTATCCATAAAGGTCTGGAAGATTTTTTCTACGACGGAACATGTAAAGGCATACAAGCCAAACATGCTTCCAAGTTAGCGGCGATATTGGACAGGCTTGATGCGGCAAATGAAATTCGGGACATGAGCTACCCCGGTGCCGGCCTTCATCAGCTACTTCCAAAAACGAAAGGGCGCTTGGCAATCAAGGTCTCCGGCAACTGGCGATTGACCTTCGAATTTAACGAAGGAGACGCACATCATTTAGACCTTGAAGATTATCATTGAAAGGGATTCATTATGAGAACAAAAACCAGACCGCCATCCCATCCGGGCTCGATTCTTAAGCTTCATTATTTGGAACCATCCGGAATCAGCATCACGGATCTTGCAAAAGAGCTGAGATTATCGAGAAAAACCGTATCCAAGATAGTGAACGAACGCGGAACTGTAACCACCGATATAGCCTTGCGGTTGTCCAGAGCGTTTGCCACCACGCCTGAATTATGGTTAAATCTTCAGATAAATTACGATCTATGGCATACGGCGAATGAGACGACGGATTGGCAGGCAATCAACCCTATCCTGAAAACCGCCCCCCTTGCCCGGCTATAGAACCACCCTGCACGTTATGCGAACAGAGGGAACATGACCAACACCGACGGACAGCCGCAGAGTAGAATCCGCTATTCCCCGGTTCTCATTTTTCTACTTGGGGGCATCAGCGGCTCGGCGTTGAATCTTGCCCTGATGTCGCTGCTTTATTATTTTTGAGATCCTTAACTTTCTTTCGGCGTAGTGCAAATATTGTCAAAATCCCAAATATAATTAGCGAAATGGCCGAAATCCAGGCGCCAATTATAAACTGGATCGGCCGGTATTCGATGCGCAACAAATGTTCCCCTGCCGTCAAAGGTATGGCCATCAAGGTGTAGTTGGCCGGCATGATCTCATAATCTTGCTGTGGCCCCGGATTCAGAGGCTTTACCCGCCAGCCCTTGCTATAATTATCTGTAATCAACAAAATTGCCGGCACCGTGGTATTTGCCATGACCGTCAAGTAATCACCTCCCCCCTCGAGAATGGCGCAAGTATTTCTGGTATCCGGATTTACAGAAACAGGCAAGTAGGCGCCTTTAGACCCTGTCGCGCTCTCGCGTTTGCCGACACTTTTAATCTCCTCTGAAGTGATCAAGGATACAGCAGAAGGGGGGGTAGCTTCAGCCTTTCTTGAGGCTATTTCATGGGTGGCGGCAAAGGTCGTTTTGGCCGTTGTTGTTGCGCTAATGGATTTGGAATCAGTATCAGGCAAAATCGCTGCCGGGGATGGCTGTACCGGAGTGAGCAATTCAGGTGATATAGTGACAGACGCCGGCGACCGCTCAAGAATCACCATCCGGCGGGGATCGAAATCCGGTTTCCCCAGCTCTTGGAATATCCCATCCCTACTTCCCGCAGCCTTCCAATCCTCCACCAGGGAAATACGGGGCATCCAATCCTGGTATTCCTGGATCCGTACGCCTTTCTCATCAGGGGTAAAAACATAACGCAACCGGAGCATCTTGAAGAGGGGATGATATTGTTGAATCTTCAGGTAGGTCGTCGCCCGGTCCGGGTCCACCCCTTGCGTCCAGGCCATAAACTGCACATAACGGTCCATCGCCACCGGCCCGTATCCCCAAATATCCTGAGCCCCGGTGGACATGGCCGTATTGGGATTGACAAAGCTCAAGACCCGGTAATCCCCAGGATGGGCCGCATAGAAGCTCTTTAATTGAGAAATCCCTAATTCCTGATACGAAAAGGTCGGGCGGTTAAGGCGTCCAAAAACGAACATCTCCACAATAGCTAAAAGGACCAGGATATAGACGACCCTTGGTGATGATCGCCGCAAATACGACAGTCCCGCCACGATAAACGCGGTCCCTGAGGCCGCAAGCAGGCCGGTGGCGGCAAATTGCCGGGCGTCATGGAGGAAATTAGGGTTCTTGTACAATTCCGCGGGTAGATAGGATTCTCTCGAACCGGCTACGAGGCTGACCAAGGCGTTCCAGAGAGAAGGGCCGCCCGCCGCCCCTTCCGCACCGAGGAGCGGCGTATTGTATAGCCAAATCGCCAAACCGCCCAGAAGCGCCGCCGCAACAAGAGGAATCGTAAAGATCGGCCACGAAATCCTTTTCCGGATGGCCGCATCGCACCCATATCCGGCCAGCATGATCCAGAACAGAGATGCAAAAAACATGAACTTCGATGTCCCGCGAAACTTGTCAAATCCGGGGAGCCAGTCAAACAACAACCTGAACATCGGCGTATGAGCCCCCAAGGCCAGAATCAACAGGACCACGATCATGGCCGGCAATTCACACCGCCGCCGTATTTGGCCTTGCACGGCGCCAAAGACGGCCAGGAAGAAACCGATCACTCCCGTAAACAGACACATCTCCCAAAGATAGCAACGGCCCCAATAGGGGAATTCCTGAATGTTTCCAAAAAAAAACGGCGCGATGAGGGTAAGAAAATTCTCCGGTGGAAAGCTGAACATGGCGGCGAAACTCACCGCAACCCCGGTGCTGCGCACCCCTTCCCCGGCCGCCGCTATGCTCGGCAGAAGATGAAAGGCGCTCAGCAGGAACCCGCCCGCAGGAATGGAGAAAAGCCCCAGGATAATTGTCCGCCGATGCTCAATGGCGGGCAGCCTGACCAAACTGTAAATCACTGCGGTCAGGGCCGTATAATAAACGTACTGGAATTGCGAGGCAAGAATCTGCATCGTCACGGCAAAGATCCCCAGCAACGCCCATTTGAAAGAAGGCCGCTCGGCCATCCCGTCCACCGCCACAAGAATCAACGGCGCCCAGGTCATGGCGCAAAGGTTCCCTACATGCCCGGCAAACACATGCATAAAAAAAGGGCCGGAAAACATCAGGATCACCGCCACCGTCAGGCAGGCCAGGGGATGCAGGCGCCTCCGGGCCGCCCACAGATACATAAAGAAACCTGCAAGAAATACGTGCAGAGCGATACCCACATTAACTACCTGCGGCAAGGGAAGCATAAAGATCAAGAAGTTGGGTGGATAAAGCGCCGTTCCCAGTGAGAAAGCACCGGAAAAAACATGTGCGTTCCAGGGGATAAAAACGCCTTTTCGCAATGCCCTATAACTGGAATCAAGTCCTGATAATTCGCCGCTATAAAGATCAAGGCCCGACGCCGACAATACCCGGTCGCTATTTGAAAAAAGCACATCGCCATACATCGCTAGTGTGATCATGAGCAGGACAAAACAAGCGTGACGCCAGTCAAATTCATCCCATAGGTGATTATCGGGAGATTCCAATTGTAATAAAGGGATTGGCATTTGATTATTGTCGGCCATACATTCTTAAACTATAAAATGACAAACACAGGTAAAACAAAAGCTTGACGGCATTAGGTTATGAGTTACATCCACGATTGAGCACTTTGCGTCTTGACAACATGAAAAGTATTTGAAGATTTTTTTTCGAGTTCCCATAAAAGCTAACAAAAACAAGATGTATTGGATTTTCAAAGACGGGAATAATATGACTGGCTTTGTAAAACCGTCGATTATGGCTGCCTTTTATCACGGTGAAACTGGCTCAAAATTATCCCTTCAACGACATTTAAATGATTTATAAGTTGGCACCATGTTCTGACTATGATACATGTTTTAGAAAAGCATTGGGAGGTGTCAGACCATGGTACCGGAAAAACGCGTTCAGGATGGGACCTTTCCCATCCCCAAATTGTTCGTTGGCAAAGAGGACA
>CAZNDG010000064.1:0-11407 GCA_964571695.1 uncultured Syntrophus sp.
TTGCAAAACTGGGGGCTAACCCACCAGCCTCGTTACAATAAAACGGGAATTCAGGGTTCAAGGAATTCATCTACAAATGGTGACTGCCGACATGTCATTTGGGCTAAATATTACGGATTGAAAGCTTTTAACGAAAAGATCAGCCGGAGCGCAACGTTCGGCTGTATTGCCTTTGTTGGGTTTTCATTTTTATTTCTGAATATATAATCGTCGGGCTACCCCATGTATAATCTTTTATGTGTGGCGGTTTTATTACCACATTTTTTTCGAGCCATGACCAGAACGATTTTACCTCGCTAAGCACGGTATCAATTCTTATTTCGTGACCTCCGACAATTAGTTGATATTTGCAAACATAATTCGCAGCAAAACGATCGTAAACAATGCCCGGCAAGCTCATATTCTGCGTTGCCTGATTTGAAAAGAGGGTATAGTTGCGGCCTTCATGAATCCATGATATAGCTCCCAATATCGGATAGTCGATGGTATCATTCTTCATTAAATCACCACGCATATGCTGCAGATAGTTTCGACACTCTTTAACTGGTTCGACTGTTTTTCCCAGTCGTTTTAGTTCGGGAAGATCTTTTCTAATCAAGGTCATAGCTGAGACGATTTCATGGAAACGATGGAAATAATCGATAAGACCTAACGCAGAGATATAGATACTGGTAACAATTGAAAGGTCTTTCTTTATTTTATCCGCGTCTATTGCTTGATTTGTCCCATTTTCGAGGTTGGCATAAAGATGGTCGAGGATTAAGAGGCATTTTTTTGCTGTATCATAAAGGACAACAAATTTTTCTTGTGGGTTTCGTTTCATTTCATGACCTAACGATTAGCCTTTATTGTCTTTATGCTCTCTGATTTCTATCTGTATTGGCTTAATGTTTATTTCAACCAGTCTATTAATAAGCTTTTTTTCAATTTCGCGCGGATCTATTTCAATATTTTCAGGCCACTGCTGATCAGAATAGATTTCAATCTCTTCACGCTTGGTGGTTATCTCTTCACGACGGAGCTTATCGACCTCTAACCGCAATTTTTCTTTGTTAAGATTCCAGTTAGAGATTTTTTCAAATATTTGTAACAAAATCCATATAGCTCCTAGAGAAGGAATAACTACCTCTAAAATAAGTGGCGATTCCTTAATGATTCTTAATGCACGAATTCTATGTTCTTTTAATATTGGTCGTCCTTTTCTATACCAAAAGTATCTATTGAAATGATAATTTGAATAAAGCTCCTTATTTGCGATGATAACAGAAAAGTCGTGCGTTAACTCTATATCGTACAACATACTTGATATATCCAAAAGGTATGGCTCTTTATCCTCATGAAATTTAATCGTCATTACATATTCAGTCATTTTTAATTTCCTCTAGGCTAACGGAAGCGTAACCGGCTGGCGCGGGTCTTTGCGCCAGTCCGCGTTTACTCACTGGTTATACCTATCGTTTGAAAAAGAATTGGTCTGCATCTTCAATGGTAGTCGGCTCGACCTTAAATTGATATGCATGTGCCTTCATCTTGAAATAAGGAATATTTTTTGATTTGCATATTTCCACTAGAGTACCTTGGTCTTCAGGCCTAATTTTGGCACCCATATACAGTGCTATAGGTTTGCCCATGCAATATGATTGCTCTTTATCCATGATTCCGTTTGCAAAAAGCAATCTCCACTCCCTTTCGTACTGCCAATCTGTAGCCTTGACTAGTGCAGCTTTATTTAAATAGAGGTTGTTGAAGCCTTCATGGTCGATGCCATTAAGGATATGTTCTGTTGCGTCTACCATGTTGTCCGAGTAAATAACTGGGTATAGAAATCTTGCCCTAAAATCACCATAAGGGATACTTTTAATGTCATATTCTATGCAAAACCCCTTATGATAATTTGCGTAATGCGACCACATTAGCATTGAATCTATTCTTTCTGAAAAAGAGCACAGCTTGAAAGCACTTGACATTTTCTTTGAGCTATCCTTTACCATATCTTCATTCATTTTTCGCTGCGCTGCCAGAAGCGCAGATTTTATTCCCTCTCTATTTTCTTCCGGTTCCTTGGATAACATAGCATCCATGAAAGAAATGATTGAGTCATCACTTTGTAATATTTTTTCTAGCACTTCCTTTCCAAGCTGATCTTGCAATCCCTTTTCTTTGAAGAATTGAGGTAAGTACTCTTTTGCTAGTACTCTTGATAATGCATCTTGGTCCATGGTGTGGGCACAGTCATAAGGATCATTAAAATTACTGGGGTCAGATAGCCAAACAGTATCTTCTTGTAAATTCCGTAAAGAACACGTATTTAATTCCCGATATTTGAATATTGACTTAGGAAGGTGATGGTGTTTGAGCATGAAAGCCCCTTCTATGTTCATTTTTCTCCTGTCCAAAGGGAATATCATTTCGACAAACTGATCAATCCATTCCATCTTGTTCCCCTTTTGCGTATAACCAATGTTTATATGGATCGGTATAAAAACCCAAACACCCCAATATTTGCCGTATAAGACGCCAACGCAAATTGTGATTTTTAGAACATATACTTTAGCATATCTTATAGTTACGCGTGATAATTGTTTTAATCATGGTGTTTTATAAGGATCGGCATAAAATCCTCTGTGAGTGCCGAATCGGCAATAAAAAAATCCCCGCTCTTTTTAAGAAACGGGGTATATTTTAGCCAGGCCATATTTCCCTCCAACATGATTATACGGGATGTAACTTTTCCAATTGCCTTTTATATGTAACGTTTCACTATCACAATTTTCATTTGAAATCTACAATATCGATGATATTTTCAGTTTTACCGCTTTCAGGAAGGAGACGGTTGGCAGGCGTCGCGTCAGGGTATTCCGCTGCCCCATGGACCGGCACCGCCTTTGCTTTTCTTCACACGGCCCTTGAATTCCTCCTCATTCCCTGACCACCATCCCGAGATGGGTTTCCATTTCATGCAGGATCTTGAATCTTTGATATCTGTTCAAGGCATTTCTTGAGTCGTGGCAACCTGGCCTGACTTGCACGATCGGGTAGCAGATGTCCGGGAATCGCATCGAGAAAGTCGCTGTTTCTCAACAGCGTCCTGAATGCCGCGGCCAGATAATTTTATCGGGTGAGCTTAAGATTTCGGAAACGATTTCGGGTCGTCCATCAATGACTGTAATGATGTCTTCCTTTTCCCTCAGGTCGCCAAGTCGTTTGGCTACATGGATGAGCATTCTGATATTGATATCTTTGCTGTTGATCATGACGATCCGAAGCGAGCTTTCAGTTCCTTGATGGCGACTTCTCGTTCACGTGCTCTGCCGTCGCGAATAGCATCGACGATAGCGAGCAATTCATAAAGCGATTTATCTTTCAGCGCTGCCTTCGGAACTGATTTATACAGGGGCGAAAATTCATAGCCGCGGGTATCACCATCGGGATCCGGCCAAACGGGTGGAGGTTCATTAGTCTGGGAAATAATGTTCTTGAGCGGCGGTGCGGCATATCCCGTCGGAACCCCGCGGGTCAAGCCACCATGATCTGGTGAGAAAGCGTATTTGACACCGTGAATGAGAAATTCTTCCAGTGACTTTTTTAGGGGACGTCCTTTCGGCGAATCCATCAGACGGGCGGCAACAGCGCGTTTGATCCCGGCATGAACTTCTGAGGTGCTCATGATCAGGTCGCCAGACAGGGATGAGTATGACCATTGGCCTTCACCGATGGCAATCAGCTTCAAGAGTATGTATATATCCTGTGGTTTCAGATTCATGGCTGCATTGTATTCGCGATTCGCGAATAGCGCAAGATATATTTTGCTTCCATATGACGCTTGTGCCTTCAAATTCAAAAGTTTCCGTATGAAGACTATTCTATAACCATTAAATGAACTCATGTCAGAAGGGCAGAGGCGGTAGGCAGGCGTCGCGCCAGGGCATTCCGCTGCCCCAGCCCTGTCACGCCGCCTGCATTCTCATATTGCCGCGCTCAGGCAAGGGCGTCGCCGTCCAATTCCGCTGCCCCATGGACCGGCACCGCCCTTGCGATGCCTCGCGCGGCGTTCATATTCCTCCCAATGCCCCGACCTCCACCTCGGTAAGGCAAGGGACTCGCGAGGAGGATGGCGGCGTTGCAGTCGCCGGAGTCGCGCCGAAGCGTCGCTCCTTGCCGTCTTTGTGCACCGCCGCCATCTTATTATTCCCCCGCCCTCCCTCGCGGTTGCCATCGTCCGTCGGGGCCGGGCTTCGCTCGCCCCTCCGGCCGCTTTGCTCCCGCGCCCGTCCGCCCCGTGGGGCTCCCTCTTCGCCTCCGGGGTAGGCCGGACGACCGCTGCGCGGCAACTGGCTCACCCCTCCGGCATTTTGTACTTTTCTTTTGCCCGGTACCGGCAGACGTCGCGCTGCTCCGACTGCCGGTACGCGGGCTTTTTGAGCGGCTGTCTCCGCGACCGCAAAACCCCGCGGACGCGTCGCCCCGCCGCAATTAGGCGGTGCTCCGTCCCGTCGGCAGACACACGCTTTGCGGTGACTGCCTCGGTCCTCCAGTTTTTGAGATCCCTTGCGCCTGCTCCCGGCGCGACCTCACTGCGCGTGGACGCCCCGTTTCGCAGGCTTATGCGCAGTCGGCTCCGCGACCTGCGGACGCTCCGCTTTCCTGCGCCAAGGTGGCCCGACTTCCGCCTGTCACCTCCTGCGTCGGAGACAGGCGGTCACGGGCGATTATTTTCTTTGCTTGGCGGGGCGCCACGTTCGCGACGCCTCGCCTTGCCGGTCGTCGTGACTCGCCCGCCGCTTTGCTCCGGACGAGACACGTCTCCCTCTATGCGCCCTTGCCCTCGAAACCGCTGCCGCGGATTCCAGGGCACCGGACGGTCCCTCCCTGCGGTTGAGACCGTCCGGTCGGGCGCTTTGCAGAATGAAACCGCTGTCAAAAGATGTCAATAGATGAAAATTGTGGTCAATGAGAGGTGATCGAGGAATGATTCGGTGCTGCCTTAGGCAAAGGTTACGATGACATGGCCGCGACAACTTCCCGGGGTCAAACGGTCAGCTCTTGTAATACTTCCGGACGCAGCTCTGCTATTTTGATCAATGTCTTTGCCGCCCCGGATGGTTCACGCCGCCCCTGTTCCCACTGTTCCAGCGTTCGCTTCGATACGCCCATCAGTGCCGCAAATTGACTTTGGGAAAGACCTGTCTTCATACGCGCCATGGCAACTTCTGTCTTTGGTGTGATGACAGACCGTCTCCCGCCCCCGGCCTTGATTTCGTCTATGCTGTCCAATACTTCCTTCCAGATGTCCCGCTTCGCCTCATGGCGTTCAAGATCTTTGTCTGACAATTTTCGCCCTTTCATATTAAAACCTCTCTTTCATCGCCCTGACAATATGCGCCGGGATGTTGTCATGCAGCGACTTCGCATAAAGGGTCAACATCCATAGTTCATCATGCTTTTTCATGACATAATAAATAATGCGAATACCGCCCCGTTTGCCCATTCCCTGGCGCTGCCAGCGCAGTTTGCGCACCCCGCCCGAACCGGGAATTATATCCCCGGCTTCCGGATCGTTGATCAGATATTGCTGCAAGTCGCCATATTCATCATCATCGAGATAATTGGCGAGTTCTCTTGAGAATATAGATGACTCAACAAATGTGAACATAGTTTTCCTATACGCCAAAAGCGTATAAACGTCAAGAGTTTCTTGAGAGCTGAATGATTAAAAAAGGTAGGCGCCCTGGAATGATCCAGAGCGCCTCCGTACTTGGCGTCGTTCCCGGCAGTGACCCTGTTTTCCGTGCGGGTGTCAAATCCACCCGCATTCCAAGACCCGAATTTCACCCATATGCAAAATGAGGAATTTGGTTGCGCCTGGGTTGCGGAATTCGGCAAAAAAACCGAAAAACGCAAAATTCGGATTCAATAAAATCAACAACTTACAGATTTACAAGCATCTCTCACGCCGGAAACCGGGGTTCAAGTCCCCGTGGGACTACCAATAAATTCGACAGCTTACAAATACCAACTATCGCCATATACCTCCGGACACAAGTCCGGACACAAAATGCCCTCAGAGCTCCTTTCTCTGGGGGTTTTTTCATACTGCTTTGACCTTCTGGAATTCGATCACCTGATCCGGTCCCTTCAGACCTTCCTCAAGCGCTCCCCTTGTTTCTTCCAATCCGAGGCTGCGGATATAGCGCGCCGTCGTATTCGGATTTGCATGTCTCAGGATCGCCTGAATGACCGCCAGCGGGTATCCTTTCTTATACAGGATCGACGCCGTCAGATGCCTGATGCCGTGGAACCCGAAGGGTTTGACTTTAGCCCGGCGACAGAGATTCTCCATCAGATGTTGCCGATGGAGGAAGGGCTTTCCGTAATACTCCCTGCAAAAGTAGGTTTCCTCCAGGCAGACAAACACGTGCTCTTTGTCATCCGCAGGCTGCTTCAGCCTTGCCTCGCACCATTGCAGCAGCGCCTGCCGCAGATCGGATGTCATAGTGAGGACATAATGATACCCCAGCGAAACCACTATGCAATCAACAGGGTCAACTTTTTCGTAAAAAGGGCTCTTCGGTGGCCTTATTTGCAAAAACTATTCATTGAAAAGTGATAGTCCCATTAAAGCGGGCCTACACTCCCAGGTAGTCTCTCAATTTGCGAACTGCCTTTTTGTGTTTTGACTGGTTCATACGACCGATGTTTAAAAGCTTCCACCGGACGGCGGGCAGGTTCTCAATCCCTTCAACACCGATCAATTCCCACTGGGGCGTCCCTTCTTTCACGGAGACAATGAATTGCTTTTCCGCGACAGTCAACCCATCTGCGATCATGGCAACCAGTTGCTCTCTGGTCTTTTCCAGGTCTTCGCAGCCAACCTCTTCCAAAGTCATGCCTTGAAATTCAGTTTCAAAAACAGGCCGGATATCAACAAGGCCCGGATCAAGAAGCTCAATCATAGGCCGATCATGGCTGATCAGGTAAACGATAAACGCCCGTCGCATGGTGACGCTGAAGTTGCCATATCTCAGAAGCATCATGATATCGAAGAGGTCTCGCGGGTGCTGGCGATCCAGGGCGGCACAGATTTTCCCGGCATATAATTCATCGTCAGACAAGATTTGACTCTCTACGGAAACCTTAAAAAGATCAATTGCTTTGGGAGAGATGAGTCTTCTCGCAGGCGGATATATAGAGCCCCGTATGACCAGATTCGGTTCGATTTTGACAATCGTATCCTGCCGCCGCACAAACAATCCGCTCAGGAACTCGGACCCTCCGGCTTTCCTGGGAGTAACCTTCGTTCCCGGAATCCTGTTTTCGATGTCCTGAGATAACCTGACAAGCGCAGCGCTTATCTGCCGGAGGGATTCATCCCTTTCACCAACGGGAAGATATACGAGGTCAATATCTACGGAGATACGGGGAAGATCCCTGGCAAAGAAATTGATCGCCGTCCCGCCTTTAATGGCGAATGTCGCTTCTCTGTCAATCAATGGAAGTATCCGCAGGAGCAATTCGGCTTGTTTGAAGTAAACGTTATCGATCATAAAGGCGTCCCTTCACGAGTCGCAGGAACGGTTATCTGATATTTCGCATCAAACCGGCCATGTGGTACGATCATCCGCTTTCCTTTTCCGAGATCGACTTTCGATAAATCGAGCTTCAATAACCAGGTGTGTTCCTTTTTCTCCGCCATATAGAGGAAGAGCCTTTTCACCTTTATGGACCGGCATGCCGCCAGCAGCCTCTGGACAACATCGGTACGAAGGGCAACCAGGTTTTCCATGATCAATTGGGCCTCGTCGAATCCGACTTCCCTGGGCACCAGATGAAGCATCTCCATGGCCGCCCTTTCCGGGGCCGCTATCCTGACCGAAAAATCACGTTCCCTGAAATCAGTAAATCCCTCCCGACAATCCGTGGGAAAGAGATTCGTCCGCGTCACCACAAACTGGACGCCGAAACGATCTTGCTTGAACCAGGCCGGCAATATCAATCCCCGCGGACCGTAAAGAAATACTTTATTCTGTCTTGCCGGCAGATAATGGGCATACCCTTTCAATTGCAGGGCCGTTTTCCCGCCCGCATGAACAGGCAGAGAAAGCTGATTCTGAAGGGTATAAAGAGCACCCGGCCATTCCACCTTGTCACCGGCGCGTATGTAAGCGCCCCGGCCAAACGATTCCAGCCAGCCGCTGTTCTTATATTTTATAAGCAGATCCCGACTGAATCCGGAATCGACAAGATAGGACGTAGCCCCGGAAGTGCCGGCAGACCACTGGCTGATCAGGCGGTTTATTTTTGTTTTGCTTTTCGTAGCCATGGTCGTCAAAAAATCACAAAATTAAACCATTGTCAAGAATTAGTTTAAATATGTCCGTTAATGTTGACCATTGATCATCAAATATGAATATTATTAAACCACCGAAGAGAGGCTGTTCTTATAGGCCTGCGAATTGATGTTTTGCAGCGCTCTGCTTAGCGAAGCGCCTGAAATGAGCGGCCTGAAGAAGTATATGGCCAAGCGAAATCGGTATAGTTCCGGTCATCTCTCCTCCAGTCCGGCAACCTGCCGCAGGATGGCGGCGATCCAGGCCGGCGTGTAGCGGAGATCTCGAAGCAGCACCTTTTTGTCGCTGGCGGAGAGCCGCTTTTGCAGATTGGCCACAACGGCATCATCCACCTGCCTTTGCCCGAGATGGCGCAGGGCCTGGATGACCAGCCCGGAGATCCGCCCGGCGGTGGCCATGGCCCGAGGCGTCGTGTGCTTGAGCATGATGACCTGCTTGCCGATCTGAACGCGGCGCGCCGGTCCGTCGGTGAGAAACACAATCTTCATAGGCACCTGATCGGAAAGCCCCAGCAGATTGGCGGCATAGCCCCCGGACGGTTGCAGAAGGATCTTGTCCCGCCCCTTGAGCGCTTTGACAGTGGCCTCTATGGTCGGGGAAAGAAGGCCGAGCTCCGGATCGATGCGCGGGTAGTCGTACAGTCCACGGGCCAGACGGCGCAGTGTCCCTTTCTTTGCCAGGCGGTGCAGCGCCAGGTCCACGGCCTGGCGGCTCCCGAGGTCCAAAAAGTCACCTGGGGTAACGACGCAACCCTTCCCGCGGCCGTATATGCGACTTAGTATTTTCCCCGGTCATGGGAACGCCGAAGGAAGAAGCCCTTGGTTTGGCTGATTTTCCGCAGACGGATAAGGGAAAGATCGCTTCCTGTCCCCAGGGGTATGCACCGATCAAAATCAAGGTAGGGAAGCAGAACGCCATGAGCGTTGTCTTTGATTCGGAGCATTGCTGCGTTTGCCCCAGCGGGAACTCTGCCCTGTCAAACCCGGGAAGGCGCGCCATTATCTTCGCTTCAACCTCAAGGCCCTGCGAATCGCCGGGCGCCGGGCCAGGGAGCACACCCCGGAGTTCAAGGACAAGTACCGCTGGCGCTCGGGAATCGAATCGACCTTTTCGGAAATGGACAAAAAGACAGAGGTCAAACGACTCAGAGTTCGAGGTTTGTCCGCTGTGGGCTACTGTGCGCGTTTAAAGGCCATCGGCGTCAACCTCTTCAGGGCAGCCAAGGTGAAAAGGGTGCTAGGCGCCCTCAGACCCACCCCTGGAGCGGCGTTATTAGGCACCCGTTTCAGTATTTTTGTTGTCAAAGAGCTTTTCCTGAGTCCGTGGCGCCAACTCAGGAATATTTTTGACCCGGTGGCTGAATATATGCCTTACGCTTTCAGCATCGCCGCGTGAGTTTTTACGAGGGCGTCATATTTAGTTATAAAAGGACAGCGGTGGTCACGTCGCGCAGTGCCTTTGCTTCTCATCGGCTTTGTTCACCGCTGTTATGTAGGTATCACTCCGCCCTTCCTTGCAGCTGCACGTCGAACGCTGGAATTCTTAAATCATTGTTCTCTACAAGATAAATCTACTGAGCACGGACGGACCGACAGCAGGCTTGCAGTACGGTTACTGATCCCCAGGCTTCGCCCGTATTTGTCTTCCAGCATCTCATAGGATAGCGAGTCTAAGATCATTGCGATAACTTCAGATTTAAGCTAAATACTTGCAAAATAAATGTTTATTATCGTCATATGTGATCTGAGAAAAAGTCTGCCGCTGCGATGATTAAAATCGAAGAAGTCCCCAATATCTTTGCCTTACTAAATAACGTCGAGTTAGAGCTAAGACGAAACACAGAATGGGTTGAACAAAAGCTTGGCTTGCCGCCGAAAGGTATTTTTTCAGCCGTCGCCATTGATGACAAGTATTGTAAGCTGTTACCATTCCCTGAGTTTGCTATCTTTCTATTCCGCGGTCAGGATCGATTTCATGATCCATGTCTTGCATCACTCTACCGGGAGAATCTGTCAGCCATTCAAAGATTTGCCGAGCGGGTCAGAAATGCCGAATTTAAACTGTTATTGAAAAAACATCCCGCCGTTCGTGATGTATCCCGCGCATATATCTATGATCATTTGATTAAGATCGATTATAACGGGTTGGCACAACATTATGGCTTTAAGACTGATTTGATTGATTTTACAAGCGATCCCCGAGTTGCTGCCTTTTTTGCATGCTGCCGTTTCAACAAAGAAACATGCAGACATGAACCCATTATGCACCCCGATGGATATGGGGTGTTTTATAAATTCAACTTCCTCATGTCGACCATGATCGCTTTTGGTCAAAAGAAGAATTCAGAATTTGGTTCAAGAGTAATCGGTCTGCAACCATTGCCGCGACCAGGTGAGCAGAGTGCATTTTCTTATCGCTTAGGCCGCAAGCAATGCCTGAACAAGCAAAAGTTATTAAACATCTATAAGTTTCAGCATAATGCGCAAGCGTCCGTGAAAATATATGAGCAGTTTGAAGGCGGTAAGATATTATTTCCAACGGACTTGCTTGAAGAAAAGGTTGAATATCTGAAGATGTTGAAATCATTTAGTAAGGAAGCATTTGATATTGCATTTGAAAAATACAGTAAGACAGATAAGAAAATTTCTATGAGAAATGATTTGTTGAAGGCCGGATATAGTATAAAGGAGCAAAAAGTTGTTGAGTTTTCTCCCTCGGAAATGGATCACCTACAAACGGAATGGCAGAGTAAACGAATCCAATTCTTTTCAAAAATATTTGCACGTCGCGCTTGTTATACGCCTGAGTGATCCCGTTGAGTTCGTCCTGCCCACCCTTGGTAAGGAAAGATCAGCACATCTTCCTTCCCCACGTTCAGCATGTACCCCACCTTCGGCCTGGTGAAAATGAGGGTTTCCAATTCCCCCGGATCGACGGCGACTTTCCCTGCGACGCCCTGCTGTCGTGGATCGCCTGCTTCAGCTCATAGAGGTAGCCGCCCTGCCCGCGCTCGTTTCGCTTGAGGGGGATATAGACGGGGATCGCATCGTGGGACATGG
>CAZNDG010000065.1:0-11164 GCA_964571695.1 uncultured Syntrophus sp.
CCTCGCCGGCTCGGAGCGCTATCCCGTCAAGGACGCCTTCAACGAACTCCTCCGGGGCAGCCTGCAGACCTTCATCAACGCCTTCACCTATCCCGACAAGACCATCTACCCCGTCGCCAGCCAGGTCAAAGCGGACTTCTACAACCTGGCCCGGGTCTATGCGGATCTGGTCTTCCGGCCCCGCCTCCTTCCCGAGACCTTCCGCCAGGAAGGCCATCACTTAGAATGGACGGCCACCCCCGCCGGCGGCCGGGAGCTGGACATCTCGGGGATCGTTTACAACGAGATGAAGGGGGCCTATTCATCCCCGGACAGCCTCATGTACAAGGCGCTGCAGGAGAACCTCTTTCCCGATACGGTCTATCGCTTCGACTCCGGAGGCAATCCGGAGGATATCCCCCATTTGACCTACGAGTCGTTCCGTGCCTTCCACCGCTCCTTCTACTCTCCCAGCAACGCCCGCATCTTCCTGTACGGCGACATCCCCGTCACGGATCATCTCCCCTTCCTTCAGGAGATCCTCGCCGGCTTTCCGCGGACCGACATCGACTCCGCCATCCCCGCCCAGGGGCGCTGGGAGCAACCCCGCGCCGTCCGGGGCGTCTTCCCCATCGGCCGGGGAGAAGACCCCCGGGGAAAGGCGAATGTGAATATGGCCTGGCTCCTCACGGAAAACACCGACGAAGAGACGGTGATTCTGCTTCAGGTCGTAAGCGGGGTCCTCGTGGGGAGTGCGGCGGGGCCCCTGCGCAAGGCCCTAATCGATTCCGGCCTGGGCCAGGACCTCTCGCCGGTCACGGGTTTCGAACGGGACTACCGCCAGGCGGTATTCGCCGTGGGGCTCCGGGGCACCGACGCCGACCGGGCCGGGACCATCGCGTCCCTGATCCTGGACACCCTGGACCGGATCGTCCGGGAGGGGGTGGACCGGGAACTCATTGAAGGGACCCTCCACCAGATCGAGATCCAGGGCCGGGAAATCAACCGCAAGAACTACCCCTACGGCATCATCCTCATGACCCGGGTGTTCCACACCTGGCTGTACGGCGGTGACCCCCTGTACAGCCTGAATTTCCCCGCCCTCATCGCCATGATCCGCCGCCGCTGGCAGGAAGATCCGGAACTCTTCGCCGCCCTGATTCGGGACTGGCTCCTGGAGAATCCCCACCGGCTCCTGAGTGTGATGGAACCGGACCCGAAATGTCTGGAAAAAGAGGGGGAGGCCCGCAAAAGAGGCCTGGCCGCCCGGGCCGCCGCCCTGACGGAAGCCGATCAAGCCCGGATCGAAGCGGAACTCGCCGCCCTGAAGAACTTCCAGACGGAACCGGATACCCCGGAGGCCGTGGCGACTCTGCCCCGGTTGAAGACCGGGGACATCGACAGGAAGGTCGAGGCCATCCCCACCGAATATGCCTCCCTGGGAGGCACCGCCGTCCTCAGACACGACATCTTCACCAACGGCATCGCCTATCTCGATCTGGCCTTCGACGTCGCCGCCGTTCCCGATGCCCAGCAGCCCTGCCTCCCCCTCCTGGGAAAGATCGTCACCCAGATGGGCGCCGCCGGCCGGAATTACGAGGAGATGGCCAAGCTTATCGCCCTCAAGACCGGTGGAATCCGTTCCTCAGTAAGCTCCGGATTCGTCATGGACTTCGGGGGCGGCGCATCGTCGGAGGGAGGCGGTGTCTGGCAGCGGCTCATCTTCCGTCTCAAGGCCCTGCACCGCCACCTCCCCGCGGCCATGGACATCCTGGCGGAGCTGCTGAGCGCCGGAGATTTGTCCGATCACCGGCGGCTTCGGGACCTCATCCTGGAAAAGAAAAACCGTTTCCAGGCCTCCATCGTACCCTCCGGGCACCTCTTCGCCCGGCGGCTGGCGGGGGCGTCCCTCTCCCTCCCCGCCTGGCGGGACGAGCAGTGGCACGGCAAGTCGCAGCTCGACTTTCTCCGGGAGGCCGGCAGCGAACGCAACCGGGAGGCCTTCGTAGCGGGGCTGCACGAGCTCAAGGGACGAACCTTTACGAAAGCGGGGCTCATGGTGAACATGACCGCCGACATGGAGGGGCTGCGGATCATGTCGGATCATCTGCCGGCCCTCCTCGACCGCCTCGCCGGGGAAACTCCCGACGCCGCCGCCGCGCCATCCCCGCGGGAGCCCCGCGACCGGGGCGTCGTCATCCCGGCCCAGGTTTCCTATGTAGCCCGGGCGCTGACCGCCCCGCCCCATGGCCACGGCGACACCGCGGCCCTCATGGTGGCCTCCCGCTTCCTGTCGAACGGCTATCTCTACAAGCAGATCCGCATCCAGGGCGGGGCCTACGGCGGGATGTCGTCCTACGACCCCCAGACGGGGATTTTCGCCCTCATGTCTTACCGTGACCCCCACATCATCAGGACCCTGAAGGTTTACGACGAAATAGCCGCGGCCCTGGCGCCGGAACACGTCTCCCCGGAGGATCTGGACAAGGCCATCATCGGCGCCATCGGCGCCATCGACCGGCCTATGGACCCATCCGGGAAGGGCCTGGCCGCCCTGATCCGCCACCTTTCCTCCCTCACCGACGCGTACCGGCAGACCCTCCGGGAAGAGATCCTCGGCCTGACCGGCGAGGGATTCCGGGCGGCCGCCGGCCGTTTTCTGGCGGCCGCCGCCACGGCCCGGACCGCCAATGCGGTGTTCGGCGCCGCCGACCGCCTCCGGGAGGCCAACGAACAGCGTCCGGGGCAGAAGCTGTCCCTGGAGGAAATCATGGGGTCAGGTCTTTAAAATTAGCGTTTTTTGCCGGGGACACAAAAGCATGCCGCAAATCGATAATCACCGGTCTTAAACCGTGTCCGGAAAGGAAAGGAGCAATGCCATGAAGCGGAGGCTGCACAGCGTGAGAGGGAAACTTTTACCGGCCGCCATTTGCCGTTCTGCCGGGGTTGACCGGGGAGCCTTGGGGGGCTTCGGCTTCGGTTTGCACCGGTATGGAAGGGGGAATCCCGGCCCGAACATTATCCGTTCCATCGCCGCCGCCGCGGTCGTCCTGGCGATGATCCTTATCATCGGGGGCTGCGCCGGCGGCCGTTATGGAAACATCTTTCCCGACGATCAGACCACCCGGGACTTCGATTCCTTCCGGATCGACCCCGGGATGAACTACTATTACAGCGGCCCCGACCTCTTCCCCAACGCCCTCATCGGCCTGAAAAAAGAGTACGTCCTGGACAACGAGCTCTGGAAACCCATCAACCCCACCCCGGCAAGCTTCCGGGGCATGATCCTCCACATGCAGGAAAAAGCGAGGGATTACCGGGAGTTCCAGCATGGATTCCTGATGTACGACGACGCGGGGAAGCCTATCGGCGTCTGGTACTCCATCCTGAAGGCCCGCACCTTCGTCAAAATGGGCGAGGGCAACAAGGTCGTGGTTTACACCCCGGATCTGATGATCTATCAGAGCGGGGGCGGGAGCGCCATCGCCGAGGCGCCGGAAAAGAAGTAACGACGGGGGGATGGGCTTAAACCCCCCGCCAGCGCGGATAATAACCCCCTCCCCCTCCTAACCTCCCGACTGAAGGGGGAGGAATAAATCAGATAAGTTCCTCCAGCTTGGCCAGGGCCTGTTCCAGATTTTCCGGCCGCGGGCCGCCCGCCTGGGCCATGTCGGGGCGGCCGCCGCCGCTCCCGCCCACCGCCGGGGCCACCGCCTTGATGATGTTGCCGGCGTGATAGCGCCCCGTCAGGTCCTTCGTCACCATGCACAGGAGCATCGCCTTGCCCTCTACCTTGCTCCCCAGGAGGATCACCCCGGAGGCAAGCTTGTCCCGGAGCTTGTCGCCGAAGTCCCGGAGGGTCTTCACGTCCGGGGCCTCCACGACGGTGGCCAGGACCTTCACCCCCTTTATCTCTCTGGCCCGGCCGATGATGTCCGCCGAATCCCGGGCAGCCAGTTTGCCCTTCAGGGCCTCGATCTCCCGCTCCAGCTCCCGCTGGTGCTTGAGGATGCGGTCGATCCGCTCCGTCACCTCCAGGGGGTTGGCCCGGAGGAGTCCCGCCGATTTCTTCAGCTCCGCCTCCACGGCCTTGAAGTACTTGATCGCCTCGCCGCCGGTCACGGCCTCGATCCGCCGGACCCCCGCCGCCACCGCCGACTCCCCGACGACCTTCAGGGCGCCGATGTCGCCGGTGCGGTTTACGTGGGTGCCGCCGCAGAGCTCCATGCTGAAGTCCCCCATCTTCACCACCCGGACGTTGTCGCTGTACTTCTCGTCGAAGACCGCCGCCGCCCCGGTCTTCATGGCCTCCTCCTTGGGGAGGACCCGGGTGTTAACCTCGGCGTTCCGGCGGATGTATTCGTTGGCGATGTTCTCGATGGCGTCGAGTTCCTCCGCCTCGATGCGGCTGAAGTGGGTGAAGTCGAAGCGGAACCGCTCCGGGGTCACCGAAGAGCCCGCCTGCTTGATATGGTCGCCCAGGACCCGCTTCAGGGCGGCGTTGAGGACGTGGGTGCCGGAGTGGTGGGCCTCCGTGGCCCGCCGGGCCGTCTCGTCCACCCGGAGTTGCACCGTGTCGCCTACCCGGATCTTCCCCTCCTTCATCTTGCCGATATGGGTGATCAGGGTATCCGTCGGGCACTGGGTGTCCCATACCTCAAAGCGATAGCCTTCACCGGCGATCACCCCCGTGTCCCCCACCTGGCCACCCTTTTCCCCGTAGAAGGGCGTTTCGTCCACGAAGATCTCGCCGTTTTCCCCGGCGGCGAGTTCCTCGACCTCCGCGTCCTTCTTCAGGATTGCCGTGACCACGGCCGCGGCCTCGGTGATGCCGTGATAGCCGATGAATTCGGTGGTTACGCCCCGGACGGAGATCTTCTTGTAGCTGTCCGCCACCGCCTGCTCGCCGCTGCCCTTCCAGGATTCCCGGGCCTTCTCCCGCTGGGCTTCCATGGCCGCCTCGAATCCCTCCATATCCAGGGTCAGACCGTCCTTGCGGACGATGTCCGCCGTGAGGTCCACCGGAAACCCGAAGGTGTCGTAGAGCTTGAAAACCACTTCTCCGGGGATGACCTGCCGGCCTTCTTTCTTGAGGAGGGCGACCTCCTCGCCGAGGATCCGGAGTCCCGTATCCAGGGTGTCGATGAACCGCTGCTCCTCGTTGACCACAACCTTGCGGATATAGGATTCCTTGTCGATCAGGTCCGGGTAGGCCTCCCGCATCACCGCCACGACCAGGGAAACGACCTCGTGGAGGAAGGGATGGTCGATCCCGAGGAGTTTGCCGTGCCGGGCCGCCCGGCGGAGGATCCGCCGCAGGACGTAGCCCCGCCCCTCGTTGCTGGGCAGGACGCCGTCGCCGATAAGAAAGGTGATGGCGCGGCTGTGATCGGCGATGACCCGCATGGAGACGTCGGCCTCGCCATTGGCGCCGTAAGCCCGCCCGGCGATCCCGGCGATCCCGGCGATGATCGGGGTGAACAGGTCCGTGTCATAGTTGCTCTGCACCCCCTGGACGATGGCCGCCAGGCGCTCCAGGCCCATGCCCGTGTCGATGTTCGGTTTGGGGAGGGGCTGGAAGTTGCCGTCCCGGTCCCGGTCGAACTGGGTGAAGACGTGGTTCCAGATCTCCAGGTGACGGTCGCAGTCGCACTCCACGGAGCATTCCGGGCGGCCGCAGCCCACGGTGGCCCCCTGGTCGTAGAGGATCTCGGAGCAGGGGCCGCAGGGGCCCGTCTCACCCATCATCCAGAAGTTGCTCTCCATTCCCATCCGGACGATCCGCTCCGCCGGGACCCCCATCTGCTTGTTCCAGATCTCGAAGGCCTCGTCGTCATCCTTGTAGATGGTAATCCAGAGCTTGTCTTTGGGCAGCCCCATGTTCACCGTGAGGAACTCCCAGCCCCAGGCGATGGACTCCTTCTTGAAGTAGTCGCCGAAGGAAAAGTTGCCCAGCATCTCGAAGAAGGTGTGATGGCGGGCGGTGTAACCGACGTTCTCCAGGTCGTTGTGCTTTCCCCCGGCCCGGACCGACTTCTGGGAACTGGCGGCCCTGGTGTAGCCCCGGTCTTCCAGGCCGAGGAAGCAGTTCTTGAACTGGACCATCCCCGAATTGGTAAAAAGGAGGGTCGGATCGTCCTTGGGGATCAGGCTCGAACTCGGCACGATGGTGTGCCCGTGGCCCTCGAAGAATCTCAGAAACTGCCCTCTTATTTCACTTGCCGTCATCGTCATGCCCGTCTTCCTCCTCCGCACGGTTAATCTGCTCGCATATCAGCCCCGGGGGAAATCCCCGGCCCAGAAGATACCGGAAAAGCCGTTGCTTCCCCTGCGGATCTCCCTTGATAGGCCTGTGCTGTTTCTTTTTTTCGATTAAGGATGCCACGGCCTGCGCCTCGGTCCATTCCTGCCGGACCGCGGCGACAGCCTCCCCGGCCAGGGATTCCGGTATCCCCCGCTCCCGAAGGAATGCGCGGAGACGGCGATCCCCATAACCTTTCCCTCTCGCCAGGCGGCGGGCCTGAGCGGCCGCGAACGCCCGGTCGTTTAAATAACCCAGTTCGCGAAAATAATCAATCGTTCCGGCAACAACCTCTCCCGGAAAACCCCGCTTTGCCAGTTTTAGGGCCAGTTCCTCCTCGCTGTGATCCCGCCGGGCCAGGAGCCGCCAGCAAACCTCCTTAGCCCTGGCCAGCCCCTCGTTATCCTCCATATCTCCTACCACAAACCCGCTGAAAACGGCCGTCTCTGACCCATCCCCATCCTACCCCCCCCTTGAAGGGGAGGGGCAAGATTACTCTTGAAGCCGGAAGCCTGATGACCGGGGTGGGAATGGGGTTAAAGCCCCCTCTTCACCGCACCGTCATTCCGCCGCGGCCGAGGCCTTCAGGTCGAATTTTTCCCGCACCCCGGATTCGATCTCCTGAAGCATTTCCGGATGCTCCCGGAGAAAGGCGCGGGTGTTGTCCCGGCCCTGACCCAGGCGCTCCCCCTTGTAGGAGTACCAGGCGCCGCTCTTTTCGATGACGGCATTTTCCGCCGCCAGGTCGAGGAGATCGCCTTCCCGGGAAATCCCCTCGCCGAAGATGATGTCGAACTCCGTCTCCCGGAACGGCGGGGCGACCTTGTTCTTCACCACCTTGACCCGGGTCCGCATGCCGATGACGTCCTGCCCCTGTTTGAGGGAGGTCACCTTGCGGATGTCGAGGCGCATGGAGGCATAGAACTTCAGGGCATTGCCCCCCGTAGTGGTTTCGGGACTGCCGAAGAAGACCCCGATCTTCATCCGCAACTGATTGATGAAGATCACCGTGGTCCTCGATTTGCTGATGCTCCCCGTGAGCTTCCGGAGGGCCTGTGACATGAGGCGGGCCTGAAGGCCCATCTGGGCATCCCCCATCTCCCCTTCCAACTCCGCCCGGGGCACCAGGGCCGCCACGGAATCGACCACGAGGACGTCGAGGGCGCCGCTGCGCACCAGGGTTTCGGCGATCTCCAGGGCCTGCTCACCCGTATCCGGCTGGGCGATGAGCAACTCGTCGGTATTGACCCCGATCTTCCGGGCATAGCCCACATCCAGGGCGTGTTCCGCATCGATGAAGGCCGCCAGACCGTTCTGCCTCTGGGCCTCGGCCACGATGTGGAGGGCCAGCGTCGTCTTGCCACCCGATTCAGGACCATAGATCTCGATGATCCGCCCCCGGGGCACGCCGCCCACCCCCAGGGCGATGTCCAGGCTGAGGGCCCCCGTGGGAATTACCGGGACATCGATCTTCTCCGATCCCCCCAGCCTCATGATGGCCCCTTTGCCGAACTGCCGCTCGATCTGACTGATGGCCAGATCCACGGCCTTGTTCCTGTCCATATCTACCCCCATCGCCATCCTCCTTTTCTTATTGTTGAATATTGCATGTAAGTAAGCTGCATAAGCAACGAAACGGCGATCCTGCTTTCGTCGTCTCCATCATGACTTTTTACGAATTCATCAATGATGACCTGGTAAAAAACCCTCCCGGAGGGGAAAGGCGGCCAACCGGGTATAGATCGCCCCCCGGGGCGTCAGTTCGCTTTTGAACAGGACGATCTCTCCCACCGGGATCCGCCCCGCCCCCACACCCGCTCCCGTCTCCACCGCCCCGGCCAGGCCGATGATCCCCTTGGGGATCTTCACCCGTCCCAGGGTCAGGTGGGCACTGAAGGGTCGCTCCTCTTTCGGGAAGCCCGCCGCCGCCAGCTCCCGCTCCAGTTCCCGGTGCAGGGACAGCAGCGCCGCCGTCTCCCCGGCCAGCCCCAGCCAGATCACCCGGGGCCGATTCACGTCCGGGAAGGCGCCCAGACCCCGGATTTCGAGGACAAAGGGGGCGGCGGCAGCCGCCGGGCCCGCCACGACGGCGCCGATCCGCTCCGCATCCGCCGGCGTTACCTCCCCGAAGAACTTCAGGGTCAGATGGACCGCCTCGGGCCGGACCCAACGGATATCTCCCGAGAGGCTTTTCTTCAGGCGATCACGGATCACCCCGATATTACTCGTTATTTCGGTCGGAAGCGCTACGGCCAGAAAGGTGCGCATCTTTTCAGCTCTCCTTAGCGGGTGGGATGATAATATATTTGACGGTTTATGTTAAGAAGTTTTTGGCTCCGGCCGGCGCCGCGGCGACGGTGAAAGGAGATCAAGAGATCAAAGGGGGTCCTTCTCCCCCGCCAGATACCGTTTCACCATGAGGAGGGCCGCCTGGGAGGCGATCATCTTGATCCGGCGCCGTTCCCACCGGTAATGGCAGCGGCGGCACCGGGTCGCCACCCCGTCGGCCAGGGCGATATAGACCGTCCCCACCGGCTTGGCCTCCGACCCGCCATCAGGCCCCGCAATCCCCGTGGTCGCTAGCCCCAGATCCGTCCCCGACCGGCGCCGAACCCCTTCCGCCATAAGCCGGGCCGTCTCCTCGCTCACCGCGCCGTGGGCCTGAAGCACCTCCTCCGGAACCCCCAGGAGCTCCACCTTCGCCCGGTTGCTGTATGTTGTAAGCCCCCGCTCCAGATAGGCGGAGCTTCCCGGAACATCCGTCAGGCGGTCGGTTACGAGGCCGCCCGTGCAGGATTCCGCCACGGCGATGGTCCGTCCCTGTTCCCGGAGCAGCGCCCCCACCACCCCCTCCAGGGTCTCCTCATCCCGGGCGAAGACATAGCCGCCGAGTCGCCGTTCGAATTCCGCCTCCGCGGTTAGGAGCCGTGCCCGGGCCGCCGCCTCGTCATGGTCGTCCCGGGCCGACAGGACGATGTGATTCTCGGGGAAACGGGGATAGAAGCCTATCTCCACACCCGCCGGCGCCACCCCGGCCACGGCCTGGTCCACCGCCGCCTCGGAAAGTCCGAAGGTCTTAAAAGTCCGCACGGCCGTATGGCGGGCATGGCCGGGAAAGGCCCGTTTAAGGAGCGGAACGACGCCCGCCGGCACCATCCGCCGCACCTCCGCCGGGACACCGGGGATCACGGCGATGACCTTCCCCTCCCGCCGCAGGGCGAAGCCGGGGGCGGTGCCCGTGGGATTGGCGATGATCTCCGCCCCCTGGGGAAATACGGCCTGCTTGGCGTTATTCGGGGTCCACTGCAGTCCGTAACGGGTAAAGATCCCCCGGATGTGCCGGAGGGTCTCTTCATCGGTGATCAGCGGCAGGCCGAAGATATGGGCCAACGCCGCCGTCGTGATGTCGTCGGAGGTGGGTCCCAGGCCGCCGGTGACGATCACCGCCTCCGCCCGGGGAAGGATGAATGCCAGGGCCGCGGCGATCATCTCCTCTTCATCCCCCACTGAGAGGGAGGCCACGACCTGCCAGCCCTGAAGATGGAACTGCCGGGCGAGGAAGGCGGTATTCGCATCCTGGATGCGCCCGCTGGTCAGTTCGTTGCCGATGGTGATTATGCCGATATGCATGTGCGCCGCACCTCCCGCTTAGGTTCTCAGATAATCCCGCCGCGGATCAGGAGGTGCAGACCGATATTGGCATAGACCCCTGCCGCCACGTCGTCCATAACCACTCCATACCCGCCCGGCAGCCGGTCCTGGAAGACATTGGCGGGAAAGAGCTTCACGATGTCGAAAAAACGAAACAGCAGCAACCCCGCCACGACATGAAGAAGCGTCGGGGGAATGAAGAGCATCGTCCAGAGGAATCCGGCCCATTCATCCACAACGATGCGGGGGGAATCATGCTGGCCGAAGATCACCTCCGCCTCCTGGGCGGCGTAAACGGCCAGAAAGGTGAAGGCGGCCGCCGTCAGCAGGAACAGAGCCCCGGACAGCGGCGACAGCGCCAGATAGAGGGGGATGGCGGCGAAGGTTCCCGCGGTCCCCGGAGCGAAGGGAAAATATCCGCTGCCACACCCGGTGGCGATGAACTTGATCAGGGATTTATTCAGACCTCACCTCACCCAAGTGGTGGGCCAAGCTATCCCCTTTTCGCGCGGCCGTCAACAGGAAATCCCTCGGGAAATTCCCCGGGCCGACGGGGGAGGGCATCTCCTGCCGGCAGGCACTCCCGGAGGGGTGCCTGCCGCGGAAATCCGTCATTATACTCGGGCGGTGATGATGCTAAGGCAGCGCCGACAGATAGGACCGCAGGTTGACCTTTTTGTTGTTCAACCCCAGCTTGTTGCGGATGTGATTGCGGTGCAGATCGATGGCGCTTTTGGAAACGTTCATTATCTTGGCTATTTCCTTGGTTTTCTTACCGTCGCGGATGAGGCTGGCCACCTGAATCTCCTTGGGGGTGAAGCCCAGATAGGTGGAGGTCAGCTTCATGAGGAAGGGGGAGGTGATCTCGTTGAGGTGCATTTCGAGTATATCCACGAGGATCGCCTGGGTATCGTTCAGCGGCGTCGTCTTGAGTTTTTCCAGATAAGGCAGCACCAGCTCCTTGACATTGGCGATAACCTTGACCCCGACTTCATTCTTGTCGTCTTCACGGTGTTTCAGCAGGACCTTGAGGGCGGCATTGAGTTCTTCCAGAGATTTGGCAGTCGATTCAAGCTCCGCTTCCCGCTTCTTCAGGGCCTCCTCCGCCACTTTCTTCTCCGCGTTTTCCTGTTCCAGCAGCTTGTTGATCTTGATCAGTTCCGCCACTTTCTCTTCCGGCCTCTTTTCCACTTCTTCCTGTCCTTTACGCATTTTTACCCTCCTCCTATTATT
>CAZNDG010000066.1:0-10629 GCA_964571695.1 uncultured Syntrophus sp.
CGTCCGCGGCCACGCTGAAGCCCAGAAGCGTCTTGGAGGCCTCGGCGATATCCTGAGTTTCGAACGGTGTTTTCGCCCCCAGCTCGCGGATCTGGGCCAGCATGTCCTTCGCGCGGTCGGCATTGCCCAGGAGCGTGGTGAACTGCGCCTGCATCATTTCGAGGTCTGCCGACGTTTTGAGCGCGGCAAGGCCGATGCCCAGAATTGGCAGCGTGAGATACTTGCTCAGCGTACTCCCGGCCTTGCCCAGCCCCTCGGCCGTGCGCGACATGCGCGCGGCCACCTGGTCGAACTCCTTGCCCATGCCGGTCAGCTTGGCATTGGCGTCGAGGATCGCCTTGTTGAACTGGTCGAGCATGAGACTGAGCTCGACGGCTATCTTTCCGGGCTGCACCATCTATTCGAACCTCTGTTTCTCCGCGTTCCAGGTAAATTCGTCTCCCGGTTCATCGTCGGTAACGTCGTCCTCGATGTTTCCGGTGCGTAACTCCATGGCCCGGTCGAACCAGTCCATGACCTGCGGCATGCTCTGCCGCCACATCAGGTATTCAGGCGACAGGCCGGGGAACGCCTGCATAATCCCGGCCAGTATCCGCCTGAACCTCAGCTTGCGTCTTCCGGCTCCTTTACTGGCAGCGCCGCTTCCAGAAACCCCATGCCGGATATAAACTGGTAGACCGGCGTGGCGATCTTGATGATGATCGCGATCTGCCGGGGCAGGCTGATGTTCGCCTTTATCCAGTCCTCGGTCATGTGGTCGTACTGCTCGCGGCACACCATGGAAAAGACCTTCAACACCAGGTCGAGCGTCTTCCTGGAGAGTTTCGGTCTGCCGCCGTTCGGGAACACCTCGGCGAGCTCGTCGGCGTGGTCGATGATGTAGGCGCCCACGGCAAACGGCACGAAAAGCCGTATGGAATACCGGTTGCCGTCCTTCGCCGTGAACTCGATTACCTCGTCCTCCGGAAGGAGGATGTCAAGATCGGTGTTCGCCATATCAGAATCCGCTCGTCTGTTCGGTCTCGTAGACCAGGCTGCTGTGGTAAAGCGGATCGGGCTTGCAGACGATCTCGATCGGCATCTTCACCCGGCGGTCTTTGTCGTCGTCCTTGGCGTAGGTGAACTTTTTCCCGCTCCGGATTTTGCATTTATACGCGGTGAAATAGAACGGGTTGCCGTCGTTCTTGGTAGTGATGCGCACCATGAACCACGGAAGCTCCGCTTTGTCGCCTGACACATACTTCACCGATGCCGCCGGTGTGTAGTCATAATCGACCTCGATCACCTTGGTGGCATCGTACGCCGAGCCGGAGATGAACTTCACTCCCCAGCGTCCCGCGGCATCCTTCACCTGGACATAATCGGTCCCATCGACGAGAGACACCGGAGTTCCGTCGGGGTCCTTGGTTATGGAGTTGATGGTCTGCGCGTTCCCGTTGGCGTTCTGCCCGGCAAGCAGGAAAATCTCGTCGTCGTTGGTGCTGTTCGCCGCAAAGGTGTGCGTATCCCCTTCTACGAGTGTCCCCGCGGTGACGGTTTTGGTGTCGAATCCTCCTCGCAGCAGGTCCCAGATCGCCGCACGTATGGACTCGTGCAGGGTCGCCTTGATGATGGGCTCCTGCTTGGTGACCAGCTCGTCGGCGTCGGCGTTGTCGTTTTCCTCTTTCGAGACCTCGAGCGGTTCGTCCACCTCGAGCCCCGAGAGCGCCCCGGCGTCCACCCATGCGGGAGAGGCCTGGTACGGCGAAATCTCCATCTTGCCGCTCCCGCGCAGATGCGCGTCGAGTTGCTGAATGGTAGTCTGGAATTCAGGCATGGTAATCCTCCTTTGTCAGTCGTCCCATCGCTCGACCTTGTAGTCGATGCTGATGGTGATGCGCGTCCCGCCGATCTTCTTCTTTTCGTGGACCACTTCCGAGTCGTCGCCCTCGAGCTCGGTGTCGAGCGCGAGACCGCCCCAGGTGACGTCCGTCCCGATGGCCTTCAGCACGTCGGCTATGCGTACACGGAGGGCCGCCGGCGCGGTGCTCCCGGAAGTGACGATATAAATATGAACGGTGAGGCGCTTGTAATGGTACGACTGGACGTTGTCATCGTCCTCGTATGGGTCTATTCGCGCGCAGGTCGGATCCTCGTATAAAAGGCTGTCCGTATCCGGCGCCTCGTTTACGGGGAACACGTACCACTCGCGGACGTTTTTTCCCATGTCGGTCTGGTATCCCGCGGTTTTCAGGATGCCTTTAAGCCGCGTGTCGAGCGCGGTGATGATGTCCTGCCTGCGGCTCATGGCTCATCCTCAGTAAGCACCAGCACGGTGAGGCCGGTCCCGTCGGGCTGCATTTCGGCGATGTAGTAGTTGACGCCCTCCACCTCGAAACGGTCCTTCGACTTATCCATCCCGGTAAGCTCCGAGCTTTTGCACGTCGCCGTTGTCCGGGCGTTTCCGGCCTCCTTCTGCGCCCTCGTCGCCGTGTAGGGAGTGTCGAACAGCACTGAAAGCGGCACGTCGGTATACGTCACCGGCGGCCCGGCCGCGGCGTACTTGTGCCAGGTGGCGGGGACGGCGAAGAAATCCTCGTTCAGAAAGACCGCGGATATGTCGTCATTGAGCTGTTCTTTAAAGGTCTTCATGGTCCAGTTAATAACGGGGGAGTTACCTCCCCCATTTATCTTTAACTGATCATCCCCTAGGCGGTGATGTTCCCCAGGAGATACCCGGCGCCCTTAAAGACGAACGCTTCATCGACATTGTGCCGAACGCGATAGATATCGCTTCTGGACTGCTCCTCGCGGTAGCTCTCAACCACAGTCATCTCAGGGCTATCCTCGGTCCACAGGAACGTTCGTCCAAGACAGGGCTCGCGCAGATCCTGGGATTCAATGCCCGTTGCCGCCAGGATGACATATTCATCATCCCAAAGATCGGAGATGACGGTAGCCTTGCCTTTCCCGGAGGTGTCTTTTACTCCAGCGGCGACCAGCACTTCGGATACTCCGAAATACTGAGCTACAGCTCGCTTCTGTGCGTCGAATCCACCCATTTCGATCGGACTGGTATAGCGGAGGGCGTCTTTGAGCTCTTTGGTTTTCAGCAGATTGTTGAACACCTTCCACGACATACCGATCTTGTTTGGAAGAAGCCCGCCGATGCCACGCATGGCCTCTTTAGCGGCCAGAATGTCGTCGTAGGGAGTCGCTGTCGCTGCCGTGCTCCATTCGGTGGTTACGTTTCCCACGGTGAGATTGCTCGAATTGAACAGCATCGCCGCAATCCTCATCTCCTGGGCACGAAGCACTCTGTTGACCGCTCTTTTTACCGCTACCTCTTCGGCGTCGAAAAGTGCGGCATACATTTCCCTTTCGGTGTCGTCGAGCGGTTCTTCGTGCCCACGGTCCTTACAGGAATAATTCCCCATCTCGAAATTGTAATCGTCGCGATTGTATCTGCTTCGCGCCGCCCTGGTGGTGTCTTTTGTTTTAAGAATCGCCTCGAGCGGTATGATCGGATACTGCCCCGACTGCTTCGCCGTCGGGAATACCGGCAGAAGCGAAAGACCTATAAAGCCCTGTTTTTCGGCGTCCATCAGGGCCTCGAAGGCCACCGTCCCAAGATCGGGACGGATTACGGAAGATCCACTTGCGGGTTTAGGCATTTTCTTTGCCTCCTTGGTATCTGGTTATGTTACGCTGCGAGCAGCTTCTTCTTGTACTCGATCCATACCCCGTAGATATAGACCGCGTCGCCGTCGTTCGTGCCGCCCAGCGCCAGTACAACGGTAAGCGCTCCCGGCGCCGCGAGAAGACCATCGGCTCCGCAGGTAAAAACGAGCTCGCTCGCCGCCTGCGTAATGGCCTGTGCCGCGGTGTCCTGTATGTCCGAATTGCCCACGTCACCTACGCCGACCGGATACACCTCGCAATCGAGCGTCAGCTCGTCGTTGTCGGCCGCTTTCCCGGCGAGAACGTGCACGGTGATGTCGGCGCTTTCGTCGAAATCCATGGGCAGCGGAACCGAGAACCCGAGGCTTTCCCCGGCGGAGCAATTGATCGGTATCTGGATCACCTGCTCCTTGTCGGAGAGCTGCGCGATACCCGCAACCGTGGTGGCCTGCTTGGTCAGTATGGTGCCGTCTTCCATGGTGATCCCGCCGAGCGGAACCAGGATACAGCCCTGAATGCTCTTCAGGTGCTGGTATATTTCCGCCAGGGCCGCCTCGACCGTGGTTGCGGAGGTGAATCCGTCGCTGTCGGCGACAGAAATATTCGCCGCGGCGTCGGACATAATGGTGAAATCGATTATCTCGATTATCTGACCATCACCCGCGGCCGCCTCGAGAGCCACTCCGATCGCGTTACCGCTTGCGACATCGCTGACTTTCCCCGCGTCCGAACCGTAAAGGGTTTCCCCGATATCGATCGCCTTCGACGCCGTTACCTCGTGCGTCCCCGGGAAGCTGCGCAGTTTGACCGCGACGGGATCACCGCTCGCCACGGCGTACTCTGTAACACCTATATGCTGTTCGCCAGCGCCCGCGGCGACCACCTCGGGCGGATCGGTGACGGTCGCGCTTTTAAGCACCACGCGAACCTTTTCGGCCAGCGCCTCGCCGGCCAGAAACGTCTTTATGCCTTCATTCCACATCTCTTTCCTCCTCGATGGATGAGATTTACTTCTTCTCGTTGATCTCCTGAATGTACCGCTTATGGAGATCCGGATCGGCCTTGGCGACTGCCCTTACTGCATCGGCCCGGGAGCATTTGTTTTCCCCCTGGTAGGCCTTGACCTTCGCGTCGAACTGCTCCACGGCCGACGCGCCGTCGTCATCATCCCCATCTTTCGGTGGATTGGTAATGGGAACGTTAATGCCCTTTTTGTCGCCCTTGAGCGAGTCGAGCTTCCCGGCTCCCATTTCACGCTGCGCCTGTACTATACGCGCGGCTGCCTGGTCGCCGGTAGTTTTGCCGTCGTACATCATCTCCTTTATGAGCTTTTCGTGCCCCGGAAGGGTCTGCGCCTCGACGGCCTGGATGCGCTCACGCTCCGCCTTCGCGGCGGCATTCCGCGCATCGTCAAGTTTCTTCTCGAATTCCTCCCGAACCGCGTCCTTCCCAAGATCGAAAATCTTGGTATACAGATCTTCGCGATCCTTCTTGAGGGTTTCGATAGTAAGGTCCTTCATACTGGCCTCCTCGATTGATTGTTCCCGTTCTCCGCGTCCATCGCGCCCCTCACCGGGAGCGGATTGAAAACCGCTTTTTACGGGTATATTCGCAACGGCCCGAACACCGCCGGAGCCGAAGCCGGAAAGAAGCTCGTCCATGGTGGAAATACCATCCACCAGCCCGGCCTCTATCGCCTGCTGTCCGATATAAACTTTTCCATCCGCCATTTTCAGGGTCTCCTCAACCGACACGCCGCGGAAGAGGGAGACTTTATCGATAAAAATTGAATACAGATAATCGATCTGGTCCTGAAAATACTCCCGGGCCTCGTCTCCAAGCGGCTTATTTTGAGAGCCGAAGGCCTTGTATTTCCCAGCGGTTATCTCCGTAATAACCACACCGGCGCGCCGGTCCATTTCCGAGTATTCGGCATGGGCCCAGTAGACGCCGATCGAACCGGCCTCAACCGTGGGCCCGGAAATATAAACCTCGTCCGCCGCCGAGCCTATCCAGTACCCCGCCGAGGCGATCAATCCGTCAGAAAAAGTGATTATTCGCTTGCCGCCCCTGCTGTCATATATCGCCTGCGCCAGTTCCTGTGTTCCGTCGACAGTGCCGCCCGGCGAATCCACATACAGAAGGACCGCCTTCACCCTGCTGTCCGCGATCGCCTTAAGAAAATCGTCCTTTATGCGCGAGGACGAGACCATTCCGAGCACGACACGGTCGAATATATCCGGGTTCTTGGCGATAGGTCCGACAATGGGGATGATGGCCACACCGTCCCGGACCTCGTAATTACGCGTCATCCCGAGGTCACTCGACAGAATCTTTGCCTCCATGTCTTTCAGGGACAGCTTGGGACCGCGCAGATGCGCGTCCAGTATCGTCCTGAAATGCTCGAGGCGGTCCTGTTTTATCGCCCAGGGCGAAAGCAGTATGTTCTGGAGGTTCATTGATCGATCCCCTTCTTGATTTTACGGACAAGTTCGTCGACTCCCTCGGAGTCCGCGCCCATAATCCCCGCGTCTCGTTTGAGTTCGTTCTCGCGCTTTATCTGGCGTATATTCCGGTCAAACCGACCGCCGTTGTACTCGATCGACTCCTGTTCCATGGTGGTAAGCCCCATATCAGTCCTGGTTTTGACCGCGTCGGCTTCCTGGGATGGGTTCATGTGTCCCCTGGCCGGACCGGCCCATTCCGCGCCGCAATACGCCTGACGAATGAGCGGATCGGTGAAGAATCCGGGCGCGATTATCCGTCCGCGGGCAACCGCCTCGTACATGAAACTCATAAATATCGGCTGACAGAACGAATCCGCGAACCACTTCCGGCGCGTCTTATAGAATCTCCACGCGTCGAGAAGCGCTCCCTGGGCGGCGCTGTACGATGACTGATAATGCTTGATGAGGACCTCATAGGGTATTTCGAGCGCCATGCCTATCTGGCGCAGGATCGCCTGAAAGAAGGGGTCAAAATTGACGTTCGGACGGCCATGCTGCGGTATGGCCACATCCTCACCCGGGGCAAGGTCCAGAATCGCACCGCTGCCGAGCTTGAAATCCTTGTCGGTGCGTTTCGCCCCGGTTTCGCCACCCATGTTGTCGGTGTCGGTTCCAGAATTTCCCGATTCGGTCTTTATAAACACGGTAAAAAGGCTCGCCACAACGGCCGCGTCGATCTCGGCCTTGGTGTATCTTCCGAGGTTGTAGAGCGGTTCAATCACCGGGGCGAGGTAGGGTATTCCACGGTATTGCCCCGGCCGGAGCATCTTAAAGATGTGCAGAACGTTTCGCAGGCCTGTAGCATCACCGAACGCATCGATTTTGTCCCAGCGTAAACCGGAGCGATTCGATCCATCAGGAAACTCTCTGCAAATATGGTATCGTACCGGCGCACCGTACTTATCCCGCTCGATGCCCTCGGACAGAGATCCTCCGTTATCGAGCTTTTTGTCCTGGCTGAAGTTCTCGTTACATAGCCGTTCTGACTCAACCATCTGTATTTTCAGTCCATACGGCATCATAGTACCACGCTCTAGGTACGGGAGAACGGTTACTGATTCCCCGGAAACAAAAATCATCCTGAGCGCGAGCTCCTGCATGGACGAGAAATTGAGCATACGGGACAGATCGCACTCCTGCGTATCCGCAAAAAGCGCGAACTCGCGTTCGATGCTGGTCTCCAGGGCCTCGGTCTGGTGCTCGTCGAGCCCCAGAAAATCACCGTCGACACGCGATTGCAGAGCCAACCCCGGCCCGACTATATTGGTGCAATTCGAATTGACTATGCCCGAGACGATGGGGTTGTCCCTGGTGAGCTTATGGCTACGGTTTATGAGTATCTGGCGATCGTATTTAAGGGCTTTGTTCGGACCGGTCTTCCCAGGATCGAATCCATACATGGAGCGCATGCTCCTGGAGGCTCCGGCAAATCCGTTCACACTCGAGAGCACCGCCCGTGCATGGTAACGCCTGACCGCAATACGCGGCGCGAAGAACTCAACCACTCGGTCTACAGGATTCCGATCGAAAAGCGCGCGCTCTGATTTGCTCATAATACCGGAGTCCCCCCGCGGATTCGTATACCACCCCGCGAAAGCGCCTGAACGCGGGAATTCCAGAGTTTAATGCCTTCCTGAATGCTCCTCAGGTCGGCACGGCTGAGCGACCTTCCAGCGATAGAATAGGATTGACCGAGCAGCACCGCCTCTTCGGCGGCGAGATACTGGTTGAGCTTTTCCTGGGCCTGTGCGAGCGTTATTCCCGCCATACACCTTTCCTTTTTTCCCGAAAAACAGAAAGGTCGCCCACCCGCAGCGACTCCGCTCTTGCGGAATCTCATTGCTGCGAATGGCCGACCTTTGTCTCGGATATTCGGCGTCCCTTAAAGGGATGCTATTTTAAAGAGCCTGAGGTTGGCTTAAAACGGATCCTCGCGGATCACGGTGACCAGCGAGCCTCCCTCATAGCGCTGGTCCGTCGTAATCATTTTGCCGCTTACCTTGCGCCGTCGTGCGTCTACGGCTATTTCGAACTTTGCATACTGTTGATTATTATGTCTCATAATGTCAAGCACAATTTTATTTAATTTTTCGTAGAGGCTTCTTTTCAGGGCTTCGTTCATGTCAGTCCTCGATCCCGCGGCTGCGCACCCGCCGGCGCGGGGCCATGGACGATATCGGCCTGTTGTTCTTCGCCGCCTCCACATACTGATTGAGCATAGACACGTCCGGGCAGACCATCCGGATCGCCGCGGTCTGGTAGACCTCGAGGTCCCATGCCTCGTTGCGTATCCCGGCGCGCACCGGCTCCCATGCCTGGATCATCACCCCCTTGACGTACTTACGGGTGCGCTTCTCGGACGCGAGCTGGTCGAAATACTCGTCGCCGAACCTGGCCGGAAAGTGGATGAAGCCCGGCCCCGGCTCCTTCAGCCTGAGACGGGACGCCACCAGGTCCTTCGCCGTCTTCACGCCGATGGTGATGAGATCCACACCCATTTTATATGATTTCGAGAGCTTCGACTTCTTCGGGCGGCTGATGAGCGGCGCCGCGGGGTCCTTGCTGCCGCGGATGGCGTACACGTTCCGCATACGGCGGGACTTCACGAACCTGTATACCGCGTCCGTATGGTGCCCTCCGGAATCGATCAGCGTACAATGGATGGATACGGTCGATCCGTTCATGTGCGGAAAGGACTTCTGGAGGTACACGTCGACTTTCTCCCAGAACTCACTGGTGGCCGGGTCGCCGGGGATAACCATGTGCTCGATGTCCCAGTTCTCCTCGTCCTTACCCCACGCCTTGACGAGGAGCTCTATGCGATCGTCCTGCATGTCCGCGGTGCAGGTCAGTATGGCGGATTCGAGCGGCATGATGACGCCATAATTCTCCCGGCGGTTCCGGAGGGTGTCGGCCTCGTTGGTCTCGGCCTCCTCCTTCCAGGTCTGACCGAGCCAGGTATTCACCCAGGTCTTCAGTGTCAGCGGGTCGTCCTTCATCTCGAGAAACGCCTTCACTATGTGCCGCCAGGTGGCGTTCGGCGAATAGGAATACGCCGACCAGATGAAAAAGCCAGCATGACCGTCGAACGGAGCGGTGGCCTCCCATGCGCCGCGCTCGATCATCCAGCGATGCCGGGAATATTCTATGGCCTTCTCGCAGTCCGCGCAAAGGTACACCGGCTTTCTAACCGACCCTTTCGAGGTGAAATCGATATTCGACCATTCCAGTGTCTGCATGAAGTCGCAGAACGGACAGGGGACATTGTAATACCGCTGGTCGCTCTGCTTGAACAGCGTCTCGATACGGTCGCCCTCGAAGGTCGGGGTCGATCCGTGTATTATGAGCTTATTCCAGTAGAAATCAGCCCGGCGCGAGCCCAGGGCGATCGGGTCACCCTCAGATCCGGCGCTGGGAGGATACGCCGAGACCTCGTCGAAGACGATCTTCCTTGCGGAGATCCTCCGGAAACCGCGCGCCGAGTTCGCTCCGGTAATCATGAGCGTCATCGCCGGGAACTGCTTCCGGAGGATGGTGTTGCTCGAATCGCGGGTTTTTGATTCTGGCGCCAGGGGAACGAGCACCGGCGTGTCCCGCAGCATGGGGACGATCTCGTCCTTGCTGTAGCCCTGGGCGTCCTCGATCGTCGGCTGTACGACGAGTATATTGCACGGGTCCTGATGGACGTGGTAGGCGATCAGGTGGTTTATCATCTTGGTATATCCCACCCGGGCCGACTTTTGGATGGTCAGCTTCTCGACGGTGGGGTCGGTCATGGCATCCATTATTCCCTTCTGGTACGGGAGGGTTTTCCACTTCCCGTCCTGCGCTGCCGATTCGGGCGACAGAAAGGCATAGGCGTCCGCCCACTCGGAGAGCGTAAGCTTCGGCGGAGGGGCCCACACGCGGAGGGTTTCAGTCAGCGTCCTGTTCAGTGCGATCTGGTAGTCCATCTTCCGACATCTCCGTAAGCGCCTGGCGCACCAGGCCTTCGAGCGTTTGAATCACCGATATATCGAGATCGGGGTGCTGCGTTTTGAGCGCGCTGTGAAGCCCCAGAAACCTGGTCCGGGCGGAGGCCACAATCCGCTGCCACGTCGACTTGATGAGCATTGCCGGGATGAGCTCACCTCGTGTTCTGGCCAGCTCTATTTCCTCCCGGTCAGCCTTGGCTTTCGTGAGTCGTGTCTGCTCCTCTTGCAACGTTCCTATGCTTCCGGATCGCGACAACTCAACCTTATAGGCGATATACGCCTGCACTGAGGCCGCCAACTGATAGGTGCCGCGTTTTTCCTTCCGCAATATCCCTTCGGAAACGAGATGCTGCACTCTTCGGTCGCTTATTCCGAGGATTGAGGCCAGTTTTGCCGTTCCGACTGTCTCGGGTTTATTTTTCATACAACTGAATCCGAACCGACCTTCCGGGCCCGGTGCCTGGATATATGTCGGGGTTTGAACCACT
>CAZNDG010000067.1:0-9643 GCA_964571695.1 uncultured Syntrophus sp.
TCCGAGAGCGGGTCGATTCGCTCTGGAAGATGGGCATCACCGGCGCGGACCTGGTTATTGCCGCGGTAGGTGCAGGGCTCCGCGCCTTCACCAAATTCGCCCGCGTGGAGTACGCAAACGGCGAGGAGGTTCCGGCGGAGAAGTTCCTTGCCGAAGTGGAAGGGGTTGTGCTGGAGACGCTTTTGGAAAAAATATTCGGCGTGACCGGAAGCGGTGTTGCCACAGTGGACGGGCCGAGCCGGTTCTACGTGCTCTGGCGTTATGCCTACAAGGTGGCCGAGATGGACGCGGGCGAGGCCATCGTCTTCACCTACGGTCAGAATGTCGAGCTGGACGGACAGAATGGGCTTTCGTCCGGCAGCCGCGCGCTGGTCGAAAAGAAGAAGGGCAAATACCGGCTGCGCGACTTCACCGAACGGGGTGACGACGAAAAGCTCGGCACGCCGAAGGTTGTCCTTGCTGATGGGTCGCAAAGAGCTGATGGGGCTGCCCGCGCTGATGGTATGGGCACACATGCCCCGTTAATTGACGTCCTGCATCGTATCCTCTGGTTGATGGAAAACGAACCCCGGAATTTGAACCGCTTTCTCGACGAGGTGCGCCCAGACCGAGAGCGCCTCCGTTTGGTTGCCCAAGCCCTGGCTGGGACCTCATTGGTCGGCAGGAAGGACGACGGACCGGAACATACTGTCGCAACCACGCCGGCGGAATCCGCCGCGCTCAGAAAACTTGTCGCCAACTGGCGGAGTTTGATAGAAAACACCATGGCAAGAATAGATGAAAGACTTTTGTAATTAGGCGATTGTTAACATCTGGGTAAGGAGGAATCAATGAATGACAAAAGCCCTAAGACAATTGCGACTATTAACTTCAAGGGCGGGGTTGGAAAAACGACTGTCACTTGGTGTCTCGGAGATATCCTTTCATCTATGTCCAAGGAAAGAGTGTTGATGTTTGACCTTGATGCTCAAATGTCTCTTACGCAGGCAATCGCTTTGAACGAAGACACAGGCAGCCTTGAGGAACGCTTTGGAGATTGGTACGAGAAATCAATTCAGAGGAGGAAAACAATTTTTGATGCCTTGGATATATTCACAAGGCCTGCACCGCACTTTGATTTTCCGGTAGGATTCGATTTCATATATCAGCTTTCTGAGCAATTTCACTTTGTGCCATCAGTTGAGGACCTTTACTGGCAAGAGCTTGAGGTTTTTGATCGAGATGGCGTTAAAGACTTCATCCGACGTCTGCTGGGGAAAATTACCAACAATCCCAAGCTTCCCCGATATGATTATGTGCTATTTGATTGTCCGCCATCCTTTACACTTTTATCTTACAGCGTCCTCAGCTGCTGCGATCTTGTACTCATTCCTGTAAATCCTGATTTTTTTGCTTCTCGTGGTACCAGTCTTATTCTTAACTCACTACGCATGAGAATAGAGCCGCATCCGCTTCCGAGGATTGCAGTTTTCATGAATAAAGCAAAAACATGGAGTAATTCACCTACAAAAGAGGTTCAGTTCTATGCAAGAGAGGTTGAGCGCGCGTGCAATGATGCTGCGGCATCCAAAAGAATTGATGCGAGATTTTTGAAATCCTATGTACGTGAGCGAGTTGGCATCAAGCGGGCTATCACAGGAGGTGGCGTGCCATCTGATATGGTGGATGATTTCAAAAATCTTTGGCGTGAATGTATGGAGGCTCTTAGATGAGTAATAATGACATATTCAATACTCCTGAGCAGGAAATAGAAATAGTGGCTAAGGAGTTAAGTGAAATCAAGGAAGCTCTTCGTGAACTTTCACGAAAACTCACTCGAATAGAAGCTAGGGCAAGCCGAGCTTTCCCAAGCGCCATCAGAAAGTATACAAATACTATGCACAGGAAGAAGTCTGAGACCCTTTCTATCCCGAAGATGACCCCAGAGGATGCAGTGCGTTTTTATGATGGTGTGGTTGAGCAAGCGAAAGATGGAAATATCGAGAAGGCTCGCGACCTACTTTATTCATTGGAACTGCCGGATCTTAATCTGCTCAGATCTGAGCTTGGAGTTTCCTTAGGGAAGAAAAAGCCGTCAAGGCGGGTTTTGATGGAAGCAATCTTGGGAAGGGTTAACGAAAGTGTCATGATGACGAAACATCTTAATCGCCATCAACTGATTAATCAGGCGGACTCTGAAAAAGTGACAGATAAACAATCTGAAGAGGAAACCCCATGAGCACACATGTACTTCGTCCATGGACCGACCTGGTCAAACTTCATCCCGATGTCGAGGCGGGAGCGCTGACAGAGGCGGTATTTGCCATCGATCTTGGAGCCATTGCCGCAAATGATCCCAATGTGCCCGTTGTCAACAGGGATCCGGAGGCATTCTTCCGGGCGACTTACCTGACTGCCGATCTCCGAAAGCTCCTGGAAGAAGTCTTGGCATGTTTGACAGGAAAAAGGGGCTATAATCGTGTATTAAAACTTCGAACACCTTTCGGCGGCGGCAAATCGCATACTCTGGCATCGCTTTTCCATGCGGCGCGGAAGCGAGAGGCCCTGGACGGCATCCCGGAGGCAAAGGACTTTGCCCGCCCCGGCAACGTGGCTGTGGCTGTTTTCGACGGTGAGAAGTTCGATGCTCGTAATGGCAAGACGCTGGATGACGGCCGGACGATTCAGACCATGTGGGGCTGGATTGCCTGGCAGATCGACCCTGAAAAGGCTTTCCCCTTGGTAGCCGAACACGATAAAGACCGTGTGGCACCGGGCGGCGACGTGATTTGCGATCTGCTCACCAAAGGGGCAAGCGGCCGTCCGGTTCTCATTCTCCTTGATGAGGTGCTCAAGTACATGGAGCGGGCTGCGGCGGTCGGCATCCTCGATTCCACCCTCCAGCGCCAGGCCAAGGATTTCTTCCAGAATTTAACTGTCGAGGTGGCAGGCAGCGAGAAGGCGGCGCTTGTTTATTCTCTGACCTGGAGTGCCAGAGAATCCTTGGGAAATGTCGGGCTACTTGCAGAGATCGACAAGCTCGCATCCCGGGTTGATCAATTGAGAGAGCCCGTTTCCGGCGACGAGGTCCTGCCGATTCTTCAGCGCCGTCTCTTGGGAGCCGCTCCTGATGTTCCTTCGGCCACCGAGGTATCCACAGCATATCAGGAAGTGGTAACCGGAATGCAGAGAGCCCATGCCGAAACACCGTCCGAGCGTCGACAGGCCGATGAGGAAGGTCGCCTCCTGCGGGATCGAATGCGAGCCGCATATCCGTTTCATCCAGCTCTCATCGACATTATGAGAGAACGCTGGACGGCGGTGGATGCCTTCCAGCGGACGCGCGGTGCTTTACGATTCCTCGCCTCCTGTATGCACTCCCTTAAGAAGAATGGCGGCGCCAAAGCGCTATTGGGACCTGGAGAGGTGCCCGTAAAGGACGTGGACGTCCGGGTGAAGATGCTTAAAGAGTTGGGGGTGCAAAACGACTACGACCCAGTTATCACGGCGGATATCGATGGGCCAAATGCCCGGGCAAAGCGCATTGACGACCGGATGGCGCGAGAAACTCCTGCGCTTGCAAGCGTAAAGCCAGCTACGAGCATCGCGACGGCTATCCTTTTGTATTCATTTGGCGGGTTGAAACGAGAGGGCTCTGGCAGCGATGAGACGCTGCCTCCCGGCGTTGCGGAGAACGAACTGCTTGCAGCCTGTGTCGGTCCCGACCTGGACAATATCACGGCAACCGCAGTCCTGTCTGAACTTCGCAACACCTGTCTTTATTTGCACTATGATGGCGTCCGGTACTGCTTCAAAAAGGACCCGAATGTTACCAAACTGATTGAGGACGCGGAGCAGACCGTTGCCCGCGAGGATTCTCAGGCTCGTGGTCACGGCCCGGTCCGCAGCATGATCAAGGAGATGCTGGATGCCCGGTTGGCCGGTCACCACACGGCCATTGTGTGGCCGGCAAAAAGTCAGGACATTTCTGATGAGGACCCCCGTTTCCTCATCGCTTACTTACCGCTTGAGTTTGCTGCCGAGAGCAAGTTGGAACAAGAGAGTCAGGCCAAGGAGTATCTTACCAAATTTGGAGATCGCCCCAGACGCTACCGCAACGGGCTTGGACTTGCGATACCTGAGAAGAGGCAGATCGAGGCGCTGCGGCGCGCCATACGGTACCTTTTGGCCATTGATCGCGTGGAGGCGAAGAAACAGCAGCTCCGGCTTACCAAGGATCAGCTTGATCAACTCCGTGAGAGGAAGCGCACCGAACAGGCCGCCGCCGAGGCATGCTTTCGGGAACTTTACACGGCCGCATGGTTGCCTCGGGTCCAGGACGGCGGGTTGGAAATCGAGAAAGTGGAAAGAGGCGGACGCCCGCTCCAGGCGACAGGCGTCCACGAGCGGATAATGGAGCTTCTCACCAGCGTCGGAACGCCACGGATTCACGGATCGGTTACACCTCGGAAAATAACAGAGCGCGTGAGACTCGGCGAGTCGCTGGCAGCGGGTGAGCAGCCGCTCATGGGTATTAAGACATCAGACGTGCTCGAATCTTTCTACAGGGATATCGCTCCGCCCCGATTGGAATCCGTATCGATTCTGCGTAAGGGGATCGCCCGCGGTGTATCCGATGGCATCTTCGCTTATACGAGCGGTGTAGTCCCCGCATTCGGACCAGATGGAAAATACCAGGTAAATCGAAATAAGGTACTGATTGGTAGCGACCATCCCTTTTCGGATGATGAGATCGATTTCGAATCCGGCTTCCTTATGATGCCGCAAGCTGTTCCGGATCCAGCAACTGCGCGGCCCGCCGGAACGTCCCCAATCGATACAGATACCACTCCTCTTCCCGGCGTCCACGAAACCCCTACGGGGATGGACGAGGGAACAGGCTCTGGTCCAGCAACGGCGGGATCTGGGGCCGCGGGACGAAGGAAGCGGATTGTCATGACCTTTGAGGCCAGTAGGGAGCAGGTCTTCAAGGCGTTCCCTGCTATTGCGAACCTAGCGGACAAGTCCGATGGAGCCAGGGTGCGAATCCGAGTTGAAGGATCTTCGAATGCCGGGTTCGATCCATCGTGGCTCCGAAATGCCGTAGACGAGCCGCTTGACGAGGCAGACATCGATCGGACCACTGAGGAATGAAGCGAAGGGACTATTAAGTTGCCACTCATGAATGTACCATCGGCAGAGCTCTTAAGATCTGCCATTATCCGATCTCTGCGTAAGCAGGGTTATAGGGTACATGATGGAATTATCCATTTGCCCAAGGACCCCACGAAAGATGATTTCCGTGCGCTGAACGAACTTGCCCTGCATAAAAAACTTGAAGTATCCGGTCCGGGTGTTCGATCTTATGAAGATCAGCTTATTCAATATATTGCTGACGGGCATCAGGTGATAACCAATGAAATACGACCCAAGCTTGTAGTCGTAAGACCTGGATCCGAAAACGAACTGCTGTTTCGTTATGCTTGTCTTCACTGGAGTATTCCGGTCTCGGCAGGATACGGGAGGAGACTTCGCTTCCTTGTGTTCGATGAAAGCAATGGAAAGCTGATGGGTTTATTCGGTTTGGGAGACCCGGTCTACTCTATGCGAGCACGCGATAATTGGATTGGATGGGACAAGGAAAACAAAGCACAACACCTGTATCACATAATGGATGCTTATGTGCTGGGTGCTGTGCCGCCATATTCATTCTTGCTGGGCGGAAAACTTATAGCACTGCTCGTTTGCAGCAACGAGGTGCGAGACGCATTTCGTGAAAAATACAACGGCAAGAAATCTTTAATCAGACAGGAAACTCGGCCGCCTTACCTTACACTGGTTACAACCACTTCGGCTCTTGGACGGTCTTCCATATACAATCGAATCCGCATCAATGGTCAACAATATTGGACCAGCCTGGGATTCACACAAGGGTCAGGAGAATTCCACTTTTCCAACGGTGTCTATGGCGACATCAGGGCATATGTTGAAAAGTATTGCGAGCCTACCGCAAAGCACATAGCTTGGGGGACCGGTTTTCGAAACAAGCGTGAAGTAATTCGCAAGTGCCTCTCTCAGATCGGTCTTTCAGCGGATCTTATTTACCACGGTATCCGCCGAGAGATATTCGCTGCCCCTTTGGGGCGTGATGCAATCCGGTTCTTGAAGGGAGAAGTTAAACGGCCATGTTTCTATAATTGGACAGCTTCAGAATTATCTGAGGCTTTCAAGAATAGATGGCTCATTGGTCGAGCAGAACGGAAGCCAGATTACCGCGAATACACGCGGGAACAGTATCGACTTTGGCCTTCAAAGAAAAAGATCAATAAAGGAGGAAACTGAGTGTATGGAGGCATTCGCGGATCTTCCTGATGCACTGGTTCGAGATCTCCTTGCCAAAGCCGCGCCTGTTGCGGAAGGGGTGTCACAGAATCTGCAGGCACTCCGTGATGCTCGCGCCCGTCTCTATACAGAAGCGAGAAATCATCGCCTGATCTGCCGAAAAGCTAACCTCGATGTGCCCAGGGAACCATCAGTCGTCGGAGTGGATGGATCATATCAGGTGCATCGTTTGACAGCATTGGACTTATGTGCAGCCGCAGCTGTTGCGGTAGAGGGTACATCCAAAGAGGCTGCCAGATACTGGCCGGAGCCCTATCATGATATGTGGGTCGATGGATTACCACATTGTATTGATGCAGTCGGAGTCTTGCGGGGCACAATGGTCTCAATGGAGATGGCGCTCGCGGCCAAAGCTCCCCATGATCTCGTTCTTCTTGACGGATCATTTTCATCCCTGGTCATCTATTTAAATCAAGCGCTTACGAGGATTGCTGATTCCTCAAAGACCTTATCCGAATTTTTTTTGGACCGCTGGAAAGGCGGCGCGCTGGATCAGCTGAAGGGTTTATTAACGAGCGAAAGAACAGTTGCCATGCCTAAGTTTACATCTCGCAACGAATTTCTTCGTGAAAACATGCTGAATCCCCCCGTAATGGTCGACGGTAAAACGCTGGCCACGATGATTTTGGATCCGGGTGAATATACTCGTCCATTACCCCTGCATGATGCGACCGATCCTGCGAGCCAGCAGGTTGACCACCTACCGGAGAAATACTGTCCCCCAAAAGATATGGATGAAATTAGGGAGGCATTGAATCGGTTATCGGTCATCTATTTTCGTCCTTACGGTTGGCTTCCCGCACTGAGAATGGAACTGCCATCCGCAATAACGTCGAGTAACACACGACTATCAATTGTTCTAGAAGGTATAAGTCGTCAGTTTTTCAGCCCGGCTGTAATTGAGCCGTATCCCTTATTTCTGGCCGATCGAATGGTCAAGAGTCTCGGATCCGGTGTGGCGGTAATCGAACAGACCGTTGCACAGCACGTAGCGGGATCGTCCCCTGACATTGAAAATACGCTTCTATTCTTACAGAATTATAGAACGGAAGGTGGCCGAGGAGGTGTTTGATGACAAATAATCGAAATCAGGATGTCGCAGTCGTAGGAAGCCCATCAACCAATACGGAATTAACATTAGACCTTCTTCAGGAGGCCACTGAAGAGCGTTTAGTTGGAGCGCTATCTGCTTTTCAAGCAACACAGAATGGTCAAGCAATCGTGTCTGTAGGGCAGATAGTAGGCATCGAGTTGAAAAATCGATGGCATGAAGATTCCGTTTTCAGGAATCTCGTGAAACGAACGGGAGAGATTCCGCCTATAACAAATCGACAGGACACGCGAACGGCGGACCTTGTTGTAGGTGCCACGTTCAAGAGAACAGGGAACGGGTTTCAGCCAGAAGTATTGGGAATGGTCCCAGCAACAGGGACTAGAGTCTCAAGAATCGATCAAGGATTACTCGATCAGCTATTACAAGCATATAGTTCCGAGATATTTTACCTTGGCCAAGCCTATGCCAACGAGATCCTTTATCCCATGTGGTTCAAGCACTTCGGAAGCAATGATCAAGGTCCCGGTGGTGCTGGCGAGGCTTATCATATCGGAGTCTTCGGTAAGACAGGGTCTGGCAAATCGGGTTTAGCAAAGATGATGCTCTGTGCTTACTCCCGGCACACTAATCTTGGTATCCTTGTCATTGATCCTCAAGGTGAATTCACGCTGGAACTTTCAGGCACACGTGTTGGCAATCAAGGATTGGCTCTGGACCAGATTGTGCGGCAGCAAGGGCGATCAATTAACATTTACAGAATCGCTGATATTCAATTAGATGAATGGAACACCTTCGAAGAAATGCTGGTGTCTCTCGGTTTCTGTGAAGAGCTGACCATTACGCACAACAACAATGCGGTGCGTGCAGCGGAAGTGGTTCGAAATGCCCTGGAACGTGCGACGCAGGGAGGGAGACAACAATTTCAACTTGCCAACCTCGGGACTCGCGATGCGCTTTCCACAGCACTGAATGCCGTTTTAGACCAACAAAGCCTGCCATACATTTTCCCAAGCAAAGACCCGCGTGTGCGCTTGCAAAACCGAGTGCAGGATATTCTTTCAAATCGATTTGATGAAGTTCTAAATAGCAAGTGGATTCCGCTCTGTAGTCTTTTTGCTGCAGGACCAGGAAGGCGGAGGTTGTATGGAATCGTATCCGACTTAATGGGAACTGCAAATGAAACGGGGCCACGTCCGATTGTTGTTATTGACCTGTCCGCGCGAGGCAATCAAAATCGTTTCTGGACGGAAGAACTGGAGCGTCGTCTATTAAGTAAGTTGCTGAATGTTATGATCGCTCAATCGACATCCAGCTTATCGACGAGGCAAAGTGCAAATGTTCTGGTTTTTCTCGATGAGGCGCACAGGCATGCCCCCAGCGGTCGATTAGAACAGGACACAGAGGCCGAGCGGCTCCGTGTGTTACTGCGCCGTGCAGTAAGGGAGACTCGGAAATACGGTTTGGGATGGTTCTTCATCAGTCAAACGCTCGGAGGTCTTGACCCAGAGATTCTGCAACAACTTCGAATACTGGCTTTCGGGTTTGGGCTTGCTATGGGCACAGAGTTTGACCGCCTAAGAGATTTCGTGGGGGGAGACAAGCGTTCGTTAGAGTTATACCAATCATTCCGTGATCCACAAAGTTTCCCAGCCCGAAACCTTCAGGAGTTTCCATTTATGGCAGTGGGGCCAATATCGCCGCTGGCCTTTTCAGGAAAGCCTGTTTTCTTCAGCATGTTCACCGATATGAATCGGTTCCTGCAGGGAAACAACATTATTCAAGGCTCCGAATAATTACTCTTTAGTTCTTCATCAACTCATGCGCCCCGCTATCCCCCCGCTATGCATTCCAAGATAGCACAACCGGCCCGCATCTGGTTCGATACACGGCTGATAATCAATTAAAGCAATAAGATATGACACAGCGGCACGAACTCCGATCCGCCTGCTGATCAGAAGAATGCTTCTCCAGAATAGAGTCAAAAAGCATCCCTGAGCGGGGACCCCCGCTTCATAATCACTTCAAAAGACCTCTTTTCAGTTCCCTTTGTCCCCCCATTTTCAGACAACATCAATAATAATCAATAGCTGGACCATCATTCTCCCCCCCGTTGCCCCCCCGGGGTTTGCACTCGCGCGGTGCTGGGTGATAAATTTGCCCCGCGCGCCGGAGCACGTCTTCCTTCACGCTGGACAGCTCCGCACGCGC
>CAZNDG010000068.1:0-8949 GCA_964571695.1 uncultured Syntrophus sp.
GCGATCCCTTCGGTTCCCACCGAGATCAGCACCACGCCGCCAAACGAGATTGTCATCCCGATAAACTTGAACAAGGGAACAGGCTTTTTCTCGATCACCGCTAACAACAGGGCCAACAGGATGGGCCAGAAATAATTGATGGGCTGCGCAATCTGCGCCGGCAACAAATCGTACGACTTGAAAAGGATCAGGTAATAAATGGCAGGATTCAACAAGCCGGTAAAAGCATAGCTCCCCGTCTCCTTAAGGGTCAGCCTCCGCAACAGAGGCCATTTTTTCTGGACCGTGATAACCCCCGCAAAGATCAGCATCGCCGTGACGGCCGAAACCAGGATCAGCTCAAAGTAGCCGTAGTGACGCAGCCCGATCTTGAAAGCAGAAGCAACTGTCGACCAGCTGGCAACAGCAATAACAGTAAACAAAAGTGCTTTATTGTTTTCTTTCATTCGAAGCAACCCGAATAATCCGGCACGCAAAAATAGTGATAATTTCTTTCCGTTCCGACACTTTTTATCCGGTGAAAACCAGCGAGTGAATCAAAAACACTAATCAACTGAAACACAGTTTATTTCATTTTACAGGGAATATATTTTGTAATCGATAACTCTCTTTTTATTTCAATTTGTAATTTTTTTTGAATAAAAACTGGAAAATATTTTGTTATTCCGTTTTTTTGCTTTTTCTTTGCAGACAATTAACGAACAAGTTTTTTCATTTTATCAATGAACACTCATTCTATCGCTATTCTAGTCATTTCTATTCTACTTCTGGAGGACTTCAGAGGGTGAGACCGGTATATCGATATTGAAATAAAGAACAATAAAATAAAGAAAACCTTTCTCACCGTGTGGGAAAGGTTTTTTTCTTGTAAAAAAACGAATAATACAGGTTATAATGGAAAGAATTTATGTTTTTGACACGACGTTGCGCGACGGGGAACAGGTTCCCGGGTGTCAACTAAACACCATCGAAAAAATTCAGGTGGCCAAAGCCCTGGAGTTGTTGGGGGTAGATGTTATCGAAGCCGGATTCCCGGTATCCAGCCCTGGCGACTTCAACTCGGTGGTTGAGATCTCCAAAGCCGTCACCTGGCCCGTTATATGTGCGCTCACACGCGCGGTGGAAAAAGACATCGAAGTGGCTGCCGAATCGCTGAAATACGCCAAGCGCAAACGGATCCATACCGGTATCGGCACATCGGATATGCACATCAAACACAAGTTCAACTCCAACCGCGAAGAGATCATCGAGCGTGCCGTAAAAGCCGTGAAGTATGCCCGCCGGTTTGTGGATGATGTGGAGTTCTACGCCGAAGATGCAGGCCGCACCGACAACGAATACCTCGCACGTGTGGTGCAGGCCGTCGTAAACGCCGGAGCCACCGTGGTCAATATCCCCGACACCACCGGTTACTGTTTTCCCAACGCTTACGGTGCAAAAATAAAATACCTGGTGGATCATGTAGACCTGAAAAATGCGATCCTCTCGACGCATTGCCACCAGGATTTGGGGATGGCTACAGCCAACACCCTCTCGGGAGTCCTCAACGGCGCCCGCCAGGTTGAAGTAACCGTCAACGGTATTGGGGAACGCGCGGGGAACACTTCGCTCGAGGAAGTGGTGATGGCGCTGAAGAGCCACAAGGACCTCGGGTTCGACACCAACATCAACACCACCAAGATATATTCCACCAGCCGGTTGGTTTCCACATTGATGAACATGCCCGTCCAGCCCAACAAGGCCATCGTCGGCCGAAACGCCTTTGCACACTCCTCGGGCATTCACCAGGACGGCGTGCTGAAGAACGTGGAAACGTACGAGATCATCGACCCGAAAGACGTGGGGATCGACGAGAACTCCATCGTGCTGACAGCACGGAGCGGCCGCGCCGCACTGAAAAACCGGTTGACCCTGCTGGGAGTGGATCTCGACAACGGCGAGCTGGATGACGTTTACCAGAAATTCCTTTCTCTCGCCGACAGGAAAAAAGACATCAAGGACGACGATATACTCGCCCTGGTCGGGAAAGAGTCCCGCATGAACCGCATCCAGATCGATTACCTGCAGGTTACCTGCGGCGTGGGGCTGCGCAACGTGGCCAGCATCGGCCTGAACATAGCCGGGGAGCATTTTGAGGCATCGGCAACCGGAAACGGTCCGGTGGACGCGGCGATAAAGGCGGTAAAGAAAATCATCAGCCGCGAAACGGTCATTCAGGAGTTCCTGATCCAGGCCATCAACCGCGGAAGCGACGACGTGGGCAAGGTCCACATGCAGGTGGAACACAACGGGATGCTCTACTACGGCTTCTCGGCAAACACCGATATCGTTTCGGCATCCGTGGAGGCATTTATAGATGCGGTGAATAAGTTTGTAGAATGAACAAAGCTAACAGATAACATACAACAGACAAAATTATATGAATAAGACGCTTTTTGATAAGATATGGGACGCGCACGTGGTTACCACAGTGAAAGACGGCCCTTCGCAACTGTACATCGACAGGCATTTGTGCCACGAGGTAACCAGCCCGCAAGCTTTCTCGGGGCTGCGGGAACGGGGGCTGAAGGTCTTTCGTCCCGGACAGACCCTGCTTACGGCCGACCACAACATCCCTACCGTGGAACAAGACAAGCCCATCCGCGATGAGGTTTCCCGGTACCAGGTGGACACCCTGGCCAAAAATGCCCGGGAGTTCGGACTCACCTACTACGGCCTTCGCCATTCCAAAAACGGGATCGTTCACGTGATCGGCCCGGAGAACGGCTTCACTCAGCCGGGAATGACCATCGTCTGCGGCGACAGCCATACCTCCACCCACGGAGCGTTCGGCGCAATCGCTTTCGGCATAGGGACCAGCGAGGTGGAGATGGTGTTATCGTCGCAATGTATCCTGCAAACACGCCCGAAAACCATGCGCGTGAACTTCGAAGGGAAGCTCAACGACGGCGTAAGTGCAAAGGACATGGCGTTGTACATGATCTGGCAACTCACCACAGGCGGTGCCACGGGCTACTTCGTGGAGTATGCGGGGGAAGCGGTCCGCAACCTGACCATGGAACAGCGGATGACGCTTTGCAACCTGAGCATCGAGATGGGTGCCCGCGGAGGATTGATCGCCCCCGACGAAACAACCTACAACTACATCCAGGGGCGCGAGTTTGCTCCCAAGGGGGAAAGGTGGGACGAAGCGATGGCCTACTGGAAAACGTTGAAGTCCGACGAAGGCGCTGCCTTCGATAAAGAGGTCACGTTCGATGCCTCCCAAATAAAACCGATGATAACCTACGGAACCAATCCCGGAATGGGCATGCCCATCGACGGAGCCATTCCCGAACTTTCGGCCATCGACGAAGCCGGAAAGATCTCGTTTGAGAAATCGTTGAAATACATGGGTTTCGAACCCGGACAAAAACTGGAAGGGAAACCGATCGACTACGTCTTCCTGGGCAGTTGTACCAACGGGCGCATCGAAGACTTCCGCGTGTTCACCCACTACGTGAAAGGGAAAAAGAAAGCCGGCAACGTGACAGCATGGCTGGTACCCGGAAGCTGGCAGGTCCGCCAGCAGATTGAAGCTGAAGGGCTGGACAAGATCCTGGAAGAAGCTGGCTTTGAGCTCCGTCAGCCGGGATGCTCCGCCTGCCTGGCCATGAACGACGATAAAGTACCGGCCGGAAAATATGCCGTCTCCACATCCAACCGTAACTTCGAGGGGAGACAAGGGCCCGGCGCACGCACCATCCTGGCAAGCCCGCTGGTAGCCGCCGCTGCTGCCGTAACGGGAAAGATAACGGCACCGTAACCACTATTCGATCAGCACATCAGTACATCAAACAAATATGGAAAAATTCAAAACAATCACATCCACATACGTCCCCCTTCCGATAGAGAACGTGGACACCGACCAGATCATTCCCGCCCGCTTCCTGAAAGCCACTACCCGCGAAGGGTTCGGAGACAACCTGTTTGCCGACTGGCGGTACGGGAAATCGGGCGAGCCGAAAGCCGATTTCGTCCTCAACAACCCCGCCTACAGCGGCGAAATCCTGGTGGCAGGGAAAAACTTCGGCAGCGGGTCAAGCCGCGAGCATGCCGCCTGGGCAATCGCCGGATACGGCTTCAAGGTGGTGGTATCGAGCTTCTTTGCCGATATCTTCCGCAACAATGCGCTTAACAACGGCATCCTGCCCGTGGTGGTCAGCGAGAAGTTCCTCGGAGAACTGTTCACATCGGTCGGCCAGGACCCGCAGGCAACGGTTACGGTGAACCTCGAGGAGCAGTTCATCAGGAACAACCAGACCGGAAACAGGGAGCCGTTCGACATCAATCCCTATAAAAAAGAATGCCTCCTGAAAGGGCTCGACGACATCGACTTCCTCCTTTCGAACAAAGAGAAGATCGAAGCGTACGAGAAGAATCGCCCTTACGTCTATTGAATGTATCACACGTTTCAGTTCATCAACACATGGTAAAGCGGAAAATAGAAATAATGGACACCACGTTGCGCGACGGGGAACAGACCTCGGGCGTTTCATTCGCAGCGGAAGAAAAAGTAAGCATTGTCCGCCTGCTCATTGAAGAGTTAAATGTCGACCGGGTAGAGATCGCGTCCGCGCGGGTATCGGAAGGAGAATTTAAGTCGGTGCAGAAGATTGCACAATGGGCAAACAGTCACGGGCATATCAACAAGATAGAGATCCTGGGATTTGTGGATGGAAACGCGTCGCTCGACTGGATCACCGCCGCGGGATGCCGGGTGGTCAACCTCCTCTGCAAAGGGTCGGAGAAACACTGCACCCACCAGCTCAGAAAAACGGCCCGGGAGCACCTCGCCGACATAAAGTCGGTCATCGCCGAAGCCAAAAAACGGGGAATGGACGTGAACGTCTACCTCGAAGACTGGTCCAACGGGATGCGCGATTCAGAGGCCTACGTCTACGAGATGATGGATGAGCTGCAACACCAGCCCATCACCCGCTACATGCTGCCCGACACCTTGGGCATACTGAACCCATCCGAGACCCGGACGTTCTGTGAGAAGATGATCGGCAGGTACCCCGGCCTGCACTTCGACTTCCACGCGCACAACGATTACGACCTGGCGGTAGCCAACGTTTTCGAAGCGGTGAAAGCGGGAGTAAAAGGCGTCCACGTCACCGTGAACGGCCTGGGGGAACGAGCCGGTAACGCGCCCGTCACCAGCATCGTCGCCCTGATCCACGACCAGCTGAAGCTCAGCACCAACGTTGCCGAGGACAAGCTCTACAGCGTCAGCAAGATCGTGGAAAGTTACTCCGGCGTACGTATCCCCAACAACAAACCCGTTATCGGTGACAACGTGTTCACACAGGTGGCGGGAGTCCATGCCGACGGTGACAAGAAGAAGAACCTCTACCACAACGACCTCGTGCCCGAGCGGTTCGGACGTTCGCGGGAGTACGCCCTGGGGAAGAACTCCGGCAAGGCCAACATCCTGAAGAATCTGGAGGCGCTGGGAATCGAAGTAGACGATGAAGTCGCCAAAAAAGTGACGGCCCGCATCATCGAGCTGGGCGACAAGAAAGAGCTGGTCAGCCCCGATGAGCTGCCCTACATCGTTTCCGACATCCTGAAGAACGGAATCGACAACCAGGAGATACAGATACTGAACTACTCGCTGAACCTCACCGACGGCATGCGCCCGACAGCCACCGTAAAGATATCCATCCGGGGGGAGGTGTATCAGCAGTCAGCCGCGGGAGACGGGCAGTACCACGCCTTCTCGAAGGCCATGTACAAGATCTACAAGAGCCTCAACAAACCCACGCCCGAACTGCTCGACTACGTGGTGGTCATTCCGCCCGGCGGAAAAACCAATGCTTACGTGCAGACCATCATCACGTGGAGGTTCGACGGGAAGATCTTCAAAACCCGGGGACTGGATGTCGACCAGACGGCTGCCGCCATCAAGGCCACGATAAAAATGCTGAACATGATAGAAAAAGGAAACATACCGGTGATCCGCCACATGGAGCTACCGTAAAAATAAAAAGAAAAGAAAACCTATGAAATTGAAGATAGCAGTATTGCCCGGCGACGGCATCGGTCCCGAGATCATGGACCAGGCGTTGAAAGTGACGCGTGCCGTATGCGAGAAATTTAACCACGAGGTAACGTTCACGGAAGCCATTGTCGGCGCTTGCGCCATCGATGCCGTCGGCGACCCCTATCCGCCGGAGACGCACGAAGTGTGCATGCAGGCAGACGCGGTGTTGTTCGGCGCCATCGGACACCCCAAGTTCGACAACGACCCCAACGCCAGGGTACGCCCCGAGCAGGGGCTGCTCCGGATGCGCAAGCAACTGGGACTGTACGGGAACATCCGTCCCGTCATGACGTTCCCCTCGCTGATCCACAAATCACCCCTCCGTGCCGACCTGGTAGAGGGAGCCGACTTCGTCTGCATCCGCGAACTGACGGGAGGCATGTACTTCGGTCGGCCGCAAGGAAGGAGCGAAGACGGAGACACGGCTTACGACACCTGTGTCTACACGCGCGAAGAGATCGAACGGATCCTGCACCTGGCCTACAAGTTTGCCGGACAACGCCGCAAGAAGCTTACCGTGGTGGACAAGGCAAACGTGATTGCCACCTCCCGCCTGTGGCGCCAGATCGCGCAGGAGATCGCCCCGCAATACCCCGACATCGAGACCGATTACCTGTTCGTGGACAACGCAGCCATGCGCATCATCCAGTGGCCCAAGAGCTTCGATGTGCTGGTAACCGAAAACCTCTTCGGCGACATCCTCACCGACGAAGCATCGGTCATCACCGGATCGCTGGGGATGCTCCCCTCCGCTTCGATAGGCATACACACCTCCCTGTTCGAACCGATCCACGGCTCCTACCCGCAGGCAACCGGAAAAAACATTGCCAATCCCGCCGCCATGATCCTCTCCGCCGCACTGATGTTTGAATACGCTTTCAACCTGCAGGAAGAAGGAGCAGCCATCCGCCGGGCCGTCAACGCGAGCCTCGAAGCGGGCGTCGTCACCGAAGATATTGCCGAAGGGGGAAAAGCCTACGGGACAAGCAAGGTGGGGGACTGGATTGCGGAGTATATTAAAAGCTCCATTTTAGTTACTTTATAAGAAATAGAGATAGAGATAGAGAATAAGATTGAATTTGAGATTGAATTTAAGATTGAAATAGAGATTGAAATAGAGATAGAGATAGAGATTGAGATTAAGATCGAAATAGAGATTGAAATAAAAGAAAACAATAAAATAGGAACATACAGGAATGAACCGTAAAGACAATAAATACCTCCGGAGCTACACCTCCACTCAGGGCCGCCTGATGGCCGGCGCACGCGCGCTGTGGAGGGCCAACGGAATGAAAGACGAGCAGATGGGAAAACCCATCATCGCCGTGGTGAATTCATTCACCCAGTTTGTGCCCGGGCACGCACACCTGCACGATATCGGGCAGATGGTGAAAGCCGAAATCGAAAAGCTGGGGTGCTTTGCCGCCGAATTCAACACCATCGCCGTGGACGACGGCATCGCCATGGGCCACGACGGGATGCTCTACTCGTTACCGTCGCGCGACCTGATTGCCGACTCCATAGAATATATGATTAACGCGCACAAGGTGGATGCGATGGTGTGCATCAGCAACTGCGACAAGATAACGCCGGGCATGCTCATGGCAGCCATGCGGCTGAACATCCCCGCCATCTTTGTTTCCGGCGGGCCCATGGAGGCGGGAAAGATCGGCGACGAATCCATCGACCTGATCGATGCGATGATCGAATCGGCCGACGATGCCGTGTCGGACGACCGCATCTCGCAGCTCGAGAAGCTGGCTTGCCCCACCTGCGGCTCATGCTCGGGAATGTTTACCGCCAACTCCATGAACTGCCTCAACGAAGCCATCGGCCTGGCACTGCCCGGCAACGGAACGATCGTGGCCACACACGCCAACCGCATCGAACTCTTCCGCAAAGCAGCAGGGCAGATCGTGGAAAACGCCTACCGCTACTATTTCGACGGCGACGAAAGCGTGCTGCCGAGAAACATCGCCACACGCGCGGCGTTCCTCAACGCCATGTCGCTCGACATTGCCATGGGCGGCTCCACCAACACCATCCTTCACCTGCTGGCCATTGCCCGTGAGGCGGAAGTGGATTTCACGATGGACGATATCGACGCCCTCTCGCGTAAGGTGCCTTGCGTATGCAAAGTAGCGCCCAACACCAAGAAGTACCACGTCCAGGATGTGAACCGCGCCGGAGGCATTCTGGGTATCGTGGGCGAACTGGCAAAAGGCGGGCTGATCGACACATCGGTCCACCGTGCCGACGGACTGACGCTGAAACAGGCGATAGAAAAGTACGACATCACAACAGAAAATATCCATCCCGAGGCGCAAGCGATCTACAGCTCGGCACCGGGAAACAGGTTTAACCTGGTCATGGGCTCGCAAAACGCCGTTTACAAAACCCTCGATGCCGACCGGGAAGACGGTTGTATCCGGAACATCGCGAATGCCTATACCCTCGACGGCGGACTCGCCGTCCTGAAAGGGAACATCGCACAGAACGGCTGCGTGGTGAAAACGGCAGGGGTAGATGAGAATATCTGGAAATTCTCGGGAAAAGCCAAGGTGTACCATTCCCAGGACGAAGCGTGCACCGGGATCCTGAACGGAGAGATTGAAGCCGGCGACGTGGTCGTCATCGTGTACGAAGGGCCTAAGGGAGGGCCGGGGATGCAGGAGATGCTCTACCCCACTTCCTACATCAAAGCAAAACATTTGGGAAAAGCCTGCGCCCTGATTACCGACGGACGGTTCTCGGGAGGCACCTCGGGCCTGTCCATCGGGCATATATCTCCTGAAGCGGCTGCCGGGGGCAACATCGGCTTGGTGAAAGACGGTGATGTTATCGAAATCGATATTCCCAAC
>CAZNDG010000069.1:0-8803 GCA_964571695.1 uncultured Syntrophus sp.
CCTGGGGCAGCGGCGATTCAGGCGTCAAAGGCGTTGTCTCTTCCGCCAACTCCCTAGTGGGAAGCCGTGCCAGCGACTCCGTGGGCTCGGACGGCGTCACGGCCATTTCCAACGGCAATTACGTGGTAAGATCCAAATACTGGGACAACGGCACGGTCGTCAATGCCGGCGCGGTGACCTGGGGCAGCGGCGATTCAGGCGTCAAAGGCGTTGTCTCTTCCGCCAACTCCCTGGTTGGCAGCACCGCCAACGACTCCGTGGGCTCGGGCGGCGTCACGGAGCTTTCCAACGGCGCCGCTGTGGTCCGCTCGCCGTATTACAATGGTGACGGCAAATCGGACACCGGACGGGTGGACATCATCAAGGAAGGCAGCGACCCCTGGGATAATCCCCTTGCCTTTTCCACCAATGCAAGCCAGAAAAGCACCATCGGCGTCAGCAGCATCACAGACCTGCTCAACGCAGGCACGGCGGTCACCCTCCAGGCGAATAACGATATCACCCTCTCGACTGCCCTCACGGCGAACAACACCTCCGGCGGCGGCGGGGCTTTAACCCTCCAGGCGGGCCGATCGATTTTTCTCAACGACAGCATTGTCACCGACAACGGCAACCTGACCCTCACAGCCAACGAGACAACGGCCAACGGCGTGCTGGACGCACACCGTGATTCGGGCGCGGCGGTGATCACGATGCTCTCGGAAAAAACCATTGACGCAGGCAGCGGCGAGGTATCGATCACGCTCGCCGACGGCGCGGGCAAAACCTATACCGAAAGCGGCGCCGTCACTCTGCAAGGCATCGCCGCCGGATCGCTCACCGTGAGCAACCAGGGGCCCACGGCAGGAAGCGGCATCAGCTTAGGGGCAACGACGCTTTCAGGCAACCTGACGCTGACGGCGGCGAAAGGCGACATCGCCCAGACCGATGCGCTGTCCGTCGCCGGCACGACGAGCCTCACGGCGGGGGCCAACGACATCACCTTGAACAACGCCGCCAACGATTTTACCGGCGCGGTCTCGATCGTATCCGGCGGCACAGTCGGTCTTAAGGATGCCAATTCCCTGACGCTTGGAACATCAAACATCAGCAGCAACTTGACGGCGGAAGCTCTGGATGGAGATCTGACCATTGCGGGCGATATCAGCAAGACGAGCGGCTCAGACGCCACCGCTACCTTCAAGGCGACCGGCGCCATCATCCAGAACAGCGGCGTGGCGGTGAACTCGAACAATAACAAGCTGAATGGGGTTTATTGGGCGGACGCGGACAATAATGAAGCAGGCTACATCAACTTTGCCTCTGGCGCCTCGATTGTCAGCAATGGCGGCAATGTCACGCTGGGGGGCGGCAGCGATCCCGCCACCGACTATGCTGTGGGTACGGCCGGGACGCAGAAGCAGGAAACCACCGGCATCCGGCTGCAGGGCAATATCGACACCGGCGGAGGCAATATCTCGATCAGGGGTCAGGCCCTTGCTGCGGGCGGCTCGGGTATCCGTAGAGACTCGAGTGGTATGGCGACGACGATCCAGGCTTCTGGTAACGGCACGATCACGATTGACGGAAAGGGCTTTGGAAACATTGCCGATGATGGCTTTGGGGTGGCCATGTTTGGTGAGAATAACCTTAATATTACCTCGGCCAACGGCGGCATCACCATCAACGGCGCCTCCAGCGGGCTCGCGCATGCCGTTGATATGAACAGCGTGCAGGTTTCTTCAGTAGATGGCAACATCAACCTGACCGGCAACAACGGCGATGCATCGAGATACGGCATCAGCACGTACTACTCGACCATTCAGACCACCGGCAGCGGCAACATCACGCAGCAGTCGCTCTCCGGAAAAAGCTGGGCCGGTACGCTGCGCACGACAGGAACCGGCGATGTCTCCATCCTGTCGGCTTCGACCCTGCCGACGGATGCCGACAACCCCATCCAGGTGGGCGGCAACCTGACCATGAATGTGAATGGTGCGATCAGCCATCCGGCAGTGTTTACGGTGACCGGCACGACCACCCTCACGGCAGGCGCCGGCAACGATATCACGCTGGCCAACGCCGCCAACAACTTCACCGGCGCGGTATCCATCGTTTCCGGCGGCACGGTCAGCCTCAAGGATGCCGATTCACTCACTATCGGAACATCGGATATCAGCGGCGATCTGACGGCGGAAGCGCTTGGTGGAGATCTGACCATTGCGGGCGATATCAGCAAGACGAGCGGCGCGGACGCCACGGCCGCGTTCAAGGCCACGGGAAGCATCATTCAAAACGCTGCGACCGAAATCGAATCGACAAGCAACAAACTCAACACGGTTTTTCTGGCGGATACCGATGCCAATGGCGGCGCCATTCAAACTATTACGACAAGCAGCATTGCCACCAATGGTGGCAATGTGACATTGCAATCCTCTTATGCGGGAATGGACCAGCCCTTGATCATTGGGGGCAATGTGAACGCCGGCGCCGGCAACATCGACCTGACCGGCAACGCCCTGACCCTTACCGGCATTCTGAGCGGTTCCGGAACGCTGACGGTCCAGCCCAAGACCGCCGGCGCCACGATCGGCGTTGCCGGCGGTGCGGGCACATTACAAATCACCGCCGACAACTTTTCCACCAACTTTGCCGACGGCTTCTCCGGCATCACGGTGGGCAACGCCTCGGCGGGGGCGATCGCCACGGGCGGCAACTTTGCCGTCAACGACAACACGACCTTCAAAAGCGGCGCGAATATCACTGTAGGGTCTGGGCTGAACTGGAGCGGCGCCACAAAACTGACGCTGGAAACCCCGCAGACGGTCAATGTCAACGCGGCAATCGAAAACACGAACACGACATCGGGAGGCGTGTATTTCAGCGCCGGCAACACCACCACCAAGGTGGTCTTCGGCGAAAACGGCAAGGTGGTGATCCACAACGCCGAGCAGTTGCAGTGGATGAATACGGCCCTGGCGGGCAAATACGAGCTGGGCGGCAACGTTGACGCCTCGGCGACATCCGGCTGGAACGGCGGCCTGGGGTTTGCGCCCGTCGGCAACAGTTCGACAAAATTTATCGGAACCTTTGACGGCCTTGGCCACACGATTTCAGGTCTGACGATCAACCGGCCGTCCACCGATTATGTCGGCCTGTTCGGCGATACCAACGCTGCAACTGTGAGCAATGTAGGGATGACGGGCGGCTCCATAGAAGGCAAACGTTATGTGGGTGAACTGGTAGGGCGTAATTATAATTATTCTACCATCACAAACAGTTACGCAACGGGATCGGTGACAGGAACCGATCAAGTAGGCGGACTGGTCGGGGAGAACGAAGGCCATAGTACCATTACAAACAGTTATGCGACCGGGACGGTGACGGGACAAGGTTCTGTCGGCGGACTGGTGGGGTACAGCGGTTACTCCACGATACAAAGCAGCTACGCGACCGGGACGGTGACGGGAACCAATAACTATGTGGGCGGGCTGATCGGTTACAATTACAAATCTACCGTTACAAACAGCTACGCAACGGGGGCGGCGACAGGAACCGATCAAGTAGGCGGACTGGTCGGAAGGCACGTAAACGACAGCTCCATTACAAACAGCTACGCAACGGGGGCGGTGACGGGCAGTTCTTATGTCGGCGGCCTGGTCGGAGTTCTTGCAGGCACCATAACAAAGAGTTACGCAACCGGGGCAGTAACGGGCAGCGCCGATCTCGGCGGACTGGTCGGATACAAAGAAAGCGGTACCGTGACAAGCTCCTTTTACGATAGGGAAACCACCGGACGGTCGGATACGGGAAAAGGCACGCCCAAGACCACCGCCGAAATGAAAACCCTGGCTACCTTCTCCGGCGCGGGCTGGGATATTGACGGAGCGGGCGGCACGGGCAAAGTCTGGCGCATGTACGAAGGCGATGCTTATCCGCTTCTGCGAAGCTTCCTCACCGCAGCCACGGCGACGGTGAAAAACGATTTGATCAAGGTCTATGACGGATCAACCACGGTTGCCGGCGGTTCCCACACCTGGGATATCGCGGTGGATGAAGGAAAGGTGTTCGGCACGGCCGTCTATACCTCAGCCAGTAAAAACGCGGGGAATCGGGTGGTTGCCCTGACCGGTCTCTATTCGAATCAGCAGGGTTACGACATCAAGACACAGGACGGCGCGGTGTCGATCACCCCCAAGGCCCTGGCCGTTGACGGCACCACGGCTTCGGACAAGACTTACGATGGGAACACCAACGCCGCCATTACGGTGGGGACCCTTTCCGGATTTGTGGGAACCGAGACCGTCACCGCCACCGCCGCCGGCGTCTTTGACAGCAAGAATGCCGGATCGCGCAAGGCCGAGGCGACCTACACGCTGCACGACGGTGACAACGGCGGGCTGGCCGACAACTACTCTTTGGCAAACACAACCGATCATGCCGCAACCATTAACAAGAAGATACTTACCGTTGCCGGATTGGCCGCCGACAACAAAACCTATGACAGCACCACCAATGTTACCATCAGCAACTGGGGCGGCGTGACCACCGGCGTTGGAACGGAAACCCTGGTCCTGAACCACGAAACAGCCAGTTTCGACACCAAGAATGTCGGAACCGGCAAGACCGTCACCGCCGTCAACTACAGTCTTGCGAACGGCGAAAATGGCGGACTGGCCTCGAACTACGACCTGACGAGCACCAGCGCATCGACCACGGCGAACATCACCGCCAAACCGATCACCACGACGGGCGTGACCGCATCCAACAAGGTCTATGACGGAAGCCTGACGGCATCCCTCAATAAAGACGCCGCCGTCATCACCGGCGGGGCAGCGGCGGCGGACGACAACAAGTATTACACGGGCGATGACGTAAGCCTGAACAAGGACGCAGCCGCCGGCGCCTTCTCCGACAAGAACGTGGGAACGAACAAGGCTGTCAGTGTATCAGGCTTTACCCTCGCCGGAGAAGATGCAAGCAACTACACCGTCTCCGACGCCTCGAATGCGAAGGCCGACATCACCCGACTGGCCACTGTTGCGTGGACGGGCGGGGAAACCGGTGAATGGTTCAATCCGGCCAACTGGGCGGGAGGCGCGATCCCGGATCTGGCCAATGTCGCCGCCGTGACGATTCCCGGAACCGTGACCGTCAACTTCGACGATGGTCAGATAGCGGCTCTGGCCGAAGCGGGGACGGTCTATCTGGACAGCATAACCGGCACAGGCGCCACCCTGATCATGAAGAACAATCGTATCGAGACCGGGGGATTGGAATTGAACCGGCTGACCTCCGAAAGCGCGGCCACGCTGAAATTGACCGGCGACGTCAACACGATCAAGACCTCGGCCGGCTTGAACCTGGCCGGCGACCTGATCCTTCCGGAAAACAGCCAGAATACCATCTCCAACTTCGACGCAGCCGATATCATTATCAGCAGTCCGGTTACCCTGACCGGCGGAAGCCTTGCTCTTTTCACAGACACAGCAAACAGCATCACCCTGAACAACCCCGCCAACGATTTTACCGGCACCGTGTCCGTGACGCAAGGCGGCAATGTGACGCTCTTCGACGCCAACGCCCTGTCCCTGGGCGCATCGACCGTGAGCGGCAATTTATTGTTGCAAACCGGCGGGGCGATCACGCAGACCGGCGCGTTGACGGTTGCCGGAACCACCGGCATCACGGCGGGGGCTAACGACATCACGCTGGCCGACGCCGCCAACGACTTCACCGGCGCGGTATCCATCGTCTCCGGCAAGGATGTGAGCCTCCGCGACACGAACGCCCTGAATCTTGGCGCATCGACCGTGAGCGGCAATTTATTGTTGCAAACCGGCGGGGCGATCACGCAGACCGGCGCGTTGACGGTTGCCGGAACCACCGGCATCACGGCGGGGGCTAACGACATCACGCTGGCCGACGCCGCCAACGACTTCACCGGCGCGGTGTCCATCGTATCCGGCAAGGACGTGAACCTGCGCGACGCGAACGCCCTGATTCTGGGCGCAACGACGGCGAGCGGCGGACTGACGCTGCAAAGCGGCGGGGCGATCACCCAGACCGGCACCCTGAGCGTTTCCGGAACCACCGGCATCACGGCGGGGGCCAATGACATCACCCTGTCCAACGCCGCCAACGATTTCACCGGCGCGGTGTCCATTGTTTCCGGCAAGGACGTCTCCCTCAAAGATTCAACCGGCGGCATAACCATCGGCTCATCCAATGTGAGCGGCAATCTGACCGTGGACTATCGAAGCAACGCCGGGGGCATCACTCTGGCGGGAACCATCACCAAAGACAGCGGCGCCGACGCCACCTTGACCTTCTGGTCGTTTGGCACCATTCTCCTGGATGAAAATTCCGCGATCAAGGCCACATCGGGCAAGCTCAACACGGTGTTGCGGACGGATACCGATATCGACGGTGATTACATCCATCTGAAACCGGGGGCTTCCATTTCGACGGGCGGCGGGCATATCTGGATGGGCGGCGGCGGCGTTTCAACCCTGTGGAACGGCCTGACTGTGGGAAATGGTTATGCCGTGGGCACGGCGGCCATGACCAACGGCGTCTACCTGCAAGGCGCCACGCTGACCAGCGGCGGCGGCCACATCGCCCTGTACGGCAGGAGTCATTCCGGCGCAGCGGTGGACGATCAGGCGGCGGGCATCCGCCTGGCATCCACGGCGGACAAGGGCGCGGGCATTGACGCCGGAACCGGGTCCATTGTGCTCGACGGCGAATCCCAGGGGACCAGCGGCTGGGCCATCGGCGTGGAGTTCAATTCGGCGGCCGGCAAGACCGTGACCGTCGCCTCGGCGGCGACCTCCGGCGACGCCATTGCCATCACCGGCGACGCAGGCGGGGCATCATCCGCAACCGGGCGGCGGGGCGTAAGCATCGACGGCCAGACCGCCATTTCCGCCACGGGCGGCGGCAACATCGTCGTAAAAGGCCATTCGTCTACAGAGGAATCCATCTACATGAGCGGCGGAACGCTCAGCTCAGGCGGCGGCAATCTGACTTTGGTCAGCGACATTATCAATCTTGACGAGGTGGCAAGGATTTCCGGAGCCGGCGTTCTGACGATTCAACCCTGGCAGGAATGGGAGGAGATCGGCATCGCAGGCGGCGCGGGGAAGCTCCAACTGCCCGCCGATTATTTTTCCACAAATTTCGTTGACGGTTTCTCCGGCATCACCATCGGCTGGAGCAATGCGGGGCCTATCACCACCGGCGGCAACTTCGCCATCCGTGATGACATGACCCTGAAAAGCGGCGGGGATATCACCATCGGAGCGGGATTGAGCTGGGAGGGCGCCAACAAACTGACGCTGGATACGCCGGAAACCGTGCATGTCAACGCGGCCATTGAAAACACCAGCGCCACAACGGGCGTGTATTTCAGCGCGGGCAACACCACCGACAAGGTCGTCTTCGGCGCAAACGGCAAGGTGATTCTCCACAACGTCCAGCAGCTCCAGTGGATGAATACCGCCCTGGCCGGCAAGTACGAGCTGGGCGCGAATATTGACGCCTCGGCGACCTCCGGCTGGAACGGCGGCCTGGGGTTTGCGCCCGTCGGCGACAGCACGAACAATTTTACGGGCGTCTTGGACGGCAAAGGCCATACCATCAACGCTCTTGTCATCAACCGGGCCTCATCGGATGTCGGCCTCTTTGGAAGGGCAGGTTCAGGCAGCGAGATCAAAAACGTCGGACTGGCGGGCGGATCTGTGCAAGGCGGCGCCTACGTTGGCGGGTTGGTCGGCTATCTGAGCAGCGGCGCCATCTCCAATGCCTTTACGACATGCACGGTCACGGGAACGAATCAGACCGGCGGGCTGGTCGGCTTCAGCCTGGCCGGAATCATTCAGAATTCCTATGCGTCAGGCGCTGTGACATCAAGCGTCGGCTCCTATACCGGCGGCCTGGTGGCCGGAGCAAGCGGCGGATCAATAACCAACAGTTACGCCACGGGAGCGGTTTACGGCAAGGGACAAAACGCCGGCGGACTGGTCGGCGCGGCAGGAAATCTCGCCATTGCCAACAGCTATGCCGCCGGCGCCGTAACGTCCGATTCATCGACCAATATCGGCGGTCTTTTGGGAGGAGACTTCGGCGGCAGCGCCGTCACAAACTCCTTCTACGACAAGGATACCACTGGCCAGTCGGATACGGGCAAGGGAACCGGTTTGACCACCGCCGACATGAAAACGCTGTCCACCTTCTCCGGCGCGGGTTGGGATATTGACGGCGCGGGCGGCACAGGCAAAATCTGGCGCCTGTATGAAGGCGATGCCTACCCGCTTCTGCGAAGCTTCCTCACCGCGGCCACGGCCACAGTGAAAAACGATCTGACCAAGGTCTATGACGGATCAACTACGGTGGCCGGTGGTTCACACACGTGGGATATCCCTGTAGATGAAGGCAAAGTGTTCGGCACGGCCGTCTATACCGCCGCCAGCAAAAACGTGGGGAATCGTGCCGTTACCCTAACCGGCCTCTATTCGAATCAACAAGGTTATGACATCTCAGTAGCGGCGGGACAAATGGACATCAGCAAGAAGGCCCTTGCCGTTACCGGCTTAACCGCTGACAACAAGACCTATGACGGCACCACCGATGTCACCATCGGCAACTGGGGTTCTGTGACCACCGGCGTGGGAACGGAAACCCTGACGTTGAACCACGACACAGCCAGTTTCGACACCAAGAACGTCGGGACCGGCAAGACCGTTACCGCCGTCAACTACAGTCTGGCAGACGGCGCAAACGGCGGGTTGGCATCCAACTACGACCTGACCAGCACCAGCGC
>CAZNDG010000070.1:0-8794 GCA_964571695.1 uncultured Syntrophus sp.
CTCTGCGGCAACAACAGTTTTTGAGAAAATGAGAGCCGTCCCCATAAACAAATCGCTAAAAAAAGAAAATATCTGATTTATCCATACAAAGGAGGTTTTAACGGATTATGAAAGAAGTTGTTATCGTATCGGCCTGCCGGACGGCCATCGGCGCTTTCGGCGGGACTTTGAGGGACATGAATCTGGCGACCTTGGGCAGCATCGTAATGAAAGAGGCGATCAAACGGGCGGGGATCGACCCGACTATCATCGCCGACGTCCGCTTCGGCTGCTGCCGGGAACCGGTGGATTCCCTGAACACCACGCGCATCTCGGCCCTCATGGCGGGGGTTCCCGAAACCGCCATGGCGGCGACGATCAACCGGGTGTGCATCTCCGGCATGGAAGCGGTCATCTCCGGCATGGCCTACATCCAGAACGGCTTCTACGACGTTGCCCTCTGCGGGGGTATGGAGCACATGTCTGGAATCACCTATTCCGTACCGACCGCCCGCTGGGGTTGCCGCTTCCAGGATCAGGTGTTCGTGGATGACATCGTCCACGCCCTCCACGCCGGTTCCCATATCCTGCCGGGCCTGGAGCAGGGCCCCATCAAGGAAGGGGAGATCGTGGAGAGGTTCCGCGGTAAGCCCTACATTATGGGGATCACGGCGGAGCTCATCGCCTACAAGCACGGTATCACCCGGGAGGAGATCGACGCGGTGGCCCTGCGGAGCCACAACAATGCCGAGCGGGCCACGGTGGAGGGGGACTTCAAGGAAGAGATCGTCCCCATCGAGCTGCCCCAGAAGAAGGGCAAACCGCCCAAGATCTTCGACAAGGACGAGCATTTCCGTCCCGGCCTCACCATGGACGACCTGGCGAAACTGCCCCCGGCCTTCATCGGGAAGATCGGCAAGGTGACGGCGGGGAACTCCTCGGGGGTAAATGACGGCGCGGCCGCTATGGTGATCATGTCGGCGGATAAGGCGAAAGAACTGGGCCTGAAACCCGTCGCCCGGATCAAGGCGGTGGGCGGCGGCGGCTGCCACCCCTCGGTGATGGGCCTCTCGCCGGTGCCGGCGGTGGCGGACCTCCTCAAGCGCACGAACTACAAGATCAGCGATTTCGAACTGGTGGAGCTAAACGAGGCCTTCGCCGCGCAGTACATCGGCTGCGAACGGGAGATCGGCCTGAACCGGGAAGTAACCAACGTCAACGGCTCCGGCTGCGGTCTGGGCCACCCGGTGGGCGCCACGGGCTGCCGGATCATGGTCAGCCTGCTCCATGCCATGAAGAAACGGGGCAAGACCCTGGGCATGGCCACCCTTTGCGGCGGCGGCGGAGTCTCCATGGCGACGGTCCTGGAGATGATCTGAAAGCCGGCCCGCGCTGATAGCGACACAGTCACCAGCGATCAAAAGGCCGGCCTGGATAATGGTTCGCGAACGGGGAAGCGGCTGCTTCCGCCGTTCCGAGGGTAAAAAAGTTAACGTCGGTCCTCCTTTTCAACCCCGGGAAAGCCCCCTCGCAATCGGAGGGGGCTTTTCATTATGTTGTCATCTTTAGACGTTGTACTTCTTCTTCTTCCTGGTGAGGGTGGAGATGTCGATCTTAAGGAGGCGGGCAGCCTCGGCGAGGGTGGCGGAGGATTCCAGGGCGCGACGGATCAGGGCCTTTTCCGCGGCAGCCAGGGTTTCTTTCAGGGGCGCGGCGGCGGTCGTCGGCAGCGTGTGGGCGGCCGGAGCGGCGCCGGGCGGGAAGGCCCCAGCGGCGGTTTCGAGGCGGTAGGCCTTGCGGATCTCTCCGGGCAGATCGTCCCGGGCAATGATTTCGTCGGCGCTCATGACGACGATGCGCTCGATGGCATTGCGGACCTCCCGGACGTTCCCCGGCCAGTCGTAGTTCAGCATGGCGTTCAAGGCGTCGATGGAGAGGTTCTTGCCGGTGTTGTAGTTCTGGTTGTAAACCTTGAGGAAGTGCTTGATCATGGGTAGGATGTCCTCCCGGCGCTCCCGGAGGGGCGGTATGAACACGGGGATGACGTTCAGGCGGTAGTAGAGGTCCTCTCGGAATTTCCGCTCCCGGACCATCTGCTCGAGATTCATGTTGGTGGCGGCGACGATGCGGACGTCCACGGGAATCGCCTGCAATCCGCCCAGGTGCTTGATCTGCCGGTCCTGGAGGACATTGAGAAGCTTGGCCTGGAGCTCGAAGGGAAATTCACCTATCTCGTCAAGAAAGAGGGTGCCGCCGTTGGCGAGCTCGAACATCCCCTGTTTGCCCTGAATCCGGGCGTCGGTGAAGGCCCCTTTGTCGTAGCCGAAGAGCTCCGATTCGAGGAGGTTGGCGGGGAGGGACGCACAGTCCACCTTCACGAAGGAGCCGGTGTTCTGCCGGGGGCTCTGGTAGTGGATGAACTGGGCGAGGACGTCCTTGCCCACGCCGGAAGGGCCGGTGATCAGGACGGTAGCATCGGAGCGGGCCACCTTCTTGGCCATGGAAAGGATACGCCGGAATTCCGTGCTCTGGCCGACGAAGAAGCGGTTGGCCCCGCCCCCGAGGGTCTCCTCCAGGTACTCGATCCGCTTCTTGAAGCGCTCGATCATGACCTGGGAATTCTTCAGCTCCTCGTTGATCCGGTTGAGTTCCGTGAGATCCCGAAGGGTGCTGACGACGGCGGCGGGGTTGCCGTTGTCCCGCCAGAGCATCGCCGCCGTAACGAGGAGCTGCCGGCCGCTGGGATAGCGGACGATGCGGCTCCGGGTCTGGTAATCCTTGAGCACTTCCAGGTTTACCGCCACGGGGACCCAGTTGTTGTCGATCATATGCTGGGTGTGGCGGTCCACCATCTCCTGGCGGTTGATGCCGGTAATCCGCTCGAAGGCCTCGTTGGCCATAATGAAGTAGCCTTCGTGATCGGCGATGAACATCCCGTCGTGAACCGACTCGATGAGGGCCCGGGCGATGCTCAGGGTTTTCTGGGAAAAGCGTGCCGGCATAGCAACAATATCCTTGTTTCAAAAATCCATCGTTCAAAAAGGACCTTCGAAAAAAAGAGACCCGTCTCCATTTTATAGGAGGGCCTTGATCTCGGCGCCGTCGATCTTTTCCTTTTCGAGAAGGAGGGCGGCACCGCGGTCGAGGGCGTCCCGCTTTTCCTGGAGTATGGCCAGGGCGACGGCGTACTGGCGGTCGATGATGGCCTTGATCTCGGCGTCGATGTCCCGGGCGGTCTCGGGGCTGTAGTCGCCGCCGTCCCGGACGCCGGCATCGAGGAAGCGCTGGCGCTGGTCGTGCGCGAGATAGACCTGTCCGAGTTTCTCGCTCATTCCGTATTCCTTGACCATGCTCTTGGCGATGTCTGTGGCCCGGGAGAGGTCGTTGTGGGCCCCCGTGGAGATGTCGCCGAAGACGATCTGCTCCGCCGCCCGCCCTCCGAGGAGAGAGGCAACCTTGTTGAGGAGTTCCGTCTTCCGCATGAGGAACCGGTCCTCCGTGGGGACCTGCATGGTGTAGCCCAGCGCGGCGATCCCTCGGGGGATGATGGAGATCTTCTGGACCGGATCGGTGCCGGGCAGGGAGATGGCCACCAGGGCGTGTCCCATTTCGTGGTAGGCCACGATCTTGCGCTCCTCCTCGTTGATGAGGCGGTTCTTCTTTTCCAGGCCGGCGATGATGCGTTCCACGGCCTCCTCGAACTCCTTCATCTCCACGACGTCCTTGCCGTGGCGGACGGCCAGCAGGGCCGCCTCGTTGACGAGATTGGCCAGATCAGCCCCGACCATCCCCGGCGTCATTCCGGCCAGGACCCCCACGTCGATATCGGCGCCGACCTTGACTTTTTTGAGGTGGACATTGAGGATGTCCTCGCGGCCCTTCTTGTCCGGGCGGTCCACAAGGATGTGGCGGTCGAAGCGCCCCGCCCGCAGGAGGGCGGGATCGAGGATCTCGGGGCGGTTCGTCGCCGCCAGGAGGATCACCCCCACCTTGGGGTCGAAACCGTCCATTTCGACCAGCAGTTGGTTGAGGGTCTGCTCCCGCTCGTCATGGCCCCCCGTGGGGCTGAACCCCCGGGCCTTCCCCAGGGCGTCGAGTTCGTCGATGAAGATGATGCAGGGTGCTTTTTGCTTGGCCTGTTCGAAGAGATCCCGAACCCGGGCCGCCCCCATGCCGACGAACATCTCCACAAATTCCGAGCCGCTCATACTGAAAAAGGGGACGCCGCTCTCTCCGGCTACCGCCTTGGCGAGGAGGGTCTTCCCCGTCCCCGGGGGTCCGACCAGGAGGATTCCCTTGGGGATCTTGCTCCCCAGATCGGTGAATTTCTTGGGATTCTTCAGGAAATCGATGACCTCCGCCAGTTCCTGCTCCGCCTCGTCCACGCCGGCGACATCTTTGAAGCGGATGTTCAGTTCATCCTCCATATAGATCTTGGCCTTGTTCTTCCCCAGGGAGAGGAAGCCCGCCTGCTGGGAGCTGAAGCGCTTCATGATGAAATACCAGATGCCGATGAACAGCAGAATGGGCAATACCCAGGAGAGGAGGTCCCGGAGGAAGGTGGACTCGATCTCCCCCTTGAAGACCACCGGATACTGGGTCAGCATCGCGGAAAGCTCCTGATCGACGCGAATTGTCCGGAAGGCCTTGAGTTCCCCAGATTTTTCATCGACCTTCATCTTGCCCTGGATCTGATTGGCTGTGACAGCGATTTCGGTGATCTTACCGTTTTTCAGGTGGGTGAGAAACTGACTGTACGGGATGACCTGGACGGAAAAAAGGGCGGCGATGTAACTCTGGATGATGAGGACCAGCCAGATTCCGATGAGGACGTACCAGAGGGAAAACCTGTGTTTTTTCTCCATAAAACCCCTCCAAACGATTTTGACGATCCGTTAGCGGTCTCCCGGCGCCGGGCCGTTGATAATTAGAGACCTTTGAAAAATGGCTTCGCCGCGGCTCAGAAATCTTTTTCGCCTCTGAATGGGTAACGTATAAACCTTATTCATTACCAAGCGTTAAGTTCAATCACGCAACGGCGAAAAGCATTTGATTCGCCGCTTGCGAACCATTTTTCCGCAGTTATGCAAAGCTCTCAATTAGCTAATTTGCCAGTCTAATTTTTGGAAATTTCTAACAGAAGGCGGGGAAAAGCTCAAGGAGAATTCCATTTCACAAATAAAACGGTCTCGTAAAAAAGTCGCAAATCCCCATCCCCTTCAAGTTGTACTGTAACGTCGGGGAGGGCCGGGGAGGGGATGGGTTTAAGCTCCTCGCCCTGACCACTCATCGACCCATCCCCCTCCTTGCCTCCCCCTTCAAGGGGGAGGAATAAAAGGAGTTCGCAAAATGGGGACGGGCATGGCGGTTCTTGGTCATGGAGGCGCCGCGCACCGGCCACTCGGTGGCTTACAAACCCTGGCCTCTTTCCGTCTTGACAGGCCGCCGGGCAAGACCTATATAACCATCAAAAGGGGACGCAAATGAAAAATATGGTAAGTGTCCCCCTTAGGAGGATTTATGGAGGTATTCCCGCGCGTCGCCCGGCGGATCTATGAGGAGGCCCGGCAGTCGCAACGTCTCATCGCGGGCCGTTCCCTGGAGGAGCTCAAGCAGATCGCCCTCCGTCAGGAAGGGGTGATCCAGACCCAGTTCGGCTCCGTGGCCGCCGATTCGGAGCCCATGTCCCGTTCCGCCCCCCACACCCGCAACAGCATCGACCATCCCTTCGGGGAAGCCGAAGAGGCCCTGGCGGACCAGGCGGCGGCGGTCCTGAGCCGGGAGCGGATCATCGCCCTCGATACGATCATCGGCGACAGCCGGGACGGCGTCACGGCCCGTTTCCTGATCCCTGAACCTTATGCCCAGCTCGCCTACGGGCTGAAGCTCCTGTTCGACTATCCGGCGCCCCGGTTCGTGGAAGATCCGACCTACACGATCATCTACTTCACCGACGAGGCCTTCGAATTCAACAAGAAGAAAAAACTGGTGGACAAGGACATCGACGTCCGCCTCTGGATGGGAAGCCGCCGGGGGGAGCAGGTCAAGATCTGCCGGAACACCATTTATCTGGGGGAGGGGAAGAAGGGGGTTTTCCAGTTCGAAGACTGGCGCGTGAAGGCCATCGACAAGTCGGGGATCTTCCTCCACACCGGCGCCCGGCGGGACTTACTGTGGGTCTATGATCCCGAGACGGAACGCCCGGAGTTGAAGGAGATCGTTACCGCCATCTCGGGACTCACCGCCACGGGAAAGACGACGACCCTCTGCCGGAAGTTCGCCAAGCTCCCCAGGGAATCCTCGGAGATGATCGGCGACGACGGCGGGACCCTGGCCTTCGACGGCAGCTACGCCGCCTTCGAAGTCGGCGGCCTCTACGTGAAGACCGAAGGCCTTGACGAGAGCCAGCCGGAGATCCTCCGGGCGGCGGAATCGCGGGACGCCTTCCTGGAAAACGTCGCGGTGACGAAGTATCCCTACATCCCCGATTTCCGGGACATCACCAAGACGGGGAACGCCCGGGCCGTGGTCACCCGGGAGCATCTGGAGATCGCCGCGCCGGGTCTGCGGGCGGACAAGGTCCATTACATCGTGATGCTCACCCGGAACCCCCTGGCCAACGTCATCAGCCGCCTCTCGCCGGAACAGGCGACGATGCAGTTCATCTACGGCGAATCCATCGAGAGCACCGGGGGCAACCCCGATGAGGCGGGAAAGTTCAAACGGGTGGTCTTCCTCGATCCCTTCCTCGCCGGGGACCGCCTGGAACACGCCCTGATCTTTTATGACATCGTGAAGAGGAACGGCATCCAATGCTATCTGGCCAACACGGGGCATATCGGCCCGGAAGAGATGAAGGTGACCCTGCGCCAGTCCCTGGCGGCCTACAACGACCTGGTTCGAACCCAACTGCGGTTCAGCCCGGAAGGCGACTGCCTCGGGTACCGCTATCCCATCAAGTGCGACCGGGCCAATCTCGACCAGATGAACGCCCACCGCCTCTTCACGGACCGGGAGCTGACGCGGCGGCGGGTGGAGGACTTCTTCCGGGGCCGGCGGGCCTTCCTGGAGGAGTTCGAAAGCCGCTACGGCCGGATACCCGCCCCGATCCGGGAATCCCTCCCGTACGAATAGTAACCGCAACGGGGTCAGGTCTTTAAAATTAGCATTTTTACCGCCAGGGCAAAGAAGCGACGCGCTTTACCACCGCCGGCGCCACCGGATGCTAAAATTACGACCAGTAATCAGACGCACTGATTTTCAGACCGGTTCTCTATTCGTCCTCTATTTGTCGGGGAAACCGCTGTAAGGATTGACGGCGGGATCACAGAGGCAGCGCGGGCAGAAGGCCTTGCTGTCCACATGGCCGCACCCGTAACCCCAGAGATCGAAGGTCCGGCAGGAGACACAGAGCGGCGCCTGGCAGCCGTCGCAGTAAATTACCGCCGGCAGCTTCCCGCAACAGCCACAGGGTGTTGTTTCATCGTTGATAACTATCATGGGGGGCTTCCTAACACAGAACACGAGAGAACACAAGCCAAGACCCGGGCAATTTCCGTTGCGGCCGGGAGGAAGAACAAGGAGCGATCGATTCCCGCCCTATCAGCGGCGATTATGCAGGGGGTGCTGGCCGTGGTTGCGAAAAAAAAATTTGTCCTCATCCTGATTTTGGCCGGCGTGTACGGAGCCGCGGCGGCGAATATGCCGGTCCTTGCCGGCGCCGTTTTCCCCACCCCGGGGGCGATCAACCCGAGTGGCGGCGGTATTTCTCTTTTTACGCCCCAGGGATCATCGCCCGGGGCGCCCACTCCCCCCGCCGGCGGGGGGCCGGTGTTGACGGCGGCCCCTACAGCCCCGGTACACCCTCCAGCCCCGCCGACCGAATACCACTACCGGGTCGTCCGCGCCTATCCCCACGATCCCGGTGCCTTCACCCAGGGCCTGGCCTGGGTGGACGGGCGGCTCTACGAGGGCACGGGCCGGGATGGAGAATCCTCCCTGCGCCGGGTGGACCTGACAACCGGTCGGGTCCTCCAGGAGCGGCGGCTGGACCGGAGCCATTTCGGGGAAGGGATCACCGTTTGGAAAGACCGGATCATCCAACTCACCTGGCGCTCCCGGCGGGGTTTCATCTACGACCGTGACTCGTTCCGCCCCCGGGGCGTTTTTCACTATGACCACGAGGGCTGGGGAATAACCCACGACGGCCGGCGGCTCATCGTCAGCGACGGCAGCCCGATGCTGCGCTTTTACGATCCGGAAACGTTCCGGGAAACAGGGAGGCTTCCGGTCCGGGACGAATACGGCGGCGCCGTGGGCGGGATCAACGAGCTGGAATACGTCCGGGGAATGATTTACGCCAATCTCTGGCCGACGGACATCATCGCGATCATTGATCCCCGGACGGGACGGCTCCGGGGACGGATCGACCTCTCCGGGCTTTTGGCGGCGGCGACGCCGGCCTCCCGGCGCCGCGCCGACGTCCTCAACGGCATCGCCTACGATGCGGCACGGGACCGCCTCTTTGTTACGGGCAAGTACTGGCCGCTGCTTTTGGAGATCAGAATTGTCAAAAAATGAAAAACTCTTGACAGCAACCCATCCCCGCCTTAATCCCCTTGAAGGGGATGAAAATTAAAAGTGAACAAAATCAGGTGTAAATGAAGTCAAAAATGAATTGTCATGTTTGTCCAACACCCACGAACGATAAAAATGTTTAGGATAGATCGCGCAGATGTATTTTCAGACTAATGAAGTAAAGAGAGCTTTGCATAACTGCGGAAAAATGGTTCGCAAGCGGCGAATCAAATGCTTT
>CAZNDG010000071.1:0-8472 GCA_964571695.1 uncultured Syntrophus sp.
CCTCATCGGAGGTAAACTCGAATTCAGACTACCCACATGAAACAGCGAGGAACCAGAAAAATAGTGCCGGGCTTGTCATCAAAAGTGTGCTCGTCTTGCATGGAGTACCTTCACTTCTTTGTTTGTCTTACAACCGGTGGCAATTCCTCTAACAGTCATGATATGGTACTGTCAAGTTTTTTGTGTTAAATTATCATGAGCCAATTTATCAAGGAATGGTAGCCGTTTAGGCACTTTTCCCAGAGGGGCTGATTTCCAATGTATTTCCATTTTCAGAGATATGAATGCCAAGATGCGATAACAAGCCGCTTCTCCGGCTACAATCTCCATAACCTTTGTCCGTCGTTCAAACTCCTTGTTCAATCGTTCTATGATATTTGTGGTTCGCAAAGAGACCCATTCCTCAGAGGGATAATTGAAAAAGGTCAAGCATGCATCAATATTCCGTTCCAGGCATTCCACGGCAGAAGGAATGGCTTTCTGACACTTCTGTTGGAATGTGTGCCAATGTTCCAGAGATTTTTCCTTCGTATCGGCGTAGAATATGGAACGTAGATCATCTGCCACTTCCTGCTTGAATTTCTTCGGCACTTTGGCCAGTATGTTTCTTGCCACATGGACCTGGCAACGCTGGATTCGGGCATGGGAGAATTACTCTTTGAAGACTGCCTCCAATCCGGGCAAACCATCCATAATTCCCAAAGTAATCTTTTGGGCATCCAAACCCCTAACTTTCAGATCTTTGAAGAATTCACGCCAGACAGGTGCAGATTCCTTATCGCCTGATTGCATGCCGACAACCAATCTATCGCCATCTTCTTTCACCCCCACAGCGACTAAAACAGGCACCTTTTCAACGCTGTTGCCCATGCGCATGGGAAAATGGACGCCATCCACAAACAGATATTTTACCGGTTCACAAGATAAATCCCGCTGCCGCCATCGCTCTACCGCCTCCGACAATTCCACATTGACCGAGCTGATCTCCGTGGGCGATATCTTCCGGCCAATTAGACGCTCAGAAATCATAGAGAGGGTCCGGGTACTGACACCTCCTAAAAACAGAACGCCCAAATCACGGCCAATCTCATTCTCATATTGCTTGCTCCTTGGAATGACCGCAGTCTTGAATTCTCCTTTACGATCACGGGGAATCTTGACTTGGACCTCACCGATATTCTTCAAGGTGAAGGAACGATGATAGGAACCGTTGCGATACTTCTCATTGCCGGCAACACGCTCATAAGCATCTCGCCCCATGAATTGGGTCAATTCCGCTTCCATCATTGCCGTCAAGTACTTCCCAACGGATTCCCGCACATCCAAACGTATCATCTCAAAAAGTCGCTCCGGACGTTCCTGAATGACCTTGAATATTTCCGCAATTTCCGCTACCGTTACTTCCAGTTTCATGGCGCTTTATCCTTTCGTACAGGTTTTTGGGGAAAAACCCTTCTAAAGGAAAAGCGCCTTTTTTCCTACCTTTTTGGCTACTCCAATTTTACACAAAACATTTTACACTACCCTATTATCTTCCACTGAACTATCACGTTCAAAAAAAGAGCACCTTACGACCCGTTTTCAACGATCCGGGCTGACCTCCCAAGCACTCACCTTGTACATGATAGAGATAAAAGTATGCTTCCGCCGGATGAATCTAAATTCTTTTCAGAAAGTCGCTTCCTTCCATCCCGGGGACGTCAGCCGCCTTCCCAGCCCTTGAAGCCGCTCAGGGTAGGGGCGGGAATCGGGTTGTAATGATAGACTTCGTATTCCGTCTTTGCCCCCAGCAGATCGTCAATCCGCTTCTGAATCGTGACCCGGTCCGGACCGGACAGCCATTGCCGCCAGGCCGAGACGCTGTCCCAGGTGCTGATGACCAGGTATTCATCGGGTTTTTCCACGTTACGCATCGTTTCCCCGGTTATATATCCGGGACAGGCCGTCGCCGCATTGCGCAGTTCTTTGATGAGTGTCAGGAGATCTCCTTCCTTATCCGCCGGGACTATCCTTTTGATCAGAATTTTCACCGACATGGCTCATTCCTCCTTTCGTTTGAAACGATTTCCTCAACCCTTGGAACCTTCTCGCTGACGCCTTGCTCTTGTGCCTGCTCGCCTTCCTTGCTTTTTCACCTCCTCCGTCCCGTAAGCGCCGCCATGATGATGATTTATTATAAGGTCGCAAATCTTCGGTGTCAATGCGGTCATAGAGATCCACTCTACCGTGATTCCATGATGAGGCAACGGATCATTCGCAGCTCGCCCGAAGATGACGGGTTGACAAAAGACGGCAAATCATCGTAGGTCGTAAAGGTCATGATTCCCGCTCATTTGGAAAATTTCACGGTCGTTCTCCATAAACCCAAGTATCCGGGCAACATCGGCTCCGCGGCACGCTGCCTGAAGAACATGAGTATGGGCAAGCTAATCGTCTCCGAAGCTGGCCCTTTCGCCGCGGCGGAGATGAAGATCATGTCCACCCATTTCGCCGCGGACATCGTGGATCGGATCGGCTATCATGATCGTCTCGATGACGCCCTCGCCCCGTTTCAATACATTGTCGGCACCACCTCCCGCCTCGGGTCCGCCCGGGGACCCGTCCTCTCTCCGCGGGAGATAGCGCCGTCCCTGGCGGAGCTGTCCCGGCGCAACACGGTGGCCCTGCTTTTCGGCTCCGAAGACAAGGGCTTAAGCAACAGCGATCTTCGTTATTGTCACTCCGTCGTCGCCATCCCGGTGTCGGAACAACTCAAATCCATCAATCTCTCCCATGCGGTGATGATCCTCTGTTACGAAATCTTCCTCGCCGCGGCAGAGAAAAAAAAGGGCTTTACCCCAAAGCTTGCCTCCTCACGGGAAATCGAGGGGATGTACGAGCAGGTCAAGGAGGTGTTGATGGAAATCGGCTTCCTCAATCCTCAGAATCCTGATTACTGGCTCATGCACATCCGCCGGCTGCTGTCCCGGACGGGACTTTTTTCCCGGGACGTCAAGATCATCCGGGGCATCTGCCGCCAGGTGCGGTGGGCGGTGCGGAACAAAAATCCTTGACATTTTCGCGCCGGGGTTGCAGAAATAGGTGCTTGTCAGTCACTGCTTACGATATCGATTCACCCACAGGCAACTTTAAAAAGTCCCGGCCGGAGGCGCCGACAGGGGGACCGCGGGCCGGAATCAATTTTTAGGAATTTTCAGGAGGGAATCATGTCGAAGGAAGAAAAGATCGCAGCCATCAAGCAACGGGCCAGGAAGAATTTTACCCTGGGTTACAATTGTGCGGAGTGCATCGTCGAAGCGGTGACCGGAGAAATCGACACCGGTCTGCCACCGGAAGTGAAGAAGGTGGCCACGGGGTTCGGCGGCGGCGTCGGTCTCTACGGCGACACCTGCGGCGCCATCACCGGGGCGATTATCGCTGTAGGATGCGTCCACGGCCGCGGCGGCCTGCCGGAGGGAGAGGGCAAAGAGGTGGTAAAAAAGGCGGTGAACCAGCTCTACGGAAAGCCCGGGGCCTACCGTCTCTTCAATCAGATCCCGATCAAGTTCTCCGACAAGTACGGCAATACCCTGTGTCGGGAGTTGACCTCGCCATGGCACGACAGTTGGCTCTGCCGGGACCATGCCCTGCACTGCCGGGAGATCATCACCGATGCGGCGGAAATCGCAGCGGAGCTGAGCCTGGCGGATTATGACGAGGCAGCCTCCAAGCCCTTCGGAAAAAACGTGGAGAACCTCAAGGATCCCGCCGCCGATCAGTCCGACAAACCCTCTTGAGGCACCGCAGGTGGAGCAGGTTGCTCCAACTAATAATTAACGTGCCATTCGCACGCTGGAGCCGCAGCGTCGATAATCCGGAAATAGAGCGGGAATTTTCCAGCGGATAAGTATTTTTTACAACTGTCAGCCGGCCATCGCGGACGGGATGGCCGGCTGACATCTTGATAAAAAACCTTGCGAATATCGCGGCGAGGCACTTTCGTGCGCCAGGCGGCTCTAAAACTACTTGGATGCAGAAGGGTTTGAGTTTTTTAAATGCGCATCATCGAGGGAAAAGAGATCTGTGCGCTCTGCGGTAAATATCCCGGTATCATTTATTGTGACGGATGCGACAAGGCCCTGTGCCGGTCATGCCGGAAGTTCGACATGTGGCAGCAGGACTGCGGTTCGATAAATACCAAGGTCTTTTGCCCGGCCTGCGCCGCCAATCCCTGGATCAACCCCTGGGGAAGCGCCATTGATTGAGCTGCCGGAGATTTCTCTCCGCCCACCCGGCACCGGCAACGATCCTAAAACTTCGTCGGCCAGTTGGCGAAATGGTATCTTTTGCTGTACAGGAAAAGAGAATCCTTGCGGTTTCCTTCGCCGCTCAGCGACACGAGGCCCAGCGACCTCTGGATATCCGGAAGAAGCCGCCCTCCTATTCACCCAGCCGGATGTGGTTTTTCCCGTCGTTTGCACCGGGGTGATCATGGCGCCGCGGCGCCGGTTTCGAGCTCATCGAGACGCTTACGGACGAGTTCCAGTTCCTCCTGCAGTGCCTCGGCCTGGCCTTTCAGCGCCTGTTTTTCCAGCTCCGGATTGGGAGCCTGGAAAGGCGCCGCATACCCGTAAGGTGTGGCATACCCGCCGAAACGCGCCCAGCCCGGATGACCGGTGGCAAAAAACATATTCCGCCGCCCCCGGCCTCCGAAACTGCGTCCCCAGGCGCCGCCCCCTTTTCCGAATCCCATTCCTAGACCCCGTCCGACGGCGGGATTCGCACGTCCGGGAACATCGAATCCGGCGCAATATCCCGCCGCCCGTCCGGTCATGGCCCCCAATCCCCGGGGTCCAGTTCTATCTCCTCCTGGCATAATTTCATCCTCCTTTCTCGGGATTTATTGTTATATCTTCTAACCATCACCGCTCCAAAGCGCAGGCAATACCTTGTGAATCCCGTCACACCGGGTTGATGAGGCATCACCTCCCACGGTGGGAAAAGGAAATGTTCCCTATCAATTTCCTCCCCGTTGTTAGTAATGGCAAACGTTGTGCCAGAGAAGGCGGACACCCGGTAAAGATGGGAGAAATCCGCCGTCGCTACATATCGAAAACATAAGTAACATATTAATTATTTTTAGTTTATACTACGGTTATTCCGGCGGGAAACTTCTTGGCAAGGAAAAAGAAAAATTAAAAACAGGCCCTGTACAGTAGCTGATACGCGACTGCATCTACCTGAAATAGTTGCATTTGGGCTACTTCTCCGACGGGGGAAACCATCCTGTCTTTGGCGGGGCGAAGCCATGGGTCTTCATCCGGCTAAACAAGATGCTCTTGTGGACCCCCGGTGACCGGGTGGCGGCCGATCATGATCACGCCTGGGGGCTATCCTAACCGGATCCTTTTCCCCATGCGTTTATGCCTCTTTGGTTTTCACCTTGACCGAAATGCTCCGGCAGCATTCGGCATTTTTCACGACAAAACAGTCCGGTCGCTCCATGAGCTGATACTGGCCGGTGGATTCGATCTCCAGATCGTTCCGGGTCAAACTGCCTTCCTTGGGAATGAACAACATGCGACCGATGGGTATCCCCGCTTCCTTCAAAATTGCCATTGCCCGATTCTCCTCCTTGTCTATGTTAAAAAAACTCGTTCATAAAAATGAAAGCACCGTTTCGGCGGCCCGATTCATCAACAATCGGCGGTCTTCCATGATTGTTGTACCCGGCCTCACGGCCCCCACCGCCACGCCATCCGGTATTGCCGTCGTCAATAAACATCTCCGTTGTCCACCGTTGCTCATTGCCCCGCTGCCGATACCGACTTTAGCTCAAAAGTATCAATCCCGTCCAGGCCACCCTATCCTGGACGGGAAAGACAAGGGACAAGCCCACGTTTTCCAGTGTCGCCGCCACGTCGATCCCCATGGCCTCCAGGGAAGGGCGGGCCTGAAAGGGAAAACGGCAATGCATCCCGCCTTCCACGGCCACACAGACCGGACAGAGACGGCAGCAGCCGCCGATCAACCCGGCGGCGAAGCGAAAACCGGCCAGAAAGGCCTCTTTTTCTCCCAAGTTGACCAGTTCGTGGAGCCTTCCCGCCGGGGCATACACATCCTCACTGGGCCGGCAGCCGTCCAGGTCGGCAATCTCTTCCGCCACCTGGAGGACGACGGCCTCCCGATAACGAATCAGGACTTCCCGGAATTCCGCCACGGACATGACAAAGGGGGGGCACATGAGGTTCTTGTGAAAACTGTCGCAGACTGGCACCCGGCACTTCAGTCGGACCCGCTCGTCAATGACGATCCGGTCCACCGCCAGGGGCAGGGCGGCCGTCGCCCCCTGTTCTTTGAGGAATGCGATTAGGGAAGCGATCTTTTGCGCCGTGTCGCGAGTGTCCTGCATCTTTTCTCTTACATCGCGGGTGATTACTGTCCATAAATCACCGAAGGTGATTCTTGTTCATAAATCACCGCATTTTCAATGGCATAGAGAGGGACGGGGCATTAAAACTCCATCCCGGCACGCTCCTTGATCCCCTTGGCGTAGTGATGCTTTATCTCCTGGATCTCGCTTACCGTATCAGCGAGAGCGACAATCTCCTGGGGGGCGTACCGTCCCGTGAGGATGAGGTCCACCGCCGGCGGTTTATTGGCCACCACGGCGATGACGTCCTCCAGATCGATCAACTTGAAGTCCAGGGCGACATTGACCTCGTCAAGGATTACCAGGTCATGCTCCCCGGCGGCAACCACCTGCCGGGCCATCTCCAGTCCCGCCTGGGCAAGTTCCCGGTCGATGGGCGCCGGGTTATCCCGCATGACGAAACTGTCCAGACCGCTGGGGCGGATGGTGAAGTCGGGGAGACAACGCTCGGCGGCCAGGACTTCGCCATACTTTTTGCCCTTCATGAACTGGATCATAAAAACCTTACGCCCATGACCCAGGGCGCGGAGGGCCTGACCGACGGCGGCCGTCGTCTTTCCCTTGCCGTTGCCGGTAATGACCATGACGATTCCCCGGTTGAACTTCGCCAGGGTAGTTTCTATAATATTGTCCGCCGCCACTTTTTCGCACCTTTCCTGATCGGATGATGATTGCGGTCAAGATGAAAGCCCGGGATGAGCTTCATCATCCCGGGCTTTCACCGCTGTTTAAAAGCAATCTCAATCGCTGCATTCCTTGAGATACCGTCGCGCCACATCCTCGGCAAGGGTGTAGGGATCCGTCTCCTTATTGATCAGTTTCTGAATCATCCCTTCTATCTCACCGTTCTGCACGAGTCGATTCAGTACGGGTTCCAGAACACTGTTCCGGATCGCTTCGTTGAGTTCCACCACCGCCTTCCGGCGGACCCGGGACCCGATGAGGTTATGCTGGACCAGATGCTGGTAGTGTTTTTCGATCGTTGCCGACAGCTCCTCCAGGCTCTTGCCAAAGCCCTCCGGCTCGAAGGCATTTTCCACCCGGATAATTGGGGGTCGCCAACCAGCGGCAAAGGTCTCGGGCGGCGCCATGTCGAGCATCGCCATGATCTCCCGCCTGAGCTTGGAGGAACCCTCACGGTCCGCCTTGTTGATGACGAATATGTCGGCGATCTCCATAATCCCGGCCTTGATCGCCTGGATCTCGTCGCCCATCCCCGGAATCAAGACCACGATCACCGTATGGGAATGGTTGATGATATCCACCTCCTGCTGACCGGTGCCGACTGTTTCCACGATCACCATGTCCTTTCCCATGACATCAAGGATGTGGATCGCGTCGCCGACGGCCTTGGCCAAGCCCCCCAGGGCGCCCCGGGTCGCCAGGGACCGGACGAAAACCCCCGGGTCTTCCGCATGACGCTGCATGCGGATCCGGTCGCCCAGGATGGCCCCGCCGGTGAAGGGGCTGGTCGGGTCAACGGCCAGGACGCCCACGGTTTTATCCTTCTTGCGGAAGGACTCCACCAGGCCGTCCACCAGCGTACTCTTGCCCGCTCCCGGTGAACCGGTAAGGCCGATGACATGGGCCTTGCCGGTCAGGGGAAAGATATGCTTGATGGTGGATCGCGCTTCGATCATGCCATCTTCCAGGTTGCGTATGAGGCGGGAGGCCGTTCTCACGTCCCCGCCGCGAATTTTTTTAACTTTTTCCATGATATCAAGCCCTTGGTTGTACATTCGTTCTGAACCATTCCACGATGCTGTCCAGCTTCGCCCCCGGCACCCAGATGGCCTTGAGGCCGGCGTCATAAAGCATCTGGAAATCCTGCTCCGGGATAATCCCGCCGCCTACGACGGTGATGTCGTCGGCGCCCTGCTCCTTCAGGAGCTTGGCAACGGCGGGGAACAGATAGCGATGGGCCCCGGACAGGCAGCTCAGCCCCACTACATCAACATCTTCCTGGATCGCCGCGGAAGCGATCTGTTCCGGCGTCTGATGACAACCGGTATAGATGACCTCGAAGCCGGCGTCACGGAAACAGCGGGCCAGGACCCTGG
>CAZNDG010000072.1:0-8419 GCA_964571695.1 uncultured Syntrophus sp.
AACATTTGATTCGCCGCTTGCGAACCATTTTTCCGCAGTTATGCAAAGCTCTCATACTTTTTCATGGCCTTTTCCGTGACGGTGGAAATGCTCAACCTGCGGATGCGGAAAAAGCAGATCGAGCCGGTAAAATTGAGAAAAGAGATGACGGAGATAATCAGTGATACTTGAGGACCGGATTTCCTTTGCCGATCCGCGCCGAGTCATGTCCATGCCGATCCGGGTACGACCGAGGTCCATGCCGCCGCCGGAGAGCCGCTGATGAGGCAGCGTGGCGCAGTGCGGGCCGCTCGAGTCCGGGCGTTTACAGCGGCATTTTCAATTCCATGGGTTCAACCCGCGGCGAGCATCAGGGCCAATCCCCCGGCGAGGATCAGGGCATAGGTGGTGAACATCAACCGGTTTACCCGGAGGATGTCTTGGGGCTCCAGGGGACGTAAGGGGTCGCCCATGGTGGGCCGGGCCGACGGTTGCCCGAAATAGTGATTGAGACCGCCGAGTTGCACCCCGAGGGCGCCGGCCGTCGCCGCCTCGAGCAATCCGGAGTTGGGGCTGGGGTGGCGGCGGTGGTCACGCATCAAAATCCTTATGGAATTACGGGCGTTCAATCCCAGCATCAACGCGGCGGCTGGTATGAAGGCGGCGGTCAGGCGGGCCGGGACATAATTGACGAGATCGTCGAGGCGGGCGGCGGCCCAGCCGAATTCCCGGTAGCGCTCGTTTTTGTATCCGAAGGTGGAATCCAGAGTGTTTACCGCCTTGTAGAGCATGGCGCCCACGGGGCCGCCGAGAAAGGCGAAGATCAGCGGGGCGGTGACCCCGTCGGCGGTGTTTTCGGCGACGCTTTCCACGGCCGCCCGCGTCACGCCCGGTTCGTCCAGGACATCCGTATCCCGGCCCACGATCATGCCCACGCGTCGCCGCGCCCCGGGCAGATGCCCCCCGGCGAGGCTTTCATAGACCTCGCCGCTGTGCCGGGCCAGATCCCGGGCGGCGAGGGTCGTGTAGATGATCAGGATGGAGAAGGCGTCACCCAGCCGGGGATGGAGTGCCGAGCCCAGGACGATCAGACCCCAGCAGATGCCGGCGACGGCCGCCAGGACGCCGATAACCGTGCTGATCCCCGCCAGTCGGGGCGCGGGGATCAGCTTCCGGGTTAAGGCCTCGCCGCCCAGGGCGAGCCGGCCGATGAGTTTCACCGGATGGGGAAGCCGGCGGGGATCGCCCCAGAGCAGATCCAGGATCACCGCCGTGACAATCTGATATTCAAGCGGCATATTTATCTTTTCTATAGGAGGCAGGCCGCCAGTCCGGTCAGGGCCACCGCCGTTTCCGCGATTTCCGCGGCGGCCCCGACGGTGTCCCCGGTAAACCCGCCCAGCTTTCGGTAAATAAGCCCCGCGGTGAGCACGGCGGCGGCGATGCCGCTCAGGGCCGTGAGCAGTCCCGACCAGGGGGAGGGCAGCCACCCGCCGGCGCCGAGGAAAGAACCGGCAATAATCATGAAAATCATTGCAAAAATTGGATGGAGCCAGGACCGGCGGCGGATGAAGAGGGAGGCCAGTCCGCCGTCTTTCCGGGCGTAGGGCAACGCGGTGAGCATGAGGAGCATCGCCGTCCGTCCGGCGAGGGGCATGAGGATAATGATCCCCAGACGCTGGTCATGGATCAGCGGCGCCAGGGCGGCGATCTTCAGGGCGAGGACGAAAAAGACGGCCAGGACCCCCATGGTCCCGATGTGGCTGTCCCGCATGATCTCCAGCATCCGCTCCCGGTTCCGGACGCTGAAGATGCCGTCGGCGGTGTCGGCCAGGCCGTCCAGGTGGAGGCCGCCGGTTATGAGGACCAGGAGCAGGACGGTCAGGACGGCGGCGACCCCGGGGGGAAACAGGAGGGAAAAGACAAAATCGCCGACCGCCGCCGCTCCGCCGATAACAAGGCCCACCACCGGGAAAAAGGGCAGGCTGCCGGCGATATCCTTTTCCCCGACTCCTTTGCCTCCCGGCGCCGGGAACGTGGTGAGGAACTGAAAAGCGGCAATGAGGGCCTTCATCTGAACAACCACCTCGAGGGAATTCCGGCTTGCGGGACGATCATCTACGGGACCGGCTGCGTTTCTTCAGCCCCCGGGCAACCCGATCCGAAGTCATCCAAAAATCTGAAATCCTTGATAAAAGCGTCAAACACCTTCTCCGCCGTGGGACGTTAAGGGCCGGGGCCGGGATCATCAGCCCCCGGCCTGGGAGACACCGGCCTCGGCAAAGGTGGCCACCTCCGTGAGGATTCGCGCCGCCGCCTCGACCAAATGCATGGCCAGGGCCGCCCCCGTCCCCTCGCCAAGGCGGAGATCCAGGTCGAGAAGTGGTTTTTTATCCAAACATTTCAATGCTATACGGTGTCCCGGCTCCATGCTCCGGTGGGAGGCGATCATGAAATTCCGGGCCAGGGGTTCGATGTGGGCGGCGATGAGGGCGCCGGCGGTGGAGATGAAGCCGTCCACCAGCACCGGCTTCCGTTGCGCGGCGGCGCCGAGGATCAACCCGGCGATTCCAGCGATCTCGAATCCACCCAGTTTCGCAAGGATATCGATTGGATCGCTTATGTCTGGGACATTGGCGGCTATGGCCTTTTCGATCATGGCGACCTTGTGGGCCAGTTGCCGGTCGTCGATCCCCGTGCCCCGGCCGGTAACATCGGGGATGGGGGCGCGGGCGTAGAGGGCGACGATGGCGCTGCTGGGCGTGGTGTTGCCGATCCCCATCTCTCCCGTGCCGAAGACGTGGGTCAGCGGTCCCAGTTCCCGGGCAATCTCGATCCCGGCCTCGACGGCCTGCAGGGCCTGAGCCCGGGTCATGGCGGGTCCCCTAGTCATGTCCATCGTCCCTAAGGCAATTTTTTTGTCAATGATTTTGTTGGTTTCCGTTAGTGCGGAAAGATCTCCGGCCACCCCCAGGTCCGCGACGACCACCCGGGCGCCGGCAAGGCGGGCCAAGACGTTGATCCCGGCGCCGCCGCTGACGATGTTGTGGACCATCTGGACCGTGACCTCCCGGGGATAGCCGCTCACCCCCTGGGCGGCGATGCCGTGATCCGCCGCCATGGTGACGATGGTCTTTCCGGCCACGGGGGGCGGCATCTGCCCGGTCATGCCGGCCAGTTCCTCCGCCAGATCCATGAGGCGCCCCAGTGCCCAGTGGGGCATGGTCAATTGATCGAGACGCGCCCGGGCCGCCGCGCGGGCATCCATGTCGATCCGGGGAAAATCATGGAGGATAGATTCCAGTAAAGTCATAAGGATATGCTTCCTTCCTCTTTTATTGACGCTTCGGCAAAAGCCTCTCAACTCCCCTCTTTTGCAGGAAAGGGTTGGGGGGAAGAAAAATTACTTTTTGCCCGGCGATTTACCCTTGATCCACATCGGGATCCCGCTGACCATGAAGGCGACGGCGTCGGCCTCTTGGGCGAACACCTGGTTGCACCGCCCGGCGAGATCCCTGAACAGCCGGCCGCCGGGGTTATCGGGGACGATGCCCATGCCGACCTCGTTGGTCACGAAGATCACCGTCCGCCCTCCACCGTCCGGGGTTGCTGGCGGCCCTTCGGAAGATGCGGCGGTTTGAACGCCGCCAACCGCCGCGTCCGAAATTCCCGTTTCCGGCGGCGTCCCCGAATGAATTAGATAATTAGCGGCGGCTCCTTCCGCCCCCGTTTCCGCCCCGAGACGCGCCGCCCGTAAAACTTCCCGGGCTTTATGGGCGACATCGTCCTCCGTAAGGGTAGCGCCAAGCCGCTGGGCCTCAAACATGAGATTGTTGATCCAGAGGGTCAGGCAGTCCACGAGGACGACCCCCGTGTCCGGTCCCCACCCCAGGGCCCCCGCCAGGGCCGTTTCCTCCTCGATGGTCCGCCAGGATCGGTCTTCCCGGTCGCGGCGGTGCCGGGCGATCCGGGCCGCCATCTCCCCGTCCACCACGGGGCAGGTGGCCAGATAGATCCTCGTTTCCGAAAGGGATTCGGCCAGTTGCTGGGCGAAAGCGCTCTTGCCGCTCCGGCTGCCGCCGGTAATGAGGACGATCCGGGCCATCAGAGCGTTTCCTCCATTCTGGTCAGGGAGCGATGCAGATCCTCCCGGGAAAAGACCTCGATAGACAGACCGCCCTGATAATCCTTCAGGAAAGCGGTGATGATCCGCCATTCCCGGTCGGGAATCCCGGCCAGGGAACGGTGATCCCGGCCCGCCTCGACGCCGTGAAGGTGGATCATGACGGTCCGGTCGCCGTAAAGATGCAGATATGTTTCCACGTCTTCTCCCTGGATCAGCAGATGGCCGAGGTCCAGGCAGATCGGCAGGTCGAGATCCCTGATGAGGGGATAGATCCAGCGGAAGGTATAATCGATGTTTTCCACGGCGACGAGGGAGGGCGGCAGCCCCGCCTCAAAGAGATGTTCGAGGGAATACAAGAGGTTGGTTAGCCAGGCGCCCACCGTATCGGGCGTCATTTCCCGGCGCCGGTCCTTTTCCAGGTGGAGGCAGTACGCCGTAGGCGGAAGGGAGCGGGTCCGTTCATAGAACCTCATGATGGTGGCGCAGGCGGCGGCCCGGATCCCGGCGTCGGGATGGCCCAGGAGGACGTCCGTGGGGAGATGGACGTTATAGGTCAACCGGTGTTCTCCCGCCAGAGCGGCCAGGGCGGAGATGTCTTCCCCGGAGGGCAGATTGTCATCCCGGCCGCTTTCGAACAGCACGAGTTCGATCTCGTCCACCCAGGGCGCCAGAAAGCGGACATTGGGGAGAATCGCGTCGGGAATGATATAAGAGGTGGTCCCCAGGCGAAAGGGAAAACGACCCTTGAGATCCGGCAGAATCGGTGAAGATATAACCATTTTATATCATTCCTCAAATTGCCTTCGTCGGTAACACATGGCGCCGGGCTTGTCAAGGACGGTAAGTTGGATGAACCTGTAAATAGTCGTGATTATGCGCATTAGACGGTGCTCTGTGATCATTGAGCTTCGCTTTCCGTTCGTTGGCGCCGAAAACTTTCCATGAAATACCTGCTTCCCGCTGGTGGGGAATGGCAGGGAACGCCGCATTTGACATCTACAGGGTCATCAATTATGTATATCAAAAACCAGCAACCGGACAGAAAAAATGCTCGTTCAGATCTATGAGATTCAGAAGCCCTGGGAAGCGGAACAAATGATCGCCTTAGGCGTGGATCATCTCGGCAGCGTCATTACTGACCGGGAAAACTGGCGCGATCCGGCCGTCCGGGAGGTGGTCCGCCTGACCGCGGGGACGGCCTCCCGGAGCTCCGTGATCCCCCTGTTCAGCGATGTCGATGCGGTGTCGCGCATCCTTGACTACTACCAGCCGGATATTGTCCACTTTTGCGAAAACCTCCCCCTCCGGCCGGAGGCGGAGGACCGCCGGGGCGCCGCGACGGAAAAGCTCGTTCATCTTCAGGCGGTGGTAAGGGAAAGGTTCCCGAACGTGAAGATCGTGCGCTCGCTCCCCGTTCCCGGGGCCGTTTCCGTAAATATGACCGGCCGCGTAAAGACCCTGGCGGGGGTGCCGGGCGCCGAAGGGTTCTCTCCGGGGGAGACGGGATCGGCCATGAGGGGCGATGGCCGACGGGATTACGATGCCCACCCGCCCGATCATGTTCCCGAGGACGATCTCCTGCTTGGCTCTCAGGGGGATGCGACCTGGCTGTCCCGGACGGACCCGCGCGTCACCGCGTCGGCGTCGGCGGTCAAGGCCGGCCTGAAGGGCCTGCTGGATATTTTTGCCCCCGGGTCGGATTTCTTCATGACCGATACGCTCCTGGCCGGGCCGGGCGGCGCCGGGGAAGACACCGTCCAGCCCGTGGCGGGTTTCGTAGGCATCACCGGCGCGACCTGTGACTGGGAGATCGGGGCCTGGCTGGTCCGGGTCAGTCCCCGGCCGGTGATCCTGGCGGGCGGGCTGGGGCCGGAAAACGTTGCGGCGGCGATCGCCCGGGTGCGCCCCGCCGGCGTGGACAGTTGCACCCGGACCAATGCGGTGGACGCTTTGGGCCGGCCTATCCGTTTCCAAAAGGATATCAACAAAGTGCGCCGTTTTGTCGCCGCCACCCGGCGGGCGGAGCGGAAGCGATAGCAGGCATTGTTATACAAAAACTGCCTTAAGTCCGCTAACTATATAGTCCACTTATTCCAAGGACAAATCGCCGCTGACTATGTAAAATAATTAATAACATCAACAATATAAGCGGTATCGTCGCGACGAAGCATGAAGCGCAACGCCGCATATGGACTTTTTTGCGATGTCTTCATGCCTGCAGCAATATTATCCTTGAAAAATTCTTTAAGAAGGGTATTGTGAATCAGCAGTGCCAATCTTTTACTCAAACAAGGAGGTTAAGACATCATGGCCGATGGTCCGCTCTATGAAAAAGGCAAGCTCTACGACATCTCCATTATCGACTTCCGGCGCGATATCGATCAGCCCCGGAAATATTTCGATCCCGAGGCGATGGAGGAACTGACCGCTTCCCTGCGAAAGCACGGCATCCTCCAGCCCGTTCTTTTCCGGCCCGGCGATCAAGGCTATGTAAATATCGTGGCCGGGGAGCGACGCATCGAGGCGGCCAAAAAGGCAGGCATCAATGTAATTCCCGCGATCATGGTCGAAGGCAACACCGACGAAATCGCCTTGGTGGAAAATCTCCAGCGCAAGGACCTGACGCCCGTCGAGGAAGCGGAGGCCCTGGACCGGATGATGAAGAAGCATTATTATAAACAGGAAGATCTCAAGGGCATCGTCAATAAATCCCAGTCCATGATCTCGGAGATCCTTTCCCTCAACCGCCTGCCCCAGCAGATTCGCGATGAATGCCGGAGCGATCCCTCCGTGCCACGGGGAGTCCTCATCGCCATTGCCCGGAAGAAACAGGAACGGGCCATGTTGCGGCTCTACAACGAATACCGGGAGAAGGGGCTGAACCGGGAACAGATCATTAAAGAGGGAAGTGACCGCAAGGGAAAAACCGCCGGCGATTATGCCGCGCTGATCCAAGGCATGGATAAGCGTCTGGGAGAGCTCGATGGGAGCGCCTGGACGGAAGAGGAAAAGGGACCCTTCCGGGATGCCCTTGCCAATCTCAGGGATACGATAACCCTGCTCCTCGATCCGGAGTCGCCAACACCCCTGCGCCTCAAGAAAAAACCGATGACGCTGGCGTGAATTCATTATTTAGATATGGAGACTGTTTAGCGCCGTCCTTCCCGACCCTCCCGATCCCGCGGCCTTCTCCCGGGAAGGCCTGGCGTGGTAGTGTTTAAAAATTTGACTTTTACAGAAATGATTGCTATGCAAATTATCATACAGGATAGAATTTCCTTTCATTTTTGCTAACCGGCTCCATATCTTCTTAACCAAAAGGCCTACGATGTCTGTGATTACACGAAAAGTCGTTGCTTTTCATATATTTGCCGCAACGATAGTATGGTTTGCACTTAACGCCGGTTCCATCGCCCGGGGCGCGGATGAAGAAGTCAGACTACACCTGACCAACGGCGACCGGATCAGCGGTACGATAGTCGCCGATGAAGAAGACTATCTGGTGCTGAAGAACGATCTTTTCGGCCAGGTGAGAATCAGCAAGGTCCTTGTCGGGAAAAAAGAGCTGCTGAAGGCAGAGATTGCGGAATCGGAACAAAAAAAGCAGCGGCTTTGGCAGGCCGAGGTTGCCCTGGGCGTCGGCGTTTCCGAAGGAAACACCGTTAAATCTTCATATGCGGGCGATTTTATCGCCAACAGAAAGACGGATCACGACGAGTTTACCTTGAAGGGGAGCGGCCTGTACGCCTCCACAAAGAGGGATCCGGATACGGAGAAGTGGTACGGCATGATCAGATACGCCTACAACTTCTGGGAGCAGAAGTTGTACAACTTCTATAAATTCGAGTCCGATCATGACAAATTCTCCAACGTCTATGTCCGCCTGCTACCGTCCGCCGGCATCGGCTATTGGTTTTCAAAAGAACGGGCATTCAAGGGCTTGTTGGAATTGGCCGTGGGTTATGAAAACACCTATTTCATGGACGATTCTTCCGCAAAAACTGAAATCGTACTGGTCCCCAGGTTTTTCGCGGAAGCCAGATTGTTTGGGGACGCCACGCTCTCCCAGGATCTCGTTTTTTATCCTTCCCTGAACTATTTCGGGGATTACCGGCTACAATCCGAAACCTCCTTGAAAAATCCCCTTTCCGAGAAACTTTTTCTCCGGTTGAGCCTTATCGACAACTACAATTCCAATCCCGAAAAAACGGGCACACTGAAAAACGATCTTCAATTCCTCACCACACTCGGATACAAGTATTGAGAGCTTTGCATAACTGCGGAAAAATGGTTCGCAAGCGGCGAATCAAATGT
>CAZNDG010000073.1:0-3959 GCA_964571695.1 uncultured Syntrophus sp.
TATCGCCGGAACATCGAGGCCATGACCCTTGACCACTGTAACGCCGAGGATCACGCCGTTTGCGTTTGCACCTACCTCCGCGATAGTAAGCTTGAGGTATCGCTTCCCGCCGACGTAGCCAAACTTGACGATCCGGCTCGTGGAATCGTCCGAATCGGCATCGATCGTGTAAATTACGCCCTCTGCCGGGGTTGCTCCCTGTATGTCGGCGGCGGCGACGTTGGCGAAACTGGTAGCGTCGGAATGCTCGGCCTTGAGGGTGATTGTTCCCGTATCGGCGGATTTCAATCCTACGGAAAGCTCGATCACGGCGGAATTGAACCCCGCCAGGTCAACGGTTGCCGCCGCTGGAACGGTGTCATCCAAAACGAGAACGGGCTTTATCGCCTGTACGAATTCTATGTGGTTGTAAAGGTCTTTCATTGTTAATTACCTCCTGTTTTGGTTAAGGGGCCAGTTGCCCGGCCCCGTATTTTTTAGCTTGCCGCTATTTTGAGGGCCTTGATCGCCTCGTACATCACGATGCCGCCGCCGGTCTTTTTCGTGGTGTAAAACTCCACGTAAGGTTTGGAAGAGTACGGGTCACGAAGCATCCGCACACCGAAACGGTCGACGATGGTGTACGCCTCGTTCCAATCCGCGAACCAGATCGGATATTTCCCGGCGCCGATGTCATCAACGTAATCGTCAATGACGATAGGCTTTCCCAAGAGCGTGTCGGGGGCGTTTTCCATGAGACCGGGGCGCCACAGGTAATTACCCTCGCCATCCTTGAACTTGCGAAGAGCAAGCAGGGTATTGTCGTTCATGAGCCATTTTGCCGGGCCTCTGTAGCCGGTTTTCAGGGCGTGCTGGAGGTCGAAAATCTTATCCGCGTTGTTGAGCTGTGAAGCGTGACCGCTGGCGATATACCCGACTTTGCCCCATGCGTAAGAGGAATTGGCCACCGTGCTGTACGAGCTGATACCCTTTGCCTGTTTCACGCCGTCACCGCTCCAGAACCACGTACCCTCACGAGCCGCGAAGGTACGCCCAATGAACTTTCCGACAAAACCTTCGGTGTTAAAGGCGGGATCATCGAGCATGGTCTGTGTGACCTTCGGTTTTGCGGACATCTCCTTGACGAAAATGGACACTTCGGCGAAGGTCGGCGTATCGGTTGTATTTCTGGTGCTTTTTTCTGTCGCGTCCTCGGAGCTTTCACCGAGCTTGTCCACGAGGGTTTTGTACTCATCGGAAGTGATTGTCACAATGTTGGCGAGTTCGCGCATTTTGGATGTTGCGCTGAGAACTTCTTTCATCGGCCCCATTACAGGATCGGACGTGAGGAATCCGCCGTCGGGGTCAGAAAGGGTGGACATTTCGGCTTTAACCTCAAGGTCGCGCAAACCGGCATCTATGCCTGTCCTCATCCATTTGCCAAAGGCCTTGGCGTGCTCTGCCTTGGCGCCACCGTCCTTGGCTCCACCGGGGAACTGGCCGCGGGCCACAACGGTTTCGATCTTTTCGAGCTGTGCTTTCATCTCGGACAGCTTGGAGATATCGGCGTTGATCTTTTCGACCTTCTCAGCCAGAACAGGATCAACGGTCCCCTTGGCCTCAAGCTCCTTTATCCGCTTGTCGTTTTCGGTCTTGAACTGCTCAAAGGCGGTCCCAAGAGCCTGAATGGTGTCTTTCAATTCCTTTTCCATCGTTAATTACCTCCCGTTATTTTCTTTCTGAGTGTTTCTAATTCCGCTATCGCCTCACCAGCATCACGCAGGGGCTTGTAGCGTTCCGCTACGATCATCTTGGCAAAAGATCGGCTTGCTCCGGCATCACGCAGGGCACGCTCTATTTCTCTTTCGTCAAGCTCTTTCCCTTCCTTGCTGCCTGTTATCCCGTCCGGCGCGTTGGCAAACATGGACAGGTCAAACTGCGCCTTTGCCGCCTTGCCGTCGATAATGGTGTCAATGAAGCCCTTTTCTTTGGCCTCTTTGGCGGTTAGCCACGTTTCATCCTTCATCATCTGCTTGGCTTCTTTCTTGCCTACAGAGGAATTGCCGGAATAGATGTCGATCATGTTGCCGCTGATCTTCTCCAGAATGTCAGCCATTTCCCGGAGGTCATATTGATTGCCCGCCGTGTAGATCCACGGCTCGTGAATCATGACCATGGCATTCTTGTATGCCTGTACTTCCTTGCCCGCGAGAGCGATAACTGAGGCGGCGGAAGCGGCCAGCGATTCAATACGGGTAACTACCTTTGATTTGTGGGATTGCAGGGCGTTGAATATCGCCATGGCATCGAACACGTCACCACCGGGGCTATTTATCCTCACGGTGATGGTTTTCTGCTTCATCTCGGCAAGGGCACGAACCAGATCGCCGGCATCGTTGAAGGGCCAACCGATTACATCGTAAATGAGAACCTCGGCCTCGTCATCGGAAAGGGCCTCGACCTTATACCAATCCTTTTTATCGAGAGTCTTGCCCCAAAACCGGGCCGTCGCTTCGGCTCCATGTTTATTTCTGTACTTTAGGTTCATTGCCCTTATCCCCCTTGCTGTCCTTCACGGTCGACGTTCTGGTACGGTACTCGTCGCCGCCATCATACGGGTTCTTGTCCATCATCTCCCGGCATTCGTTGGGACTCAGGATTTCCGTATTGACGGCGATTTGAAAGCCTTCCATCTGTTCTTTGAAAGAGCCGCGCTGTAACCCGCGCTCCTGAAACTTGGCGTAATAGGTCTTTCTTTCTTCGGGAGACAAAAGGTCTCTGCGGATCGCCTTTTCAAAGTTGACCAGCCATGGCATGACGGCATAGATGATGAAGCCGATGTTGAACTGTTCCGCGCTGGCATAGGTCGGCGTGTTTTCCCCGGAGTTCATGACGGTCAGCGGATGACCAAAGAAGATGTCCACTATTTCCGATTTCTGGAACTTGCGGAGTTCAAGAAACTGAGCGTCTTTCGGGTCGATGGTTATTTTCTGGTATTTCATCCCCGATTCAAGGAGCATGATTCGGTGCGATTTGCCGAGGCCGCCATACACTTCATCCGCTACCTGTCGAAAGGTTCCGGGGTCTTTCAGGGATGGGCCTGTCTGTTCGATCACGGCGCCCGGGTGGAGCCCCTGCCCGAAATACCTTGCCCCGAATTCCTCCGCGCCAATGGCAAAACCGATCGCTTCCCGCATGTACTGGATGGGATTCACGCCCATGTAACCGTTCACCACCATGCCGCGCAGGTGCATGATCTGACTTCCCGGAACATCCTTTCTTGTTCCATCGGGAAACGTGCATTTGTAGACCAGTTCGTAATTCGGGAGCTGTTTCACTTCGTCCACGATGCCGGGAGCAAGGGGTATAAGCTCACGCACGGGGCCGGTGAGGGACAAGCCCCGGTTTTTGATTGCGAAGAAATTGCCGCGAAGGGCGACGTGGTTCATTGCCATGCCCCAAAACTCAGGGGCCGTCATCCACTCGTTCGGCTGATCGTGAAGAAGTTCGTAGAGGTAGAAATCTTCGGCGAGGCTCCGTATCTTGCCCTGCTTCTGCATGACGTGACAGGGGAGCATTCCGGCGACGCGGGACAGTATGTTAACACAGGAATAAACAGTGGCTTGGCGCATGGCGGTATCGGGGCTGACTGACACGCCGGATGCTGTAGGCGTACCACCGGAAGCGGCGATAAGCCTCTTGAGGGCTTCGGAGAGCGTTAGTGTGGCTTTAGGTAGGAATTTCTGCTTTATCCATGTCCTGATGCTCAATTCATGTCACCCGTCCTTGCGCAAGAAGCGGTGAAGCTGATAAGGACAGGTTACAAATAGAAATGATTTCTATCTAGGTCGGTTTAGGACGTTTTGATACCTATTGTCCGTGTATTTTTAGAGGTCTTTTTGTATGCGGATTGCTTCTCTGCGCGGGATTCTGATCTGTCCCGCCACCTTTTTACCCTTTATCCGGCCTTCCTGTATCCA
>CAZNDG010000073.1:4059-6841 GCA_964571695.1 uncultured Syntrophus sp.
GCCATCGTAAATGCTCGGTTCCGGCTGCTTCGACATATCCCGACTCTTGAGCCCGATAGCCATTGCAAGGGCAACAGCGCCGTCTATGCGGAAGCGGGTTTTGCTCTTGTCCAGTTTCCTGTTGCCCGCCGGATCGCTGACACTCATTGCGTTGCTGATGTTCCACGTCAACACCGGGTTGCCGTCATGCGATAATTTCCTTTCCAGAATAGACACCTCCATTGCATCGATAGCCGGGGCCATGTCCTTGAAGCCCTGTCCCCAGGGTACGAGCCGCAAAGCTCCGGCCCGTGGTTCATCCTTCCCGTCAACATAGGCATCGAGGCCGATACGGTTGCAGGCGTTCAGGAAATCATCAATCGACCACCTGTCATATGCCATGCCGAGGACGTTATACTCTTTCATTATCCCGGCCAGACGTTCGGCAACAAAATCATAGTTGACCGCCCTGCCCGGCGTGGTTTCGATGTAGCCCTGCTGTTTCCACGTCCAGTAGCGTACATGGTCGCGGTTCTCGTGTTCGCGGATGGTATCGCCTGGCTTCCAGAACCACGCCTTGATAGCGTCGCTGTCTCCGTCTGACACACCCACAAGCGCAGTAAGGTCTATTTTTCCCGACAGGTCAAGGGCAAGGTAAATACTTGCTCCCGGTTCAATCGCCGCCTCTCCCTTGCATCCTTCCCACTCGGCGCGGGCTATCAATGGCGACTTGGCATCTACCCGCTGGTTGCAGTAAAGATTCCTGAAAGCCGACTCAAAGGATGGCATACGCTTTGCCCGTTTCGCCGCCGTCCGCATTTCCGGCAGGGACCGGAAATCACCCAGCGCCGGGTTCGCCTTCTTCCAGTTCTTCTCGTCGAACACGTCGACGTCTTCGGGGATCTCGTACAAATGACACACGGTTGACGGGTCGCGCCCGGATATGCCGTCATCGATGAGTTGTGAAAGGATATGTTGCGGGTCGTTGCTCTGCGTGCTGATGACAACGAAAAGCGGTTCCTCTCGGGCCGCCATGGACGTATCAAGGGCATCATATAGCTCCCGGTTCTTTGCCTGTGCAAGCTCATCATAGATTACGACCGTGGGGTTAAGGCCGAACTTTGTTCCTGCTTCGGCGGATACTGCCCGATAAATGGAGCCGTTCAGGAAACATATCATCGTCTTTGTGCTGTCGACGATCTTGACGTATTCAAGCAGCTCAGGAGTGCCGCGGACTATCTGAGCCGCATATTTGAACACGATCGCGGCCTGGTCCCGGTCATTCGCTGCCGAATAGATTTCCCCGTTTATCACTGCTTCGGGACCGACAAGATGGACAAGGGCAAGGGCGGCGATCAGGGCGGTGTTATGCGTAGGGATACATCCGTAGCCACATAAAAATAAGCTATCTCTTGATTCTACCTGAATACACTTTGTGGGAACGGACTCCACCGGTTCGCATGACACTATCGCAACCGTCCCGCTTCTCTTTCCCAGTGATTCCGGTAAAAGTGATTGTTTTCGTTCAAGCCTGAATATTCTAGTTGCCATGCTTGCCGGAAATGCAACATCCCACTTGTCGCCGATTTCAAGGCCGTTTAATGTAGCCTTTCGCCTGCTAATTGTGGCTTTTAATCCCAATGATCTTGCGAGACGCCACATGCCGAAAGCGAGAGGTTCTTTTGTCGACGTGAATGAACATCGTGGAGTCGTTCTGCCTGCACACTTCGTCACCGTTCCATCTGTGTCCATCAAACCTTGTAAAAGCGCCCATCGCTGTTCGGTGCCAGAATTAAAATATATTTCCGGTATGTGCTTGTTTTTAAAAAGGTCCTCACTTTTCAAAATCTTTTGCAAACAGTCTTTCGTCCTATCTTTAATGCCGTCAGAAATATTTATGGTTGCAGATTTTCCGGGTTGTCTTGATATGGATATGTCGTGACCAATTTCTTTTTTTACAGCATTTGCGATTTCACTTAGATCGATATCACCACAGGTTAATCGGGGTCCGTGTGACGATCCATCTCCAAGCCACAGGCCTAAAAGATATGGCGGTATCGGTAGCTCTACATTTTTACTGTTCAATGTCCCGGCACAAGGTATTTTATGATTGTTCTCGTTCCTCCCGTCGGGTCGCGGCACTTTCACGCTTTCTGCTATCTGCGGGGTGGTTACTACGCCCCGCTTCCAACGTCCTCCGTTTCCGTTCCTTTTCTTGCTATAGTTTTCCCATGGCCTATATCGATAGGTTGTAAACCACTGATGCTGTTCGTCTGCTATCACAGAGGACCCGTCGCTGAATGTCAATTTCCAACATCGGAGGTTTCTATGAATTTCAGACACAAAGGATACGCGGGTCGGGTTTCCATCGGCATCGTAGACATAATCTCCCTGCCGAATGTCTGCCATTGTTTTCCAGCCGTCCGGGGTAGGAATCGGGGTATCAAGGGCAAGACCCTTGCCGTTCTTTCTGGCAAGGGAAAGGATTGCCCGGCGAATTCGTCTATTTCCCGCTTTCCCCACTTGTCCGTAAACGTCTCGGATGAATTTCTTTTGAAACGGGCGTAGTTTGAACGGTTTGCCCTCTCCCTTGCCAGAGGGGACATTGAGCTTCTCAATGAACCTGATTATCTTTCTTACGCGCTCGCTACTTTTTTCCGCCATTTATCAATCCTTCAAACGCTTTCTTCTTGCCCCTGCCAGGATCAATGGCAAGACGAATCTTGGCTATTTCAGTGCCGCCGAATTCTGTCGCATACCGGATCATATCGGCGCGAGCCGCCTTCGCCACGAGCTTTAGCTG
>CAZNDG010000073.1:6941-8270 GCA_964571695.1 uncultured Syntrophus sp.
GCACCGCCTTCTTCCCCGTCAGCGTTTCCCATCGCTTGACAATGACGTCGCAATAAACGGGGTCGATTTCCATGCCGTAGCAGATGCGGTCGAGTTGTTCACAGGCGATAAGGGTTGAACCCGAACCGAGAAAACCGTCGAAGACTTTTTTGAGGAAATCGAATCGTTGTAAAATCATCATAAATAGACCGACAGGTTTCTGCGTCGGATGTACTCGCGCCTTTAACTCTAACTTTCTTTCTCCCTCCCGAGACAGTCCGTTCCATAAATATTTAAAAACCCGGATACCCCCTTTTTCAAAAGAGGTCCACGCCATTTCTGCTTCCGAAAAGTTCCCCGTCATTTCCTTATCCCATACAAACCAACACCGAGAAGGAGGCAAAAAGTCCGTGAAGTAATTGCCGCCCCATAGCACGATGTTTTTCAGGTTCATTGATTTGCAAAGAGAATAAAAATCCTTTGCGGTTTCCGTGGTTTCATCACCTTCGATAACGCGTTACTCTTTGGCGGGGACGATTTTACCGGCACCGTCGGTGCCGGTCTTAAACTTGGTGGGGGCGGCCCCACCAACCTTTCCTTCTTTGGTTCCCCCCTGAACTATATCAACCCCGTAAGGAGGATCAGCAAACACCATATCTGCCTTCTGCGTGCCGCACAGTCGCTCGACATTCTCTTTTTTCGTACTATCCCCGCACATGACCCTATGCTTACCTAAAAGCCATACATCGCCCGTTTTGGTGATTGGGTCGGTTATGCTCTCGGCGGCGGCCTCGGAATTAAAGTCGTCCTCTTTCGCCTCCGCCTTCTCGCCATCCATCCAGTCCTCCGGCAGCGCGACGCCCCACTCGACAAGCGGCAAGTCGCTCCACAGGTTCGCCAAGGCGTCCATGTCATACGAACCAAACGCGGAGTTATCCTTGATGATGAATTCCCGCTTCTGATCCAGGGTAAGGCCGGTGACGATCTTGGCGACGCACTCTTTTTCGCCGATCTGCTTCAGGGCCCGATACCGCATATTGCCGCCGAGGATGATGTTGTTCTCGTCAATGATGATCTCGCGGAGTTCAAGCATCTCAGGGAAGTCTTGCAGGGATTTTACAAGGCGCTCCATCTCGGTCTTGCCGATTCTGCGGGGATTTTGAGGATTTGGTTTGATCTGCGATAATTTCAGTCTTTTTGTTATGATTTCCATGTTGACCCCTTATGCCAATTTGTCGGGCACTAAATCGCGACTGCCAGCGCGGTTCCGGCTTGTGATGTTTGTGAAGATATTCATAGCCCCTCTCACCTTGATATCATTGCCCAAATAGCCTAAGCTGTCCAAGTTCC
>CAZNDG010000074.1:0-7855 GCA_964571695.1 uncultured Syntrophus sp.
TGTCAGGAGTTGTCGTCATTTACAAAGCCACCGACAAGGTCGGTGGTAGTTTACTCATTTTTGCTTTTGGTTGCATCCATCATGAAACAAATATTTCCGTGTTCTGATGAACGGCAGGAGTTCAGGGCATTTGCCGCCCGGACGCTGGCAAGGCTGCTTGCCACGGCAAAGGAGCTCCAAGGGGGAAAGCAGCTCGGCGTGACAAGATTCCAAGCGGTGGCTATGCTCTCCGCAAGCCGCCACTATCAGGAATTTGTCGTATCTCTCCTCAAGAGGGTGAAGGTCGAGTTTGAAAGGGCGCAGTATTCCCCCCTCGTTTCTCTGGAAGAAAAAAGCCGTTTATTCGCTCTTGCCCTGGTCGAGGCAGAGCGGCTGGAACTTATAAGGGACTATAAGGAATGGGAGCGTTTCTGCCGCAATCAACCGCCGCTGTTGGTGGAACTGAAGAATTTGCAGCCAGAAATGAAACGGGTATGGGTGCATGCAACACGGCGAAAGGCGACTGACCGTGATCTCTTGCTTGCCGAATATGCACTTTTTGACAGATGCAGTTTCACTAATCCCGGCTACCGCATGCTCCAGTTGTTCCTTACGACTTACGAGGGATATCGTTATTACTTACGCCCCGACGCCGATGAACGGGCCATGTGGATGGCATCATTCTGGATTCACGCCATTTTCGGCATGACAATAGATGAATTTCAGATCTGGTTTGATGAAAATTCCGACCAATTAAAGAGGGGCCGTTTCGGTCTTGTTTCGTCTCCCCGTGTCTTGAAAACGAAGAGCCAATCAAATAAGGGCGCTTCTGTCTTCAAGGCAACCTCTCCGATTGCAGAAGATAAACCCCGAACATCTTTTATCCATTCATCTTCTTCATCTATACAATTGTCCCCAGGCATAAAGGACGAAAGAGATAAAGCCTTTAGCGAAGCCCCGGAAGTTGAACGGAAATGGTGGCTTCTCAAAGCCCGCAATCACAACGAAATTGATTTCATGGCCACTGCACCGGGCGAATTCTGGACTTGGCTTGGCAAGGTCAAGTGGTGTTCCCACCTGCACATCGATCTCGTTAGGGACAGTAGGGCCTCCATGCCCCGATACCATTGCCGTTATTGCGGTGCGGTTCTCATTTGTCGCTGTTCCATGACAAGCGGCGGCATCGATCAAGTACCTCCAACTTGCCGTCCCCGCCGCTGGGAAGACGAGAGACTCTTTGCCCCCTTTTCGGACGTATTTATCCGTTCTCGTCTCTGCCCCCACTGCCGTATGGAGTCGGCGCTGAGGCAAACAGGCAGTGGTTGCGCACTGGCCGACGCCTTGAAGGCAATCAGGCACGGCGACGTCTATCTCACCCTGAAGATGCTTCAGAAACTCTGGGATGAAGAAAGAACGGCGCTGAAGAGACATAAGCGGCAAATCAAAGACGCTTTTAAGGACGGGGCCATGGCATGGGCGGTTCATGAATACGGCCTCTTCTGTGAAGGCAATTACAGCGGTTTTGAGCGGGGGATAGCTCGCGATGTCGGGCTTGCCCGCTGGTTCTACGATGTCATCGCGCCGGCGGCGCCGGATGATTTACTCGCAGGTGGCAATGTCATTACCAATATTGTCGGAATGGCGCATGCGTTGGGGAGTTCGCCATTGAATCTGCACGACTTTTTCCACAACGAACAGATCACGTTGTTACGGGAACCCGGCAACGTCCATGATCCGGATGCAGTGGCCGTCATGCACCCGCGCTTCGGTAGGTTGGGCTACATCAAGCGTTCCCTGACGGCCTGGTTGGCGCCGATCATTGATAGAGGCACTGAAGTCGAAGCCCGCTTATTCGGTAGGCATTATCAGCCGGAGGAACCGGACGCTGCATTTTTCCTGACCCTGAAGGCAGCAGCTTCCGTCGGCGATACAGCCGCCATTGATCTAAATAGCAGCAATGAATGCTGGACGTCTCACCATTCCTGCCATGATTTTACCCAGGATGAGCTTTCCCGCACCGTCAGGAATCTGGACAAGGCCCGTTATCATCTCCGCCTGGCACGGGAACGCATCAGTTCCCGAAAGATCGAAAAAGCCAACATCATCAACCGCATACGCGCCGCCGTCAACAGGGCGCAGGAGGCTTGGCTGTTCAAATCCGGCATGGCGCCCGGCAGCCTCGACGACAAGGACTCCTTGCTGTCCAAATTCCTTGGGTTGGCGCCGGCGTCGCTCCTGAAAAAATCCCACCTTTTAGAACAGCGGCTGCGGTTTCTTTATTACGGCCATCCGTTTCTCCCTTTGCTTTACGAAGGCGGAACAGCGCCGCCCGAGGCTTGGAAAGCCGAGACGCTGGCCTGCCTTGACGACACCGAACAATTGCTTGCCCATATCGAAAAGGGAACGCCCATGACAGCCTTCCGTTGGGAAACGGATGACGTCTATCGCCCCGGTCAATGGGTGTGGGAACTGAAGGATTTGTCATCCTTTGAGCCTCGCTACAGGGTTATCCTGAAGAAAATTCTGGCTGTGCAAGAGGGGAAAGTCATCGTCATCGATCCTGATAAGCGGACTGTAGATGAATTTTGTGACGGGACGCTCATGATCAAGCCATCCCAACTTCCGGACGACGATATGACCACGCCTTATGAAAGGCGACGGTCCTGGTTCGACATCCATCCCGAATACCGCCAGATCCCTCTGATAATCATGGCCTGCCGTGATTACGGCTCATCCGTCTTTTTTACCTGTCCCTGCTGCGGCTACCCCACGATGACCTCCCATCCCGAATATAATCCGGTCTATTCCGACGATCCATACAATGATGGCTTCTGGGAAGAAGAAGATGATGATGACGATGACAACGAAGACATGCAGGGTGAATCCGATGCTGCGGATCAGGAAAAAGGGCGCCCCAATGACGCCGCAGATGATGCGGGGGAGGCGCCGCTGCCATATAAATATTCGGAATATTACGAAATCTGTCCTCTTTGCGACTGGGCGGAAACGGGCGGTGAACAAAAAAGCGCTAAGACCGGTTATCGCAATGGCGGCTATGATATAGAAAAGGCCCGGAAAAATTTCGATGTTTGCCGCTGCATCTATCGCCCGGAAGACGGGACATATTTTGACTATCAAACGGACGACGAAAGTCTTTTGATCAAGAACAGGTTTTGCGCCGCTTTCGACGCCATGATCGGCGCCACCAGCCAGGGAAGAATCTATCTCCATTGGTGTGAAGCGATGGCGCTGAGAGAAAGGCTTCTTAAGCACTTGCAGTTTCGCCAAGCGCAATGCGATCCGGAGGCGTTCAAAACTCGCTATACGGCGCAAGGAAAAGTCAGCGGCCGGGTATTCGAGAATAAATGGAAGTTTGCCCCCTGGCGTTGGCAACCAGGGCAATGGGGGAGTGACATCATCGACGGCCTGTGCATGCTTGTCTGGATCGGCAAGAATGCATCCGGATATGTGGGCAAGATACGGTCCCGGCAGGGACATATCCGTGACGTCTCTCTCCCCTGTATCGCATCCTCACAAGAAGACAGACCGGTTGACGACGTATGGCGGCCTTTTTATTTTCGCCGCACCTGGTTTGAGGTGCATCAGGAAAATTGCCGTGGTCATTACTGCTGCCCCTGTTGCGGTTATCCGACGCTCAGCAGACGTGATAATTGCGAAATGTGCAATCTTTGCACATGGGAAGACGATGGTCAGGATGACAATACAGCACAAGAAGTATGGGGCGGACCGAACGGCGATTATTCCCTCCGGGAGGCTCGCGACAACTTTGAAGAGCACCTGACCATGTTTCGCTCTTCCGAACCAGGAACGAGCGAAAGAATTAATTTTGATTTACGGATTCAGGATGCTAAACGCAAATTAACGGCAAGCTATGACCGTCTGATAATAGAGCGGGAAGAAAATAAAGTTGATTCAGTTTGGCAGGAAATAGATTCAAATACAGACACATTGAACTCCTTGAGAACAACGATTGCACGAGGGAGGGCCTATGACAAATGATTTTATGGCCAAGATGTACACGCCGCCAAACCCGGCATTGAACGATTATGACGATCTCATCGAATACGCGCTTACGATCGACGGTTACGAATACGCCGAAAAGGTCTGGGGACTCGACGACACCCAAGATCATTGGGCGAAGATTCAATCCTTCAAAAAGCGGGGCCGGTGGCAGGGTTCCTTTGAAGACCTCCGCTGTTGCCTCTTTGCCTATCAGCGGAGCATCCGGTGGTCGGAGAGCGGCGCTTACGACCGGGAGGGCCGACGGGAATTTATGAAGATATACCGGGCGCTGTGCAAGGCTTGGGAGAAAAGGCAGCTTCTTACAGAAGGACCATCCACATCTAACTTTCCAAAAGCCGCCTATAAAGACAACGAAACCAGGTGATAAGACATAAAGGTTAATGCCATGATACTTCTTCTCTCAATTCCCCTTTATAGTTTGAATTTCCTTGCTAATTTCATGAATATGAGTATCATGGCTCACAGATAAATCTATCAATTCACTTGGATCAGGAGGATATTCAATCATAGTTGACGCCCCCAAGTATGAAAAAGGCAAGCTCTACGATATTTCCATTATCGACTTCCACAAAAACCTCGACCAACCTCGTAAATACTTCGATACGGTTGCTTCTTTCTGATTCAATATCGGAGATTTAACCATTATCAGATGGATAAAGAAATGGTCATCGAGCAGAAATGACTTCCGAACAATTCATCGAACTCTGGAAAGATAACAAGCTCACCGAGCGGGGTGGAGCGCAGGCCCATTTCGACGACCTGTGCGACCTCCTCGGCGTGGAAAAACCGCGCGACCCGGACAACTATTGTTTTGAGCGGGGCGCGAAAAAATCAACCGGCGGCGACGGCTGGGCCGATGTCTGGAAACGCGGCTATTTCGGTTGGGAAAACAAAAAGCCGGGTCGCGACCTCGACGCCGCCCTGAAGCAGCTCACCGATTACGCCCTGCAACTTGAAAACCCGCCACTCCTCGTCGTCTCCGACCGCGAACGCATCATCATCCATACGGCCTTCACCGGCTACCCCGACGAGGTGCGCGAAATTCGCATCGAAGAGCTGGTCAATTCCGAAAAGCTGCAAATCCTGCGCTGGGTCTTCACGGACCCCCAAAAACTGCGCCCGGAGAAATCCACCGCCGCCATCACTGCCGAGGCCGCCGGGCACTTTGCCGAACTCGCCAAGGCCATGCGCACCCGCGGGATTGACGGCCAGCAAGTGGCTCATTTTCTTGTGCAATGCCTGTTCTGCATGTTTGCCGAAGACGAGCACCTCCTTCCCGGCATAGTGTTCACGGAAATCCTCAAAAACGCCGGCGGCGACGCCGACAAGGCGGGCAAACGCATCGGCAAGCTCTTTGCCGCTATGGAGCAGGAAACGGGCGGCGAATATGGCGATCACGACATTGCCTGGTTCAACGGCAGTCTCTTCAAGACCATCGACATTCCCCCGTTGAACAAAGACGACCTGGCCGCCCTGTACACCGCCGCCGCCGACATGGACTGGCGCGCCATCGACCCCACCATCTTCGGCACCCTTTTCGAGCGTGGCCTCGACCCCGCCGCCCGCGCGCCCCTCGGCGCGCACTACACCGACACCGGCACCATCGCCAAGCTAATCCAGGCGCTTATTACCGAACCGTTACGGGCCAAATGGCAGACCGTCAAAGCGGTTATTGCCGCCGGGCAAGAAAAAGGCTTACGCACCAGGGAATACAAGGAGGCCCATGCCGCCTACCAGGACTTTCTGCAGTACCTCCATCTCTTTCAGGTCCTCGACCCCGCCTGCGGATCGGGAAATTTTCTCTACCTCGCCCTCAAGGCCCTCCGCGATGTGGAAAAGCAAGCCCACATCGAAGCCCAGGAACTTGGGTTTGAGTCCGAACTCCTCATGCAAACGGGACCGCACAACATCCGCGGCATCGAAATCAACGAATACGCCGCCGAACTCGCCCGGGTTACCGTCTGGATCGGCGACATCCAGTGGTGCCGCCGCAATGGACGGGAAATTGCCCGCAACCCCATCCTCCGCACCCTGGATAGCATCGAACACCGCGACGCCCTTCTCAACCCCGACGGCAGCGAGGCCGCCTGGCCGCAGGCGGATGTAATCGTCGGCAATCCGCCGTTTCTGGGCGACAAGATGATGCGCAGCGAACTGGGCGACACATATGTCGATACTTTGCGCAAATGTTACGAAGGCCGCGTCCCCGGCGGCGCCGATCTGGTGACCTACTGGTTCGAGAAGGCCCGGGCGCAGATCGCCGCGGGACAAACCGTTGCGGCGGGGCTGGTGGCCACCAATTCCATCCGCCAGAAACGCAACCGCGCCGTATTGGAACGCATCCTGAAAAGCACCCGCATCTTCGCCGCCTGGTCGGACGAGGATTGGATAAACGAGGGGGCGGCGGTACGGGTCAGTCTGGTTTGTTTCGGCCAGGGCGGCGACACGCTTCTCGACGGGAATCCAGTGGCCGCTATCCATCCTGATTTGACTGGCGGCGCTCCGGGAGATGAAACGTCGGACCTAACCCAGGCCCTGCCCCTTCCCGGCAACAAAGGGCGATCTTTCTTCGGCGTCTGTCTGGCCGGACCCTTCAAAGTCGATACGGCCACGGCGCTGGCATGGCTCCGGGACAGCGGCAACCCGAACGGACGCCCCAACAGCGACGTCGTGCGGCCCATCTACAACGGTTCCGATATCACCCGGCGCTGGGCGGGCAACTGGGTGATCGACTTTGCCGGGATGGATATGGCTGCCGCCGCCGATTACCTCGCCCCCTTCGCTCATGTAGAGGCCAAGGTCAAGCCGATACGCATCGGGAACAACCGTGCGGCCAGAGCGGAAAAATGGTGGCAGCATGGCGAAAAGCGACCGGCGATGCGCGCCGCACTCCAGGGCCTGACCCGTTTCATCGCCACCCCGGAAACGGCCAAACACCGTTTCTTCGTCAAATTCCCCGTGGCGGTGGCCCCGGAACACAGCCTCATCGTCATCCCTCGCCAAGACGACGCGACGCTGGGCATCCTCTCCTCTCGCATCCACTGCGTCTGGTCGCTGGCAAAAGGGGGCCGTATGGGATTTGGCAATGATCCCCGTTACAACGCCAGCCTCACCTTTGAAACCTTCCCCTTCCCGCCCGGATTCGATCTCAAGGCGGAGGCCGTTCCCGAAAAGAGAGATGTGCCCCTGGAGCGCGGCAGCGCCGTTTCACCCGAATTTTACCTCCAGACGCAGGCGCCTCCCGCAGGGAAGGCGGGAAATTCGGAGCTTGGCAGAGCCGTTTCACCTGGATTCAATCTCAAGGCGGAAACAGCCCCGGATAGCGAACCGTTCACCGCCATCGCCGCAGCAGCCGCCGACCTCGATGCCTGGCGGGAGAAATGGCTCCACCCCGAGGGCTGGCTGGACTGGGAGCAGACACCGGAAGAGCAAAAGGCCGGTTTCCCTCCCCGCCCGGTTCCCAAGCCCGAATACGCGGCGACCTGGAAGAAGCGCACCCTGACGAATCTCTACAATGAAATGCCCGCCGGGCTGAAACTGCGGCAGGAAAATCTCGACCGCGCCGTCGCCGCCGCCTACGGCTGGGAGGATTACACCCCTAACCTGTCCGACGAAGAGATCCTGCGCCGCCTCCTGGCGCTGAACAGGGAACGGGCCAAGACAGCGAAAGCATAAAATATTTGGATAGCGATGTTGGGGCGATGAAAGATAGATTTTATTTGAAAGGGCGCAAGTTGTCAGACAGATTTTACGGAAAATATTTCAAGATGGATTAATCACCGATTTTCGCGGACGGTTTAACCGTCATTTTGATATAAGGTTTTGAATCTGT
>CAZNDG010000075.1:0-4869 GCA_964571695.1 uncultured Syntrophus sp.
GCATGCTCCCACCAAAACCTGCGAGTCTCGCGGCTCATCCGCCGCCGTTAGCCAAGAGGAGAAAGCTGTGGACGAGTTACATCATTTTGTCAGTGTGGACTTCTATCGCTTCAAGGCGTTTGAGCGGTTCACGCTACACCTCAGGCACTTCAACATCCTGGTTGGCCCCAACAACTCCGGGAAGTCCACGATTCTTGCAGCATTTCGTGTGCTGGCAGCGGCACTCCGCAGGGCGTGGGCTAAAAGTCCCGAAATGGTGCCGACGCCTCTGGGACACGGGTTCGGATACAACATTGACCTACGCGGCGTCTCCGTAGCTGAGGAGAATATCTTCTTCAACTACGATGATGCAGCCCCCGCGTCAGTGCGATTCAGGCTCTCAAATAAGAATGAACTACTTCTGTATTTCCCAGAAATGGGTTCGTGTTACCTGACAACCGATAGCGAAGGGCCACCACCACGGACCCCATCGAGCTTTCGTAGACGCTTCAACTGCCCCATTGGCTTCGTTCCTATTCTTGGCCCGGTGGATCACAATGAACAACTCTATAAAGAGGAAGCTGCGCGTTTGGCCTTGTTCAATTACACTGCGGCCAGGAACTTCCGCAATATCTGGCACCACTATCCCGATCAGTTTGACACCTTCCGGCGTATCCTGATTGAGACATGGCCCGGTATGGATATCGAGCGTCCACAGGTCGACCTCACTCACGAAAAGCCTCGCCTTCATATGTTTTGCCCGGAGGAACGCATCCCTCGCGAGTTATTCTGGGCCGGATTTGGGTTTCAAGTGTGGTGTCAAATGCTCACGCATTTGATACAATCAAAAGACAAGGCCCTCTTCCTTATCGACGAACCCGACATCTACCTTCACGCCGATCTACAACGCCAACTTCTCGGACTTCTTAGGAACCTTGGCCCGGACATACTTATCGCCACTCACTCTACTGAGATTATCACAGAGGCCGAAACGGATGATATCGTTGTTATTAACAAGAATCATCAACGCGCCCGCCGCATCAAGCACCCGTCTCAACTTTCGGACGTCTTTGCAGTCCTTGGTTCAAATCTGAACCCGTTGCTGACCCAACTCGCCAAGACTCGACGGGCCGTGTTTGTCGAAGGAAAGGATTTTCAGATCCTTGGCAAATTCGCTCAGAAATTGAACTACAGTGGCGTCGGAAACCGTAGCGAGTTCGCCGTTATTCCGGTGGAAGGGTTCAATCCGGAAAGAGCACGGAACTTGAAGAAGGGCATTGAGACCACTCTCGGCGGGAAGATAGCTACGGCAGTCATTTTAGACCGTGACTATCGATCCCAGGCGGAGTGTGAGTCGATATCTCAAGCCTGTGAAGGGTTCTGCGACTTTGTGGGAATTCATGGTCGCAAAGAGGTCGAGAACTTTCTTTTGGTTCCAGAAGCTATTGACCGGGCTGCGGAGCGCAGGACTGCGGATAGAGTTAGACGCGGTGGCCCAGAACTGGAATATGCCCCATGTGCACGAACGGTGCTAGATGAGTTCGCCGAAGAAAAGCAGACATACGTTACCTCTCAATACCTTGCATTCCGGCGACGCTTCCAACGGAACACCTGTCCCGCCACTGATGAAGCAACGGCTAACGAGGCGGTGCTGGAGGAGTTCAATGTGCGTTGGAAGGACCCCATTATGCGACTATGGATGATTCCAGGCAAAGACGCACTGAGCAGGTTGAATGAACGTCTGCAACTTGCCTATGGAGTTACCGTGACTCCGACAGCTATTGTTGACAGCATGACCAGAGACGAGGTGCCCGAAGGGATAAAAGCACTCTTGGCGTCTCTCAGCGCATTTGCGAGCTTGCGGCCGGGAACACCAAAGGGCTAACCAGCGGCTCGACGTTACGGCTTCGCCGAACGTCAGCCTCACCGATAGGACGGACCGCTCGCTAAAGCTCGCTTGGCCTTCGGCCATCCGTCCTATCGTCGCTGTTGAGCATCTGCTCTTCCGGCCTCTCCGGCTCCGCTCGCGCTCCGCCTATCAAGGCCGTTAGAGCAGACCCCGCCCCAAGGGGCGGCTGCGCTGCGCTTGGTTTTTGGCACGGAGCATTGCATCAAGATGCAATGTCCGCTCCCAAAAACGGCAGCTCAACAGCGACGTTAGGCAAAAAATGTTTCTATAGAAGTTATTACATAGGCGAATGATGAAAATCGACAATCAATTGATAGAATCGTTACTCTACGAGGAAGAAGGTGTTGAGCTTGATCTTAAGGAAGAGCAATACAAATTCATTAAAGCAATCGATGATGATAAGTGTGAATTGCTTAAAGATGTTTTAGCTTTTGCCAATGCATGGCGTCGAAGCGACGCATTTATTCTTGTCGGCGTAAAGGATGTAAAGGGTGGACGTAGTCTCATAGTTGGGATTACGGACCTTTTAGATGATGCCTCGATTCAACAATTTATTAATACGAAGACGAATAGGCCAATTATTTTTTCCTACCAAAATCTGTCGTTTGAAGGAAAAAAGATAGCTGTTATTCATATTCCAATCCAACAAAGACCAATATATTTAAAAAAAGATTTTGGGAAACTCAAAAGTGATACGGTCTATCTCAGAAGAGGCAGTTCAACCGCTATAGCTGACATTGATGAGATATCCAAAATGGGCACTTCACCTCATATTGAAGTTGGAAAGCCTGAGCTAGATGTTTTCTTCGCGAATCCGAGTACGAGAACTCGCTTGTCAAATAGACAATCGATCAAGTCTTTAGTTCTTGAAATACCCCCTAAATCTTCCATCCCCGACTATAGTTCAGAAAACAATGACTCTTATGGTATTGGCATATCTCCTTCCACAAATTATTCTTATTATAAAGAATTGGCGCATTTTACAAAAATTACTAAACTAGTATCACCCCTCTTCATTGCGGTGGGAAATACGGGCTCTTTAACAGCACAGGATGTCCGGATAGAAATTAAAATGGATAAAGCGAACGGTGCTATAAAAATTGTTGATCCTCGAAGGTATCCTGATACCCCCAAAAGACAATACAATCCCCTTGATTTTCATATCCACAGAGGAGGAGACATTTTTGATATTGAGATAAGTGATGTTGGCAATTCTTGGATTATTGAAGCAAGAGCAGAAAAAGTTCAACCAAAAGCCGTGCAATGGTTTTACAGTCCTATTTACCTTGGGGCTACGACAAATTGTACAGTAAATATGGAAATATCTGTCTTTTCAGATGAACTTAGCATCCCTAAGAAACAACAACTCTTTGTTGATGTTCAATCTGAGCAACAGAAGATTGATCTGAAAGGCATTATTAATATTGAAACAGAACGTTTCAGAGCATCACCCGAGTATAAAAAACTAATGAACAGACATAAAGAAAATTTAGGAGAATAAAAGAATCTAAAGGGTATCGGTGGTGCAAATTTAAGAAAAGAGCCCAACAAGGGCAATACACCCGATCGCTACGCTCCGGGTGATTTTTTCGTTGGGGGGCTTCATGACCTACTGCGCCGGATGGAAATATTCAAATTCCGTGTATCTGTTCGCAGATACGGCGGCAACCAAGAATTCACCGCCCACCACAACGCATTCAAGTTTCGGCGAGCTTCACGCTCAAGTCAGAGGTGAACATGTCGAAGAGTCACTCCTAAAAATCGTTCCACTTTCTGATGGAATTGCCGTCGCCTTTGCTGGCGATGTTCAACTCGCGACGAGCATTATTGAGTTTCTTAGCGAGAATCTTGAAGCGAATGCAAGCGATGTCAGACCACTTTTGTCTTCGGTAACTACAAGCCTCGGCCCGTTCTCCAGAGATCGCGAGGTCGGACTACTACTTGCCGTATCCGACTCGCTTAGAGAGCCGCAACTTCTCCACTGGAACACTGCTTCCGGATTGGATACCTCCGAGTCTGATTACTACCAAATCGGAAGCCTTACTTCCTACCACTCAGCTCTAACTCCACAAGTTCTGTCACTGCTCGCTAAAGGAAACTTGGCCCCTGATCGACTTCTTTCTGTGCTTACTGCCGTAGTGCAGTCATATGGAGTTCACGACAATCTCATACAACAGAATATCGGCGGCCTTATTTTTGGTTTGCGTACTCACGCAGGCAAGACCATATGGCAGGAAGATACAAATTACGTGCTCTACGATCCTCAAGTAAAAAGCCCGATCTGGGTTTCCGCTTTTGTTCGAGATAACGTAGTCGTACTAAATTCGTCACAAACGAATGACATTCGTTGTCTGGCGCATTCCGTTTCCACTGCATCGATTCAAGCCTGGTGCGATAAGTGGCAAAACCATGTCAAGAGCCATCTGGAAACGGATCGGTATCGATACTGGGTCTTCATCAGTATGCTGGGCAAAGTGATCACTGTGCTTCGGCGAGACAATCTTGACGAGGAGAGCCGTTACGTATCGTTAAGAAAGACAGGTGACGGAAAGTTCGACATGGGCATAAGTGGAGAACTTATGTCCTTGCTGAAGCAACCACTAATAGATATGCAGGACGGCAGCCTTCCGTTCCGGTTGAACTTCCGAAATGATTGACGTCCAGCCCCCCCAACCCGGCAGTCGAGCGGACCTGCGCAAAAAGCCGCGCAGGCCGCTCACTTCTACGTGTGTGCCAGACATGGTACAGAACTAGCGAGGTGGAAGTCCTCGCGCCAGGTATAAGCGGAGCCGAAGGCTAGGAGAAGGGCAAGGGCGTTGCCGTGATCAAGCTCTCCGGTGACGGCAAGACGCAGGTCTCCAGCTGCGAGGCGCGGACCCTGATCGCTTCCGGCAAGGGCGCGGAGGCGACGCGCGATCGCACGGCGCCGGAACAGGTCGAACAGCGCCATGTCATGACCGCCGGGCGGCGCGACGACTGCG
>CAZNDG010000075.1:4879-7852 GCA_964571695.1 uncultured Syntrophus sp.
GGGGCGACGAACAGGAACCGGATACGAGGTGTGGTACATCCGGGACGAGTGGGCACGTGACCACGAAGTCCTCCATCCGCAAGTGGGGTGTGCTTTATAAATCCGGCGTTTACGTGCGGAACGTTCTGTATCTTACTCTGGGAGATCCGCCAAATGCCACGGGATCTCGCGTGCGAGAGAAATTGGCTGAATAGTGAGAGATCACTATTGACCGTTTGGCGGAAGTCAGCAGAAGGCATAGTAGGCGACGGCAACGAGCCGGAATAGAAATCCGGATGGACTCATCTCGCTGAAGGCCTGAACGGAAGGAAAGGAGAAGTCGCTTCGTGCCGAGAAGTGGAATTGCATCCGACAGGCAGCTTGAGCTGCCCCTGGGAAACCATGGGGATGAATCCACCTATGGGACAGGAAGAGATGACGCTCCGGTGAGACAAGACAACCTTCTGGAACGTGTACTGGAGGCGGACAACCTCCGGCGTGCGCTTCGGCAGGTTCGGCGCAACGGAGGCGCTCCCGGAATCGACGGAATGACTGTCGAAGAACTTCCGGAGCACCTCAAGGAACACTGGCCGCGACAGAAGGAATCCCTGCTGAACGGAATCTACAAGCCCCAGCCGGTACGGAGAGTAACCATACCGAAGCCGGGGGGAGGGGAACGGCAGCTAGGCGTTCCGACGGTTCTCGACCGGTTCGTACAGCAAGCTCTGATGCAGGTATTACAGGGGGAGTGGGACGATGGGTTCTCTCCATCGAGCTATGGCTTTCGGCCCAACCGCTCGGCCCATCAGGCGGTCGTCATGGCACAGGAGCATATCCGGCAAGGATACGCCTTCGTGGTAGATATAGACTTGGAGAAGTTTTTCGACCGAGTCAACCACGATATCCTCATGGCAAAGTTAACCATGCGGATACAGGACCAGCGGGTTGTGAAACTCGTCCGCCGGATTCTGACGGCGGGCGCCGTCACGCTCGCAGGGTTCGAGCCCGCAACGGAAGGAACGCCTCAAGGCAGCCCCCTTTCGCCGATTCTCTCCAATCTGCTTCTGGACGAGTTTGACAAGGAACTGGAAAGCCGGGGCCACCGCTTTGTCCGCTATGCTGATGATGCGAACATCTATGTCAGAAGCAAGACAGCGGGCGAACGGGTCATGGCGAGTGTGACTCGTTATCTGGAGAAGCGGTTGCGACTCAAGGTCAATGCAACCAAAAGTGCGGTAGATCGTCCCTGGAACCGCAAGTTTCTGGGATTTACCTTCACGCGCCGGGACAAACGGCGCAAGGTGAGCGATAAGGCGCTCCGAAGCTTCAAGACGAAAACCCGTGAAATCACGCGGCGCACCCGCGGGTGGACCATTGCCAGGATCATAGCGGAGTTGAGGGCCTACATCCTCGGATGGAAGGCATACTTCGGCATTACGGAAGTCCTCACTCCCCTGAAAGACCTGGACAAATGGGTGCGACGGCGTCTGCGGTCATACGTTTGGAAGCAATGGGGCCGAGCGGGATACCGAGAACTCCGGAAGCGGGGAGTGAGTCGTGAACTTGCATGGAACACCTGCAAGTCCGCTCATGGTCCGTGGAGACTGAGCCAGAGCCCGGCATTGGTCATCGCATTGCCGGGACGCTATCTCCTTTCCCTCGGATTGCCGAGCCTGGCAGGTTGACGGAAAACACTTAATCCACCGAACCGCCGTATACGTGACCCGTATGTACGGTGGTGTGGGAGGAGGGGAGCCGTGAGGCTCCTCCCTATCCCGATTCGGCATAAAGGAGGAGAAGCGATGAGACGAATTGGATGGAAGTTCTTGACCTTGCTGATCGCAGCACTGTTTCTCCTTCCTATGAGCGGTAAGTGCGAGAATCTTTCTGAAATTACAAAAGAAGGTAAAGCCATCCACTTAGAAATCTTGGCTCGCCATAAGAAGATAGACAAGTTCTACCGGGAGCCGTATATATGGGGAGAGCTTACTAACAAGCCACTTTGTTGTATTTCGGTCCCTGCAAAGGATTGGGAATTGCTAACCCCTAAAAAGAAAGACCTTCTGACCCGGTACGCAGCCAGCTTGGTTAAGAAGATCAAAGCTGCTCCGTTTAAATACGCAAAAGTCAGCCCGACCGCTCCCGCTGCCGCCGCCGTCCGCAGCAATGTAGCGGCCATGACAGATGATTCCTGGGGCATCATGGTTGGCTCGGTCTCTGCGGACGGTAGAGACATAGGGGCGGACCGGATAGCGAGATCGGGCAATTAGGCGTGCGTAGCAAGAGAACTTCGTGCTCTAAATGGAGGTGACGGTGTCCATTGCCCTGTATCGCAAGACAATCCATTGCCCGCAGTGCCACTACGAAGGAACTGCCAAGGTGAAAGGCACCGGCGGAGGCCTTGCTCTCTTTGGCGTAATTGCCCTGATTATCGGAATCTACTTCTGGCCCCTCATCATAGTCGCCGTCCTCCTGTTCATTGTCGCTATTGTTCGGCCCGCCAAGCAAATCTGCCCGAAGTGCAGGTGGGAATACCCGATGTCTCGTTCTCAGAGGCAAGAGCAGACAGAACGAGAAAAGGTCTGCCCCTATTGTGCTGAGACAATTCGGTCAGAAGCAATAAAGTGCAGGTTCTGTGGAAGTGATCTTTCCGCTACGGAAGGGATTCGTCGGGCCACACGCGCTCCTGCGGCCGAAGATAGAGGCCTCGCGAGCATCTTGGGGTACAAGGCTGGGAAGCTGTGGAAAAAGATAACAAAAAGGTAGTGCCGAAAGGTAGTGCCGAACCAATAAGGATTGATGAGACCTGGAAGGTCGCATTCAATCCATTGTTCAAGTAGGCGCGGTCAACATATAGGGTAAAGCTTCGCAGGGGTATTGGTGTGTAGAGGGGAAACGGAATACTGTAGAGGAGCAGCGAGGCAATTTGCCGGCATTTTCAGTACCTGGATCAGGAGGGGAAGGTTGTCTATACGTCCAAAGACGGGAAGACCA
>CAZNDG010000076.1:0-3059 GCA_964571695.1 uncultured Syntrophus sp.
GCCGAGAAACTCGCCGAGGCCGCAGAGAAAGAAATCCTTCAGCTCCAGCGTGAAGGGGCCGCGATAGGCGACGTAACCCGCGAGGAGCAGATGCTATGGGAAGTGACGAAGGGCAAATACAAAGACCTCGACGAGGGACAGAAAAAACGCCTTATCGGTCTTGCCGCTGAGATCGACAGCCTGAAAACTCAGAACGAAGCTGAAAAAGAGATCATCAAGAATTGGGAAGAAAACGAGAAAACGATAGACGGCCTCAAGGAACAAGCCGCTACCATCGGCATGACTGAAGCTCAGGTCACACTCTACAAATTGGCGCTCAAGGACGCCACCGCCGAACAGATGGCCTCCGCATCCGCGACCCTTGCCGATATCGAAAAGAAGAACGAACTGAAGCAGATCCTCGAAGACATTCGGTCACCGTACCAGGATTACCAGGACAAGATCGCGACTGCCAACGCCTTGCTGGCAGAAGGGAGTCTGAGCATCGAGGATTACACCCTGTATATGGCGAAGCTGGCGGGAGAGATGGAAAAGCTCGCTGATGACGGGAAGGATCAGTTCGCGGAGCTCAAGCGTGCCATCGAGGGATGGGGCAAAGACAGCGCAGAAGCCATGGCCGAGTTCTGCACCAGCGGGAAAGCGGATTTTACCGACATGGTGAACAGCATCCTGAAGGACCTGCTGAGAATGTCGTTCTACCAGACCGTGACCGGCCCCGTGTTCTCCGGCCTGTCCAGTATGATAGGCGGCGATGGCTTCATGAGCGGCCTCAATTCGTTCTTCAGCGGCGGCAAATCAGGCGGCCTTGCTGGCGGCGGCGTGGCATCAGCGGGAAAGATGTACGAGGTCAACGAAACGGGCATCCCGGAACTCCTCAACGTCGGGAACCGTCAGTTCCTCATGATGGGCAACCAGAGCGGGTACGTGGAGGCGTTCAAGGCCTCCGCCGGCGGGAGCACCAGACAGGGCGCAGGAGGCTCAGGCGCCGGCGACAACTATACCATCATCAACATCAGCGCCGTTGACTCCCAATCCTTCGCCGATGCCGTGAAGCGCAACCCGGCATCGATCGTGAACGTCGTCAACGGTTCCCTGAAGAACAACTCGTATGGTTTGAGAAGCACGATGAAGAGGACGCGATAATGAGCGAATATCCTGTACCCCCGAATCCCGCACCCGACGGACTTCTGGTGACGCCTGTCTGGACGACGCTGACGACCCCGTTCGACGCCATGACGGAGCAGAGGAAGGCGAAGCAGGTCTTTGCCAAGTACGACGTTTCCCTGAAATACCCCGAAGGGATGACCAACGCCGACATCCTCACTTTGTGGGCCTTCTACATGGCGAGGCGCGGAGCATATCAGGCCTTTTATATCTACGACCTTCTTTCGCAGGCGCACACGGGGCTTTTCGTGGGATGGGGGGACGGAACGACAACGACCTTCGACCTTCCCGGGAAGTCGACGTCGGGGCACACCATCTATATCGACAGTAGTGCCATCACTCTCACCGATGCGGGTATAACCGACACGGTCGACCTAGCCAATATCCGCCTGTCACTCGCCAACGGCACCGCCTTTGTCGATTTCTCAGCGGCGGGCACCCTCACCCCCTATCTCAACCATCGCCTTACCCTCACCGACTCGGCAGGCAAGAAAGCAATCGGCTACATCAAGGCGGCGGGGACGGGGGAGACGCTAGGGGATGAACTGATAACCAACCCGACCTTTGACAGCAACATGACGGGATGGTTTAACACAAATGGAACCTCTGCGTCGGTAGCTGGTGGGCAGAGTAATAATTGTGCTGAAATAACTCGGGTAAGTGGAGTTACTCAAAACATTTATACTGCCGCTTTTACTACAGTTGCCGGGGCATCGTATTTAATATCAGGATACGTTAAATCTGGTACATCTGGAAATGAATCAAGCTCTATTGCTATTTATACGTCAACATGGAGTACTTCGCATGGAAGCAGCGTTAAAACATCCACCGCATCGTGGGTGCAAAACATTTTCAGTCGCACGGTAACAACAGCCTCATCGTTGATGTGTTTGAATAAAGCTTCAGCAACAGACGGGACAATGTTGTTTGATACGGTGAGCGTGAAACAGCGTCTCACCCCAAGCGTTACCGGCGTCACCATCACCTCCACACCGGGCGGGACAACCTACAATTGGGCATCCATTGAGAGCGGGTTTAATTACAATGATGCGGGGGGGTACACGTACGAGATAAGCAAGGGTGCGGTGCTGACGGGTGGAGGGGCGGAGAGTTCCGACCGGATATCGTTTGCCCCGGCCCCCACTCTCGGAAAGCTCATCACCTGCGACCTCACGGGCTATCTCAGGATGCGCGTACGGTTCAAGGAGGACAAGTTCTCCCGGCAATCCCTGACGCACCTCATAAGCGCGGGGGGGACCATCGAACTCAAGGGCCTGTCCCCGGAGGATTTGTAGGATGCGGAACTTCGACCCTGATATGATGGCCGAATTCGCGAAAGAAGTCGTCGAGGCGTTCTGCCTTCTCGAGTTTCAGTTCACAGAGACGTACCGCTACTGTGACCGTGACGTGTCCGTCTTCGTCTCGGGGAACCGCTTTTATCCTCTCGGGTTCTCCTTTGACAAGATTTCCCTGTCCAGCAACATGAGCGTGGACAGCGTAGCCATGACCATCGACAACACGAACCGCGTCTTCTCCGGCATCCTGCTCAACGAGGACGTCCGGAACAAGCCCGCCATTGTCAAGGTCGGCGTGAGGCTCACCGACGGCAGTGAGATCGTGGAGGATCTTTTCACGGGCATCGTCGCGTCATGGGACATCGAGGGCGACAGCAAGGTCAAGATCGAGATCGCCAACGAGTTCATACTCTGGAACAAGAAAACTCTCAGGAAGCACTCCGCGTCCTGCCCGTGGTCATTCAAGGGCTCGGATTGCAAGTACGCGGGGACAGCCATAACCATGTGCGACAAGACCTACGATACCTGTCTTGAGCTCGGGAATGAGGCCAATTTCGGGGGTTTCCGGTTCATCCCTGTTATAGCTGACCAGCAACTCTA
>CAZNDG010000076.1:3159-7744 GCA_964571695.1 uncultured Syntrophus sp.
CTCCTGAAATACTTCGAATCATTCGGGACCGAGATCAATCCCCGCGACATCCTGCCGGGCGACGCGATAATCGTGCGGCACAACAAGTCACATCACCTGTTCCCGGCTGTCTATGGCGGGAACGGGATAGCGATATCGTCGTTTCTCAAGGCCGAGGTCCGGGCCTTCTCCGTTGACAGGCGGCTTCCCGTGGTCAAGGCAAGGAGGGTGCTCTAGTGCCGGCGGCGATACCCCTCATAATAACCGCGATAGCCGAGGGAACGGCGGCCATAACGGCAGGCATGGTCGTCAGCGCCGTTGTCGGCACGATGTTGCAGATCGCCGCCTATGTCGTCGCCCAATCCATGAAACCCTCCGAGCAGGAAACCGACCTTGCGAGTCAGACCACGACCACGAACAACGGCATCCTCCTGAACACGGAGAGTACCGACGAAGCCCTTCCCCTCGTCTACGGCCGTGCGAGGGTCGGCATCAACCGCGTGTACCGGGCCACGAGTGATACGGACAACAAATACCTCCATATCGTGGGGACCATAGCGGAAGGGGAGATAGAGGGCGTTGTTCAGGAGGAGAGCGTCGACCAGATATGGCTTGACGACACCCTCATCAGCGACGAGCTCTACAGCGGCCTTACATATTACGAGATATACAAGGGCACGCAGACGCAGAACGTGTGCGCGGCGCTCCAAGCAGCCTGTCCCGAGTGGAACGACGCCCTGAGAGGCACGGCCTACATCTACCTGCGCCTCCAGTATGATCAGGACGTGTTCACGAGCGTCCCGAAGATCACCATGCTGATAGACGGGATAAAGACCATCTACAACCCCTCGACGGAGGCCACGGAGTACACGAACAACCCGGCCCTGTGTGCCCGGGATTTCGTTACCAGGTCATCGAGACGGGGCGGCATGGGCATCAGCTCGTCACGCCTTGATGACGACTCCTTTGCGGCGGCTGCGGCCTACTGCGCGACGAAGGGATGGACGTGCGGTCTGGCGATCACCGAGTACCAGGCGGCGGCCGATAACCTCTCGCAGATTCTTTCCTGCTTCCGCGGGGCGCTCATATATTCCGGCAACGAGTATCGGCTCAAATACCGTGACCTCAATTACGAGACCGCCGTGATGGACATCGACGAGCACGATGTTGTGTGCTCTGAGGCAGGGGAAAGCACCCTGAAAATCCATCAGCCGTCGATCTTCGATACTCCGAACGGGGTCTGCATCAAGTTCACCGATGCCGAGCTCAACTACCAGAGCAATGAGTACGTGCATGCCGACAATACCCTGATCGAGGCCGACGGCGACTATCGGGAGGAGACCATCACGATCAAGGGCATCAACTCCCTGATGAACGCCATGAAAATGGCCTATTACCAGCTTGAGCGGTGGCGGTTCAACAAGACGGTCGATTTCAACGGACACAGTCGCCTTCTCGCCCTGGAACCGATGGACCTTATCAACCTGACGCATGAGATACCCGGATGGGAAAGCAAACAGCTCAGGGTGGAAAGTATCGGTTTCAACCAGAATCTCGACGTGGAGGTCTCCTGCATCGAGGAGGACGTTGATTTCTACGACGACGAGTACGACATTTCCGAGCACACGAAGCCCGACACGACCATCATAAAGCCGAGCACGCGGCCCCCGGGAGTGACAGGGGTGACGCTCACCGAAGACGTCTACTACTACCGGGAGCGCTCTTTTACCCGCCTCCTCGTCAGCTTTACGCCTCCTTCTGCCTCTGTCTATCCCTACTGGAGAGAGGCCGAGGTGTGGGTGAAGATCGGGAGCGGAGATTACAAGTACATGACCCGCGTCCGGGACAACTACATCATCGACCCCGTGAACGAGGGCGAGACCTACTATATCAAGCTGGTCTCCGTCAACATATGGGACGTGAAGCAGCTCTTCTCGGCGGCTTCGCAGTACAGCAAGGCCATCGAGGGGAAGACGGACCAGCCGACAGACCTCGCCGCCCTCACGGCTGTTGCATCCGGTGATACGGTCCTTCTTAGCGCCGCCAGAGTATCGGACCCTGACATCGAAGGATACGAGGCCCGTCTCGGCTCCGTCTGGATTGGGGCAATCCTCTTTGGCTACAACAAAGAGCCTCTTATCAGCAAGTCGGGCGTGCGGCCGGGCGTACATGATTTCGTCATGTCCCCGAAGTCGAATAACGGCCTGTATTCTGCCAATCCCCCTACGGCTCAGTGCGAAGTGTTCTACCCGTCCGGCTACTCGGACAAAAACTCATGGTCCTGGGACTTCTCGACGGGCAGCCATGACAACACCGAGCAGACGACCTACGCCGGGGACAATTGCTTGAAGTGCTCTCATACGGACGGCGTGTTGATCGGGACGTGGACCTCTCCGGAATACGACCTCGGGAGCATTAAGACCGTGCGCGTGTGGGGCGACTTCCTGACGACGTTCATCAGCGCGGGGAACACCTGGAACGCCATCTTCCCATCCGGACAGACGTGGAATGACATAGCCCCTCCCGGCACGAAGTGGCAGGACCTGAACGCCATCGAGACGCAGGCGGTTGTCCTCTCGGCAAAGATCAAGTGGGGCGACACCTCGGGGAACCTGACGAACGAGGCCGACTTCTTCGAAATACTGGCGCCGGAATTCAGCGCCAGGTACGTGCAGGTCGAGGTGACGATCATCGACAACGCCGCGGGGAGCAACCTGTATTTGAAGACGCTCAATATGAAAGCGGCTTACTGGGCATAGGAGGCATCATGGCTGTAACTGCAAAACTGGACTGTATAGGCAAGGACGCAACGGGATACGTGGCATACGTCCAGTATCTCGATGGGGAGAACATTGTCGACACGGCGAGCTATCGGTATGATCCCGACGATGACAGCGCTTTCCGGGAGAAGGTCGGGGAGAAGCTCGCTGCCATGTCCGAGTCCCTCGATGCCGTGAAAGCGAAAGCAGAGCAGGCCCTCACAGAGGTGATGGAAGCCGCAACGATTACGGAGGTAACGAAGAAATGAGACGGAAACCCTTTACCCTGATATTTGCCCTGTGCGCCTTCCTCCTCCTGTCCATCGGGCAGGGATGGGCGACAGAGTTCACGGATGACACCTTCGGTCCTACCCATGACGTGCAGACCGATATGCAGGCCATCGAGAATAATTTTGCCATTCTCCGGGCCAACTTTGCACAATCCACGGAGCCGACGAACACGATAGCAGGCCAATGGTGGTACGACACGACAGCCCACATCCTCAAACTCCGAAATGAGGCGAACACGGCATGGCAGTATGTATGGGATATTGCCAACAATCAGCCGATGGGGACCGTCACGACCTCCGGGACCGTGACCTATGCCGGGACGCAACTGCTCTCATCCGTAACCCTGTCCATGGGCACAACGAACACGAACGTAGCGTCGACCGGATTCAGTTACACGATTGCCGCCGCCGGACCGTATATCAAAGGACCCGTACCGGCAGGGACCTCCCTTGCTGCGGGTACCATCCCGACGAACAAGTGGGGCATTTACCTCTTTTCCGTCGACGGCAGCGGGACGATCACCTCGACGGCTGGGGCCCACAACTTTGATACCGGATACGTGGACGAGGCGACGGCCATAGCGGACATACCCGACACGCCTGCAGGCCAGCGCAGAATGGGCTACATCACCGTGCTCACTTACTCTGGACAGCCCTTTATCGGAGGAACCGACGCCTTGCAGGGAGGTACGGGGGGATATCCGGCCTCCACGACGAATTATTACCCTGACACCGCCGCCAACACCTACACGGGCAATGTGACGCCGACGCCCTCGGCCTACTCGGGTATCTACTATGTCAAGGCTACGAACCGGAACTATGTGACGGCCCCCACGATCAATCTGAACAGCCTCGGGGCGAAGACCATAGTGAAGCACAACGGGGCGGCCCTCGTAGCGAACGATATTGTAGACGGCCACGACATGGTTCTGCGATACGACGGGACCTATATGGTCCTGACAAATCCGTCCGGGGATCCTCCGGTGGGCTCCGTCATCACCACGTTTGAGGATGCCTGCCCGACGGGATACCTGGAACTTGACGGCAGCGCGATCAGCCGCACGACCTATGCCCGCCTCTTCGGGAAGTACTGGATAAAGTACGGCTCGGGTGACGGGTCCACGACGTTCAATCTGCCCGACGTGAGGGGCCGTTTCCTGCGTGCTTGGTCACATGGCCAGACCACGGACCCCGACAAGGCGACGCGTACCAACAGAGGCGACGGAACAACCGGGGATAACGTGGGGACTAAGCAGAGTCACCAGTTCTACAGCCATACCCACAGCCTGACGGCTAATTCCTATATGTACAATGGCGCCGGGTATATCTTGGACGGCGGCGTCGGGGACTTTATCTTCAACTACTCCACGCCCTCGGTCAACGCAAGCGGCGGCAACGAGACGCGCCCTGTCAACATCAACGTGCTGTACTGCGTGAAATACTAGGAGGCCGTGATGAAAAAACTCCTCCTCTCCCTTATCCTTCTCCTTCTTCCCGTAACAGGGTGGGGGGCGACGTACACTGTAGGACCTTCCGGTTGTGACCAGACTACCATTC
>CAZNDG010000077.1:0-7322 GCA_964571695.1 uncultured Syntrophus sp.
GTAAAAAAGCGAAAGGAGGAAATGAACCATGGCCATGACAATTTATATGAAGGTGACGGGCAAGAATCAGGGCGAAATCCAGGGCGACTGCACCCAGCAGGGGCGGGAGAATCTGATCCTCTGCTATTCCATGGATCACGCGGTGGAGATTCCCAAGGACACCCACACGGGGCTCCCCACGGGCCAGCGGATCCATCTGCCCCTGAAGGTGATCACCAACATGGGCAAGCACACCCCGAAGCTTTTCCAGGCGTGCAGCTCCGGCGAGCATCTCGATGTAGAGATCACCTTCTTCCGGATCAGCGAGAAGGGTCAAGAGGAAAAGTACTTTACCATCAAACTGAAGGAGGCGATCATCGTCAATGCCCGGGAGTTCTTCCCCTACACCTTCCTGGAGGAGAACAAACCCTTCAAGCACATGCAGGAGATCGCCTACACCTACGAGGATATCATCTGGACCTACACCCCCGATGGCATCGAGGCGGAGGACAACTGGAAGGCCCCGAAAGCTTGAGCAACCATTCTCCCTTCTCACTGGGGGCGGGCCTAACTTTACCACCCAGGTCCGGCCCCAGGCCTCTTTTATGTTTTAGGGGGTCAATGGGGGGTCAGATATAAAAAAGGCATTTTTGCCGGCGGCCGTGGGATTTACCAAACGCCACTCTTTGTGAAAGTGTCGCAGGTTATAACAGTCTATGGATATTCGTTGCACATTGATAGGGCCGATAATGATCGCCAGTGCCTTCATGTCGATCCTGCTGGCCGCATATTCCTGGAAGCGCCGCTTCATTGCCGGGGGCGCCTGGTTTTCCCTCCTGATGGTTTCCATCACGGTCTGGGCTTTCTTTGCCGGCCTGTCCGTCATGGTTGCCGACCGGGAAACGAATATCCTCATGTACAAGCTTGCCTACTCAGGTGTGGTCAGTGTGGCGACCCTCTGGTTAATTTTTGCCGTGCGATACAGCGGCCGCGATGCCTGGCTGAAACGATCCCTCCTGCCCTTGTTTTGGGTTTGGCCGGTGATTGCCCTGGTTGGCGCATGGACGAACGAATACCATTACCTGACCTGGACTTCCATTGACTTGGTTCCCGGCACGTCCGTACCGGTATTCAATTATACCCTGGGACCGCTGGTTTTTATTAATATGTTGTATTCATACGTAATTCTCTTGATAGGAATTATCATTTATGTTCGGGCCACGGCGTCCACGCAAAAGCTCTATGCCATGCAGACCTGGATACTTTTCCTGGCGGTGATAATTCCCTGGCTTTGCAACATCGCGTTCGTGGCCGGCGTCTTTCCTCCGGGAATAGAACCGACGCCCCTGGCCTTTGTGGCGGCAAGCTTTCTTTTCGCCTGGAGTTTCTACAAATATAAACTTTTCGACCTGCTTCCCGTGGCCCATGCGGACATCATCGCCGGCCTGAGTGACGGTGTCTTGGTTGTGGATGAATACAACCGGATTATGGAAGTCAATGCCAGCGCCAGGGAATATTTGCGTCTTCCCGAGCGATGTGTCGGCTGCCCCGCAGCAGGTCTCATCCCTCGCTGGTCGGAAGTGACAATGAATATCGATGACCGGGATGAAATACGAGAGGACATTAAATTCGAACAGGGGGGAACGGAGGCAAGATGGTTCAATATTCGTATGTCCCGGATCAAGGACCGGTCCGGCCGTCCCAAGGGCCGGCTGTTCGTGTTTCACGATATCAGCGAACGAAAAAGGACGGAAGATGATCTGATGCAACTGGCCTATCTGGACAGCCTTACTGGCGTATTTAACCGGCGCATGGGACTCATCATCCTGGAGTGGCAGCTTCAGTTCGCCAAAAGGCTCGGCTCTCCGTTGACGATTTGTTATTTAGACATCGATGGGCTCAAGGAAGTCAATGACCGGTATGGCCACAGCGAGGGGGATAACTTAATCAAGATGCTTAGCAAGACCATCGGAGAGTCTATCCGCGAGCAGGATTCTCTGTGCCGCCTCGGCGGTGATGAATTCCTTGTTATTCAGCCCAAATGTACCATTGAGAAAACCAAGATCGTCAGGAAACGCCTGGATGAATCTTTCAAGAGGCTCAATCGGGACCATCCCCGGCCCTATCGCTACGCCGCGTCCTACGGGTTTGCCGAGTACCTCCCGGACATGGAAGTTTCGGTTGATAAGCTGATTGACATGGCCGATGCGGCAATGTACCAGGAAAAGATGAAGTGCCGAGACTCCGGACAACTTCAGCAACTATTGGAAACATGATCGCTTTGGCGTTCATGGGCCGGTTAAATCCGTTCATCGTTTAGTTTCCCATTGACACCGAGCCATGCCTTCCCTACACTCCCGCCATAACGGTCCACATGGAACCCGTGGCCGTATCTTCCGGAACCGATATTTCCTTGATCATATGGCAATCACAGGCAAAAATGGCTTTACAACCACAATATGAACCACAGTATATAACCGCCGGGATCTTGAATCGGGGCGCGGAAAAAAGCCTTGCCTATCGGACGGATCTCGGCGCTCTTTATGAGGGCGATTGTCTCGATCTCTTTCCCTATATAGAGAGCGACTCCGTGGATACGGTTTTTGCTGATCCCCCCTTCAATCTGGCCAAGCAATACGGGAAAGCCGTAAACGATGAAAAATCAGACGAAGAATATCTTGTCTGGTGTCGCAAATGGCTTGATGAGTGTATCCGGGTGATTACAGGACGTATTTAAAAATCATTTAACACGATATTTTAATTATATTGCGAGGTGTAAGTCTGGCATAATCACCTCGGTTGTGCGTGTACCGCCGGCGACGCCTTGGGAGACAAAGGGTGACAATGGACCGAAGCACGGGCTGATCCGTAATGAGCAGGCCTGCTAAGTAACGTTACCCATGTTGCTACATGAAAAGGTGCCCCAGGGGGCATGCGTCGCTATTCAAGATCCCGGTTATCGGCCTGCAGGTTTCCGGTTCAATTCCCTTCGGACGGCAAGGCCGATCTTTTGCAGCATGTATGGTTTCCGGACAAACGCCCCGGCACCCATTTCCTGGGCCATTCTAACGCGGTCCGTCTCCGAGAAGCCGCTGACGATGATGGCCTTCTGGCCGGGGTTGATCGTCAGGATTCTCCGGTAGGTTTCCATTCCATCGATCCCGGGGTCCATGATCATGTCCAGAACCAGCAGGTCCACCCGTTTGTGGGCGACATAGTCCACCGCCTCTTCTCCGCTGGCCACCGCCTCGACCTGATATCCCAGTCTTCCCAACATGCTCACGGCCAACTCCCGCTGTTCTTTGACGTCATCCACCACCAGAACGGTTTCGCCCTGCCCGGTGTAAGCCTCCATGGACAGGGGCTTTTCGATCGTTGAAGCCCTCTCCCTGGTCACCGGAAAATAGAGGGTGAAGGTGCTTCCTCTATCCTCCTCGCTCCGAATGTCGATGTAGCCATGATGATCTTTCACCGTGCCCCACACGACGGCGAGTCCCAATCCCGTGCCGCTCCTTCCCATCACCTTCTTCGTATAGAAAGGCTCAAATATCTTCCCCAAGTCTTTGGCGGGAATTCCTCTTCCCGTATCGGATACCGTGAGAGCTACATATTCCCCTTCCCGCATATCCTCGTAACCGTGGGCAGGGATGTCAACGTAACGGTTTTCCGTACTGATCGTCACGCTTCCCCGGCCGGAAATGGATTCGATGGCATTGGTGACGAGATTCATGACGGTTTTGGCAATATGAATCGTCGATCCCTTGATGTTCAACAGATCCTCTGACAGTTCCTTCTCGATCTTCACGTCCGGACGGTGCGATTTAAGGGCTTCGAATTCCGGTGACTGTAAATAATCATTCACAACCGATTGAGCTTAACCACTTCCGATACGGCTACCCCCCGTCTGGCAAGGGTCAGCAGATCCTGTATGATGGCGGCGCCCTTGATGCTCGATTCCAGGATGTTGTTGGCAAACCGTTTCAGGGGACCGTCTTCGGGGAGTTTATCCAGAAGCAGTTCTGAATAGCCGACCAACACGCCGAGGACATTGTTGAGATCATGGGCCACGCCGCCTGCCAGGGTTCCCAGGGCCTCCATCTTTTCAGCCCGGTTCAGTCGTTCCTCTATCTGTTTTCGTTCCGTATTGTCACGGATGCATTCGATGGCGGCAATGACTTCTCCCCTGGAATCACGTAAAACGGAGGCGGTTGCAGAAAGATGGACATTGCCCGGCGGCAGGTTAGGAGTGTAGGATTCGCCGAAAAGCATGTCTCCGACCCTGTGAACGGTGGTGTATTTCTTTTCCATATCTTCATCCATTTTCAGGGCGAGATCGATGATGATGGGTCTTCTTTCGCCATAGAAGGGCAGGGAGTATTCATAGTCGCCCTTGCCCAGCATATCCTCCTTCTTGATGCCCGTCATGGTTTCGATGGCCCGGTTCCAGGCGATGACTTTCCCCTCCTTGTCAATGACGAGCGTGGCGTCCGGCAGAAATTCAATAATGTCCTCCAGCCTCCGCTGCGCTTCCCGGAGCGCTGCATCGGCCCGTTTCCGCTCGGTTATATCGTAGATGAACAGGATGACGCCGATGATGCTCTCGCTTGCGTCCCGCCAGGGGACCTTGTCCACCCTGACCCACCGCACTTCGCCGTTGGCGAGGAAGGACTCGACGGAACCCAGCAGGGACACGCCGGTCCGGGCGACGGCAAGGGTCTCCCCATGTCTTCGTTCGAGATCGTCCCAGCCGGGGGCGAGAAAGTGAATGGTCTTGCCGCGAGCTTCTTCCACGGATGTTCCCGAAACGGTTCTGGCCGTGCGATTGCAGTTCACCACCCGGCCATAGAGATCGAGATACCAGATCTGGGCGACCATGGAATCGATAACCTGCTCCAGTTCGCGACGCTGTCTCAGGAGGAGTTCCTCCGCACGCTTGCGCTCGGTGATGTCCTCCGAAATTCCAAGGAGATATGAGGGCTCTCCCCCCGGATCCAGGATCGGAACTTTTTTTGTGTGCAGGATACGTTCCCCCCGGCCGCGGGTCCGGATGGGCTCTTCCGGAATATCGACGGTGTGTTTCTCTTGGAGGACGCAACAGTCATTCTCGGTAAAAAAGTCCGCCTGCTCTTTTGGAAAGAAATCATAATCGTTTTTACCCAGCAGTTCTTTCCGGTCATAGCCCAGCAGGTTTTCACCCGCCCTGTTGAGCCGGATGAACCGGAGATCCTTGGCATCTTTGACAAAGATCATGTCCGGAATATTTTCCACGATCGAGTCCAGAAACGCCGTCATCGTGCGAATCTCCGCTTCCGCCCGTTTATGCTCCGTGATGTCCCGGTTGACGCCATAAAAGCCGACAATGTTCTGCTGAATGTCGAAAACCGGCGCCGCGTTGCTCTCCATGATTCGATAGGCGCCGTCCTTGTGGCGGCAGTGGAAGACCTGCTTGGACCACCCCTGCTTATTGGCGATTGCCGCTGATAGATGTTCCTTGAGCCTTCGGCGTTCATTATCTTGAATGAGATAGACGATGTCCCGGCCGACGATTTCTTCCGGAGCGTAGCCGAGGATGGTTTTTACGGCCGGGTTGGAGTAGGCGTGCTTTCCCTCGAGATCTGCCGTCCAGATCCATTCCGTGCTCATTTCCACGATGGAACGGAATTTTTCCTCGTTTCTCCGTAAAGACTCCTCCGCCTGCTTCCGTTCCGTTACATCCTCGTAGATGGCTACCACCGCTCCCGAAGGGAGCTTGTAGATGAAATTATCCCGCCACCCCTCACGGTAGGCGTCCTTGTAATAGGCGGGGCGGGCATGTGCTCCGGTTTTCCGGTGCGATATACGCGCTGGAGGGCGCCGAACAGGCCGTATTCGCCCATGTTGGGGAATAGCTCCAGAAGCCTCTTGCCGATCACCCTGTCCCTGCTGATTTGGCTTATATGTTCCGCCGCCGGATTGAAGTCACTGAATATGAAGTCGCTGCCATTGTCTATCGCCTCGTAAATAGCAACCCCGCTTTTCATGTGCTGAAACATGGACAGATATTTGTTTTCATTTTTATCGGTTGCATGATTGTCGATTGGCAGCGAAGCGCTTGTTTCTTGAAATACCGACGCGGTTTTTGATATTGATTCTTCGCGCAGCATTTTTTGGGCCTCGAGTTCGGCAATACGTTTCCGCAATCCTTGGACATCATCGCTGGAATCTTTGGATTGGTGATCCGGCTTTTCCTTCAAGGGACTCTCCTTCTCCTCAAATTTTTTATATTTCATAATGCAAACAGTAATGAACCAGGGACGTGCATGTCCACCGTTTCCCTCCTGTGCGAAATCAACCTCCTCTGATGAACAGAAAATGCGGACAAATCATTTGTTACAAAACCGGACATTTCTTCTGACTAACTTAACTCAAGTTACGGCAGGATAAGGCGCCCCAGGGGGCGTGGGTCGCTATTTACTCTTGACAGCCACGCGCACAGCCCTTGATTAAATCGCCAAGGAAAGATAAAATGCCGAAAAGTTACAGGAAAGGAGAGATCGTCATGGAACAGGAAAAAAAGACATGCCCCTTCTGTGGAAAGCAGGTTGACATTCTCTATGCCTGCTCCGGATGCAACGGCGCGGTCTGCGTGGCCTGCCACCACCTTGAACTTGCCGGTTCGGGCTGCGGGACCGTCATCCCTCTTTATTACTGTCCTAAATGCGCCTTTGACGAAAAGATAAATCCCAACGCCGGCCTCAAGGACTCATGGGAATAGCATAGCCGGTAAGGGGCGGTATTGAAAATCCCTTCCAAATGAGGACAAAACGTGATGAAAAGCCTGAGCGGGAAACTGGTGGGTATCGTCGTCGCCTCGCTGATTGTCGCTCTGGGAATATATTCAGTCCTGCTCCCCGGAAGAACTTTTCGAGCCTTTTTTTACCACTAAGGAGGCCGGAAAAGGTACGGGACTGGGGTTGGCTACGGTTTACGGCATCGTCAAACAGAACGGGGGCTTCATCAAGGTCCTCAGCGCTCTTGGAGAGGGAACGACAATTCGGATATATCTGCCCGGTTATTTCGGACAGGAGGGGGAACATGTGAATAAGGAATCATCAGATGCCTTAGCGGCAGGCCATGAAACCATCCTTTTGGTTGAAGACGAACCGGCGCTCCTGAGGATGGGCAAGATGATGTTGGAAAATCTTGGTTATCGAGTGTTGGCGGCGTCCCTGCCCAGTGAGTCCATAAAGCTGGCGGAAGAACACCGTGGCGAAATCCAACTGCTCATGACGGACATCATCATGCCCGAGATGAACGGCCTGGTCTTGGCCGGAAATCTATTGGCCTCCCATCCCGATCTCAAA
>CAZNDG010000078.1:0-7317 GCA_964571695.1 uncultured Syntrophus sp.
ATATGCCAGAATCCCGTCTTGATCGTCTTGACCTTCTTCCTCGTTCCTTCCGGCACAATGGCGAGAAGGAATTCATCCCTGCTCTTGAAAAGGTCTGCCATCTGTTCGACGGCACCCTTCGGCGAGCTGCGGTCGACGGGGATACCGCCGATGAGTTTAAACACGAGCGACATCGGCCAAAAGAACCATTCTTTCTTGACCATGATATATCCCCTTCGCCGGATGATGTAATAGCCGATGAAGGCCCTTACGGCATCCATGTTGGAGGTGTGGGGGAAACCGATGATCACGTGCTTCCTTGAAAAGTAGGGGGGAGGAGGTTCAAACTGCCAACCCATCATGGAATAGAGATATTTTCCAATAATACTCAATATTTGCGTCACTTTTGGTCTTAGGTCAGGGTTTTCGGAGCGCGCTTTTCGGTCGAAATCATTTTGCGCCTCTATAACATCTTCGATGTTGTCTTCCGACCATTTGCGTATCTCCCTCAGAATATGCATCAGCGAGCAACCGAGTTCGGTGTTTGAGATATTCTATATTGCCCGGGGAGAAGCCGTCATTGCCGATTTTTCCGGTAAGCCCCCGAAGCGGGTAAATTTCTAGCGCCCAAGAAGAAAGGCGAGTACGGGTCAAGGGGTATCTTCGGCGCGTCGATGAGCGGCAGGAATGACCGCCTCGACGCCCCGCTGATCCCTTGTCTGACCGGCGTCCGCGCTCCGTCCGGGGTGGGCTATCCGTCCGGGGCGCGCGGCCTGCCGGAGGGAGGACGGGTGGTCCGCCCGGCGATATAATCCCTTGACATTCTGAAAGATTCTGTCTATAAGGCTTGCAAACAATCAAGTTACGGATATAGTAGATCAGTCCCTGAGGCATCGAACAAGGGGGAGCGTCATGTGCCACGGGAACCCGTACCCCGCTTTTCGCGAGAAGAGAGGGGTTTTTGCGTTTTGGGGGGAGAAACCATGAAAAAGATGCCGTTTCCGAAGGATGCGTTCCTTGCGCTCCTGCTTCTGCCGGTCCTGGCGGCCGCCGCGACACCGGCGACGGTCTTTATGTCCGATTTTACCTGACAACCCCGACAGGGCGTTTCCACCCTGGTCCCAAAAAGTCTCAGCACGACGTTAACCTTGTTAACCTTTATTTGCCGCTGTCTTTCCCGTCCCGACGACGGCCGTTCCGGCAGGAGGTGCCATATGCCAGCGTACTTCATCGATTGTCACTGCCACGTCTTCACCATCGCCGATATCCCCGTCTACCGGTCGATCTGCCAGTTCCTCGGCAAGTTCGACAAGTTCCACAAGCGGCTCCTCTTCCCCTTCGCCGGGCTGATCCTGGCGGGTACGGACCTCGAGGGCCAGGCGGCGGATTATGAGAAGTTCCTCCGGTTCTTCGAACACGAGCCGGGGGAGAACGTCCTCCAGCTCGCGAGCGAGGCCCATCAGTGCGTGGACGGGGCGGACTCCCCCTTCGGGGGCCGGACCATCGTCCTGACCCCCCTGGTGATGGACTTCGATCTCAACGGGGAGGTCAACAAACTCAACGCCCAGGTGGACCGCCTGACCGGCGCCATCGCCGCCGCCGGCCTCGACGGCAGCCGGATGAAGGTCCTCCCCTTCCTCGGGGTGGACCCGCGGCGGACCAACGCCCTGGTGCGGATAGACCGCTACGACTCCCTCAAGAACCGCACCTCCCCGGTCATCCTCGGCAACGGCAGCTTCATCGGCGTCAAGCTCTATCCCCCCCTCGGTTTCCATGCCGCCGCGCACCTCGATTTCTACCGCGGCCTCGCGGAGCGCCAGCTCCCCGTCACCGTCCACTGCCAGAAGGACTCCTTCCGCCTGACCTCCGATGCCGACCGCTACACCGACCCGGCCAACTGGGAACGGGTCATGAAGGACCCGGCCGTCCGGGACCTCCGGATCAATTTCGCCCATTTCGGCGGCGAGGACGGGGTTATGGAGACGGTCCGGTTCCGGGAACGGGGGCCCAACGAGGACGGGGGATACCTCTGGTCCTATGACGGCATCGACCGCGACACCTGGACCTACCGGATCATCCGCCTCCTGAAGGCCTATCCCAACACCTACGCCGACGTGGCGGCCTTCGACACCGGGGACCCTCGGGCGGCGGCCGCCCTCGTCTGGCTCCTCCACCTGGACGCGGCGGGGGAGTTCAAGGACGAGGGGGACCGCCCCCTGGCCGACAAGCTCCTCTGGGGGACGGACTACCCCATGGTCCTGGGGGACAAGGAGACGAACTACGCGACCATCTTCAACGGCTTCGCCGCGGCCCTGCGGCGCCGGAATCACGATTACTACGAATATCCCCGGGAACTGCAGGTCGATGCCGACGCCCTCCTGGAACGGATGGTCGCCGCCAACCCGATGCGGTTCCTGAATGTGTGAAACGGGCGGGACGCCGGAGTTCCCGCGCCGGCAGACCGAGGGAGGGACGATTTATAAAGTGAAAGGAGGATGAATATGGGAAACAACGGGGATAAAAAGGACAGTCAGGAAGAACGGGCAGCGGCCATAGAGTCGATTTCTCTCTCCCAGGCCCTCCTGGCGCCGCTGGACGCCGTCTTCAAGGCCCAGATCCATGCGGCCCGCTCGTTCCTGAATCTGCTCCTGCAGATGGGCTATCCCCATAACCCGTACGGAACGGACGAGGTTCGGCCGGAAACGGACGGGACGCCCTACAACCAGGAATTCTTCTACGAGATCGAGGCCGCCGGCAAGAAGGAGCGCTACAAGGTCAGCATTCCCACCCTGGCCCTCATCCCCGTGGCCCCCCTGGCCGTGGAATCGGCCTCCTTCAAGTTGGAGATGCGGGTGGATTCCGTAGCCCGGCACAACCAGATGCAGGTCTCTGAAAAGAAGGCCCTGAAAAAGGAAGAGGGGTATGACGAGACCAAACGCCCCTGGTTCCTCGTCTCCGAGCCGTTGAGCCTCCGGGGCAGCATCACCGCCCCGGCCGCGGCCGGTTTCCGGGAGGTAGCCGAAGGGGGAGCGATCCAGATCGAGATCAAGGTGGGCAAGACGCCGCTGCCGGCTGGACTGGAGAAACTGCTGACCTTCATGACCCAGACCGGCTATTCCGAAAAAGAGGGTGGTGAGACGCTGCCGCCGCAAAAAACCGAACCGGATAAAGACAAACCGAAAATCCAATAAAAAAGGAGGAAATGATATGGCAGAGATGGAAGTGCAGCCGTTTGCCGAATTCGGGAAACTGGATCTCGAAGTGGTCGTTGCCGCGCCCCTGGTGGCGGCCGTAAATGCCCAGACCAGGGCCGCCAAGGCGACATCCGATTACATCGCGGACCTGATCAAGGACGGTAAACCGATTATGGTAGACTTCACCGTGGATCTCCAGGAGACAAAACCACCGGATGCGGAGGCAGGCAAGGCCAAGCCCGACGCCGGCAAGACGAAGACGGTCAAGATAAGCGCCCCTTTGCTCGCCATGGTCCCCATCCCCCACCTGCGAATCGACTCCCTAACCACCCACTTCAAATACGAGATCAGCCAGATCGCCAAGTCAACGCGTGCCAAGGACGCCACCCTTGAAGCGGGGGCCCAGACAGGGGCGCTGCTGAGCCCCTGGGTCAGTGCCACCTTGAAGGGTTCGGTGGCGAGTAGGTCCTCGGATGAATCGACGGTAAACCGTAGCGGGGTCCTGGAGATCACCGTCCATGCCAGCGAGGCGCCTATGCCCGAAGGGCTGGCCAAAATACTGGGGATCCTCGCCGACTCGGTCAAGGTCACCCCCGCTTCCTGAGAGCGGTATCTTCTTCGACGGTGAGAAACGGTAAGTCATGAAGATGAAGACGAACATCGAGGGAGTGCCGCTGTCCGAGTTTATCGGTCATGTCCTTCGCGAGACAGTCCGCGCCGATGCGGAGGCGCAGCTCTTCCAGCAGGCCGGCTGGCGGGAGTTCCACCGGTCGTTTCGGGAGTCCGGGGGCATCGACGTCACGGCGGGGATACCCCGGAACGCCTACCTCGGTCTCCGGGAGATCAAACTGTCTTTCTACGTGGAACCCATACGGGAAGGCTGCTGGGCGCAGATCGGGAGATTCTTCCGCCGCCTCCTCGGCCGGAGGGGGCCGCCGGCCCGGCGGGACTGCCGCCTGGTCATCGGCCCGGCAGCGGCCGGTACGGCCTTCCTCGTTACGGTAACGGCGGGGCGCGGGGAGGATGGCGGTTTTGCCGTCCGGACCGATCCGGATATGGGAGAATTGGAGGGAGTATATGTCGATAATATCATTGCCTGACGGATGGAAAAGATTCGGCGGCGGGAGGAGGTGGCGGACGGCCGGCCCGCGCTACCTCTGCGAGGTGGATACGGAGGACAATACCCCCAATTACGCCCGGATACCGGGAACGGTGGCCAAGATTAGGAGAATCAAGTCCTTCTATGCGGGGCGCCTGCAATTGGGGGTCCTGGACGGATATGGTACGGGCGTCGATATCCTGGTTGCCAATTCCCTCGCCGAATCGCTCGGCACCGTACCCAGTCCGCTGTCTACGGCCCAGTTACGGGGAGTTTATGAACGGGCGACGGGGAACGACCCCGGTGTCCGGCTCGATGCGGTCATCCGCTACGTCGCCGGTGCGGCCAAATACCTGCAGCGCCGGGAGCCGCGCTACGTGAACCCCCTGTCCACCCCGGGGAGGGTCTCCGTCGGCGCCCACCATGTCCTGATCTCCACGGCGCGGGCCCTCCTGCCTTCCCGGGAGGACGCCCCCCTGGAACAGCGACGGGCGGAGACGGTAGAACTGGTGTGCCGCCTCCCGGCCGAGTCCCTTTACGCCGCGGAGATGGCCATCCGCTATCTCAACAAGGCCTACGGGAAACACCTCAACGAGCCGCCGCTGATCGCCGCCACCTACAACGCCGGCTCCCCGCGTCCGGATTCGGGGAATGCCTGGAATCTCAAACAGTACGGCGACCACGTCGACCGCTGGGTCGCCTACTACAACACCAGTCGGATGGTCTAGCCGCTCTTTTCCGATAAAGGAGGTAGTCCCATGCTGGTATTCTTAAGCGACGTCCACCTGACGGACGGCAGTTCGGGGGAGACGATCAAGCCCACGGCGTTCAGGATATTCGCCGAGAATCTCCGCAAACTGGCCGATTCCGTCTCCCCCCTGGAGGAGATACGCCTGGTCCTTTTGGGGGATGTCTTCGACGTCATCCGCTCCACCGTATGGATCGACAAGGGTGTGAGCGTGAGACCGTGGGACAAGGCCGGCCCGGTGCAGGAAGCGGTAGTCGTCAGGATCCTCGGGAAGATCATCGACGACAATCGTCCGGCCCTGGAGGAACTCCGCGCCCTGAAGGCCTATGCCGCAGGGAAGAATGTCCCCTTTGAGATCACCTACGTCATGGGGAACCACGACTGGCTCATCAACCGTTATTCCCGGTGCCTCGAAATGGTTCAAGAGGCCCTGGGGATCGTCCCGGGAGATCCCGCCGTTCCCTTTCCCACGGAACTCTTCGCCCCGGAGTACCGGGTCTTTGCCCGCCACGGGGATATCTACGACGACTTCAACTACATGGGGAACCGGGACGACTCGTCCGTCGGCGACGCCATCGTCATCGAACTCCTCAACAGGTACCCCCGGGAGGCGCTGGGGCGCTTGCAGGCCCTGGTGACCGCCGGGACCGTCACCCCGGACGAGGCGAAGCGGATCGAAGGGCAGCTCCGGGAACTGGACAACATCCGCCCCCTCCTGGCCGTCCCTTCGTGGGTCCTCATGGTGGCCGGCAAGACGAAGAACCCGGCGGCCCGCCTGGCGATTCAACAGGCCTGGAGCGATTGCGTAGACGCCTTCTTCAGGGTGCCTTTCATCAAGAAAAAGGACAAATTCCTCTGGCCGGACATGATCGACCTCCTCCAGGTCGCCCTCCAGCTCTCCTCGCACCTGTCGAAGCGGACCCTGGAGAAGATGGGCGACCTGAAGGATAAGTGGTTCCCCGCCGAACCTGCCGGGGGTTACGACCGGCACGCCGCCGCGGAACCCCGGGTCCGCTCCGGGGAGGCCGATTTCGTCCTCTACGGCCACACCCACGACTACCTGATCGTCCCCATGGACCAGTTGCCCCTGGCGGACGGGCGGACCCGGGACAAGATCTATTTCAACACGGGGACCTGGCGCAAGACTTGGAACCGGGCACGGTTCGATCCCGCCGGGAACCGCGAGTTCATCGGCTGGCACGTCCTGACCTACGTGGCCGTCTTCAAACCGGCGGAAAACGGCCCCTACAATTTCGAAGTCTGGAACGCCGCGTTGGGGTAGGGGGAACAGTGAGAAACTATATATGAAGAATCATGACCGCCGCCGACGGGCGCTGCCGGCCGGACAAGGGGTGACACCGCCCTTAAGGCTCCGGGTGAGATTAACCTTCTTCGTTCCATAGATATTCATAAGGAGGCTGCCATGGCAAAAGAAGTGACCTATGTCTGCAACCAGCTTTATTACCTTCCGACGGCCGATCTCCAGGCCGATCCCGACCAGCCCCGGAAGTACTTCGATCCCGCGGCCCTGGATGAGCTTACCGCCTCCATCGCCCGGAACGGCGTCATGACCCCCGTCTTCTTCCGGATCGCCGACGGGAAGAAGATCGTCGTCGCCGGGGAGAGGCGTTGCGCCGCCGCCGTCAAGGCCGGTATGGCGACCGTCCCGGCGATCTACGTGGATGCGCCGAATTACACGGAGATCTCCCTCATCGAGAATATGGTGCGGGCGGACCTGACCCCCGTCGAGGAGGCGGAGGCCCTGGACCGCCTGATGAAGGATCACGAGTACCGTCAGGAACAGTTGGGCGAGATCCTGAGCAAGTCCCAGGCCTACATCTCCGCGATCCTCTCCCTCAACCGCCTCCCCGCGGAGATCCGCGACGAGTGCCGCCTGAACCCCTCCGTCCCCAAGAAGACCCTCCTTACCTGGGCCGGAAAGAAGCGGACGGTGGACATGATGCGGGCCTATCAGAATTACAAGGAGAAACTCGCCGCCGCGTCCGGCGCCGGGGCCGAGACGGAGGCCGTGAAGGTCAACCCCATCTTCGGGAACCTGAATATGATCTCCAAGAAGATCGCCGCTGTGGACCCGAATACCATGACGAAGGAAGAGCGGAAGAACTATCTGGCGGCCCTCCAGAACCTGGCCCGGGTCGTCGAGGAGGCCATGGCCGCCATGGCGGTATAGGAACGGCAAGGAAACGGTGTCTATGGGAGCTGATGGGTCGCCGCCGGAAGGGCAGGACGACCCGCCCGGGCGGTAATTAACCTAAATGCAGGCCCGGCAGGGAAAA
>CAZNDG010000079.1:0-6985 GCA_964571695.1 uncultured Syntrophus sp.
TGGTGGAGCCGTTTTCTGGGAAACGCGCCTAAAATCCCATTCAACCCCCACCATTTTTTTGAATGGAGAAACTGGAAAGATTATGGTACGGGCATAGCAGGAGACCTGTTTGTACATGTCCTCTCAAGCATTCACTATATCATGGATGCAATAGGCCCGGAAAAGGTATATACCACCGGAGGAATACATCACTATACCGACGGTTCACGAGATACGCCCGATATCATGCTGGGATATTTCGATTATCCCGACAGGAATAACACAGGAGCTTTTACGGTGCAGCTGGGAGCCAATTATGTGGATGGCGTATCCAAAAAGTGGGGAAGCATGGATTTCAGGATTGTCGGCTCAAAAGGTTCATTGGACGTGGGCTGGGATAAAATTGTACTGAAAACAACCGGGGATGTGAATACCAAAGATTTTGAAGCATTGGGGGAATTGGGACAGGAGTTTGATGCTCCCCAGAAAGTATCCTCCCGTGAGTATGTGTTCAATGCGAAGAAAGGGTACAAAGGAGGACATTATGACCATCATTTCAATTTTTTCAATGGAATCAGGAACAATACACCGTTGACGGCAGACGTCCTCTTCGCAGTCAGAACTGCAGCACCTGCACTGCTGAGTTACGAAAGCTATTTACGCAACGAAGCAATCAAATGGGATGCTCAGAAACTCAAAATAAGAAAATAGATAAGCTGCAAAAAATTATTAGCCGCAAGATTTAAGTGTTTTTGTAACACTTGTGAAGATTTAATTAATATTTTTGCACTATCAAACATAAAGAAACATAACATGAAAAGAACAATTCCTCTGATCCTGATGTCCCTGATCGTATGCGGTAGACCGACCGCCGGCATGCTATCTGCCCAGGAGCAGTCAGACCGTTATGCGGAAATCATCAACCCTAAACTGTTGCACATCAACCGCGAAGAGCCGCGGTCAACATTCTCTTCATTCACAGATCTAAAGGAAGCCCTTGCTGCCGGTTACATATCCAAAGGAAGCGATGTGGTGCTACTGAACGGGAGTTGGAAGTTTCATTACACCGACCGGTTCAGTCAACGCCCTAAAGAAGGCTTTCAGAAGGCTGATTTTGACGACAGCGGATGGAACGATATCCGGGTGCCGGGCAACTGGGAGGTGCAGGGATTTGGTGTTCCCATTTATGTGAATACCACCTACGAATTCACCTCTCCGGGCCACACACCCTACTGGGATAGGCCCAATCCCCCACTCGTTCCGGAAGAATTCAACCCCACGGGAACCTATCGGAAAACATTTACCCTTCCCGACAACTGGCAGGAAAAGGAGATCATCCTCGTTGCAGATGCAGCCAGAGGAGCAGCCTACTACTACCTCAACGGGGAGTTCGTCGGCATGAACAAGGAGGGCAAGCTACCGGCACGATTCAACGTGACCGATCAGGCAAAAGCGGGAGAAAACGTGCTGGCGGTACAGATTCACCGCTGGAGCAGTGGTTCCTACCTGGAGTGTCAGGACTTCTGGCGGCTCTCGGGGTTTGACCGCGATGTCTACCTCTATGCCCGTCCCAAGCTACACCTGGCGGATATCTTCGCTCATCCGGGCCTCGATGCCAGCTACACCAACGGACAGTTTGCGCTCGATATCACCGTAGCTTCCCCCGAAGGGAACACCCGCCCATTCACTCTCACCTACACCCTGTCGGACGAAGCCGGCAAAAAAGTGGCCGGCGGATCCCTCACTGAAAAAGTTTCCGAAAGAGCATCCGTTCGCTTTGAAGAGATGATACCCGGCGTGAAAAAGTGGAGCGCCGAGACACCCCACCTCTATACGCTAGCCGTTGAGCTGATGGATGAAAAGGGAAGCACCCTCGAAGCGACAGCCCTGAAAGTAGGTTTCCGTACAGCAGAAATTAAAAACCGCCAGTTCCTGGTGAACGGGCAGCCGATACTGTTGAAAGGGGTGAACCTGCATGAACACAACGAACATACCGGCCATTACGTCACCGAAGAGTTGATACGCAAAGATTTCGAACTGTTCCGCAAATACAACGTCAATGCCGTGCGTACCAGCCACTACCCGCAACCGGAACTCTTCTACAGGCTGGCTGACGAATACGGGATCTACGTGATCGACGAGGCCAACATCGAAAGCCATGGGATGGGATACAACCTCCGAAAAGGAGGTACGCTGGGAAACAACCCGCTCTTTCTGGAAGATCACCTGAGCCGCACCTCCGGCATGGTGGAACGGGATAAGAACCACCCCTGCGTCATCACCTGGTCACTGGGCAACGAGGCTGGTAACGGATACAATTTCTACGAGACCTATCGCTGGATCAAAAGCCGCGACACCTCCCGCCCCGTGCAGTACGAACGGGCTGTAATGGAGTGGAACAGCGATATCTTCGCACCGATGTACTCCGATCCCGATGAGATCGAGCGGTACGCCAACGATCCCGCATCCGACCGCCCCCTTATCCTCTGTGAGTACGCTCATGCCATGGGAAACAGCCTGGGCAACTTCACCGAATACTGGGACATCATCCGGAAGTACCCCCTGTTGCAGGGAGGCTTTATCTGGGACTGGGTAGACCAGGGACTGGTGAAGAACGATGAGAAAGGGAACCGTTTCTGGGCCTACGGAGGCGACTACGGGCCAACAGGTACTCCCAGTTCGGGTGACTTCTGCATCAACGGTGTGGTCTTCCCCGACCGGAGCGTGAAACCACATACCGAAGAGATGCGCAAGGTGTACCAACATGTCTGGTTCCGCAATTTCAACCCGGTGGACGGGTCGGTAGAACTCTTCAACGAGCACTTCTTCTCCGATCTGAGTAATTACCAGATTACATACAGCATCAAAACCGAAGGAAAGGAACTGGCCCAGGGGAGGCTGCAGGCAGAAGCAGCTCCACAGGAGGCCGTAAAGGTAGCGGTACCCGGCTGGGCCCGTTACGCCGGACGCAAAGAGCAGCTGACCGTCAACTTTACGGTCACACAGCAGAAGGAGGAACGGCTGATCCCTGCCGGCTGGGTGGTAGCCCGTAACCAGTTTGTGGTCAACGATTACTCTGCCCGGATAACCGGGAAGCTGAAAGCAGCCGGAACAGAAGAGACAGAAACCTCGGTGATCGTAAGCGGCCGCCGTTTCAAGGCTGTCTTCGACAAACAGACCGGGCTGCTCACCTCCTACCGGGTGGACGGCACCGAATATATCGAAAACGGTGCTGGTCCCCGTCCCTTCTTCTGGCGGGCTCCCATCGATAACGATTACGGCGCACGGCTTCCTAAAAGGCTCTCCGCATGGAGAGAGGCCAGCTACCGGGAACTCAGGGCGGAAGGCCTGAAGATCACCCGCGGCGAGACAACAACCCTCACCTACCGCTACAGCTACCCCGAAACCGGGGCCAGCAACGAAGTGACTTATACTCTCTATGACAACGGCACCCTCCATATCTCCAACCGGTTCGATGCCACCAACTCAGATACAGAAATGATACCCCGTATCGGTATGCGGATGCAGCTCACAGGAGAGCTGGTGCAAGCGGATTATTACGGCAGGGGCCCCTGGGAGAACTACGCCGACCGAAAAAGTTCCGCCTTCCTCGACCGTTACACATCACCCATCAACGAAATGGTAACCCGCTACGTGTTGCCGCAGGAAAACGGACATCATACCGATACCCGCTGGCTGGCACTAACCCGGAAATCGGGTAATGGACTGCTCTTTGTAGCAGACGACCTGTTTGAGTTCAACGTGTCCAACTACCTGCTGGAGACGATCACCAACGGAGAATCGCTCAACAACGACGCACCGGCAGGAACTGCGCCCCGGAACAAGCATATAAGCGACTACCGTCCGTCGGATGTGGTGGACCTCTTTATCGATCACCGCATGCAGGGTGTGGGAGGGAACAACAGCTGGGGCAAGCTGCCGCTGGAAGAGTACCTGATCCGCCCGGGTGAAGCTTCGGCCACCTACGGTTTTACGCTGATCCCCATCAGGAACAGGAAAGAGGTTGAACGCCATATTTTAAGTTCTTCAACCGAAAATTAACTATCTTTGGCATTAAACTACAAAAGAGATATGAGAATCGCGAAAATAATTTCCCGGTATGCCCTCGGTGTTTTTCTAGGGTTACCGGTCCTTACAGCTGTGGCGTGTAACAACAACCGTCCGGAAAAAGAGTGCATCACCTTCGAAGAGATGAAAGACCCCACCAACGACACCCTGTCCGACTGGTCGCACGTAACTGCGGGATTGCACGCCTCGTTCATCTCTGTTGATGACAAACTGCCCAAATCCGTGGCACCGGAGATCACCCTCGTCAACAACGTGAAAATTTCCGGATGGAAAGGCGAGAAAGTGTCCGCCCAACTGCTGCTCTGGACTGCCGAGGATATCGACCAGGTAGAGTACGCGTTTAACGACTTCAAGACTGAAGGGAACAGCCTGCCCGCATCTGTAGCACAAGCCCGGTTCGTCCGTTATGTCATGACCGATGAGTTCGGCCCGGGCTGCGGGCACCGCCAACCGGGCGACTTCCCTGCTTCGCTGGCGCCGGACATGCTGGATAACCTGGAATGCTTTAACCTGGATGCAAAAACCGTCAGGCCGCTATGGATCACCTTTGACATCCCTTCCGATGCTACGGCCGGAAACTACAAGGGAGAACTTACCATCTACGCCCGGGGCCAGTCACCCCATAATTTCGAGATCGAACTGGAAATCGTTGACCGGCTGTTGCCCGAGCCGTCAGAATGGAGCTACCACCTCGACCTGTGGCAGCACCCGTCAGCCGTAGCCCGTGTACACAACCTGGAGCTGTGGAGCGACGCCCATTTCGAGAAAATGAAACCGTTGATGCAGATGCTGGCCGATGCGGGACAAAAAGTGATTACTGCTACCCTGAACAAGGACCCCTGGAACAACCAGTGCTTTGATGCGTATGCCGACATGATTGTCTGGACGAAGAACAAAGACCGGAGCTGGAGTTTCGACTATACCGTTTTCGACCGTTGGGTACAGTTCATGATGGATCTGGGCATCAATAAGATGATCAACTGCTACTCTCTCCTTACCTGGAATAACCAGCTGCACTACAACGATATGGAGAAAGGCGAGCTGGTTACCGTAGAGCTGAAGGCGCAGTCGAAAGAGTATGAAGAGCTGTGGGGAGTGTTCCTGAAAGACTTTACCCGTCACCTCCGGGAAAAGGGATGGCTGGAAAAGACCAATATCGCGATGGACGAACGTGGGCCTGCCGATATGAAGGCAGCCCTTAGAGTGTTGGAACTCTATGCACCCGAGCTGGGTGTTTCGCTTGCGGATAATCACAAGAGTTACCGCGAATATCCGTGGATAAAAGATATTTGCGTGGGTGCCGGCAACAAGGTAAGCCGTGAAGAGATCGAGGCACGAAGAGCAAAAGGGCTTACCACCACTTACTACGTCTGTTGTGCCGATAAATTTCCCAACATGTTTACTTTCTCCCCCTCGGCAGAATCGGTATACGCAGCCTGGTATGCGGCTGCCCTCGATTTAGACGGATTCCTGCGCTGGGCCTATAACTCCTGGGTAGAGAACCCGCTGACCGACTCCCGTTTCCGGACCTGGCCGGCAGGAGACACCTATTTCGTGTATCCCGATGCCCGAAGCTCCATCCGGTTTGAACGGCTGGTGGAAGGGATTCAGGACGCGGAAAAAATCCGGGTACTGCGGAAAAAGTACACCGGAGAGAACACGCCCGAATCCCTGAAGAAGCTGGCGCAGCTAGAAGAGGCGATTACCGGGTTCGGCACGCTGGAACCTTCAAGCGACTGGCAGAAGAGATTGAGCGACGCCAAGAGGTTGCTGAACACGCTTTAGAACGTGACGTAAAAATGAAAAAGTACAACACGGTAATCCGCACAACGTGGGCCGGCATCGGCTCACTGGCCCTGCTGACCGCCTGCCAAAATAAAAACGAGGAGCCCCGGCAGCCGAACATTATTTACATCATGAGCGACGACCATGCCTATCAGGCAATCAGCGCTTACGGATACGGACTCAACCGGACACCCAATATCGACCGGCTGGCGAAGGAAGGTGCCCTGTTTACCCGATCGACCGTCACCAACTCCATCAGCGCCCCGAGTAGGGCTGTATTACTAACGGGCAAGCACAGTTTTGTCAATGGCAAGGTGGACAACGTGCAGCCGTTCGACTGGGACCAGCCCAACTTCCCGAAGCTCATGCAGGCCAACGGCTACCAGACAGCCATGATCGGTAAGATACACCTCGACGGTATCCCCCAGGGATTTGACTTCTCCATGGTGTTGCCCGGACAAGGCCAGTACTACAATCCCGACTTCCTGATCAACGGAAAGAAGATCCGAAAGGAAGGGTACTGCACCGATATCATCACCGAAGCTACCCTCGACTGGCTGAAAAACAAACGGGATCCCGGGAAGCCGTTCTGCGTGCTCTATCACCAGAAAGCACCGCATCGTAACTGGCAGCCGGCACCGGAGTACCTCAACCTCTTCGACGACGTCACCTTTGAGCCCCCCTCCACTTTCTTCGACAATTACGAAGGGCGGGGAAGGGCCGCAAAGGAGCAGGAGATGCAGGTCCACGGGCATGCTACGTGGGGGCACGATTTTAAAATGATCGTGGATCCGCAGGGCGACAGCACCGGATTTCACCGTGAGCTCGAGCGGTTTACGCCGCAGCAACGCGAAAAGTGGCTGGCAGCCTATACACCCAAAAACGAAGCGTTCAAAGCCAGTTACCCCCACCTCACCGACGAACAGATTGCCCGATGGAAGTACAACCGGTACATCAAAGATTACCTGCGCACCATCCAATCGGTGGATGACGGCGTGGGCCAGCTACTCGACTACCTGGAAGAGGCCGGGTTGTCGGAAAACACCATCGTGGTGTACACCTCCGACCAGGGATTTTACCTGGGCGAACACGGGTGGTTCGACAAGCGGTTCATGTATGAAGAATCGTTCCG
>CAZNDG010000080.1:0-6673 GCA_964571695.1 uncultured Syntrophus sp.
AAGATCCGCTCCTGTTCGGGCCGGGTGAGTTTGGTCTGGAAGCCCACCATGTTGAGCAGGGTGCCGCTTGCGTTTTCCCGCCGCAACTGCACCACGGCCCAGGGTTGTCTGCCGGTCCGGGGATCCGTGAGCCCCACGGGTTTCATGGGTCCGAAAAGCAAGGTCCGGGGACCCCGCTGCGCAAGGATCTCTACGGGGAGACAACCTTCGAAATAACGAGGACTTTCGAAGCTGCGCAGGGGGAACTTTTCGGCGGCAAGGATCTCCTCCCGGAAGGCATGGTAGGTCTCCTCACTTAGGGGGCAGTTCAGGTAGTCGCCGGCTCCTTCCTCGCTGGAAGGATCATAGCGGGAGGCCCAGAAACTCCGGGTCGGATCGACGGAATCGGCGGCGACGATCGGGGCGACGGCGTCATAGAAATACAGGCATTCCCGACCCGTAAGGCGTTGGATCGCCGCGGTCAAGGCATCGGAGGTGAGCGGACCGGTGGCGACAATGGTGGGGGCGGCGGTGGGTAGTTCTGCAATCTCCCGGCGGACGAGCTGAAATCGTTCCCCCCAGGCCAATAGATGCTCCTGTATGTGGGAGGAGAAAAGCTGCCGGTCCACGGCAAGAGACTTCCCGGCAGGCAGGGACGTCCGGTCAGCGGCAGCCATTAACAGCGAACCCAGACGCCGCATCTCCTCCTTGAGAAGTCCGGCGGCGCTGGCCGGATCTCCCGACCGCAGGGAATTGCTGCACACCAGCTCGGCCAGGCCGGGGGAGGAATGAGCTGGAGAATATCGCTCCGGCTTCATTTCCCAGAGGGTAACGCGACAGCCACGGCAGAGCAACTGCCAAGCCGCTTCGCATCCCGCCAGGCCACCGCCGATTACCATCGCCTGTCCGTTATGGTTCATGGCCGACCTGATCACTCCTGTATTTGCATTCTTTACGATGGCATTGTATATAAGTACCAGTCTTTGTATGCTTTTCTACCATGAAGGGGGCTTTGCATAACGGACAGGCCTCAGGGAGGGGCCGATTCCAGGAAACGAATTTACAATCAGGATAGCGGGTGCAGCCGTAAAAGATTTTTCCCGTTTTCGATCGCCGTTCCGAAAGGAATCCGTTACAGCCCGGCTCCGGGCAATGGATGTCCAAGGGTATGGGATGGATGACTTTGCAGGCGGGATAACCAGTGCAGCCAAGGAATTTTCCATACCGCCCAGATTTTATGGCCAGCGGTTTTCCGCATTGCTCACAGATCTTGTCGGTGAGGACCTCCTCTTTCGGTGAAGCGGGTTCACTGCCCGCCGCGGTGATTTTTACCGTCGTCTTGCATTCGGGATAGCCGGAGCAGGCCATGAACTTGCCGAATCTTCCCTGCTTCAGCACCATGGGCCGACCGCATTTTTCGCATGTAAGTTCCGGGACACCTTCGCCATTTTTTTCCGCCGAACCGTTTCCCGCTTCGGGGAGATTCATGGTGTTTTTGCAATCCGGGTAGTTCGTGCAGGCGATGAAACGACCGTTCCTCCCCCATTTGATTGACATGGGGCTCCCGCATTTTTCGCAGACCATGTCCGTGGGGATGCCCTTGCCTTTGAGACTCTTCATCTTTCCCGCCGCCGCCTGTAGCTCCCGGGCAAACTCGGCGTAAAAATCCTTCAGTGTTTCGATACGGTCGTTTTTGCCCTCCTCGATGCGGTCGAGCCGGTCTTCCAGGGAGGCGGTAAAAGATACATCGAGGATCTTCGGGAAGTTTTCCACCAACAGTTCGGTAACCAGCATCCCCAAGTCGGTGGGATGGAATCTCCCTTTCTCCATGCGGACATACTCCCGGTCCTGGATGGTAGCGAGGATCGCGGCGTAAGTGCTGGGCCTGCCGATCCCCTTTTCTTCCAATTCCCGGACGAGGGTGGCTTCGGAAAACCGGGGCGGGGGCTGGGTGAATTTCTGTTCCGGGGTGAGGGCCGTTAGTTTCAGGACTTCGCCGGCGGCAACTTCGGGAAGGAGTCTGCCCATTTCTTCCTCTCCTTCGCCGCCGTTATCGTCTTTACCTTCTCGATAAACCTCGGAAAAACCGGAAAATCTCAAGATGGAGCCCTGGACGCGGAGTTCATAGACCCCCGCCGTGATGTCGATAACAGTTTGATCGTAACGGGCCGGGGACATCTGGCTGGCGACAAAACGGTTCCAGATGAGGAGATAGAGCTTGTACTGATCCGGGGTCATGTGTGCCTTGATTTCACCTGGCCGGTATTGCAACGAAGAAGGACGGATCGCTTCGTGGGCGTCCTGGGCCGAGGCGCTGTTCTTGAAGTGCCTTGGTTTTGGCGGCAGGAAGTCCGGATCATAAGAAGTCCGGATGTAATTTCTCACCTCCTGCATGGCCTCCTCGGAGATACGCACCGAATCGGTGCGCATATAGGTGATGAGGCCAATCGAACCTTCCGGACCAAGTTCGACCCCTTCATAGAGCTGCTGGGCCACGCTCATGGTCTTCTTCGCGGAGAAGCGAAGCCACCGGGAAGCCTCCTGCTGGAGCTTGCTGGTTGTGAACGGGGGCAGGGGATTTCGCTTGAGTTCTTTCTTCTCCACCCCGGCGACCGTGAAATCCTGTTCCCCCAGTTCCCGCAAAACCCGGGTTGCCTCTTCACTGCCGCCGATCCTGGCCTTCTTGCCGGAGATCTTGACGAGCCGGGCGTCAAACGGTGGCGGCATATGGGCGGCCAGGGACGCCGTGATGTTCCAGTACTCTTCGGAGACAAAGGAGCCGATTTCCTTCTCCCGATCACAGATCAGGCGCACCGCCACCGATTGCACCCGTCCCGCGCTGAGGCCCCTTTTGACCTTGTCCCAGAGAAGCGGGCTGATCTTGTAGCCCACGAGGCGATCGAGGATCCGGCGGGTTTGCTGGGCCTCGAATTTCGAGCGGTCGAGGGCGAGGGGGTTGGCGATGGCGTCCAGAACAGTCTTCTTGGTCAGATCGTTAAAGAGGGCGCGGTGAAGCTGCCTTTTTTTACCACCGATTTCTTCGGCTACATGCCAGGCGATCGCCTCTCCTTCCCGATCCGGGTCGGGGGCGAGAAAGATTCGCTCTGCTTTTTGCGCAGCCTTTTTGATCTCGGCAATGACCTTTTTCTTGCTTTCTATTACACTGTAGCTTGGGGTAAAGTCGCGTTCCAGATCTATCCCCAGGGAACTCTTGGGCAGATCTTTGACGTGTCCCAGCGTTGCCCGCACATCAAAATCCGGGCCAAGAAATTTCTTGATGGTCTTCACCTTGGTTGGCGATTCCACTATAACTAATGAAGAAGACATGTGTTTACTCCTGAAGAATATACTTGTTTCCCGGCGTCTGCCGGATCAATCCCCGCAATTCGAGCTGCAGCAGGGCTGGCAGAACTTCCGATGCGGCAAGACCCGTGGCGGCGATGAGATCATCGACGGTGCGGGGGTGGGAGGAGAGATGTTTGATAAGAAGTCCTTCCTTGCCGCTCACCGCGGGCCTTGGCCGCGGTGAGCAATCTGGGGTCACAACGACGGCGGCCGGTGGCAGTGGTTCTACCTCCTCCTGCAGGTCCTCCGAAAAAGATGTCTGTGGTTTGATTTCATCAAGGATATCATTGACGTTTTCGACGAGCTTCGCCCCCTCCTTGATGAGGCGATTCGTCCCACGGGAACCGGCCGCGTCGATACCCCCGGGAACGGCGAGCACCTCGCGTCCCTGTTCCAGGGCGATCCGGGCGGTGATCAGGGAACCGCTCTTTTCCGTGGCCTCGACCACCACCACCCCCAGGGACATGCCGCTGATGATACGGTTCCGGGCGGGAAAGTTCGGGGCATTGGGGGGAGTTCCCAGGGGGAACTCCGATACTACGGCGCCGCTCCGGGCGATCTCTCGGGCCAGCCCCTCGTTTTCCGGGGGATAGATCACGTCGATTCCCGAGCCCAAAACGGCAATGGTTCTGCCCTGCACCGACAGGGCGCCCCGATGGGCGGCCGTGTCGATCCCCCGCGCCATGCCGCTCACCACGGTGACGCCGTGCAGGGACAGTTCGCGGCTGAGGCGTTCAGTGGTGAATTTGCCGTAGGCGCTGGCCGTGCGCGAACCGACCATGGCAATGTTAATATCGTTGGGCCGAAGCTCTCCCTGCACGTAGAGGAGAAAGGGAGAGTCGTAGATGTAGAGGAGCCGTCTCGGAAAGCGGGGATCCTGGCAGGTCATGATGGTTGCCGGCAATTCCGCCGCCCGGTCCAACTCTGCGTCAACTCTTTCCCAGAGAATGAAATCGTTGATGTTTCTTGCTGTTTTGGCGCCGATGCCAGGTACGGCCGCCAGCATGTTCAACGGCGCCCGGAAGATCCGTTCGGGGGCGCCGAAACTCTGGAGGAGATTCCGCACGCCGATGTTGCCTAATCCTTCCACGTACCGGAGGGCTATCCAGTATTTCATGTTTTCACGTTGTTGCGTCACATTCCAATCCTGCCGCTTCGGCGTTAATGAAGGTTGAACATACCGGAATAAACTGAAGTCGTCTCATCGGGTCAATCAGGAGGGCATAGCCGGCCGGAACATTGTTGCCGAAGAAACCGCCGCACGATATATCTCATCTCCAAACGCTGTCAAGGTATTTCATTAGAGTCGATAATATGGATTTTTTTCAATCATATAAACGCCGCCGGGAAATATCTGTTGTCAATGAGGGGCATTTCCGATAAAGGAGCGCCGGAGGCGACTCCGGGGTGAGGAAAAACCTTAAGCCGGAAATGTTTCTTTTTTCACTTCCTGCGGCTGCCCGGACCGAAGGTGTCGGGAGACTCCGGAAACTGGAGCGTATGGGGCGCCGGAAATCCTTGAGGAGGTTTGTCATTCAACCCTTACCGATGATAAAAAAATCAAGCTGGATACTCTGGTCAGTGTTGCTGGCGGTGGTGGTTATGCATCCTTTGGAGCCGGTCTGGAGTGGCGAGGTCCTGCTCCATCCCGAGGCGATCGAACTGGGGGACGTAGGCGCCGGTGTATTCAAAAAAGGACAGGCGATCATGACCTTCGTGGATTCGGAACGGAAAGATTGGGCGATTGCGGCGCCGGATGGATGGACTTGCAAATCCGGGCAGCCCCTGACGGGGACCATCGCGCACCGCCATCCCGCCAAGATCAATATTGCCATGAAGTCTTCTCTGGCGCCGGTGGGTGAAAACGGTAGGCACCAACATCTTTATAATGTGCAATTGCAACTGGAATTCGAAAACAAGCAGGTCGTCTATCAGCGGCTCATTGCCGCCGGACCTCATAGAGAAGGAATAGCCTTCAATATTGCCGGAGCGCTGAAGGTCATCGAACTATCATTTCACGTCCGGGAATATCCCCTGGAGCCATTGCTTGCCATCCGTCCCCAGCGCCTCGATTTCGGTCTTCTGGAACCGGGCCGGCAGGTGGAGGGAAAGATCGAAATCACCAACCGGGGGCGTCAGCCCCTGAAATGGAAAATCGAGCCGACCCGCTGGCCCACCGACGGAGAGAACGGCGAAGCCGCCGCGGGTCAATATCACTCCTTTCACCGTCCGGAGCTAACGGGAACGGGCGTCTATCGCCCGGATCCGACCCGGAGCGGAGCGGCGGAGTTCAAAGGAAACTGGACGGAAAACGAAGGCTATCCCGAGGCGCAGGACAAGGCGGTGTTGAAGTACAATTATTCCGGAACGGGGATCATCGTCCATTTCTGGAAATCACCGCTGGCCCGGTCCATGAAGGTGTATCTGGACAACCGTCCCATCGGCAATCTGGAGGCTTTCAGCGAGCAGATCGCCGCTGCCGAATACCTCCTGCCCGAATCACCGGCGCCGGGTTCCCATACCCTGACCCTGGTCAATCAACAAGGGAGAACTATCGTTGAGGGGGTAAAGATCCTGGGGAGGGAAATGGTGAAAGACCAGGGGAAATGGGTCCGGATCTTTCCGGATGTGGGGGTGACGACCCGTGAGGTCGATTATCTTCATATCGCTGTGGATACGGCAAATCTGAAACCGGGGGCCCATGGACGCTGTTTCCGAATAGATTCCAACGGCGGCAGCGCGGTGGTGGAGATCCATACGGAAGTAGCGTCGGAAGCGGGGGCGAAGATTCTGGACGTTTATCGGTACCGTCATGGGGACGACTTTCTCTTCACGACCAATCCCCAGGGAGAGGCCGGGATGCTCTCATCGCGTAATTACCGGAAAGACGGCATCGCCTTCCGCCTCTTCAGCCCGGGAACACCGGGGACGACGGAATTTTATCGCTGGTACAATCCCCGTCAGCAATGTCACTTTTATTCCTATGAGGCCGGCGGGGGGGGGAAGTTGTCCCGAGACTTCATCCTGGAGGGGACCATAGGTAACATCGCCACCAGCCGCCTGCCCAACACCCGTCCTTTGCATCGCTGGCGCCATGTCGGCACGGGGCAGTTTTTTTTCACCACGGATGCCCGGAGCGAGGGCTACAACAAGAAAGGCTTCCGATACGACGGGATCGCCGGCTATGTGCGCTGATCGTTAATTTTTGCCAAGAACATTATTCATGCTTGACAAAAGCCGTCAAAAAAGCTATTACGCTCCCTCTTTTACACAGCATGCGCCTGTAGCTCAGCTGGATAGAGCAACGGACTTCTAATCCGTGGGTCGAGAGTTCGAATCCCTCCAGGCG
>CAZNDG010000081.1:0-6320 GCA_964571695.1 uncultured Syntrophus sp.
GCGCATCTATACATCACGCTAGACGGATATGATCTCCGGGCCGTCAATCCACAAAAATGGCTGCACCCGCTGACCATACAACGCTATGTCCGCGCTGACCTCTACGAAAAGGCGCGGAAGCGGATCAAGTACCTGGAGGATCGGGTGAAACTCGCGGAAATGGAGGATTGATAATGCCCATCCTCCCTGAAAACAAGCATAAATACCCGGCTGGTTGGAAAGCGATTTCCGATTCAATTCGATTCATCCGCGCCGAGAGCCGGTGCGAGTGGCGCGAAGACGGCGAGCGTTGCAAGGCGATCCACGGCCTGCCTCATCCAATCACCGGCAGCAAGGTTGTGCTTACCGTGATGCACCTGGACCACGATCCAACCAACAACGCGGAATCGAATCTGCTCGCCGCATGTCAACTCCATCACAACCGCTATGACGCGGCGGAACGCGCGAAGAATAGGAAACGAAAACGTAAAAATGCTTTAACTCAGGTGGAAGGAGATACACACCCGATGCGCAATTTTAATAAAACCGGAACGCGAGCCAATTCCGCAATGCTGGATGCCTCATTCGCATTGCGCATCAAGGAACTCACCGACGAACTGAAGGCCTCGCACGCCCAGAACACCCGCCTGAAGATGGAACTCGCCTGTTACGAGCGGGATATCCCCGCCACCGTGGCCGGAAAAATGTGGCGCGAGTTTCAGGCGGACGTGCTGACGCACATTGATCATTACACCGTCCCGCAATACGGGGACTGGCCGGACTGTCCCGCGGCGCAATACGGGATTCCGGAGATCAAAACCCAACTCGCCCGGTATATCAACCGGATAGGCAGCAACGCCCGGGGGCCGGAAGAGGCCCTGCGGGATTGCCTGAAGATTGCCCACTATGCCTCGTTCCTGTGGCGGAAACTGCTGGAAGACAATGGAAACCAAGCAGCCTGACCCGGCACCTACCCGCAGCCAGGTGGAAGCGTACCTCCAGCGGGCGCTTCAAGAAGTTCGATCCTGGCCTGAATGGAAGAGGCATTTACTTGGGCCGGCCACTCCGGAAGAGCGGGAACGCCGGTTGCGGATCATCAAGGAGCGAAAACAAGCCGAGGAGAAACAACATGAGGATCATTGAGCCATCCGTCACGCTGGAATGGATTACCCCCGATGCCCTGGATCAGATCGAACGCGCCGCGCGGACCTGCTACCAGAGCGAGTGCACGGATTCCCCGAGAGGCCAGGAGGAGTTTATCCGGTCCTTGATCCGCCGTGGCCATCATTCCGTGCTCGAACACGGGGTGGCGTCGTTGCGGATCGTCTGCGACCGGGGCGTATCGCACGAGATCGTGCGGCACCGGCTGGCGAGTTACAGCCAGGCGTCCACCCGGTACTGCAACTATTCCCAGACCCGGTTCGGGGAAGAGATTCAAGTGATCATCCCTTGCACGATGAAATACGATAATCAGGCCCTCTGGCAATCGGCCATGGAAGAGTCCGAGAGGGTGTACCTGCAATTGCTCCGGCAAGGGGAATCGCCCCAGGTGGCCCGGTCGGTGCTGCCGACCTGCCTGGCCACCGAACTGGTGATGACCGCGAATTTCCGCGAGTGGCGGCATTTTCTAGCCCTGCGGCGTGCGCCCTCGGCGCATCCCGACATGCGGGAGATCGCGGACAAGGTAAAGGATATTTTGTGGGCGGAATGCCCCGTGGTGTTTGAATAGCATCAAAAAAATAAGGCCATCCGGCCACAACAAACCAAAGGAGAAAGACTATGCCAGAAGCAGTCCTCACGCACATTCCCGCTATCCAGATTGCCCGTGTAGCCCACGAGGTCAACCGCGCGTATTGCCGGTTTTTGGGAGACGATAGTCAGCCGTCCTGGTACGATGCCCCGGCCTGGCAACGTGATTCCGCGATTCGGGGAGTCATCTCCGTCACCATGAATACCAACGTAACCCCTGAAGAGCAACATCAAGCCTGGATGAATCACAAGCAGGCTGAAGGATGGACCTACGGTCCCATCAAGGATTCAGAGAAAAAGACTCACCCCTGCATGGTCCCCTTTGACCAACTCCCGCCGGACCAGCAAGTGAAGGACATTCTGTTCATCGCCATCGTCAAGGCATTGTGCCGCGATGTCTTGGAATGAGCATCAACCAGCGAAACCACATAAACCCCGGGCCGGACACATTCCAACTAGATTCTTCAAATAATTATAGACTTGAAGATCTTCGAGGATGCCGGTTGTGGGGACCGATCCGGCCCGGGAATAAAAAATAAGCCAATTTAAGAGAGAAAACCAAGGATGTTGAGCGAAATTGATTTGGATGACTTATCCCCCGAAATGGACGATCTGATATACGAATGTCCCTCGTGGCCGGACTGGACCTGCCCCTGTTGCGGCCGGGACTGCTGGTTCGATGAAACTGAGGTCTGTGAAAAATGCCGCCGGGACATATGTCCGGCTTGCCAGGTAGAAATTGAGGGATCGGCCGAGAACGGCTTGGTGTGGTGTGTGGATTGTGCGAAAAAGAATGAACAGGAGCAGACAATATGAAAAAAGACACCGAAGCGACCCAACCCATCATTCCTCTCGGCTTTATCGAGGCTCTCTTTCTGATGTTCCTGGCGCTCAAATTGTGCGGAATCATCGAATGGTCCTGGTGGTGGGTGTTCGCGCCCGTGTAGATGCCCATCCTCATTGTATTGTTGATCATCGGAATTTATCTCGCCGTTTCCGTCCTGGAAAAAAACTGAACTAAATTTTTCTGCCATGGGGGTGGTGTGTGATGGGTCGAGGGAAACCTGCGGCATCCGTATTGCCTAACAACCTGGAAGCGGAAAAGAAAGTCCTCGGCGCCATGATCCGCGGCCGGGAGGCGATCCTGCGGGCGCAGGACATTCTCACCCCCGCCGACTTCTACCAGCCTTCCCACCAAATCCTCTACGAAACCATGCTGGAAATCGACCGGTCCGGCCGGCCGGTGGACCTGATCATCCTCCATGACGCCCTGGAGCGTAAAAACCGTTTGACCGAGGCGGGCGGGCCGTTGTACATGGCCGAGTTGGCGCAAGGCGTGGCCACCGCGGTCAACGTCCAATACCACGCCGACATCGTGCGGGACAAGGCCTTGCGGCGGCGGGTGATCCGGAGTTGCGCCGAGATCGGGAGCGCGGCCCAGAACGAGGAAATGGGCGACGTGGCGGCCCAGGCCTACCAGTTCGCCCTCGATGCCCAGCCCCCCTCCCTGTCCAACCATGTCGCCAGCATGGAAGAGGGACTGGACGAGGTCGTCCGGGAATTTCATAAACGCTGGGAGCGCAAACGGGAGAAAAAATCCCTCAAGGAAGTATCCACCGGATTCCAGGGGCTGGATGGCATGACCGGTGGGATCGGGAAGGGGGAACTGTGGATTTTGGGCGGACGTCCTGCGGAGGGGAAGTCCCTGCTGGCCGCGCAGATCGGGATGCACGCGGCGAAAGAGGCGAACGTCTTGATCTTCAGCCTGGAAATGTCGCAGCGGGAAATCCTGGAACGGGCGATGAATATTTCCTACGACCAGGACGAGACGGTAATGGCCAGGCGGATTTTCGAGAAATCCAACGAGTTGCGCAACTTGAAATTCTACACCGTGGATCTATCCGGGCTGGACATCGCCCAGATCGCCGCCAAGGCGGAACAGTTCAAGGCCCGGCATCAGGGGTTGGCCCTGATCATCCTGGATTACCTGCAATTGGTGGCCGCGCCCGCCCACCTGAAGAGCGCCAGCCCGGTTCAGCAAATTACCTTTACCAGTAATCAATGCAAGACACTGGCCAGGCGGTTGGACTGCGGTTTCCTGGCACTCTCGCAACTCTCGCGGGCGCCGGACAAGGAAGGCCGCCGGCCGCGCCTCTCGGACCTGCGGGAGTCGGGGGCCATCGAGCAGGACGCGGACTTGGTGATGTTCATTCACCGGGAGGCGGAGGAAAAAGGGTTGTCCGGCGGCCGCCTGTTGTTGGTGGAAAAGAACCGGCACGGGCGGTGCGGGCAAATCGAGATGTATTTCAACGTGGAGGAATTGCGGTTCGGGGAATTGGATTATGGGTGCGGGGAAGCGCCGCCGGCGCATGCGGGGCGGACGGCGTATCCGCCGGACGAGGAAGTGTGGATTTAAAAGACGGGGAAGGAGAAAAAAAATGAAATACGTTGCGCACAGGTCAACCACTCACGCAGCATGGGAATTTATTTGGTTGATTTCAGAATCAGGCATAAGCGGGTATGGAGCATGGTGGATTTTAGTGGAAATGATTTGTTTGTGGATGAAAAACGGAAATTCACCGTCTATCGATTACCCCATAAAAAAATTAGCAAGAGTGCTTGGGAAAAACACCCGCAGTTTACTCAAATTTTTATCCATGTTAACCAAATTATCCCTCATTCAATACCGGATATACGGCAAAGACGATGAAATGGTTGAAATAACGTTACGGAATCCGCATCGATACATCTTGTTCGTTGATTTGGATGATGAATTTCCGATTGGGATTGTTGAGATCGAGGAGGATTAGGATGCAATTCATCATTCACAACACGGATACCTACAACAAGCCGGAGTTTATTGAATTGCGGAAAAGAGCCGGATTGAGCGGATACGGCGCATGGTGGGCGTTGTTGGAATTGGTGGCCGGCGGCGTGGATGAGGAAACGCCGCCCGAGATCCGGGTATCCACCGAAATCTTGGCGGAAAGGTTCGGTAAACAATGCCGCACCATTCCCGGAATGTTGGCCGATTTTGTGGAATGCGGGCTCATCGAGTTGCGCACCGATAACCGGATATTTTCAAAACATTCTCAAAACATTCTGGCGGAAATTGAAAATGAATTGAAAATAAAACCTATTTTACATTATTACATTAGTATAACTAACTTCAACAAATACAAGGGGAAATACAAATGTTACAAAATTAACGGGTCAGGGGAATATAATAAGAATAGAAAAGAAAAGAAAGAATCTTTTTTTTCTTCACGAAGTGAAGAAGAAAAAAAAGATTCTAATTTCCCCTATAGTCCCCTTCGCGACGATCATGCGGGGGTGGGGCCCGCGCCGGGGGGCGCACCCCCCCCGCATTCGTCGCCGAAGGGGTGCAACGAGCCAAACCAATCGGACACCCGGGTTTCTTTTGAGGCGGAGACCGCGGCACTCGCTGAGTATGTCAAAATCCGAGCCCTCCGCCGGAAAAAGGATGGCTGGACTCCTGGCGAGATCCGTCAATGGGTAAACGATACCTTTTTAACCAAACACCTGCTTGGCGCCAAAGAATGCCAGGAAATCATGGATGCCGTGCTCACACCGCGGGAAAAAGGCACCAACCCCCGGGCTCTGGGAACCAACCCGCGGGCACAAGGCGCCAAATCCCGCCCCTTTTCCAATTCGTAGCGTAAAAGCCCCGCAAGCCGCCCGGGGGTATCAAACCATGGGCTGAAGCCCGATCGTTCAACCTGGAGCCCGTGAGAGGCCTTTACGGCGATTCTGGCAGCATGGCACGGTGGTGAATTTCACGGTTTGGCGTGGTAGATTGAAAATCACCAAAAAAAGACTTGCCGTGGTATAAAAAAAGATGTACAATGCTTTATTCGAAGAAAGGAACCCTCATTCATGGCTACCGGAGACCTCTACTGCCACATCTGCCACGCATTCGGCCATTCCGCCGAACTGCACAAAATCCCCTACCGCAAACCGGATTTAAATTTACGGACGAATAACGGGGTATTGGAAGATATTCAGCAACGCCTAGCCCGCATCGAGAGCCTGTTACACATGGATCCCATCACCGAAAACCCCGCGACGCAACTCGCCGCCATCCTCGATCAGGCCCGGAAACATCCGCTGGACTTGCCGGATCCGGACAGCCCCCTCGACAACCATGAAGCGTTTACCTCCCTCCGCGAACCGCGGGAAAGCGAGGAAGGCGATGCGGACTGAAATCATCCACTGCGATATCTGCGGGAAACAGACGGACATCGCCGAGATCCTCGAAATTCCCACGGGAAAAACCTATGTGGATTCACCCACCGGGAAAACCGAAGAAGTCACCCAGCGCCTGGACCTCTGCCCCCCCTGCCTGCGGAAAGAACTCTCCGCCGCGCTTTCGAATCTTTCCGAGGATAGATACCAGCAATGGCTTACCCGGGTCACCGGGCCGTGGCGGAAAAACCAGACAGGATGCGCCTGATGGACGCCGAAGACCGCCAATACCTGCGCACCATGCGCCTCGTTCTCGAACACCCCTTGCGCTCCGGCACCTGCCAACTGTGCAAGCGCGAGCACGTGAAACTCTACCGCCTCGCCAC
>CAZNDG010000082.1:0-6296 GCA_964571695.1 uncultured Syntrophus sp.
TCAGGAATCTGCAACCCGTGACTTTTTGCGTATCGTTCAATGAGTTCTGACGCTGTAATGGATATTTCTTCAACGATATGGAATATTTGAATGGAAGAAAGATTACGTTTTATCATCTTGAGTTCTGCTTTATTTCTTGCGCCATAATAAAGTTCCATAACTGTGACTGCGCTTAGGGCAATATTGTTTATACCGATTTCCTCTATCGATTCAACAATAAATTGATTGTTTTTCAAAGCTTCAATGATGATATTTGTATCGCATAGAATCATGACTCATTACCGCCATGCCTTTTTTCTGATATCGGCGATGGTGATATCATGATTTTCCCATATCCCGAATAACTCCCTCAAATTGCCTTTTTGTGAGATTCGCGACCTCATCGCTTTCTGTGTCACAATCTCAACAAAATTTAATTCTTTCAATAAACTGATTAGGGCATCGACTTTTGATTCATCTTTTACATAAATGGTAAATATTTGCATTAATATCTCCTTAATTGCGGATATTGTTTATGAAATCATCAACAGAAGCGGTCTTATTCTTTCCATTCTTGAAATTTCGCTCCGCTTCATTGATGCGGACAAGAAACGCCTGACGTTTGACGCTGCGAAATACCTCTTTTAATAGGTTATATTCCTGTTGGGGGACCTTGACATATTCTTTAGCGGTTGTGTTTTCCATAAATGCCTCAAATATTTAAGCTAAGTTGTTTATTATATCAAATCGGCAAAGGTTTTTTCCGTTTTCCGGAAGCGGGTGATGCCCAGGTAAAGGAAGACGGCAATGATGATCAGGCTGAGGAGAAAGCCGGGGAGGTAGAGGGGGCTGTTTCCGCCGAGGAGACACCAGCGGAAGCCGTCGATAACCCCCACCATGGGATTGAGGCTGTAGAGGAGGCGCCACTGTTCCGGGATGACGTTGCTGCTGAAGCCCACGGGGGAGACGTAGAGGCCGAACTGGACGACGAAGGGGATGACGTAGCGGAAATCCCGATATTTGACGTTGAGGGCGGTGATCCAGAGTCCCGGGCCGAGGCTGGCCAGGAGGGCAAGGATGATGAAGAAGGGGAGGTAGAGGATTTCCCCGCCGGGGAGGAATCGATACCAGATCATCATCCCCAGAAGGATTACGAAGCTGATTAGGAAGTCGATAAAGGCCGTTACCAGGGTGGCGGCGGGGATGATGAGCCGGGGAAAATAGACCTTGCCGATGAGGTTGGCGTTGTTGATCAGGCTGTTGGAGGCCTCGGACAGGGCGTTGGCAAAGAGCGTCCAGGGGAGCATGGCGGCGAAGACCATCAGGGCGTAAGGGGCCTGGCCGTCGCTGGGGAGTTTGGCGATGCGCCCGAAGATAACGGTGAAGACCACCATCGTGAGGAGGGGGCGGATGAGGGCCCAGAGGACGCCGATGATCGTCTGTTTGTAACGGACGGAGACGTCCCGCCAGGCGAGAATGATAAATAGCTCCCGGTACCGCCAGAGGTCGGCCCAGTAGTTCTTTTCCGTTCTGCCCGGCTCGATGACAAGGATCGCTTCGTCTGCGATTGCTGTTGATTTATTTAGGGAATCTTCCATGGGCCCGAATATTCTCGCCGGTAATGATCAAAAATACAGCTCCGCCCTCTCGTTTTCCGATTCGGTAAACCAGGCCGAAAATCCTTGTAATTATTTGCAATAAAATACACACCTGGATATAAATGCCATAGAAACTCAAGGGATGCAATTATAAAAGTGGACAAGAACTAAAAACCGCTTTCCATTAAAGTACAATAGGCAGGATATTCAGCCGCTATGATGTTTGATTGCCGATGGCCGATTGATAATTTTGTTGTCTTCGGCGGCTATGGTTGTCTGACCGGTTTCAATGGCGGGGATCATTATGATCATGGCGGTGAGAAACCAGAAGGGCTCCATGATCCGGACGATGATGAAGGTGTTGGCGCCGATGCCGTGGGCCAGCATGGCGAAGTACCCGGCCAGGTAACCAAGGGACAATCCCCGGAAAAAGTCGTTCTTGGTCTGGCGGAAAGTCAAGTAGGCATTTTGATAAATCGCATAGAGGAGCATAAGAAAAAAAACAAGTCCGATCAGTCCCGTCTCCGCCAGGACCCGGGGGTATTGGGCGTCCAAAAAGCTGTAGCCCGTGACGCCGTAGCCCAAAAGGGGTTGTTTGATGAAGTCCCGGGTCAGGACGACCTTCCAGGATGTGAGGCGGGCGGAGGTGGAGGTGTCGATCCGGGCGTTGCCGATTTGGATCTGACCCTCTTCTTTGGTCTGGGTAAAGGTGTATAAAGCCCTTTCCCGGATAGTTGGGGGCATGATCAGGGGGCCGACGAAAATTAATAGGATCAGGGCCGTCAGGATGGTCTTTTTCTTTTCGCTGTAATAGAGGAGGGCCAGGGCCATGGGGCCGAGGGCGATCCAGGAACTTCGGGAAAGGGTGGCGGCCAGGGCGATGGCGATGAAAAAGACAAGAGCGGCGAGATACTTCTTGGGCTTTCTGTTTTCTAAAGTCAACAGGAGGCCGAAGACGATGGAAAGCATGAGGACCAGATAGCCCCCCAGGGTGTTGGGTTCTCCTTCCGCGCCTTCAAAGGGAGCGGAAACCCTTCTACCTGATGGAATCTCACTTAACGCGTAAAGGCAGACGAAAAAGCAGACGATGAGCATAAAATATGTGAAACGGCGGATCTGCTTTTCCTCCTTGAGATGATTCACCGCCATGAAATAGACGACGTAGTATTCAAAGTACTTGACAATAAAGAATATGCCCGCCGTCCCCTTTACCCGTCCCATCATGTAGCCGAAAAGGGTGGCGAATACGCAGGCGAGGAAATAGTAGGCGATGGGCTTGTTCAGGGGGGTCCGGAGAAATAGGCCGATTTCTTTCTGCACGGCGGTCTTGAGAAACCAGCTCAAACCGATGATCGCCAGGAGAAAATCATCCACCCGAAGCGTCACCCCTCGGCCCCGGACCCCTTCCCCGGCTGCCCCCTCCATGCCGAATTGAGGACCCAAAAGCATGGCGGCGATGAGGATATACAGTGCAAATTCAGTATTGATAAAGGTGAGGACGCCGATGATCAGGGAGATGATGATTGTGACGGCCAGGAAAGTCGGGGCCTTGGCCATGATCAAGGCGGCAACCAGGGTCAGGCCGCCGATCCAGAGCATCAACACGACATTTTTGTTTCCGGAGGCGATCATTTTGCCTGGGGGGTGGTGGTAGTCGGATTCGCGGGCTGCTGTCTGCGTGTGTCCTGCAACTCCCAATACTGACGTTCGATATCCCGGGGGAGATACTCATCGACGATGGTGAATTTGTCGATAATGGCGGGGGCGAAATGGGCCAGGCCAATAATTAGGAGGGAAAACAAGGTAATGACCACCATCCAGATTGTCGTCCAGCGTCGCCGGGCGCGGCGTTGGGCGACCCGGCGCTTGTGTTCAGCTTCTCTGGTTTTCGACCGGGAATCGCCGTTCATCTGTTCGCCACGAATGCCCCGCTCCGCGCTTGTTCGGGGTTTCGCGCCTCCGTAAATCTGTGCGCCGCGTCTATCGCGGCGGTTTTGACGGCAACCGAAGAAGCGGGAAACGGTTTTCCCGCCGCTAAGGCCGGGGCGGCGGCGTGAGGCGAGGGCGGCGCCTTAATGGGGATGGGCGCGGCAACGACAACGGAATTCGTCATGGGGAGCAGCGAAGACTTGGGCGCGGGAATGTCTTTGCCGCCGGACAGAAATGTCTTCAGGAAGCCTCCCTGGTACAGGATGCCCAGCGCGAGAAAGAAGATCGCCAGGACCGTGACGATGATCTTTATCATCGGCAGAAATCTATTCGTCGCAATGCCCACCGGTGCCTCTTTTACGGTTCCATTCCTGCCGTTTGGGGGCGCCGCGGCCCCGGACGGAATCCGTACCGAAGTTTCCTTCCCCTCCGCGGTGGCGGAGAGCGCCTCGGCCCGCGGCCCTGATTTGTTCTCGATGCCGCCATCCTTCTTTGTTCGGCGGCGCTGATAGCGTTTTTTATAGGCCAAGCCGTAATTCATGATCCGGTCGAAACTGAGCTTCTCCTGGATTGACTTGTACCAGGGCCGTTTCTTCGCTTTGTCGCCGCCGTATCGATAGTGGTAATAGTAATAGTCATGATAGGTGAAATCGGTACTGATCTCGGCGCGGATGCCGTTCAGGACCACCCCGATGATATTGGTCTTAATGGCATCCAACTGCATCTTGGACCGTTTCAGCGCCCCCCGGGCAATCTTGCCTACCTGATAGACCAGGACGGTGGCATCGACCTGGGAACTCCACAGGGCCGCATCCGTGGCGGCCAGCACGGGAGGGGCGTCCACCAGCACCATGTCGTACTCCGCCCGCACCTGGCGCATGAACTCGGCGATGCTCTTGGAACCGATGATCTCGGCCGGATTGGGGGCATGGGTGCCGCTGGTGATGATGTTGAGGTTATCCAGGCCGGGGGTGAGCATCACCTCTTCCACGGTCATCTGCCCCATCATGTAGTCGGAGATATTCTTGACCACGTTCCGCCATTCATAATTGCCCATGATTACGTCCGTAAGTCCCGGGGTCTGCTCGATCCCGAACAGGCCGGCGATCACCGGGCGGCGCAGGTCGCCGTCGATGAGGAGTACCTTGTGGCCCGTCTGGGCCATGGTCAGGGCCAGATTCACGATCGTCGAGGTCTTGCCTTCGCTGGGAGAAGAACTGGTCAAGACCAGGCTCTTATAGTTATTCTCCATACAGGCGAAGTTGATGCTGGTCCGGAATGCCTTATAGCTCTCCGAGAGGGTGGAGGTGGGAACGAAGTGAGACGCCATCCGGGTATAACGGGGCAGTTTCTTTTCATCTACCGTAAGCCGCCCCTGGTCATCGCTGAGGAGCAGGCGCACCTCTTCCGGGCTGACAAAGGGAATGACCCCCAGGACATGGACCCCCAGGAATTCCTCCACCTCTTCGATAGCCCCGATGGAGGTGTCGAAGGTCTCGATGAGAAAGGCGAAGACCACCCCAAGGATCAGGCCCATGAGCGTGCCGATGGCGGCGTTGTTCCCGATCTTCGGCGGGTTGATCGGCCCTCCGGGCTCCAGGGCCGGCTTGACGATCTTCACCTCCTCAAGCTTTTCCGCCTCGGCGATGAGTATTTCCTGATATTTCTTTTCCAACAGGGTATAAATCTCCCGGTTGATGGCCATCTCCCGTTCCAGCTTGGCCAGTTCCAGACCCTTTTCCGGCAGCAGTTTGAACTGCTCCTCCAGTGCGGCGATCTGGCGTTTGAGGATCTGCTGGTTGTTGATCAGGTTGTTTTTCTGGAGGCGCAACTGGGTGCGCATCCCGGCAATGGTGTCGTTGACCTGACTGCGGATGGCCTGAATCTGAGGAAAATTGTCCGTGTAGGTGAGCAGCAGCGTGTCGCGATCCACCATATAACTTACGAGTTTGTCGTTAAGGGCCTTGTAAGGCGGGGAGGCCTCCTCGAAATAGAAACTGTTTTTCGAGGTCAGGGGTTGGGACTCCGCATTGCTCAACGACCGCTCGGCGAGATTAAGCTTCTGCAGGACGATTTGATCCTGGTTGTACTGGGACTTGAGGCGCTTCACCTCGTTCAGGGTATATGTGGATTCGGAATCCACAGATGTCCATTTGTTGTCCTCCCGGAATTTCTTGATCGCCTCCTCCGATTTGGTCATCTTTTCCTTGGCGGCGGAGAACTGACCCTCCACGAACTTCTTGCCCTCGATGGTGCGGCGGTTCAGCTCCAGGGTGTGCTGCTGCTGATACATCTCCGCCAGGGCGTTGGCGAAACGGGTGGCGAATTTGGCATCGTTGGCGGTGATCTCGATATTGATCAGGTCGCTCCCGCCTTCCTGTTCCGCCTTTACCTTGCTTTTGAGATCGAGAATGATGCCGATATATTTCGGATTGTTCCGGACGTCTTCGGAAGAAAGGGTGTCCGGAATCATGCCCATCCTTTTGGCCGTCAATTCCAGGATGTAATAACTTTTAATCATGATGGTCTGGGTTTCCAGATTGGCCCCTCCGTAACTCGGGGCGGAGAAACCCATCAGGGACTGTGTCTTTTCCACCTTGACGGTGGCGGAGGTTCTATAGATGGGAACGGGTTTGTTGAGGATTGCGGAGACCAGACTGAAAACCCCCATGATCACACAGGTAAACAGGATGATGAATTTCCTGCGCTTGATGATCCGCCAGTATTCCCGAAGGTTGAGGTCGTATTTCAGCATGCGCCGGCTGCTCCCGGGGTTACCATTTCATGAAA
>CAZNDG010000083.1:0-6012 GCA_964571695.1 uncultured Syntrophus sp.
AATATGGAATCTGCAACCGTGACGGAGAGAGGCCGAACATGCTGAAGACCGAAAACCGATCCTGGCTGCATATAGCCCTGGTGGCTATATTTTTCATGGTATTTCATATCGGTTCCGCCCTGGCGGCGCCCATCTTCGTCGACAACGGAGACGGGACCGTCTCCGATAATGCAACGGGCCTGGTTTGGCAGCAGAGTGACGCTCAGAACAGCGGCAGATTAAGCTGGCAGGGTAGCATTAATTACTGTGCCGGCCTTGTTCTGGGAGGACGATCGGACTGGCGGCTGCCCACTTTTGATGAACTCAAAAGCATCGCCTTTAGCTACGATAGCAATCCCAAGATCGACACCAACTTTTTCCCCGGCTGCCTTTCGGAGCTCTACTGGTCCAGCATCGACTATAGAGAAGACACCTACCCCTATGACGAGGCAAAGGCCTGGGGCGCCGAGTTTTACTACGGCGGAAGCTACTACGGTGCCAAGAGCACCCCCGGGTGTGTCCGTTGCGTGCGCAATCAGGCCGATACGACCCCAATGACCTTCACGCCATCCACTCTGGACTTCGGTGCCCCGGCGCCGGGGGAAAGCGTTGACAGGACCGTGACGATCACCAACAACACAGGGTACCTCTTAAGGGACATGCAATTGACCTTTAACGGGCCCGCCGACGCCTCGCTTTTCACCGTTCTTTCACCCGACTTCACCGACAATGCAAACAAATACCTCTATCCCGGCCTGTCCGTGGATGTCACGATCCGCTACAGGGCAACCAAGAAGGGCCTTGTTCGGGAGCAGGCCGATTTTGACTACATGTACAACAACACTGACGGCGGCACGAGCATTCTCGATGTCCGGGCCGGCGCCCGGGAGGAAACAACGGTAACCTACGGAACAAAAAAGCGCCAGCAGACGAGCGACGATCCGGTCGCACTCGCCACGGGCGAGCTGTTGTACGGCCCCGTAGAGGTCATAAACCTGGGCGGTCCCCTGCCGCTCACCGTGTCTGTCCGGTACGCCGGCCGCCTGGCCCGGGAGAACCTCTCCGGCGATGCCGACACCTTTTTGGGCCACAACTGGCTGCACAACTACCAGATCCGGATCGAGAGCGCCGGGACCGATGCCGCGGAGATCGCCTTCCGCTGGGGCGAGCGCCTGAGCTTCGCCAAACAGGAGGGCCAATGGGTCCTCTCCGGGAGCCCCGCCGTTCCCTTCCAGTTGCGACAGGATGGGGGCGGCCTGTTTCACCTGCTGGACCCCCGGGATGAGCGGATTTACGGTTTTCTCACCGACGGCCGGCTCAAGCGCATCCGGGACCGGAACGGCAACCAGATTACAATCATCTATGTGGACGAGCTTCAGGGGGGCGATATCCGCTCCATCAAGACCATCACCGACGGTTTGGGACGCTCGCTTACGTCCGGACCGTTCAGGATCAATGCCAACCGCCTGGCAATACCGTACCGTACCGACGGGTATCTCACCTCTATCAAGGATATGCTCGGAAACACCACCCAGTACCACTACACAAGCGAAATCGGCGACAGTGGGTACCAGTTGGCTTCCGTGACCCATCCCCTCGGCAACACCCCCTGGACGAACGCCTTCGACAGCCAGGGGCGGGTGGTCGGACAGACCGACGCCTACGGAAACGCCTGGACCTTTGCCTACGACACCCCGAGCGAAGGCGTCACGAAGATCACCGATCCCGAGGGCCGGGAATCCTTCTCCCGCCATGGCAGCGGGGCTGTTTGGACCGGCGTCGCCGACCAGGCGGGCAAGGGCTTCACCCTGGTCAGTGACGATGCTGGGAGGCCGACGGAACTGACCGACCGCCTGGGGGATAAAACCTCCTTCACCTATCACGCCCCGTCGGGCCGGCCAGCCTCCAAGACCGACGCCAAAGGACAGAGCACCACATGGAACTATGAGTCGCAGGAACAGACATTTATCAATCCCGACAACGACCAGACCTTCACCTTCACCTTTTACAACCTGAGCCGCATCAACTACGCGGACGGCACCCACCATGCCTTTACCTATGATGCCAAGGGCAATGTCCTAACCAGTACCGATCGGGCAGGGCACGCCTGGACCTATACTTACAACGACAGGGGACAGGAGCTGACGGCAACCAATCCCCTGGGCGGCACAACGACCAACACCTACAATGCCGACGCCACCCAGGCCAGTCGCACCGACAGCGACACCGGGACCACGACATACGGGTATGATACCTACAAGCGCCTCAACCTCGTCACCTATCCGGATGCGTCCACCGTAAGGATGGTCTACGACAAGAAGGACCGCCTCACGTCGATGACCGATGAGCTGAACCGGACCACCACCTTTACCTGGGATGCCAACGGCAACCTGATCAAGCTCACCGATTCGGAGGGAGGAGAAGTCCTGTTCGAATACGATCTCATGGATCGCCTGGTCAAGACCACGAACCGTCTGGGCGCAGCATCGACCAGGACCTATGACCGACTGAGTCGTCTCGCCGGGATGGCCGACGCCACGGGGGTAAAGGTCGCCTATCAGTACAATTCCCGGGGATGGCTCAATCAGGTCACCCGGGCCGGCAAGTCCTGGACGATGACCTACGATGACGAGGGGGTCCCCGTGACCCGCACCACGCCTCTTTCGCGCACAACGACGGAAGTCACCGACAAGCTGGGGCTCGTTGTCTCCGTTACCGATCCCATGAACGGGACGACAGGTTATGGCCGGGACGCTATGAATCGTGTCACCTCCGTCACCGCCCCGGACAACAGAGTCACGACCTACGCCTACAACGCCCTGGGGTTGTTGACCGGCGTGGCCCTGCCCGGAGGGATGGATGTCGCCTACAGTTATGACGATATGGGCAATCTCACACAGATCAGGGACCTCAATGGCAACTCCTGGGACTTTGACCATACGACGATGGGCCGTCTCAAGAAACAAACCGACCCGCTGAGCCGGACCGTTCAGTACGGCCATGACAGCCGGGGACAATTGAATGCTGTCGCCTATCCCGACGAAGGCACCCAGAACATCACTTACGACGCCGCCGGCAATGTCCTCCGCAGGCAGTACAGCGGCGGGCCCGATCTGGTTTATTCCTACGATGCCCGGAACCGGCTCCTGACCGCCAACGATCTTTCCATGACGCGGGACGCCGAAGGGCGGATTATCGCAACGGTCGACGGCGACGCCCTCTTCGGCGCAACCTATGATGAGGCGGACCGTCTCAAGACCGTCACCTATAACAACCTCTTCACGGTTACCTATACCTACGATGTGGGCGAAAACGGAACGGGCCTGCTTACCCGGGTCAGTGACAATCTGACCAACACCGAAATCACCTTTTCCTATGACGACGACCATCGTCTGATCGTTACAGGTTTGCCCGGCGGCAAGACAATGACACGGACCTGGGACAATGCCGATCGTCTGACCCGTCTCCGGTCGGGGGACCATATCGATCTGTCCCTCACCTACGATGCGGGAGGGCGTATTACCGCAATGGACATGACGGCGCCCCTGACATTGGAATCGCACATGCCCACCATGAAACGCACCCTGACCTACGACGCCGCCTCCCAGACAAGCGCCGCCGGCTACAGCCACGACGCCCGCGGCCGTACGACCGCCGCGCCGGGGCTGACCTTTGGCTGGGACGGCGCCTCGCGCCTGACTGCAGCCGGGGATACGAGCCTGACCTATAATGGTCTGGGGAAACTCAGAACGCGAACCAGCGGCGGAACAACCACGCACTTTTATGCCAACCGCGCCATCGGGCTTTCCCCCCTTGTCGCTGAAAAGAACGGGACGACCGGCCAGTTTTCACGCTACTACGTGTGGACTCCGGAAGGACGCCTTCTCTACATGATCGATGCCGCCGACGGCAACAAGGTCTATCTCTATCACTTCGATCAAGCGGGGAATACCCTTGCCCTGACCGACGCAGGCGGCACAGTCACCGACGCCTATGCATACGATCCATACGGCCGCCTGCTCGCCCGAACCGGCTCCACCACACAGCCCTTTACTTTTTCCGGGGCCTGGGGCGCGCGGCAGGAGGGGGAAAGCGGCACGCTATACCAGATGGGTGCCCGCTACTATGATGCAGCAACCGGTCGTTTTCTCACGCCCGAACCCCTGTGGCCTCAAGTGGATGAACCCAGGGCCGTCAATCCCTATCAATATGCTCTTGCCGATCCTCTCTGTCGTGTGGATCCGACAGGGCTTGACGACGTACCTGCCGAGAGACCCTTAAACCATGGGGAACATATGGCCTATTTGCGGGAAGAGATAGAAAAGATCAAGGTTCAGGAAAAAGAGGAAAAGGCCAAGCGTGAGGAAGAACGCAGGCAGGAGGAAGCCAGGCTGAAAAAGGAATGGCAAGACAAACGTGAGCAGGACATGAAAGCGCTTGCGGCCAAGTTGAATAATCAGTTGATGGGGCTCGTCTTGAGGGAACATGCTCACTTGCGTCCGGCGGAACTGGAAAAACAAATACGGGATAACGAGAAGTTTCTCCCCGGCGCCTGGGACCAGTTTTTGAAAGGGCTCGCAATACGGGATAAGACGCTTGCCGATCTGGAGGCAAAACGGGAGGCGGGCAAGAAAATTGAACCGCAGGAAGTTCAAGACTTCAAACTCCTCAACATCGGTCTCGGGATGCTGTTGGGGAATATCGAAACGGCATTGGAAGAACTGGATCAGGCTCGGGGCGAACTTGCCGAGATCAGGGGCCAGTAGGGGGCAAGCCAGGAATGTACCCTCGATTCGGCTCAGGGTCGAATGGAGACCATGATATGAGAAAAAAGACATGGTTGGGATTATTGACAGCGATTCTCCTGCTTGGAGAACTGATGCTGTCCGTCCAGCCGATTCAGGCGGTCACGATCCTGTTCTCTTATGACGATGTGGGGAGGCTCGTCAGAGCCGATTGCGGGAGCGGCAAGGCGATCGTCTATACCTACGACGCCAACGGCAACCTCCTTACGAACATGATTCGCGGCCAGATCAACCAGGGCGATGTGAACGTTGACGGGGAGGTCAACCTCCAGGACGCCCTGGTGGCGTTGCGCCTGCTGTCGGGTCTGCCGGTTCCGGATCAGGATATTGCCGATTACCTGGCCGGTCATAATGCCGGAGATACGGTGGGTCTGCCCGAGCTCCTCTGGATTCTCCAGAAAATCGCCAGCCTGAGATAAGGCTTGAAAGGTCTATATTTTTTCCCGCCACCCCCTCCCGGTCCAGGGGGTTTTCAGCGCCGGGTCCTGGCCATCTGCGCCAACCGGGCCGCCGCCCATTTTACCCTGTTCGCCATCGGCCCGCTTTCAACCTTGGAAGAGATTCCAGTACCCCATCAGACCCGCCGCGTTGCCGATCAGGAAGGGGGAGAGGCCCCCGCAGATGAGCGTCTTCTGGCGGTAATACATCCACCCTCACAGCCAGCTCGTCAGCACGGCGGTGATGGCCAGGTTGATCGACGCGCAGATGTGCAGGGAGCCGAAGAGGAGAGAGGTGACCAGGATGGCCGAAAACCAGCTTCTTCTGCCAGCGAAGAGCCGCTGACGATGATCGCCTTCTGCCGTGGCACGATATCCACGATCCGGTGGTAGGTTTCCAAACCGTCTATGCCGGGATCCATGATCATGTCCAAAACCATCAGATCCGCCCTGTGGGTCCGGAGATATTCGACCGCCTCCTGATGCAGGTCTATGATGATAACTTTTCAAGGGATTACGGATTCTGGCGACCCTATGTTGAGAAAGTGATCTACCGCTATCTCGACTGCGGCGATCTGAAAAACGGCTTTGCCCGCGTGAGATGCAAAGATTGCGGCCACGAATATCTACTGGCCTTCTCGTGTAAGCGCCGCCACTTCTGCCCATCCTGCCACCAGAAGCGCGTGGTGGAGTTCGGTGAGTGGCTCTGCACGGATGTCCTCAAAAAGATCCCCATCGGCATTTTGTCTTCGGCATCCCGAAGATGCTGCGCCGTTATTTTCTCTATGACA
>CAZNDG010000084.1:0-5706 GCA_964571695.1 uncultured Syntrophus sp.
ACATTTGATTCGCCGCTTGCGAACCATTTTTCCGCAGTTATGCAAAGCTCTCACCTATTGATCTTTTGATGTTTATTGATCTTCTATATCTGTTTTTCCATAAATGCAAGCATGGTATCTTACATTTGTGGAGGTGTCCTTTTAGTGTTCAGTTTCGTCACCATCAATGGAAAACGTCGATATGCCTGATTCGGGGCGATGATGAAAAGCGAATTGCAGGGGGAAAAAAGAGCTGCCATTGATGAAACTCATGTGTTATAAGACAGCCGCCTGGAGGTGGGAGTCATGGCGGTCAATGCTGAGCCTCAGGTTTTTTTGTTTTTGAGCGAAATCCTGGGGCAGCCGTTAATCGGGCCGGAAGGCCGTTTAATGGGTAAAATCGTCGATCTGGTCGCGACCGTGAGTGAGCCTTATCCCGTCGTCACCGAGGCCATGATCGACCGGGAGGAGAAACGGGGAGAGCTGTTTTTTTGCCGGTTTCCCGAAGTCGAGGAGGTGCGGCTTCCCATACATGCCGACCGGACGGCCGCCGGTGATTTCCGGGCGCCGGAGTTGCGGGAAAACGAGCTGCTCCTCAAAGACTCCCTCCTGGACAAGCAGATTGTTGACACCCACGGCGCCAAGGTGCTCCGGGTCAATGATCTCCAGTTTCTCATGGCCCGCCGGTGTCTCCATCTGGTCCATGTGGATGTGGGCTTCCGGGGTCTCATGCGGCGTTCCGGACTGGAAAAACTCGTGGATCTGTTTCTCCACACCTTTTTCGATTACAACCTGCCCAACCAGTACATCTCCTGGAAGTACGTGCAACCCATTTCAACGCCCGACCTCCTGCGCCTGAAGATAACCCAGGATCGTCTGGCCCGGATTCACCCTGCTGATCTTGCCGATATCATTGAAGATCTCGATGTGCACCAGCGTAGCGCCGTATTCCGGTCCTTCGACGTGGAAACGGCGGCGGAGATCCTGGAAGAAACGGATCCGAAGATCCAGGTCAGTCTCATCAAAGATATGAATGCCGCCGTGGCGTCGGATATCATCGAAGAGATGTCGTTGAGTGAAGCGGCGGATCTCCTGGGCGACCTGCCCAGGGATAAGGCTGAGGGGATACTGAAGGAGATGGAGCAGGATATCGCCGAAGACGTCAAGGAACTCCTGGCCCACCCGGAGGAAGAGGCCGGGGGTTTGATGACCTCCGCTGTCCTCCATTTTCTGCCGGAGACGACGGTGGAGAAGGTGCTGGCGTCGATCCGGGGCGAAGCGGAGGATATGGATTTCATCTATTACGTGTACGTGGTGAATGAAGCGGAGCGCCTCCTGGGGATGGTCAGCCTTCGGGAGCTGTTGGCGGCCCCTATGGAGGCCCGTCTGGCGGAGCTCATGGATGAACGGGTGATTTCCGTTCATCTCGACGAAGACAAAGACGAGATTGCCGAGCTGTTTGCCAAATACGGGCTCATGGCGATCCCGGTGGTCGATGACTTGGGTAGGATCAAGGGCGTGATTCCCTTCAAGAATCTCCTTGAGGTCGTGGCCCCGCATTTGGGAAAGAAATAATCATGGACGAAGGCGAAGGTCATAGATGTCGGAACGGAATGAAGAAGGGAAAAAAGTTAATATCTTTCGCCGTCTGTTCCAGAAGAGATCCTGGCGCTCCCTGGGGCTGCTCTTTGCCCTTATCGGGCCGGGAATCATCACCTCCAACGTCGACAACGATGCCGGCGGCATAACCACCTATTCCCTGGCCGGCGCCCAGTACGGTCTCTCCCTCCTCTGGACCCTCATCCCCATCACCGTGGCCCTGATCATCATTCAGGAGATGTGCGCCCGGATGGGGGTGGTTTCCGGCAAGGGACTTTCCGATCTCATCCGGGAACGGTTCGGAGCCAAGATCACCGTTTACCTCATGATGGTCCTCTTCCTGGCCAATCTGGGCAACACCATCTCCGAATTTGCGGGCATCGCCGCCAGCCTGGAGATCTTCGGAGTCAGCAAGTACCTTTCCGTTCCCGTCGGGGCGTTCTTCGTCTGGTGGCTCGTCGTCAAGGGGAGTTACAAATCGGTGGAAAAGGTCTTTCTTGTGGCCTGCCTGTTTTATGTTTCCTATATCATTTCTGGGTTTATGGGAAAACCGGACTGGGGCGAGATCGGGATCGCCTTGATCACCCCGACGCTCAGCGCGGACCCCGCCTTTCTCACCATGGCCGTCGGCGTGGTCGGTACGACCATCGCCCCGTGGATGCAGTTCTATCTCCAGTCTTCCGTGGTGGACAAGGGCCTGAAGGCGGAGGATTACGCCTATACCAGGGTCGATATCATCGTCGGTTCCCTGACGGTCAATATCGTGGCTTTTTTCATCATCATGCTCTGCGCCGTCACGCTCTTTCAGCAGGGGATCCGGATCGAGACCGCCAAGGACGCGGCCCAGGCCCTGGCCCCACTGGCCGGCGCCTACTGCACATATCTTTTTGCCTTCGGCCTCCTGAACGCCTCCCTGTTTGCCGCCTCGATCCTGCCCCTGTCCACGGCCTACACGATCTGCGAGGCCTTCGGATGGGAGTCCAGCCTTAATCACAAATTTACCGAGGCCCCGCAGTTCTACGGTCTCTATTCCCTCATGATCGTCCTCGGCGCCGCCATCATCCTCCTCCCCAACATGCCCCTGATCGGAATCATGTACTATTCCCAGGTAATCAACGGCCTGCTGCTGCCCTTTGTCCTAATTTTCATGCTGATCCTTGTCAACGACCACCGGATCATGGGCGAGTATGTGAACGGCCGGACGATGAATTTCATCACCTGGCTCACCGTGGGCGTCTTGATCCTTTTGTCCCTCGCCATTGTCATCACTTCCCTGCTGCCGGCCTGAATCATCGGGCAAGGGCGAAGCAAATAATTCTTGACACCGAGGGCAAAATTCTATATCTGATTTTGACTGCCGGTCATTATGTGACTTGCGTTCAGGATGTTGCGGGGTTTTCATTCCACCATAAAAGATACCGGAGAAGCACGCCTTTCCCCCCGGCCTTTTCTGAAGTGCTTCCGCCGGTAACCTGATTGGACCAGATTCGGAAAAGGCACAAAAATAAGGAGGCAAAGATGGGTAACGGATTGGTGAGTTTGCGGGATCAACAGTTTGTCCTTTTCGAACAAATCGGGATCGAGAAGCTCTTTACGAAAGATCTGTACGCCGACTATTCCCGGGATGTAGTGCTGATGATGCAGGGCGAGGCGGAGAAAATGGCGGTAAACGTCATCCTGCCCACTTACGCCGAAGGGGACCGAGAGGGATGCCATATTGACAATAATGGCCAGGTGCGGGTCCCGAAGTGCTTTCTTGAAGTCTTCAAGAAGTATTGCGAAGGCGGGTGGCTGGCCCCGATGAAGTCGCCGGAGGTGGGCGGTCAGAGCATGCCCGTTGTGGTGTCCACATGCTTCACCGAGATGTTTGCCTCAGCCAATGTCTCCTTCCTGCTCTATGCCGGGCTTACCCTGGGGGCCGGCGGCCTCATCGAGAACTTCGGAACGGAGGAACAGAAGAAAAAATATATGTACAAGCTCTATGCCGGGGAATGGAGCGGGACGATGTGCCTCACCGAACCCGGTGCGGGCAGCGACGTCGGCGCCCTGAAGACCACGGCGAAGCGCCTTCCCGACGGCAAGTTCCTCATCACGGGGACGAAGTGCTTCATCTCCTCGGGCGATCATGATCTGACCCCGAACATCATCCATCCCGTTCTGGCGCGGATCGAAGGCGATCCTCCGGGGACGGGCGGCATCTCCATCTTCATCGTTCCCAAGTACAAGGTCAACGACGACGGCAGCCTCGGCGAGCCTAACGACGTCAAGACCGGGAACGTGGAGCACAAGATGGGGATCAAGGGTTCCGCCACCTGCACCCTGAACTTCGGCGACGAGGGCAAGTGCATCGGCGAACTTCTGGGTCAGGAACGCCAAGGCATGCGGATCATGTTCCACATGATGAACGAGGCCCGCCTGGAAGTGGGCATCCAGGGCTTGGGCCACGCCTCCGCGGCCCTGGAGCACGCCGTCCAGTACGCCAAGGAGCGGATCCAGAGCACCCCAGTCTGGGAGATGAAGAACCCCGATGCCAAGGCGGTGCCCATCATCATGCACCCCGACGTCCGCCGGGACCTCTTGTGGATGAAGGCCTATGTGGAAGGGATCCGGGCTTTGAACCTGTTCACGGCTTACTGTATCGACATGTCCAGGGTGGGGGACAACCCAGCGGAGCAGGCCAAATATCAGGGTTTTGTGGAACTCCTCACCCCGGTCTGCAAGGCCTACTCCTCCGACATCGCCTGCCTCGTAACCTCCAAGGCCATCGACGTGTACGGCGGCTACGGCTACTGCCAGGAATACCCGGTGGAGCAGTACATGCGGGACTGCAAGATCGCCTGCCTGTATGAGGGGACCAACGGCATCCAGTCCCTGGACCTCGTGGGCCGGAAGCTTGGGATGAACAAGGGCATGAACATCATGAACATGATGGTGGAGATCGACGCCACGATCAAGAAGGCAAAGGGTATCGAAGAATTAGCCAAGTACGGCGCGAAGCTCGAAGAGGCCTACAACGCCCTTGTCGATCTCACCATGACCTTCGCGGCCCTGGGGAAGAGCTCCAGCTTCCTGATCCCCATCCTCTACGCCTCGCCGTATCTCGATCTTTTCGGCGATGTCCTCCTCGGCCATTTCCTCTTCCAGGGCGCGGCTGTCGCCCGGGAAAAGCTCGATGCGATCTTCACGGCCAAGGGCGCCGACAGCGTCGGCAAGAAGCGGGCCCTGGTCCACAGCGATCCGGATGTGGCATTCTACGAGGGGAAGATCGCATCGGCCAAGTTCTTCGCCCTGGAAGTCCTGGCCTCGGTCAAGGCCAAATGTGAAGCGATCAAGGTCGGGGACAAGACAGCCATAGAAATGGCCATCGAGTCCTTCCCGTCCTGAAAGACATCGCCGACCGAAAGCGGCATCCGGGCGGCAGTTTACAGACAAGCACTCCTTAAAGGCCCTCTCCGGCAATGGCCGGGGAGGGCCTTCCCTCCCTGGCGCTGCCGTACCAGCCTTTAAATTCATTCTCTCAGGGTTATATTCCCCGAAGCTTGCCGCGGGGTAGTTCATTGCCATAAACACCGCGGGTCTGGGCGGCTAATGGAGCAGGCTGCCCAGACGGTTCCAGCGCACCGATCTTTCCTCTTTATCCCAGGACCAGTAGATGACATAGGCCTTCCCCATGACGTCCTTGAGATCGACGAAGCCCCAGAAACGGCTGTCGTAGCTCTGGTCGCGGTTGTCCCCCATGGTGAAGACCGACCCCTTGGGAACGGTGACGGGGCCGAAATTGTCCCGGGGCTGGATGGCACCCGGAATTACGAAGCCGTCCACATAGACGCCGTGCTTGTCCTCGTAGGGCATGCCGTTGAGAAAGATCTGCTTGCTTCTGATCTCGATGGTGTCGCCGGCGATGCCGATTACCCGTTTGATGAAATCCTTGGAGCGGTCTTCGGGATAGATGAAGACGATGATCTCACCCCGTTTGGGATCTCGGACGGGGATCAGGGTCTTGCGGAAATAGGGGATCTTCACCCCATAGATGAATTTACTCACCAAAATATGATCACCGATCAACAGTGTGGGCTTCATGGATCCGGAGGGGATCTTGAAGGCCTGGACCACGAAGGTGCGGATAAA
>CAZNDG010000085.1:0-5477 GCA_964571695.1 uncultured Syntrophus sp.
AAGGTTTATACGTTACCCATTCAGTGGCGAAAAAGATTTCTGAGCCGCGGCGAAGCCATTTTTCAAAGGTCTCGCAAAGACAAATTGGAGGAGCGATCCAAAAATCTTCTCCGTTGCCTCGGCATAGGTTAATTGGTTGATATAATTCACGAAAAGACGAAAGTGTCCCCCGTTTTTTTATTTTTTATCTGCCCTGCCGTCAGGCCAGTCGGGGCGGCTGCAACCGGTAGATGATTTCGTTGCAGCGGAAAAGCTCAACTAATTCCATACTGCCTTGGAGACGGCAGACTGTAGGCAGAATGCAAACTTATGTCAATAAGATCTCGACCCTCAAACGAGAAATGCCGGGATCGACAAACAAGCCCGCTTAAAATACAATCGTCCTCTATCTGTGCAAACGGTGTCTGCACAATGGCACCAGCTCCGCAAGAACCTTCTGGAATATGTCCGCATGCTTTTTTTCGGCGTTTGCGAAGCGTTGAAAAATATCCGCCAGCTTGAAAAAACCTTCCTCGCGGGCGGTTCGTTCAAAGTCGGGATAACGAAGCGTCCACGTTGCGTTTTCACCCTTGATAGCTGCTTCCAGATTGCTTTTTGTGTCCGCCACTTTCACGGCGGGAAATGTTGCGGTCACCTCCACGGCGCCGCCTTCGAAGAATCTGTAGAAGACGGAAGCGTGACTTTTCTCTTCCCGCGCTATTTTCGAGAAAATATCGGCAATCATCTCCAGCCCTTCCTTTTTTGCGGCCTTGGCAAAAATTGAATAGCGATTTACGGCCATCGATTCATTGGCAAAGGCGATCATCAGATTAATCTCTGTTGTTGATCCTTTTATTGTCTTTACCATTGTTCAATCCCTCCTTCGGTCAGAAACGGTTCCGGGTCTTCATTCCGCCGGGGCATAGAAGCATCGTTTCGGCACGATCACCTTCCCCTCTTTCTTCAGCTTTTCGATGATCTTGGTTACCTCGGTCTTGTCCAGCGCCGCTTTCTTGGCAATGTCTCCGGGTCTCATGGGCTTTCCCTCTTTCTTCATCGCCTCTATGACCGTCCTTTCCTTTTCGTCCATTTGCATCCTCCTAACTCTTTGCTGTATATTTTCCCTCCGGGACCGCATAAACTCCCTTTTCCCGTGGGGAGATGTAAACTCCCGTTTTTCATTGGGCGGTGAAAACTCCTCCAACTGGCTGATCAAGGGGCCTTCCGCCCGCCATGTCCAGCAGCCGTTAACCAGAATCGCGATTAGATCCGCTATCGGCACCGGCTCCCCGTCTTCTCTTGCCGCGGCGTATCCTTGTATGGCCGCGGAGCCCATCACGGCAAGGAGCGCCGTCAGATGATTGCATCCCCGGCCGCCGCCGCTCAGGGCCTTTGCATGGGACGTGAAGCCCCGGGCGATTCTGCGTCCCTTGACGGGTTCGAGACTGTCCTGAGTCTCCCGGCATTCGTCCCGGGGCACGCCGGGCATCTCCACATGCAGGTCTTCTATCGCCAGGGTTTCTCTGTCCACGAGCAGGCGGATGATCATCTGATGCAGTATGCCGGGCGCCCTTTTCTCGCCGGTGGCCAAGTGGGAGTCCTGAAAGCGGCGATCCGTCAGCCGTCCCTCTATGGCCAGCCTCCGGGCGTCGTGTTCGTAAGTGGTCACCTCCATGATGCGGGTATGATATTTTTTCCCCCTGGGTTTTCCGAACAAACTCAAGACGTTCCCTTCCTTGTCCCGCGCCCCCGGTTGCCGGGGCGGCGATTTAGCCGGCGATGGTCTCCGATCATATCATGACGGCATCGTAAAAAGTCCATATGCGGCGAAAGCGCTTCATCCTTCGTCACTGCGACGTACTCCCAAGTACTTCTCATTCTTCATGATTCACGCACCTTACCTCCGGATCTTTTTACTTTGCCGTCTGAATGAAGACTTTTTACTACTTCCTCATATCATCATCACGGGAGAAATCCAATCCCCACCCGAACGGGTTGGATTTCTCCTTCGCGCAGCTATTTGATCTAAAATGGGAAACTAAACAAATAAACCGCTGATTTCATCCTGTTTCCACCGGAACGAATTTCTCCGCCCCGGGCGGGGGGGCCGGTCGGGAGATTTGGCTTGTCCCCGCCGGTTCCTTGTATTATATTCCCGTTGCCGCGCCCCGGGCGGGAGCGGCGCGGCGGCAAAGTATCCGCCGGCTTGCGGGCGGATAACCCGAATGATGCGCCCGGAAAGGAGGATTCGGCATGGGGGAAGGAAAAATCGCCACGGCGGGCGGCAACATCTGGTATTCGGCCTACGGCGAGGGGAAACAAAAAACGCCGCTTTTGGTCCTTCATGGCGGGCCCGGTTTCCTGAGCATGACCAACGGACTGGCGCCGCTCTGGGCGGACCGGCCGGTATATTTCTACGATCAGCTCGGATGCGGAAACAGCGACCGGGCGGCGGCGGGTGATTACTATTCCGTGGCCCGCTATGTCTCGGAACTGGCGGAGGTGCGGGCGGCCCTGGGGCTTACGGAGATGTATCTGATGGGGTTTTCATGGGGTTGCGCCCTGGCCTGTGCCTACCTGCTGGACCTCGGCCGGGAGGGCGTGAAAGGCCTCATGCTGTGCGCCCCCTACCTGTCCACCCCGGCCTGGGACTCCGACCAGCGGCGGAATATCGCCCGGATGCCGCCGGAAATCCGGAGGGCGATCGAAGCCGGCGAGGCCGCGGGGGACTATGGGGATGCCTATCAAGCCGCGATGATGGCGTATTACGAAAGGCATGTCTGCCTCCTGTCGCCGTGGCCGGCCTCGCTGCTGGACGCCTTTCCCCGGCTGAACATGGATGTTTACCGGACGATGTGGGGCCCCAGTGAATTCACCGTTACGGGTAAATTGAAGGACTTCGATCTGTGGCCGCGCCTTCCGGAGCTCGGACTGCCTATCCTGCTTACCTGCGGTGACCGCGACGAGGCGGGCGTCAAGACGGTGAAGGATTTCCAGGAGGCGTTTCCCCAGGCCCGGATGGCTGTGATCCCCCAGGCCTCCCATCTCCACCAGGTCGAACGGCCGGAGATATTCGCCGCCGTGATCCGGGATTTTCTGCGGGATATCGAGGGGACATAGCCGGGGGGCGGGGTTCATGAAAGCCGGGGAGGCGTTTCCCGGGCGTGGCGCTCGCTGCCGCCCGGGGCGGACCCGCACGCCGGGTGGTGTGGGGGCCGGGGGGCTAATCCCCCCGGCAACCCGATTGTCTCCGGGACCCTCCCGGATTATGTCGTGGATCGCGTTTTGAGAAGGGAGCCGCATATCGTCATGACCTATACCGAACTTCAAGAGGCCATTCAGGTCCTGGGGCTGGGGAAACGGGCCAGCCTCAAGGAAATCAAGAGCCGGTACCGCCAAATGGCGAAGCGCCACCATCCCGACACCGCCGCCACGGAGGAACTCGCGACCATCCGGCGGCTGAATGAAGCCTATCGGATCCTGCAGGACTATGTGGGGGAATATCGTTTCTCCTTCGCGGAGGAAGAGTTCTACGAACAAAACCCCCGGGAGCGCCTCTGGCAGCAGTTCGAAGGCTTCATGTGGTGGGATGTGCCCGGAGATAAGAAGTGATAGTCTCTACCGGCCGGGCTATGGGGCCGGCGGTTGTTCCCCCCCCGTTTTTTTGACCCACTTCTCTTCCTCCGCCCCGCTGAGGATAACCATGACGATTCCCTCGCCGCTTTCCCGGACAAAGCGCGCCTTCAACGGCGCGCCCTTGCTGAAAAACTCCGCTGGCGCCGCCGGATAGAGGATGATTTCCTCATCCGAACCCACCGTCATGGCCAGCCGGTTACCTTGGCGGGAGATCCTCAGTTCCCCCGGAGCTTGAGGGCCGTTCGGCCGCTTCTCTTCCGCGAACATTCCCACATAGGCATCCAGATTCTCTCCGGCCACGAGGATTTCCTTTTCCAGGGATATGGGTTCGCCGGGCAGCCCGAGCAGGCACTTCATGATATCCACCCCAAGCCGGTCCGTGTGGCCGTTCATGTAAGACGCCGTATTGCGGAGCACCACCACGGCCGTTCCCTTTTCCCGGCTGAACGCGAGGAAGCTCGAAAAGCCGTAGGTGCCTCCGTTGTGCCAGACGATGTTGTACTTTCCCTTGGGGATGACGAGCCAGCCCAGGCCGGTCCGCATCTCCGGCATCGAAGTGGGGAAACGGGGCGTCTGGGTCTGGGTCATGGCCCGGCCCCAGGCGCCGGAAGCTTTCATGTTGGCAACGGCGAATTTCAGCAGGTCGGCGGCGGTGGAACGGAGGGCCCCGGCCGGGGCGAGGACGTCGAATTGCCAGTGGGGCACCCGGTTCAGATCGGGACCGTAACCTGGGGCGAAACGGGGGAGGTCGCGGTGCGGAACGACGAAGGAGGTGTCGGTGAGGCCCAGGGGGCGGCAAATCCCGGTGAGGATCAACTGCTCGTAAGATTTTCCCGACTTTAGGGACAGGGCGTGACCGAGGAGCCCGGCGCCGAGATTGCTGTATTCGTAGGCGGCGCCGGGCGTCCGGGGCAGACGGTAGCCGGCGAGGAAGGCATAGAGCTCCCGGCGGGTGTAATCTTGGTAGGGGTCCATGGGATCGGCGGGCCGGAAGTTTTCCGGTATGCGGGGCAGGCCGGAATAGTGCGTCGCCAGGTCCAGGAGCGTGATTTCCCTGGTTCCAAAACGGGGGACCTTTGCCGCCGGGGGAAGGAGGTCCTTCACCGGGGTCGCGAGGCGGAGGCCTTGATCCGTCACGGCCCGGGCCAGGGCCAGGGTGGTGAATACCTTGGTCAGGGAGCCGATTTCGAAGATCGTCTTCTCGTCGGGAAGCCGGCCGCCCTCCAGGTCGGTTTTCCCGTAACCGGCAAAAAACCGGCGTCCTTGATGATAGACCCCCACCACGATCCCCGCCGAGCGTTCCGTCTCGATCAGGGGCCGGACAAGGGCGTCGATCCGGGGCCGCCACTCTGTCGCAAGGACCTGTGAACGGGCTGCCGCCGGTGGTAACGAATCCGTTCCCCCGGCGGCGCCGGCCGGCAACGGCAGGCAAGACATGAGGACGGAAAAAAAAGCGACCAACAACGTCTGGATCTTCATGACGGCGACCCCCCTTTCGGTGCCCGGCATTTCCCCGTGCTTTTCCATACCGAAAAAAACTTGTCGTGGAAAGGCAAAAATGTTCGCTTTTTCCGCCAGATTTTCTTTGACACGGCAAAATCCTTTGCCTTATACTTCCCCCCGCCGCCGGAGACGGTGAGATCCCGATGTGTGGAGATTGCGCACGTCAAGCTCCGCTTTAAAAACATCAAGCTTCGCTTGCCGCTCTTTGAATCTGAATGTTGTTCATAACATAATTAAAACCAAAGCTTTTTACGATAACGTCCCAAAGGGGACATTTTTTACTTGCCATGAAAATGCCATTTTCATGCCTTGTGGTGCCCCACGGGGCGTGAGGATTTTTTAAGATGTCATCAATCTTG
>CAZNDG010000086.1:0-5285 GCA_964571695.1 uncultured Syntrophus sp.
CCAAGCTCCCTGAAAGCATTCTCCAGTTTCTCCTGAATCAGGTCCATGGCTCTCTCCACCACCCATGAACCCATGGTGTCGGTGATGAATCCCTTCAGGTAATCCCCCTCCTTGTTGTACTCGCGTGAACGGGCAGTAAAACCTTCACCCGCCGTACAGACAAGCAGGGCCAGCTTTTCCGCTCCCTTCATGTACCCGCAAATCTGTTGTTGCGGGTGGATCTTCCTGTCCAGGATCCTGATCGACCCCTCCTTTTCGTCAATGCGGATATCCTCATACACCGCATATCCTCCCCGTATGCTTGCCAGACCGGGGAGTTGGCCGAACAGCCCGGTCGCCTCGTGCACCACGGGATTGTCGGGTGAGTGGTCAGGCACCTGCAGTAGCCGCAACAAGTCGCCGAGGTGCAAGCGCAATTCGTCGGGTTCAATGTGATAATCGACAAAGGTCATGAAAGGTTCACTTTTGGTTGAAGGCGGCGAGCGCGTCATAAAAAGCCCGGATGTTCTCCGGCGATACATGCGGAGGCACATCGCAGCCGGTTGACAATACGAAGTTTGGATAAGGGGCGGTCTCTTCGAGGAGCTGCGTGACCTTTTCCTTAACCTTTTCGGGGGGCAACATCTGCAATACGGCTACCGGATCGATATTCCCCATCACCAGTACATCCGCCGGACATTGCGCCAGTGCCTCCGTCATATTTGCCGCATTGCCGAAATGATAGGCCGCGGCACCGGTTTGTATCATGGCATCCGTACAATGGCCCCTGTTTCCGCAATTGTGGAGCACTACCATGAACTGTTCGTCCTGTACCGATTCAATGATCCTTTTGACATACCGGGAGGAAAACTGCAGGCAATCATCGTTGGAGAGCAGTCCCGCGGCCGGCTCCGCGATGACGATACCCGCGCAGCCGCTTTCCTGTTTCAATGCTGTGGCGTAGGACAGGATAAACTGCGTGCACTTCTCGAGCAGCAGTTCCACCGCACCGGTTTCGAGATAACAACCGGTCATGATCTCCGACATGCCAAACAGTCTGCCCGCCAGGGAAAAAGGGCCAATCACACCGGCCAGTACGGGTCGGGTATCGATCATCCCTGCCGCCAACCTGTTGGCTTTCAGGTATTGTGGTATTCTCCCTGCGGTCAGGGAGGGAACCTTCAACCGCTCTACGGTTGAAGCATCAACGAGCTTCCCGGAAATATGGGGCATGTCCTCCTCCGGAAAAGAGATGTCACATCCAAACGCTTCCGCCTCAACAGTCAGGTCCATGATTACCGTGGAGGCTTTGGAAGGATATTTGTCGCTAAGCGCTTTAATAGCCCTTGCATGAACCTCCCCGTTCTGGACGGCTTCCCTGACGGAGTATCCCAGCATCTCGATCCCCGGATGCGTCATGACGGGGATGGCATACCGGTCGGGGGATTGGATGATCTGTTCCATCCAGCTTTTAATTTCCATCATGATGCATTGTTGATTGTCAGTTTATCCAGTATCTCCACCATCTCCTGAGGCCCGTCCGTATAATGGTCGGCTCCGATTTTTTGCGCAAATTCACGGTTCAGCGGGGCACCGCCCACAAAGGTGATCACCTCCGGAAACGCTTGTTTGATTGTTTGGTTGATAACCGCCATGTTGGCCATGGTCGTTGTGAGCAAGGCTGACATTCCCACAAAGGCGGAGGGATGGTCCTGAAGCGCTTCAATAAATTTCGTTGCAGGGACATCCACGCCCAGATCGATGATTTCATATCCGTTTCCCTCCGCGATCATGCTGACCAGGTTCTTTCCGATGTCATGCAAATCGCCTTCCACCGTGCCGATGATCAGTTTTCCCTTGTGTGCTACCGTTCCGTCAACGAAAAATTTTTTCAGGTGCATCATCCCGCAGTTCATTGCCTTGGCGCTCATCAGCACCTGTGGTACGAAGACCCGGTTTTCCCTGAATTTTGTCCCGATGCGTTCCATCCCTGCGATTAATCCTTTTGAAAGTATTTCCGAGGGTGGAAAGTTTAACTCCAATGCCTGCAGGGTAAGTTCGTCCACACCCGGTTGTCCCTTCATTTCCGGGGGATAGGGGACGCTCCGGTTAATCTTCCCTTTATCCACACAATTGGCAATCTGCTCAAGAATATTTTCCATACGATATTGTTATTTTATGTTAGTGATTTATGTGTTGAAATTTTTTTGATTTTTCTTTATTCAGGGGTAACTGTTATTTTGTGTCTTGAAATGAAAGGCTTTTACCTGTTTTCCCCCGCTGTTGGAGATCTGGATATCCATCTGTTGTTTATTGGCCTGGACGTTGATCATCTCCCTGTTATGGTTCACCAGTATAGGAAAATTAATCGCGTCACTCCTTTCACGATAGATGTGGTTATGAAGATGACCGCACATCATCAAATCAATATTTGCTTTGTTTAAAATGGGGACGAACTTGTCCAGGATCTCTTTCTCCCCGTGCCAATTTCCGAAAGGAGGGATATGGGTGATCACCACCTTAAAGGGAGATTGCTGAAATTCATCACCCTGAATCACCTTTTCCAGCCATTGGGCCTGTTCGGTACGGTAATTGTCAAAAGCTACGATGCCACTGTATTCAATGTCGTTGTCCGGCTTGTCCTCACCACAGTCGAGCACGATAAAGCAGACGGGGCCTTGCCGGAACATATAATATAACTGGCCGGTAGGGGTGGGAAAGTAACGGGGAAAGGTTGTTGCGAAATTTCCCCTGGTTTCATGATTCCCTCTCGCATAATAAAAGGGTGTCTCTTTGGCAAACAACGTCACTGCTTTGTCCAGAAAGTCGTCGAACAGTTTTTTTTCTGAACGGAGATCGGTGGTCATGTCCCCGTTGAAAAAAACCAGGTCGGTTTTATCCCATCGGGCCCCTATCAAGAGAGAATCCATCAGTTCGTTGTTGCCGTGAATGTCATTCAATACCAAAAAAGAAATTTCCTCCTTTTGAGGATTGTTGGTGGTGAATTTAAGCGGTGTTTCACTGTATACATTGCTTGCCACGGTCCGGCCGTAGGTTACATGATACGCTTGATGGCTCAGTACCTCCTGGGAATAGATTCGGTACCGGTAGGTAGTGTTGGGTTTCAGATTCTTCAGCCTGACCATATGAACAGAATCGACCACTTTGAATCCGTATGATTCTGAAAAAAATTGGGGTCGCGGCTCATGATAGAAATGGGTTTTGTCGTCCGGAGCCAGCTCCACCCACGATATAGCCCTTTTATTGGTTGTCCAAACAATTGTTACTTCATCTTCAGTCAATCCTTGCAGGTAGGGACCATGGGTAATGGAGATCCGAGACTGAGCAGCAAGAGACATTGAGAAGTTCAGGAAAAGAGTTATTAATAAGAGCAACTTGGTATTTTTCATTATTTATTAAGTGTTGTTGATTTTCTTGCAAATTTATTAAAACTTTTGTCTACTTCGATGGAAGCATCATCATCTTTCGACATCGTATAACGTTTCTGATCTTCTTGAATGACCACTTTCACCACATCATCCATCTCGGTGCGCTGTGCGGGTAATAAGGAGAAGTTTATGAATCCGTCCCTGTAAATGAAGGGAATCGATTCTCCCGTGCGGAGAAGGGTCACAGCTATTGGTTTTTGGCCTGTCCGCAGAGATACCTGTTTCTGGAATGACGGCAGGAGATGCAGGTACCAGTTATTACCCCGGCTAGTGATCATCACGTTGCTGCGGGCAATTCCCGGTGAGGGAGCTGCTCCGATCACCGACTCGCGGCTATGTGACATCCATTCGGCGATTGCCTCCATATTTTTGTAGTAGTTAGGGTGCATCTCTCCTTTGCCATCCGGTCCCACATTAGGGAGGAAGTTCCCCCCTAATGAACGGCTGGCGACAAGATGCTCAAAAAACCAGGCATAAGGCCTGAAGGTGCCTGTTTTGTCATACCCCCAGCCACCACCTCCCGATGTCCAGATATCACAGTGTTCCCACCATTGGGATGGCGTATAGGTGGGGAGAATACATTCAAAAGGAGTGGTGAAGTCACCGATCCGCATGCCGCTTCCGGCAGGGTCATCGGGATTCACAATGTTGGACCAGCGGTCGTTGATCACAATCCCCGGTTGCAGGGAACGGATCCAGGTATAGATCTGCTCTGTGTGCATATCACTCACTCCTTTGAAATACATGCCATCCAGCCACAGAATATCAATTTTGCCGTATCGGGTAAGGAGCTCTTCCATTTGTGCAAGGACAAACCCGAGAAACCGTTCGTACTTCTGATAATTTGCGACAGAATCGGTAATAGCCGGCAGCTGATGCCACTTCTCCGCATCATATTCATTGGGGTGCATCAACCCCGGAAAATGCCAGTCCCTGGGAGAGAAATAAAAACCAACCTTCAGGCCGTTTTTTCTACAGGCATCAACATAAGGTTGAATAAGATCCCGCCCACCCATGTATTGTTTGGTACCAATACCATATTTGGAGGGCCACAAGGCATAACCGTCATGGTGTTTGGTGGTAAGCACGGCATAGGTGAAACCTGCTTTTTGGGCTGATTTCAACCATTTGTCGGGGTCGTAGTTCTGTGGATCAAATTGATTGGCCAGGGCATAATAACGTTCGGGAGGTGCTACTTTCCCTCCATACCTGTAATGGGCAATCATATCCCACGATGGTTGTGCGCCCACCACACTGTGAATCCCCCAGTGCATGAAAAGCCCGAGGCTGGCATTGGGATACCACTGCGCCTCTTTATGGGGATTGGGTAGTAGCAGATCCTCTTTCAGCGGCGTTGATATCACTTTTTTGGCTCTTTCAATATCTTTCTTGTCGATGAGGTAGGATTCGGGGAAACTATTGAATTGTGCAGATAATGGGAGAGTTGTTGTACACAACAGTAACAGGATTGCACACTTTATCTGAAAGATTTTATTTTTACTACTCATGGATAGGTTTTACATTTAGAGAATTCGAATCGTATTATTTTTGAATTTCAATGATCTGCTTTTTATTTAGGTCTCCCTGATACAAGGTGAATTGGACTGCTCCTTTACCATACTTCCAATCATCTATTCTGATGCCATTCACCAGCAAATAAGAGGGTTTTGTATCGGAGAAAATTTCAAGTTCCCAGGTTCGCTCTTTGGGCATCCCTTCGTATCGGCCCTCTACGGGATTAAAGGTAATCTCTGTATGATCTCCTGTATCGACACAATCGATCTTCGTCTTTGAAAAATCACCCTTTTCATATGCAAAAGTGATCCCATCATCTTCCCAGAGTATATAGCTGCTTGT
>CAZNDG010000087.1:0-5262 GCA_964571695.1 uncultured Syntrophus sp.
ACGTAAAGACCGTCTTTTAATTCGTTGCAGTGCCTGTGGAGAGGTCTGCGTTCACGTCGAGGGCCGCAATAAGGAGCAGGAGATCGTGATTAAAACCAGTCTGTCCAGGACGGATACAGATCGCGGGGCCTGCGAGATCATCTATGTCAATCGCCTCCGGGTGGGCGACAGGATCTACCGGTGAGGAGGTAGGGAATGAAGGCGCCAATCAAAATAACGGCCGTTATCGGAAGCTACCGCAAAGGGGGTATTATCGATCAGACCGTCGACGAGGTGCTGGCGGCGGCGACGGCAGGGGGAGACACGGCGTCAAAGATCTATCTGATCGACAGGCATATCGAGTTCTGCCGCAATTGCCGCATCTGCACTCAGCAGGAAGGGGAAAGGCGGGGCCGGTGTCCACAGGAAGACGAGATGGAGGCCATCCTGAATGAAATCGACGGCTCGGAGGCGATCATCCTGGCCGCACCGATGAACTTCGGCGCCGTCACCGCCGTGATGAAAAGGTTCATCGAGCGACTTATCTGCACCGCTTATTGGCCCTGGGGGCAAATGGCGCCCAAAGCTAGGAGCCGGGATAAGAAGAAGCGCGCCGTGTTAGTGGCGGCTTCCGCCGCGCCGACATTTTTATCCAGGTTGATGACTCCGATGGTCGGGCGTTTGAAGAACGCCGCAGATATACTTGGAGCACGGACGGTGGGGGTCCTTTTTGTCGGCCTGGCGGCCCGAGCCCAGCGACAGGAGATAGGAGCGGGGGTGAGGAAAAGGGCCCGTCAGATGGGAAGGAAACTGGTGACGGAAGATTGACCGGCGTCGCCACCGGCGGGGATTGCAGGGAACATTCCCAGTATCAAAAGGCGGCAGGCCGCGATCCCAAAAGGGCCTTGACGATGTGGCACTCCTAAAAGTAAAAAATCACCCTTACCCAAGCTTGATGAATTCGTAAAAAGCCATGATGGGGACGACAAAGTAAAAAGCTCCAGAGGCAAGGCGCGCTAATCCTGAGTAATGAGGCGTACTTGTGCGTACGTCGCCGTGACGAAGGATGAAGGGCAACGCCGCATATGGACATTTTACGATGACGTCAAGCTTGGCGCCTCCGGGCAGGTTTAAACGGACACTGCCCAAAGGGGATGATGGTGGCGTCATGAAAAACGGGGCGGGATATTGTCCCGCCCCGTGGAAAGATTATCGGACCCTATTACGGGTGTTCCAACCATTGACCATTTCTTTTTCTCTCAATCGAAGGCCATCTTGGTATTCCAGACTTCCCAGACCTTGCCGACGAGGTCAGGACCGGGTTTCAGGGTCAGCTTGCCCGGCCGCCATCCCGAAGGGGTGGCTTCCGTGCCCTTGCTGTTCCGGATATGCTGGAAGGCCTGGACCTGGCGGAAGGACTCGTTGACGTTCCGGCCTACCGGCGGGGTAAGGACCTCAAAGCCCTGGATGATGCCATCGGGGTCGATGATGAACCGCCCCCGGGTCTCCACGCCCATCTCCTCACTGTAAATCCCGTAGGCCGTGCCCACCTTGCCGCCGGTGTCGGACAGCATGGGGAAGGGGACGCCCCCGGCCACCATCTTGGACAGTTCATGGTCGTTCCACATCTTGTGGACAAAAACACTGTCGATGCTCATGGAAAGGATCTCCACGCCCAGCTTCTGGAACTCGGGATATTTTTCGGCGACCGCCGAGATCTCCGTCGCTCAGACGAAGGTGAAATCGCCGGGATAGAAGCAGAGGAGCACCCATTTGCCGAGGTGCTCGGACAGTTTGACGGATACGAATTTCCCCCCGTGGTAGGCGGGGGCGGTAAAATCAGGGGCGGGTTTTCCGACCTGGATCATGGATCTCATCTCCTTTCCTTTGCTTGTTGGCGTTGCTTCCGATGTTGACTGTTTCTCTTCCTCCGCACCCACAAGTCCCCCGGTGGGACGGGCGCAGCCTACCTTGATTTCTTCGGCCATTGAGAACCTCCTTTCTTTGTCTGCCTTTTCCTTTGATTTCCGTTAAAGGGAGCAAACACGGTGAATATTTCCTTCCCTACGCGCCTCCTCTTCCCTGCCGTAAAGATCAGGAAAGATCGAAACGGTCCAGGTTCATGACCTTGTTCCATGCCGCGATAAAGTCGTTGAGGAACTTCTCCTCGGAGTCCGCGCAGCCATAGACTTCCGCCAGGGCCCGGAGCTGGGAGTTCGCGCCAAAGATCAGGTCCACGCGGGTGGCTGTCCATTTGATCTCCCCCGTGGTGCGATCGCGTCCCTCGAACAGGTCCTGGGTCTCGGATACCGCCTTCCACTCCGTGCCCATGTCCAGGAGGTTCACGAAGAAGTCGTTGGTCAACGCCCCCGGCCGCTCGGTAAAAACGCCGTGCCGCGTCTGGCCGAAATTGGTGTTCAGAACACGCATGCCGCCGATGAGCGCCGTCATCTCCGGCCCCGTCAGGGTCATCAGTTGCGACTTATCCACCAGCATCTCCTCGGCGGTCACGGCATAGGGGGCCTTCTGGTAGTTACGGAAACCGTCGGCCTTCGGCTCGAGGACGGAGAAGGAGGCGGCATCGGTTTGCTCCTGAGCTGCGTCCATGCGACCCGGTGAAAAGGGGACGGTCACGGTATGACCGGCGTTTTTCGCCGCCTGCTCGACGCCCGCGCAACCGCCCAGGACGATCAGGTCGGCCAGGGAAACCTTTTTGCCGTCGGACTGCGTACCATTGAAGGAATTCTTGATGCCCTCCAGGATTGCGAGGACTTTCGCTAATTGTTCCGGCTGGTTGACTTCCCAATCCTTTTGCGGCGCCAGGCGGATGCGCGCCCCGTTCGCCCCGCCCCGCTTGTCGGAGCCCCGGAACGTGGAAGCCGAAGCCCAGGCGGTTGCAACCAGCTCCGCCACCGTCAGACCCGAAACCAGGATCTTGCCCTTGAGGGCGGCGATGTCCTTGTCATCGATCAACTGGTGATCCACCGCGGGGATGGGGTCTTGCCAGATCAGTTCCTCCGCCGGGACATCGGGGCCGAGATAGCGCGAGCGGGGGCCCATGTCACGGTGGGTCAGCTTGAACCACGCCCGGGCGAAGGCGTCGGCGAAGGCATCAGGGTTCTTGTGAAAGCGCTGCGCTATGGGTTTGTAAATCGGGTCCATCCGCAGGGAGAGATCCGCCGTGGTCATGATGGTCGTTACCCGCTTCGACGGATCATGAGCGGCGGGAGCGAGATCCTTTTCATCGGGATTGACGGGCACCCACTGCCAGGCGCCGGCCGGGCTCTTCACCAGGTTCCAGTCATAGCCGAAGAGCATGTCGAAATATCCCATATCCCACTGGGTAGGCTTCGGCGTCCAGGCGCCTTCGATGCCGCTGCTGATCGTGTCGTCGCCCTTGCCGCCGCCGAAGCTGCTCTTCCAGCCGAGACCCTGCTCTTCCAGGGGGGCGGCCTCGGGCTCGGGACCTACGTGGGTTGCCGAACCGGCACCGTGGCATTTGCCGAAGGTGTGGCCACCGGCGACGAGGGCCACGGTCTCTTCATCGTTCATCGCCATGCGCGCGAAGGTCTCCCGGACGTCGCGGCCGGAAGCGACGGCGTCCGGCATACCGTTCGGTCCTTCCGGGTTTACGTAGATCAGACCCATCTGCACGGCGGCCAGGGGGTTCTCAAGATCCCGCTCGCCGGAGTAGCGTTTGTCGCCGAGCCAGGTATCCTCACTGCCCCAGTAGATGTCCTCTTCCGGCTCCCAGACGTCCTCGCGTCCGCCGGCGAAGCCGAAGGTCTTCAATCCCATCGATTCAATGGCGCAGTTGCCGGCGAGGATCATAAGGTCGGCCCAGGAGATCTTTCGTCCGTATTTCTGCTTGATCGGCCAGAGGAGGCGGCGGGCCTTATCGAGGTTAACGTTGTCGGGCCAACTGTTGAGGGGCGCCAGGCGTTGGGATCCGGAACCCGCGCCCCCGCGGCCGTCGCCCATCCGGTAGGTGCCGGCGCTGTGCCAGGCCATCCGGATGAAAAGCCCTCCGTAGTGGCCCCAGTCGGCCGGCCACCACTCCTGCGAGTCCGTCATCAGCGCCACGAGGTCCTTTTTGACTGACTCCAGATCGAGTTTCTTGAACTCCTCGGCGTAATTGAAGTCCTTGCCCATAGGATTGCTCAGGTCCGAGTGCTGATGTAGAATCCTGAGGTTCAACTGGTTCGGCCACCAGTCCCGGTTCGACGTGCCGCGACCGGAAATAGGTTTCTTCATCCCGCCCGTTTCCGGGCCCATATTGTCTTCCGCCATGATCTTTCCTCCTTTCATAGACTTGATCGTTTAATACCATGTAATTCAGTTACCTTCCGGGCATGCCTGGACGCGGGTGCGACTGGGTGCAGGCACTATCCTCAAGGACTCACCATTTCCGGCTTGTCTTTGTCTATTTAAACTGGAATTATTCCAGATAGACGCAAAATGGCTTTCGCTAAGCCTCAGTGTTGGTGAGGTTACTCCGGGCGCTTCAGGCAATCGCGGCAGTAGCCGTGGCATTCCATCCGGGCGTCTGTAATAATAAAACCAGATTTACGTGTTATATCTTTGGGTTCAAACAGCGTCGGTATGTCGTAATCGATAATCTTTCCGCACCGTTTGCAGATAAGGTTGATGTGATCGGACAGATTACCGTCATATCGGTTTTCCATCCGGTCAAATTCCAGTTGCCTGATGAGTCCGTTTTCTGAAAACTCTTTAAGGGTCGCATAAACTGTTGACAGGCTTACATGATTTGCTTTCTTTCGCGCTTCGTTGAAAATCAAAGTTGCGCCGGGATGAGCGTGATGATTTTCCAGCAAGGCGTCGATGATAGCCAGGCGTTGCGATGTAATCTTGAAGCCTTTTTCCTTCAGCTTACCGACCAGGTCTTCCTTGCTTGATATTTTCATTTTGGAATGATTCCAGTTTAGATTTAAATATCCGAACCCTTGTAACTTGTCAAGCTTTTTTTCAATTTAAAATTTTACGCCATTTTTCTTTGCCAATATAAATTGATTGTCTCGCCGGGATATTTCTTTCAAGCGCTTAAAAGATTTGTTTAAAGAAACTTTGTTTTAACGGTCGGAAGACAAATAACCTCAGTGGTCCGTTTCAGATAAATACCATTAAAACCAATAACATAAATTACTATGCAAGTTTATTATGTGTTGTTGGCACGCTCCTCGCATTATCTAATGTCAAACGGAAGACAAAAAAAATAAATAATAAAATAAACGGAGGACACAGAAGATGAAAAAGACATTAGGA
>CAZNDG010000088.1:0-5072 GCA_964571695.1 uncultured Syntrophus sp.
TCTTCTTTGAGGGTGACGCCAATTATCCTGCCCTTGGAGAGATTGCCAACCTCATCCAACAATTGGGCCTGTATCGGTGTGTCCGATTTTCCTGAACCGATAATTGCTTCGTCCTGCCTTATCTCTCCAAAATAGGTGTTGAGGGAAGCAGCCAGCTCGTGGGCTATGGCATCCTTAGGCTGGATAAAGGAAATTCTTTCCACAACAAGTATTCCATTGTTATCGGTAACGGTGATGTCACCAGCAAGAGGATCCACAGTGAGGCGATACGACTCTGTGGAAATTATGTGTTTTCCATTCTTCTTTTTGTGGGTGGCACCGATTGGTTCCCAATCCGTTTTGATGATTCCGTACCTCTCCATCACGGTTTCCTGAAATTCACCTGTAGGGGAAATCCTGATTCGAAAGATTTCGTTTCGGCACGCCTGGATACGTAAAACCTGTCCGTTGTGAAGCGGAATATCAAACGGGTCCGGCCTGCCTTTGGCATTCAGTTGATGATTCATGCCGGAAAAGAACCAAAGCAGTCCGGCAAAAAAGAATAGAATATGTAAGTTAATCTTCATGTAATCCCAGTGATAATTTATCCATCCATCCGTGATTGGACTTTCCTCAAGTTAAGGGAACTTGTGGAAGTTCTCGTATTTTATTTTCCAACTACTGTCTTTCGGGAACCCGGGGGCTGTAACGTCTCCGGAGCCATCCCATCCTTCAGCCATCATCGCGATAGCTGTCAGTAACCCTCCGTTTGACGGGAAATAGGGATAAGGTGATCCTTCGCCGTAGGCCAATCCGTGTTCATCAAAGATATAATTATCGTGCAACAGCAGGTCAACCGCCAGCTCCGGCCGGCCTAACCGGGCTGCTGTCATTGCCAGCATCGGAAAATCCCATCCCCAGATCCTTTTAAAATTCCAGGTGGAAAGAATCTTGTCGAAGGTCTTTTCCAATATTACTTTATCCACATCATCGCCGGGTAACATGCCATAAATACCAATGATGGCAGGATGCTCAAAGGTATATTTGGTCCACATATCGGGTATCCCCTCATACAGGACATAAAGGCTATCTTCCACCGGATAGGGTGATAACTGGTGATAAACACTGTCTATTTTTGTCGGAACATCGATATTGAGTCTGTTGTACCATTCTTTAGCTACCTTCAGTCCGTAACGCCAGTAACCCAGTTCAAATGTGGGATTGAACGTTTCGGCATAAGGTGTGTTTTCTGAAACGGGAACAATGGGAGGCCCCAGAACATATTCATCTTTTTCCGGATGATAATAGGCAAACGAAGCCAGGAATTCCGCGGTGCTGAAGACTACTTCCCGCCATTTCTCTAGCGTTTCCCGGTTTGGCTTTTGACGATATTCCATCTCTGCAAAGTAGATAGGATGAGGTTGTTGCCATATCAGAAAAGCATGGGCAACGCCTGGCCACTCCACGTTATTGTATGCAGTACATTTTGGCCATTTTGTTCCCTGAAAGCCTTCACTCTTAGCCCTTAGTCTGGCCGTTTCCAGGAAATCTTGATAAATACCCAGGCTCTTGTCTGCCAGCTCCTGATTATCCCATAAAGCCCAATGTGCCAGATGCCACCAGATCATCTCAAAATGGAAGCGGCCATACCAGCCGTTGTTGTTTACCAGCCCGCTTTCTTGCGGAGGTAAGGATCCCGACTCATTCGCCTTCATCAGGTAGCGGGATAAAACGATGCGTCTCTCCAGTTCAAACCAACGTTCGTCTTCGCTCTCGGAGAGATCGACCGCTGCTCCCGATTCCCAAAATTGCTTCCATGCTTTCCTGCTAGCCGAAAGTCCTTCTTTTGCTGTGACAGGCTTCTCTTGAATCTGTTTGGGTGAGAACTCACAGGTGAATGCCATCTTGTTTCCCTCGGGAGTTAGCCTATAAGTGTGAGGATTATCTTCTGCCTCGGAAAAGATACAGGGGGTATCCCAGGACAACGCAGAGTAATATTTTTCCTGATCTAGCTCCCGGGTAAAAATAACCTTTTGCTTGGTTCCTGAGTAGGTGGTTGCATGTCTGTCGGGTTCATCCCAAATGCCGATATAATTTCCTTTCCTGCTGTTGTGGGCAGAAGCTCCGGGAAAGGTGATCTTTACAGCCAACCTCTTGAGGTCGATAAGGGGTGATTCTACTGTCACGGCGATCAGGTCTCTATCGGGATGGCAGGCGGTATATACCTGTACAGGAATATCATCAATCTCAAAATAACTGGAGATGATGCCGCTCCAAAGATCCACTTCCTGCAGACAATTCTGCAGGTCGGTCATCGCTACTTCCTTGCCCTCCGCACCCAACAATGAGAAAGCGATCCTGGCCAGGTTGATCCGATGCGGGTTGCCCACCAGCCATTCGGTAATCACCTTTTGCTCTTCCGTCTCCTCGTTTCTGAGGGGATAGGTGACCATCCTTCCGTTGTGAAGTACTTGCTGTCCCTTGAAATTGCTAATATCCACACCTTCGGGTACCGGGTCCGAATGCCATCCCCATTGCGACAGGGTATTGAAAGGAACAAAAGTCTGTAATCCGGTGATATCCACTCCAAAAGCGATTTCACCGTTTCCCACTTGTGCCGGACTGCGTTTGCTGAATTTTTCGGATACGATGTTGTGTCGCGAGACCACCTCCTTGCGGTTGATTCTGTTCTTATTAGCTGGATTGTTACAGCCCAATAGCAGGATGATCAGTATAAAATAGCTTACCCTCATAAGGATTCGTATTATTTAAATCTTTTCTTCATCGGTTTCCTGCCCATCTTGAACAGCAGCTCACCCCCTTTGATCAGGTCTCTGTGGAGCAAGGTGTAGTCCCTGACTGGCTTGCCGTTTATTTCCACATGCTGGACGTAGATGTTTTTTTCATCGTAATTCTCCACTTTGACTACCAGTTCCTTGTTGTTCGGAAGTTGCAGGGTTGCCTCTTTGACGGAGGGTGAGCCAATGGCGTATTGTCCCGATGCGGGTGCAACCGGGTAGAAGCCCAGCGAAGAGAAAACATACCAGGCAGACATCTGGCCACAGTCATCGTTGCCACACAATCCGTCGGGTTTGTTCAGGTACATGCTGTTTTTGATCTGGTGAATTCGTTCCTGTGTTTTCCAGGGTTTGCCGGCCCAATTGTAGAGGTAAGGCACGTGATGGCTAGGTTCGTTGCCGTGCACGTAGCAACCAATCAATCCCTCCCGGGTTACATCTTCCGTTTCGGCAAAATACTTATCCGGCAGGTACATGGTAAAAAGGGTGTCCAGGTATTGCGAAAAACGTTCATTTCCACCCATTCTCTGGATGAGGGCAGGTACATCGTGCGGTACATAGAGCGAATAATTCCATGAATTGCCTTCGATAAACCCTTCATTGGCCGTATGGAGTGGATCAAAGGGAGCTTTCCAGCTTCCGTCACTGTTCTTTGCACCCACAAACCCGGTGTTGTTGTTGAACAGGTTTTTCCAGTTGTGAGCCCGTTCGTTGAATTTTGCGGCTACCTCCTTGTTGCCGATCGATTCCGCCAGTTGAGCAATTGCCCAGTCGTCATAGGCATATTCCAGGGTCATGGAGGAGCCGTATACACTTTTGTCAAACGGCACATATCCCAGTTTCATGTAGTCATCGAGGTTCCCGTAGTTGGGGTAGGTTGCCGAGGATACCGATGCCTCCAGTGCCCGCTGCGGGTCAAAACCCCGGATACCGTTTACCCAGGCGTCAGCGATCACCGGCACGGCATGATAACCGATCATGCACCAGTTTTCATTACCAAAATGACTCCATACCGGCAGGGATTTATGTACACTTTGGTCATGATGAGCCAGCATGGAATTAACCATATCGGAAGTACGTTCCGGTTGTATGATTGTCAACAACGGATGCAGTGCCCGGTAAGTGTCCCACAAGGAGAAAACAGAGTAATTGACAAATCCTTCCGCCTTGTGTATCTGGTGGTCGATTCCCCTGTACAGGCTATCTACATCCATGTATTCAACAGGATTGATAAACGTGTGGTACAATGAGGTGTAGAATGTTTCTTTCTTTTCCGGTGTAGCTTTAATCCTGATTCTCTCCAGTTCCTTTTGCCATTTCTCTTTGGCTTCGTTTTTCACCCGGTCGAAATCAAAATGAGGCACTTCGGCATAGAGGTTTTTCAGTGCCCCTTCGGTGCTGACAGCAGAAAGGGCAAATTTGATCTTGATTTTCTCTCCCGCTTCCGTTTTGAAGTCGAAGTGGGTCTTCAGTTTTCTGCCACCCATTTCAGGGAAATTGTTTTCCTGGTCAAACTTACGCCAGAAACCGCGATAAACCAGCTCTTCTTCATTGCGGGACCCGTAATTTTCAATGGGCTTGGAAAAGACCATGGCAAAATAGAGGTAATTGGTCCGCGCCCATCCGCTGGTGATGCGGTAGCCTGTCACCAATGTGTCGTTGTGTACCCATACCTGTGACCACAATACTTTTCCGTCATAATTGTAGATTCCGTGTGTCAAGTCAAGGACGATGTGCGCATCTTCACTTTCTGGAAAGGTATATTGGTGAAAACCCACATGTTCAGTAGTGGTCAACTCGGCATCGATATTGTAATCGTCCAGTGTTACGCGATAGTAGCCGGGTGTAGCTGTTTCGGTTTCGTGGCTGAATCGCGACCGGTATCCATTCTCCGGTTTGTCGGACGTGCCGGGGTTCAACTGCAATTTCCCGGTAGTGGGCATAATCAGAAAATCCCCCAGGTCGGAATGGCCCGTACCACTGAAATGGGTATGGCTGAATCCTACTATGGTGGGGTCGTTGTATTGATAACCGGCACAGTAACGGTACACGGTGCCTGTATATTTCCCATCTACGGCATACGGGATGGTATCGGTGTCCGGGCTGAGTTGTACCATACCAAAAGGGACGGTAGAACCGGGAAATACATGCCCCATTTCCTGAGTGCCGATCATGGGATTCACATATTGCGTCAGGTCTTCAGTTTTCTGTTGTGCGGATAATGACCCAAAGACGGATACTGCGCACAGAAGTGTAATAATTGTCTTGTTGCACATGCTCATTGTTTTATAAATC
>CAZNDG010000089.1:0-4981 GCA_964571695.1 uncultured Syntrophus sp.
CTGCCCGATTCGCGGAATTATCGCAGGAAGTATCAACTGGCCCTTTCGGAACGATGATACATAAAGGTGATTATGTAGAAGGTGGAACCCCATTAATAAACCCATCACACATGATTGACGGCAAAATCGTGGAAGAAACATCTGTTACCATCAGCGATAAGAAGGCAGAAGTGCTATCGTCATACAAAATTGATGATGGCGATATTGTAATGGCAAGGCGAGGTGAAATGGGGCGGTGCGCTTTGGTTACAAAACGGGAAGCTGGTTGGCTATGTGGCACCGGGAGTTTTCGATTGAAATTCCATAAGGATATTTGTCGTCACTATATATTGCTTCTATTTAAAACAACATGGGTAAGAGGTTATCTTGGCCGAGAATCTGTTGGGGCAACAATGACCAATTTAAATCATGGTATTCTAAATATGTTGCCAATCGCATTGCCACCGAGTTGCGAACAACACCGTATCGTCGCCAAAGTCGATGAGCTGATGGAGATCTGCGATGCCCTCAAGGCCCGGTTGAATGACGCCCAAACCACCCGGTTCCAACTGGCCGATGCCATGGTCGAACAGGCGATTACCTAACAGGTTGAAATAACTACAAATAAGCGCAGATTAATTATTATTTGCAGAGAGATCCGTCTGATTTACTGGACAGGTGATAATTCGGGTAGAAATAAATCTTGACATGGTGGTTCCACATTTGGTACCGAATTGATCAATGTCTCAGATAGAAAAGCTGATACATAAAGCATCTCATTCTCCACAGAACCTTACTTTTGAAGAGCTATGCCTGCTTTTTGAACATTTTGGGTTCATCGCCAGAAGCAGCAGAGGCAGTCACGTTGTTTATAAGCGAAGAGATCCTCCCGCCGCCACCTATTCAATTCAACGCGGGAAATGCGGAAAAGCCAAGAGTTATCAGGTTGAATGGTTAATAAACTGGATCGATGAGGGCATCGGCAACAAATATAAATAAATGATAGGCGCCAGAATGAAGACAAAGCATTCGATTGTAATTCAATGGAGTGAAGCGGATCAGGTTTTTATTGCCGCCACGCCGGAGATTGCGGGGCTGAACGCCTTCGGAGATACACCGGAAGAGGCCGTTAAAGAGCTGAATATTGCCAAAGAATTATTTCTTCAGGTGATGGAAGAAGACGGAGAAACCATTCCTGATCCCGATGTCTTTGTTCAACATAGCGGGCAGCTTCGGATCAGAATTCCCAAGTCATTGCATGCAGCGCTGAGTCAGGAAGCAAAGAAAGACGGCATTTCGTTAAATTCTTATATAAACTATCTTTTATCCGAGAGAAACGCTCTTGCCAAGGTAAAAAAAGAATTAGAAAAGGTTGCTTCTACCTTCACTGATTCATTACCGTCAACAGGCGCCGGCACTTCAGGACGTTCTTTTATTTTTCCTAATCCCGAAACACACGTAGATGCCGAAATGCCGCTTGTGCAAACAATGAATAAACCGATGAACGAGCCAACGGAAGCGATTGTGCATTAGTGACTATTAGATAAAGGAATTCCTATGAAATTTGCCAAAGAAACCTTCACCATCTTATGTGACGATATTAGACAGGAAATAGGCAACAAAATTTCGCTGATGGGTATTTACAGCAAAGAGATAGTTGTCCCGAGCATTCCCTTTGTGTTCCCCAGGCTGTGTTTATGGTTAACAGCGAAAGATATTAAACGCGAAATAGCGGACCTGAAGGTTGTTGTGACAACGCCGCAAAATGAACCGATAACAAATGATCTCCCCGCGCCTCCCCATCAAGAAGTGCCACAAGATATACAAATGGGCATTACGATTGCCCCCATAAAGGTGAACGGGGAAGGCGAAGCCAAAATTGAGATATTTCAAAAAACAGAATCCAAGCCATTAATTACTCATTACTTTTCCTTGAGGAAGGTAAAATGAGTTTTAGAGCAAGTCTGACCAATCTTCTACGGCTAAACAATTGCTTGCCTCCGGCCTGGTTGGCATGTGGAAGGGAAGAGAGATTAAGGACAGTTCGGCTTATGCCCGCACCCTGCGTGAAAAGGCACAAAGGAGAAACAACCGGTGATCCTTTTGAATAAGGAACAACTGTTACATATCCATCTTAAGAACGCTATTCAAGATCCACAGCACCTCCTCATACATCAAGGATCTTTAAGATCTGAAAATCAACATGTCTAAAGAGAAAATTTCACATTAAGGCTTGCATAATTTCACCTATACAGCCATATTGCCATCGTCTAAGAGATTATATCTCGTAAATTATGGGGGCTGCCATGATTATTTCATTTTCTGTAGAAAACTGGATGTCTTTTCGTGACCGGGTTTCTTTTCTGATGACCGCCAGCCGGGAGCGTCAGCACGGGGAACGGGTGCCGAAACTGGCAAAATACCAAACAAGGATTCTGCCGATTGCGTTGTTATATGGCGGGAACGCATCGGGAAAGACAAATTTCTTTAAGGCATTGCATTTTGCCAAGACCTTGATTGTAAAGGGCACCCTTCCTGACAGTCTGATTCCCATCGAGCCGTTTCGACTGGATGCCAAAAGTGCTGAGCTCCCCTCACGCTTTATCTTTGAACTGCTCGTGGATGAGACGATTTATGAATTCAGCTTTGCGGTTACGCGAAAAGCGGTTCGGGAAGAAAGGCTGGTGAAGATTACGCCATCCAGCGAAACAACGCTCTATGACCGACGGGAAGGCAATCCAAACTTTGATGGATCGCTGGCAAAAGATCAGTTTCTGGCGTTTGCCTTCCAGGGGACGCGCGATAATCAGCTTTTTCTGACCAACTCCGTCTCGCAAAAAATCGAAAATTTTAAACCGGTCTATGATTGGTTTAAAGACAGGCTTGAACTTGTCGCCCCGGATTCCCGCTTTGAGCCGTTCGAACAGTTTCTCGATGAGGAACACCCCCTATATGCAACCATGAACGAGATGTTGCCGCAGTTGGACACTGGAATCATCCGTCTGGGCACCGAGGAGATTCCTTTCGATAATATTCCGGTGCCCGAGGTATTAAAGACCAAACTCCGGGAAGATTTGAAAGACGGCAGGGCCATGCGGTTAAGGGGAGAACCCCAGAATGACCGTTTCGTCGTTACCAGCAAGCAGGGCAATTTGATTGCGAAAAAATTGGTCGCTTTTCACTCGCAAGAGGACGGGTCGGAAGCCAAGTTCGAAATCCGTCAGGAATCGGACGGTTCGCAACGGATCATTGATCTTCTGCCGGCTTTTCTGGAACTCTCAGCGCAATTTTCCAAGAAAGTTTTTGTTATCGACGAAGTTGACCGAAGCCTGCACACCCTGCTTACGCGCCGTCTCCTGGAAGTTTATCTCACCAACTGCGATGTGGAATCCAGAACTCAATTGCTGCTGACAACACATGATGTCTTGCTCATGGATCAGCGGCTGTTGCGTCGGGACGAAATGTGGGTGGCGGAGCGGGATGCTTCCGGCGTGTCGCGCCTGTTTTCCTTCAGCGAATATAAGGACATCCGTTTTGACAAGGATATCCGGAAAAGCTATCTTTTGGGCCGGATGGGCGGCATCCCCCGTATCCTGCTGAGTGGAACGCTGAGGAATCCCTGTCGTGCGGCGGAGCGACGAGCAGTTAACCCAGCTTCATGCCTGGTCGCAGACTCATGACCGGTATGGATTTGCCCTCAGCAATCCTAAATTCGAGTATTGGCTGCTGCTGCACTTTGAAGACGGCGACGATATCGCATCGTCACGCGAGTGTTTGGAGCGGTTGAAAACATATCTGCCTGAATACAGCAAGCACTTGGATGTCCGCAAAATCAACTGGGAAAGGATCGAGTGCGCCGTGCGGAGGGCCAAAGAACGAGACAATCCTCCATGTTCGGATTGGCCAAGGTCAACGGGAACTACGGTTTATCGTCTGGTGCAAAGATTGTTAAGGAAAATAAGGTGAAAAGTCCTATTCTTCTATATAGATATTTACCAAATAACACCACATCCAGCCGGTCGGCGCATAGTACCGGGACATCAAATAAAACCCAGCGAAATATGTTTTCCGTAGGCGGAGGCGACCTTCTCCAGTGTCTTGATGGTGGGATTCGCCTTGCGGGGGTTTTCCAGCCGCTGGTAAACCTGAAAAGATATTTTCAGGTTGCGGGCAATTTCCTGCTGGGTGCGGTTGCCCCGCAATTTCCGCAGTATGAGGGAAACGGCGATGGGCGGCTTAACTGGTATAGAGAGAGGGGCGGGAAATATGTCTCATTGAAAATGAAATGTTTTGTGTGATACATTTCATTTCAAATGAAATATATTGGGAGTCGTTTGGTGGAGAAACAGAAACTCAAGGAATTGATCGCAGAGCACAAGACCGATTCGTCTCCATTCAGGGATTGGCAGTTAGGGACGTTCAAAAAGAAATCCATCGCTATTGGCCGCAAAGAGAAATCATTATCCTGACGGGTTCGCGCCGGAGAGGAAAGTCATCCCTGATGACGTTGATTGCGCAAGATCTGATCCAGGCTGGCGGCGTTTCCGTTCATAATGTTTTCTGTCTCAATTTATATGAAAATGCCTGCCAGTAGCCGGATATATTCATCTTTCGTCGCGCCTGTCGCCGGACGGGAGGTCCTCTGGAAGCGGATGGCCATAATATCCATCTGCCTGTTGCTGCTCCTCCCCGGGAAACTCCAGGCCGGAAGTTTTTCGGAGGAGCTTTGGAAACTGTGTGACGGCGATTATCAGCAGATCCTGCACATGCCCTTCAACCGTGAGCTGTCAAACGGCACGCTCGATGAGAAAATATTCAAGAGCTACATCGTCCAGGATTATTTCTTCCTGCTAAATTTCCGGAAGACCTACGGCATCCTCCTGGCCAAATCTCCCGATGCCGAAGGAACGAAGTTCGTTCTGGATTCGATAAAAGCCATTGATGAAGAAATAAACCACATTCACCAAACATTCTTCAAAAAGTTCGATATCTCCCTTGAATC
>CAZNDG010000090.1:0-4886 GCA_964571695.1 uncultured Syntrophus sp.
AGCATGCCGAATTCGGATCTCGTCAAGTTATGCACCTGCTATACAAAGCTTAAAAATTATCAGAAACTCTTCGAATGCACAGGGAAATTGGATGAAAGAATCTCCCAAAGCAATAAGATGTCTTATAAATATAATTTTTTAACAGGATGTCGAGGAGATACGGCTCCTCAAGATATTTCTTTGCAACCTTATATCCTTCGATCTGAAGCCTTTATTGATCTTGGTGACTATAATAATGCCCTGCAAAATGCGCAAAAGGCCTACGATTTGCTGGAAAAGATGCAATGGAGCTATTGTGACAAAGCTTTAGGCTTTAAGTGGGATATCAGACAAAGACAGCGCATATTGGGGCTACTTGCTTTGATTCACGCATTAAAGGGAGATACCCGGGAAGCGCTATACTATGCTGATCTTCTGGGAAAAAGCGACATAGGTATTGTGTCATATGGAGCAATAAAAAAAGAAAGGGAGATTTCCCTCGCCAAGGCCTACATGGCCTTAGGGAAATACGATAAGGTACTGGAGTATAAAAATGCCTTTATGGATGCTCTCGAATCTTTTGCTTTATTTATTTTAGGCGAGTCGCCTGGTGATCAGAACATCGCCACGTTCATCAATCTTCCCAGAGATTTTGTTCTTGCAAAGGCTAATTTTGAAACCGGCAAAACCGCTGTCGCCAGGGAAGAATACGACAAGCTGCTGCAAAACCCCTACACAAAGGATAACGGCGAAATCTACTGGCCGATTCTCTACGACAGGGGGAGGATCAGCCAGAAAGAAGGGAACCGTGACCAGGCCAGGGATTATTATAAACAGTCGATAGGCGTTGTAGAAAGCCAACGCGCAACAATCCATACGGAAGCCAACAAGATCGGCTTTGTCGGAAACAAACAAGAAGTCTATCATCAGATGGTGGATTGCCTCCTGACGGATAAAAGAGACAGCGAAGGCTTTGAATACGTCGAACGCGCCAAATCACGGGCGTTGGTGGATTTACTTGCGTCAAAGCGGGATTTTGCTTCCCGCGGCGATGAGACAATTGATGCCTCCGTGCAGGAAATGGCACACATTGAATCGGAAACACAGGGATTCAATGTTGCCGCCCTCAAGCCTCAGGAAAGAGAACAGAAGAAAACAAGAGGCATCGAGATCAAACAGCAAATCCGAAACAAAGACCCGGAATTGTATTCCCTGGTTGCGGTGTCCACACCGTCGGCTGCGGAGATTCAGAGCGGAATCGGAGACGGAGAAACGCTTCTGGAATACTATTATTTCAAAGACAGTTTGTATGCCTTCATCGTGACCAATCAAACGGTAAAATCCGTCAAACTGGATGGAAATCATCTGGCCGAAGATATCCGGCAGTTGAGGAAATCTCTGGAAAATCCCCAGTCCAGGGAATACGCCATCTGGTCCGCCAAACTCTATCAGAGACTGATCCAACCCGTTGAACAGGACATCAAAACCCGAAATATCATGATCGTCCCTCATGGGATATTGCATTATCTTCCATTCAGCGTTCTCAACAACGGGAAGAATTATCTCATCGAAACCCACGACATCAGCTATCTGCCCAGCGCAAGCGTCCTGCAATTTCTCAGGAAGAAAGGAAAAGCACAAAAGACCGGAACGGCGCTGATCCTCGGCAATCCCGATCTGAACGACCCGAGATACGATTTGAAATACGCCGAACAGGAAGCCCTGACTGTCGCCGGAAAATTCCCGAAACCAACGGTTCTGCTGAGAAAGGATGCCAGCAAGGAGGCTTTCAGGAAGCTGGGAAATCGTTACGAAGTGATTCACCTTGCGTCTCATGGAACCTTTGAGTCGGATTCCCCGCTGGATTCGGGACTCTTGCTGGCAAAAAAGGAGGGAGATGACGGCTTCCTGCGTGTAAGCGACCTCTATTCCATGCGTCTGAACGCCGATTTAGTGACCCTGAGCGCCTGCGAAACGGGTCTGGGCAAGATCAACTCCGGGGACGACATCGTGGGACTTTCCCGCGGTTTTCTCTATGCGGGAAGCAGCTCCATCGTAGCCAGTCTTTGGAAGGTGGATGATCTGGCCACTTCCGATCTGATGGCCGATTTTTATTCCAACCTGAAGCATAAAGACAAGCGCGAAGCGCTCAGGGCCGCACAGTTAAGCGGTCTGGCAAAATATCAGCATCCGTTTTACTGGGCGTCCTTCCAACTGACGGGAAAGGCGGATTGAAGAGTTATCGCAGGCAAGTGACTGACATGAATTTTTGAAAGGAATCTTCAAATGGATAAAAATCCAAAACACGCTGTTAGTGTCCTGCTTTTGATTGCCGTACCAATACTCGGCATTTCTATTTTAGTTGGACTTATGGTCTTCTGTCCTCCGGAAGAGTGGGTTGCTATTATCAGGAATCATTTTGCCTCGACTGTTGGTTTATCTTTGGCAGCACTTGCCGCTGCCTTTATTGTGATTGGATTACGTCAATCTTCCGGCCCAATCAAATTTGAAGGTTTTGGAGTAAAATTTGAAGGAAGCTCCGGCGAGGTAATCCTTTGGATTATCTGTTTTCTCTCAATAGTGGGTTCAATCAGGCTATTATGGAATATTGGTTAGCGAATATGATAAAAAATCTGCGTAGTCAAGTGAATACCGTGGAGATACGGTAGAGCAAGGGGTTGCAACCCCTTGTTCTAATTCAAGGGGAATACTTGTGGAGCCATAGCAACGGATTTAATTGAGTCGAGTAGATCAGTTTCTTCCGACGCTGTAGGTCGATGTTTGTGTTCTCCGTTTCCGCCTGGTTTCCCGGCGGTGCCACACCATCTCAACCATACGTCAGTTGTCGATGATCCCTCACAGAACCGGACTTGCGGATTTGCCGCATCCGGCTCTTCAAGCAGGTTCACACACCTGCGGCATAAATCCAAGCGTAACCTTTCACCGACGTTCGACAGCCATAGGCATATTTTGATCTTTTGATCATTGTAAGTTATTGAAATCATGTAGTGGGATATAGGAAAAACTGTAAAATGCATAGGCACACGATTTACAATTATATACTTGACATTGTTCATAGTACATGCTATATGAATAGGCATGTACATAAGGACCATCTCCCGAAAAAACAAAGACGGATCTGCCGTGACTTACGTCCAGCTTGCACATAACATTTGGGACAGCCAGAGCAGGTGCGCCAAGGCTAAGGTTCTCCATACTTTCGGAAGAACCGATGAGCTGGATACGGAAGCCCTCAAAAGATTGTCTAAAAGTATCAGTCGTTTTCTGACTCCGGAAGATGCCCTTTGTATGAATACGTCTATGGGTGGCACTTTGGTACCCTTGAATATTTTTCGCAGTGTTCCCATGGGGGGCGCCTATCTTCTGCGTACCTTGTGGGAACAGTTGGGAATACCCGAGGCTCTTTCTCAATGCATTAAGGATCGGTCGTTTACGTCGCCTGTGGAGTGGGCGACCTTCGCCATGGTGGCCAATCACGCTTTGGCTCCGGATTCCAAAAGAGGCGCTGAGGAATGGGTCAGAGAAGATGTGGCCTTGGGGAATCCAGAACCTATCGAACTTCAACATCTGTACCGGGCGATGGATGTTCTTCTGGAGTACCGTGAGATCATTCACAAAGAGGTCTTCTTTGCCGTGGCTGATCTTTTGAACCTGGAGGTTGATCTGATATTTTTCGATACGACCAGCACCTACTTCGAGATGGATGAAGAGGATGAAGCGGGACTGCGGCGGTATGGTCATTCCAAGGATCATCGGCCGGACCTCCCCCAGGTTGTGATTGGCTTGGCAGTGACGAAGGAGGGCATACCGGTAAAATGCTGGACCATGCCTGGGAACACCTCGGACATGAAGACGGTGGAGACGGTCAAAAATGATCTCCTCGGATGGAAACTGGGCCGCTGCATCTGGGTCATGGACGGGGGAATGAGCTCGGAAGATAACCGACTGATCCTTCAGAAGGCCGGCGGACATTATATTATCGGAGAAAAACTCCGGGACAACCAGGATGTCCACAAGGAGGTTCTGGCCAAGCGGGGAAGGTTTACCGCCATACGGGAGAACATGGAGATCAAGGAAGTGATTGTCGGCGATGGTGAGCGCCGCCGCCGGTTTATTCTGGTTCATAATCCGGATGAAGCCAGGAAGGATAAGGCCACCCGTGAGAATACTCTCAAAAAGATTGACGAAGCCCTTAAGTCCATCAAGGAACAAAAGGGGCAATGTCACAAGAAAAATGTCTGTGCCCTTCTGTCTCACCGAACGATGGGGAGGTTCCTGAAGCAGCTGAAAACCGGTGCGATCAAGATCGACAAGGGCAAGATCAAAGCAGAGGCCCATTTGGACGGGAAGTATATCATCTCCACCAGCGACGATACACTGACTCCTGAGGATGTGGCTTTGGGTTACAAGCAACTGATGGAAGTGGAACGGGCTTTCCGGACCCTGAAAACGACTCTGGATCTGAGACCTGTCTATCACCGTAAGGATGAACGGATTCAGGCGCATGTGTTTCTCTGTTTCCTGGCGCTCCTTTTGGTGAGGATTGCCGAGAGGAAAACCAACATGACCTGGGACAGTATTAGAACCCAAATGGAGCGCCTTCATCTGATCGATTTATTTTCAAAAGATGGAAGGGTTTTACAGACCACCGAACCGACGCCTGAACAGCTTAACATTATAAAAATGCTTAAAATATCTCCACCAAAGAGAATCCAGAGCATCAAAACAACCCCCGAAATCCATAGGCACACGCCTCAAAAGTTGGCATAACGTATGACCATAATATTACTTAACAATCTCAAGTACGTTTACCTATGACTGTCGAAGGCAGGCTTAAGTTAAATGCCAATTTCCCCCTCCGTGATCAAGGTGCATCCAACGCTCTC
>CAZNDG010000091.1:0-4839 GCA_964571695.1 uncultured Syntrophus sp.
CGATGATCGCGATGTGAAACCGGCGGCCCTCGATGCGCTCGTCGTACTCCCGGCGGTCGTGGGTGGAGATAACGGTCTGGATGCCGGCCTTTTCGTAGTCCTCGTGGAACTGCTCGAATTTTTCTTCCGCCAGGGCCTTGGTGGGGACAAGGTAGAAGACACGCTTGCCCTTGCTGCCGTAGTGGAGGGCGAGGATCTCGCCGACGAGGGTCTTGCCGGAGGAGGTGACGGCGGAGATGAGGAAGTTGCCGCCGTTGAGGATCTGGTATTCCTTGAAGGCCCGCTCCTGGATGGGGAGGAGCTGCGCGCCGTATTTCTCTTTCAGGATGGCGATGACCTTCGGGTCCAGCCCGAAGGCTTCCAAGAGGTCGATGCGCATTCGTCAATAAGTCCTGGTCAGTCCTGACGGCTCCGTAAAAAGTCTGGATGCTGCGTTGCGTTGCATCCCTCGTCGTTGCGGCTTTTTCCGGGGACACGTTCCGTTCCCTTCGGGCTTCCGGAACTTGTCCCCGACGCCTCGCTCCTCACGATTTGCGCGCCTTGCCTGCGAAGCTTTTTACAAAGCCGTCGTTCATCTTTTCCGGTGATCGTAGCGGCCAATTGTAACGGCGGCGGATCACCCTTACGACAGAGGGGCGTCGTATTATTTTCTCATAAGGCCGGATTCCCTGTTCGCAATGTTAGCGGATATGCTGACGCGATGATATTCGCGCCGTTAAATACCACTATTTGCTTGATTTTACAAAGGATGAATATGACATAACCGGAAATAAAAAAAGGCATCGCCGGAATTGACCGGGATGCCTTTCAGATCGTTTTTCGTAGGAAAGGACTTATCCGCGCAACTGTTCGACCATGACGTCTAAAGCCCTGGCCAATTTCTCCAGCGAAGCCTTACGGAGCTTCTTTTCTCCCGATTCCATCTGCGAAAGTGCAGCCTGGCTGATTCCCATCCTTGAGGCTACTTCCGACTGGGTCAATCCCAAATACTCCCGCCAGGCCCGTGCGAGGGTATATCCCTTGTCAACGGAAAGCCAGACGACATCATTTGGGATGTTGCCGCTTTCGGGAATCCTCGGCGCTTTGCGGAAGGTGCGCACGTATTCCTCATAGGGAATGACGGCAAAGGCGGGGCGCCCATCCTGATTGATAATCTGGACATTAGTAGGTTTGTTCATCGCGTTTTTTCACCTCCTGAATCATGATAACCCGGATGCGATCCTGTGCTTCGAACAGGATGCGCCACTTGCCAACCCGCAACCGATAACCGGATTCATGATTCTTCATAGCCTTAACGTTCCGGCATTCCGGCCAATTGGCAAGGTCAAAAACGGCAGCCTTGATTGCAGCGAGTGTTTCCCGCTCTTTGATTTTCTTTAGCTGCCGGTAGGCTTTGGGCTGCCATTCAATCTCGTATATGGCTTATCTTATAAGTTAAATATAATTCTTTGTCAATGAAATTTCTCTCAAGAATTTCTCGATATGCTTTTTCTATGCTTTGGAAGTGAATCTGCCGACCTTATTATATAAAGCCCTTGCGTAAAGTATCATCTGGTGATAATTTACTTGACCATGACGGATACCCGATATTCCAGGGAAGATGAGACCACTGCCACCCTGTTGCACATGAATGGTAGAAAAATGAATCGGAAAGTGCTCCATATCGGCATCATATCCTATGAGGGTTATAAAAAGCGATCGTTGGCCATCGCCCGGGGAGAATACCAACCTCAGCCCGACGAGCCCAAGATCTGGTTTGAATCGCTGCAATCCATGGCGCAGGTCCTCAGCAATGAAAACCAGTTGCTGCTGAAGACCATTCTGGAACGGAAACCGGAATCTTTGAAAGAACTGGAAGCGGCGACGGGACGAAGCAGCAGTAACCTGTCACGAACCTTGAAGACAATGGCCCGCTACGGCATCGTGAAGATGGAGAAGGTGCATCGAAATATAAGGCCGGTCGTCGAAGCAACGGATTTCACGGTTCAGTTCGGCTTGTATGCAGCCACACGCCGCGAACATGACTCGATGGGTGACATAGCCATGGTCAAATAACGTCGGCAAACAATTAAGTCTGCCGATGTATTTGTACCATCCTCCCCAGATATGCGAAGCTCTGCAAAATTAAAATACTCATCACCCCCTATCTGGAGGCCATGGTTTCATGAGCGGCGATCCCGTCAAGAATGTCTCGTACTCCGTTCTTTATAATGAAAACACCAAACATGAATGATATAAGAGATATCAAAGGGAGGTGAAGTCTATGAAAAGCTACTCTACGGTCGTCTCAGGAAAAGAGATGAGTAAGTTTTTGAAAATTCCTGATGAGTTCCGGGAAGCGGAGCTTAAGGTTGTCGTGCGACCCGTTAAGAAAAAGAAGGATCGCTTTGCCGGGTTATTTATGAACCCCGTTCGAGTGAAGAGGATATCAATCCCCTCAAGAGATGAAATCAATGAACGATAGTCGGGTCTTTATTGACACCAACATCTTCCTTTACGCCGCCTTGGAAGATGATTTTCAACAGGGAAAAGGACAGGCGCCGTCAGCCTGTTTAAGGGCCTTTCCGACAAGATTGTCTATATCAACACCCAGGTCCTCCATGAATTTTACAGCGTTATGCTTCGCCATGGGGCAAGCGACAAAGCAATCCACGAACTTCTCAATGCAATTATCGAGGAAACGAAGGTTTCTGTAATTAAGGTCAATACCGTCAAGCGATGCTGGGACATGCGATTGAAATACCGATACAACTATTGGGATTGCCTCATTCTTGCGTCTACGCTCGAAAATGACTGCGGCATCCTATATGCCGAGGATCTTCAGCATGGCCAGATCATCGAGAAATCACTGAAGGTCATCAATCCATTATTATCATAAGTCTTTTTACCACCTCTCAATCAGATCGAGAATATTCCCATTAAAACATGCCTATTTTACGCTTGACGTAAAGCGTAAACAAATGTAAGCTACAAGGCATGATTCGATCATTTGCCTGCAAGCATACCGAAAAGCTCTTTAACGGTGGCAGAGTGCCCCGTTTTCAATCCTTTATGCTGCAGGCTGAGCGTCGATTACAGATCCTCGACAGTGCCACATGTATCGAAGATCTTATGAATCTTCCCAGTAACAGGTTTGAATCTCTGGGGGGAAACCGGGCCGGTCAGCATAGCATCCGTATAAACCAACAGTGGCGTATCTGCTTCGAATGGCGGGAGGACGGTCCATACAACGTAGAAATTGTCGATTATCATTGAAAGGAGGAACGCCATGAACGCCATGCGTCCCATACATCCCGGCGAGATACTGAAGGAAGAACTCGCTGAAATTAACATGACTGCCAATGCCTTCGCCAAGGCACTGCAAGTGCCGGCCAACCGAATAACCGCCATTCTCAGCGGCACTCGCTCTATTACCGCTGACACCGCGCTACGCATCTCCATTTTTTTCGGAACAACGCCTGAATTCTGGCTGAATCTTCAGACAGCGTATGATTTGAAGGTGGCCAGAAAATCTATTGGTAAGAAGATACAGCAGGAGGTCAAATCATTCCTACCAGCCATGCCTCGCATGAAACACGCATAAATAAAGGCATATTGGTGCCACCCAATACGCCGTTTTGTCTTTGTCAGGTGAATCTACGACATTTTTTTTGTTTCAGAACGGGATGTCATCTTCCTCATTAAATAAGGAAGATCGCTCCGAAGGCGTTTCCCCTTCCGGACTGGACTGATATCCATTCCTGCCGCCCAGGAGTTCCAGTTCCCTGGCCCGGATCTCCACGATGCTCCGGTTGAAGCCCTCTTCGTCCTGCCAGGTGCGCTGTTGAAGCTGGCCGTGGACGCCGACCTTGACGCCCTTGGTGCAGTATTCGCCGACGATCTCCGCCAGCCGCTGGAAGGCCGTGACCTTGAACCAGTGGACCTTCCGAACCTTCTGGCCGTCTTTGGCGGTGTAGATCTCGTTGACGGCGATGTTGAAGCTGGCCACAGGGACACCTGCGGCGGTGTACCGGATTTCCGGATCCTGGCCGATGTTGCCGACGATGGTGACTGAGTTGATCATGATTCACTCCCCCTCTCTTGTTCGTTGCTGTCGTTGTTCTTGTTTTCCCTTGCCTCTTCTTTCGTTACGTCCTCAAACTCACGAGAGATTCTCAGAGCCGCATTCATCCCCCGGACATGGGTGTTGATGATTTCATCCCAGAGCTCCAGCTTGCGGTAGAACTTGTCGTCCGGATTCGAGTCCCGGCCCGTGATGGAGCAATTGAGACAGTGTTCGATATAGGGTGACAGTTTCTTCATAGCCGACCTCCTCAAGGTATTTTGCCCTGTGACAGCCCTGATGAAATTTGTTTTGCGTCGGGGCGTCACGCATGTGTCGCCCCGACGAGGAGAGAAAGAATAAATGCCCGCAGCCTCCTGTCTCCGACTTTAGGAGGTGACAGGGGCGGTCGGGCGACACCGCTTGGAGAATCCACGCTTCCGGGCGTCCGAGGGAAGTGAGGTCGCCCGGAGGCAGGGCGGGGAAGAATGAAGAACGGAGGGAGGCGGCAGTCACGGCGCAGCTCGTGTCTGCTGCCTCCCGGAGCACCAGCAGAAGAAGCAGCGCGGAGACCTGTCCCGTCCAGAGCGAAGCGGCAGGCGGGTCACGGTGACCGCTGCGATAACGCCCGGCCTGGGCAGTCTGAGCAAAGCGAAGTCTGCCGGGACGGGGAGTAAAGAGAAAAGAAAGGTTCGACAAGATGCAGGGGCAAAGCAGTCGCCGCGCAGCGTTCGTCTGCGAGGCCCCGGAGGCGATGGGAAGTGAGCCCGGCTTCGGGGCGTCCGAGCAAAGCGAGG
>CAZNDG010000092.1:0-4664 GCA_964571695.1 uncultured Syntrophus sp.
TTCACTGGCTCCATTACGGCGAAAATCGGTGGCTCCATTATGCCGATCATTGACAAAGAAGGGCCAGTTCAATCCGGCTGTTTCCAGGAGATCTCCATTCTCGAAAGCATTTCTTTGTCCCGATCATGCTCAGCATTGGAGAATGGCAAAAGAGGCAGCGGGAAAAGCAATCAGGGGTCGAAGGAATCCCTTTATTCAGACTCCTTGGGAGAAGAGATATAACCTGTCATTGGTCGTCAATTTCTACTACCCCCGATCCATACAGGCGAAGGGAAAGCTTGCGCCATGGGAGAGCAACAAATCGTTGACTTTTATCGGCGACATTATAATTGATGGAAAGACATTGCCGGCGGATCGCATCCGGTTTTACCGGCTGAGTTATCCGCCAACCGATTTAAATTATCATTAAAGGCTCTTTTATGATCTTCAAGGCCATAGAATTCGCAACCAAAGCCCATTCCGGCCAATATCGGAAAGGAACGAAGATCCCTTACATCACTCACCCTCTGAACGTCGCGAAGACCTTGATACAACTGGAATGCTCAGAGCCGGTCATTGTGGCCGGGATTTTACATGATACGCTGGAAGATACCCGAGTTACCTTTGATGAGCTTCAAAACCTCTTTGGAAATGAGATCGCGAATCTCGTCAAGTCGGTGTCGGAGCCGAACAAATCAGATTGGATATGGGAAAATCGGAAGGCGCATACGCTCAATATCCTGAAGAAAGAGGCATCCCAGGACCATCTCGTATTGTCTTTTGCCGATAAGATGGACAACATCCGGTCGATCCGTGAGGATTGTGAAAGAATCGGGAATGAGCTGTGGAAAAGGTTCAATCGCCCAAAAGAGAAACAGAAATGGTATTACGAGCAACTGGCGGAGGTCTTTTCTGAAAGGTTGAGTGATGATAAGTGTTCACCTCTGATTGACTCTTTCAATGCTGAGGTAAAAAAAGTATTCGGATGATGTAGAGGCAAAAAGTGGCCAATACGATTTTCATGATTCACGGCATGACCGCCGGCGGCTGGATCTGGGATAAATACCGGCAGTTCTTCGAGCAGAAGGGATATGCCTGCATCACCCCGACTATGCGTCATCATGATAGCGATCCCAAAGTTTCCCCTCACCCTGAACTCGGCGCCACCAGCCTCAGGGACTACGTAAATGACCTCGAAGCGGAGATCAGGAAGCTCCCGGACAAACCCGTCATCATGGGCCACTCCATGGGGGGACTGATCACGCAGATTTTGGGAAGCAGAGGACTGGGAAGTACCCTGGTTCTTTTATGCCCTGCTCCGCCTGCCGGCATTCCAATGTTTGAATGGGCTGCAATCAAAGGAACCTGGCGATCAATGAAAATCGGGTTCTGGAAGAAACCTCTCAAGCAGTCGTATGAAGACGTTAAATATTCAGTCCTGAATCTTACCCCTGAAGATGAAGGGAAAGCGTTGTACGACAGGCTGGGATATGAGTCAGGAAGAGCAATGTGGGAGATCGGCTTCTGGTTTTTTGACACCCGGAAAACCACCTATATTGATGAATCAAAGATCACCTGCCCGGTTCTCGTCGTTGCCGGTGGCCAGGACAGAATTCTGCCTGCTTCCGTTATAAAAAAGATCGCGAAAAAATACCGGGCAACAGCCACTTATAGAGAGTTTTCCAATCATGCGCACAATATATTGTTGGAGCCGGGATGGGAGGGCGTAACTGAATATATTCAGGAGTGGCTTGAATCCGCATCTGAAGGTAATCAACTATGATCGAGAAGATCATCTCGGGTGGCCAGACCGGCGCTGACAGAGCCGGGATTGACTTCGCCATCAAACATAATATCCCTTACGGCGGCTGGCTTCCCATGGGCAGGAAGACAGAAGACGGAACTCTCCCGAATCATTATCAGCTTCAGGAAATGCCCACCCCTGATTATTCAAAACGGACAGAGAAAAATGTCCTGGAAGGCGAAGGGACGGTCATTGTCTCTCATGGTTTTCTCACCGGCGGATCGGCACTGACAAGGGAGTTTGCCAAACAGCACCGGAAGCCTTGGATACATCTCGACTTCAATGAATTATCAATTCCTGAAGCGGTAGCAAGATTGCTTTTCTGGATCAAGAGAAACAACATCCGAATTCTGAACGTCGCCGGCGCCAGAGCAAGACAAGATCCAAAGATATATGAGACGACGATGGCTCTGTTGGAAAAGACTCTATCGACAGGAGAAGAAAGAGCATGAACACAATGAAGATCATACTTTTATTGAGTGCCCTCTCAGGACTCTTGATGGTAGCCGGTTATTTTATTGCGAGGGGTACTGGCGTCATTATTGCTCTGATTATATCAGTCCTGATGAACTTTGGCAGTTACTGGTTTTCAGATTCAATAGTATTGAAGATGTACGATGCCCATCCCGTGACCAGACAGGAAGCACCTAATCTTTATAATGCCGTGGAATCCCTTGCCGCAAAAGCAAAGATTCCCATACCCAAAGTCTATATCATACCTTCTCAGACACCCAATGCCTTTGCTACCGGCAGGAATGAAGACCATGCCGCCGTTGCCGTCACAACCGGCATTCTGAAAATACTCAATCAGGATGAACTGGAAGGTGTGATTGCCCACGAATTGTCGCATATCAAACACAAAGACATTCTGATCAGTACCATGGCAGCGACCATGGCCAGCGCAGTTGTCATGCTCTCGCGATGGGCCATGTTCTTCGGCAGTGATGACCGGGGGACAATAGGCGTAATTGCCATGGCTATAGTCGCGCCCATAGCCGCAACAATAATACAAATGGCCATATCGCGATCACGGGAATACGAGGCCGATGCAGGAAGCGCACAGGTGTCAGGAAAACCCTTGGCTTTGGCCAGCGCCCTATCGAAGCTTTCCACTGCGGCAAGGCAGAAACCGATGAATACAAATCCCTCAACTGCCCATATGTTTATCGTTAATCCATTATCAGGAAGCGCCGTCATGAATCTTTTCAGTACACACCCTCCCATTGAAAAGAGGATCGAGAGATTGCAGAAGATGAAGGGTGGCGAGTTCTGAAATGACGACTCTTGATCTGCCCAAAACAGTAGCCGAGGCCGTCGAAATGCTTCATGCCAATATGAGCCTGAACGACGAAATTGCGCTGGCTTCCATGAATGAAGAAGACCTTATTGATGCCCATTTCGCCCTTGGTTATCATATCAGAAGCTAGTTCGGCCTCTGGAAGGAAAACGAATCTCTACTTGAATCTTGCCGGGCAATAGCGGGTGATAAAGAACTCTCTGTTGATGACGCGTCGATGCTGATCGTAAAGGAACTATGGGAAAAAGTGAAAGAAGAAAGCATCTTCAGGACTAAGGGGACACTATGAATAAGTATCTGAAAATTACCTATGTCGGCCTATCTTTTATGCTACTCTACTTTGTATGGGATCACTTATCCTCCAACGATGGTCAGGACATGCTTTTAAGTCGCTTAATGGAGTTCCGGTTTTTGGGTTTTATCGCGCTGATGCTTGCCTTTTATTTTATCTTCTTCAATTACCTGGGAAAAAGAAATAAGAAAGACGAATCAACGGGAGAAGAAAATGACAGACCTTAAGAATTTCAAGAGAACGATCATGGAGCTTATCGGGATGGAGCGCCGAGCAGTATCAAATGTAAATATGAAGATAAAGGAGGTATCATCGTGACAAAAAAGATTCTGGTAATACTGGGAAGCCCAAGGAGAAGAGGCAACAGTGCAATATTGGCAGAACAGATAACCAAGGGTGCAAAATCCGCCAAGGCAAAAGTTGAGATTATCTACCTTCAGGGGATGAAGATCGCGCCTTGCAGAGCCTGCGATACCTGTAGAAAAGTAAGAAGTAAGGGATGTGCAATCAAGGATGATATGCAGAGTCTTTATTCAAAGGTCATCGAAGCCGACGCCTTGGTTATCGCCAGCCCTGTTTACTGGTTTAATATGTCTGCCCAAACCAAGATATTTCTGGACCGCCTACATGGTCTGCCTGCTTATAAGGATGATGCTTTAAAGGGTAAGCGGATTGCCATTGCCATGAGTTATGGCGGCGAAGACCCCTTTGATTCAGGATGTGTAAATGCCCTGCGGTCTTTCCAGGATTCCTTTGCATATAAGGAATCCAATATCGTCGGCATGGTTTATGGGAGCGCTGAAGGAGCGGAAGAGATAGCATCGAATGAGAAACTAATGCAGGAGGCTGTTGATCTCGGGAAGAAGCTTGTTTCGGAATCATAGCAGCAAAAGGGAATAATCAGATGGCTAAACAACTTGATCCCAAGGAGCTTGTATCATTCAAGGAACTGCTCATGTCCGAAGTCATCCAATGAGAGGCGCTGATCAACCTGCTGGATAAAAAAGGCATCATCAGCAAGCATGAGCTTCTGGAAGAGATGAAAAAAGTTCAGCAACCATGTTAAAAGCCCAGGATTAGCCCATGAAGAGAGCCATTTTGTTGATCACTTTATTGATAGCGATATTCTCATTCCCACCTTTCCTGTATGCATGGGACGGATATGATTATGGTACCGGCGATTATTGTCACCTTGCACATTAATCTGATGCCAATTTTTCACATTTGTTTGATGTCCTGCAATAATAATAGCGGTACTGGTTTTGTTGAACATCTGGTTAATGGTTGGAGTT
>CAZNDG010000093.1:0-4571 GCA_964571695.1 uncultured Syntrophus sp.
GGGTGGGGGGCGACGTACACTGTAGGACCTTCCGGTTGTGACCAGACTACCATTCAGGCGGCCCTTAACTCCTACACGACATCGGGCGACATTATAGAGGTGCATGGTGGGACATACGCGGAGAACCTCACATCTGCCGCCGCTGACATCACCTTGCGCGGCAGGGCAGGCGACACGGTAATTATAGACGGCACGGCCATCAATGACCACACCGTTCTATTGACCCACGCAATGAGCTTTCAGAACTTCACGATCAAGGGTTACACGGGCGGGGCGGCCAATGTGTACGGCCTCAGATTGCAGGCCCTTTGTCCCTCAATTCAGAACATAATCGTAGATGGCGGGCAGAGGGGAGTCTATGACAACTCCAGCAATAACCTGTCGAGCGTGACGGTCAAGGATACGGTGAACACAGGGGCGGGGGTTTTTACGTCCTCATCCAATACCACCTTTACCGACTTCACCTATCAGAACAATGCGGGGCCGATATATCTAGGCACCACGGGAAATCTCACCTTTATCCGCGCCAATTTCATCGACAACACGAACACCACCATCATGAGCACGATGGAGGGCGGAACGATGTCGTTCTACTACGGACGATACATCAACAACGCCTCTCCCCTCGGGTTCAACGGAAGCGGCACAAATCCCGTCTATAACATGCTCTTCGCCGGGAACGAGAGAGGGGCGATCAAGACGGTGAGCGGGACGCCCACGGTGAATGTTGTCAATGGTGAATTCACCGCTAACTGCTGGAACAAGGACGCCTCCTACTACGTCATCAATAAGGTGGTGGGAACTATCAACGTGTCCTATTCACTCGCTCTGCCGAATCCCCTTGACCCGACGTATCTATTCAACGGAGTGACGGACGGCGGCCACAACCTCTATGAACTGCCCCGTTACCGCACAGCAAGACGACCCGCGATTATTGTTTTTATGACTGACGACGCGGGCGCACTCGATGCTTACGCCCCTGCGATAGCTACGAAGCTGCAAGCGTATGGCTGGCGGGGAACATACGCCGTCAATATCGGCACGACATCGGGAACGGCAATGACTGCGGGGAGATGGTCGGCAGCATCAACGCTCGTCGCGGAGGGCCACGAAATAGCCTCTCACGGGTATTACTGCGCCTCCGACGTGACCGATATGAACGGCATCACGGTTTACTACGATGGTGCAGAGGCCACGGCCAGGATATCCATAGCCTCGAACACGATGACCCTTGAGGCTCCTAACGGCTCCGTTGTCGGGACGTTCGACCTGACGGACGCCGCTTATGATACCCTCGATGAGCTGGTGACGGCTATAGGGGGGGTGTCTGGTTTTCACGCCGCCAAGACCAACGGTGATTCGGGTAAGGGGTGGTCACAGTACCTTGACGATGCTACCGATATAGACGTGAAAGTAGCCTCACCCGGTCCCGCCTTCGACTATAGTTCCACGCTGGTCTATGCAGGGGAGGTAACGGCATCAAAGGCGTCCATCGAATCGAACATATCGGGCTATACCTGTAACTCTTTCGTAGCTCCCGGCAATAACACGGATGCGGGCTTACAGGCGGCGGCCCTTTCAGCAGGATACACCGGGGGCAGGGGCGGAGGGACAGCCAATTACTATATGAGTAGTATCAACGTGTTCAATGTTCAAGTGAGAGGGCTGTACTCGCTATATGGGAACGAGGCTGACCCCACGGAGGCCACGGTTAAGAAGAACCTAGGAGCGGTCCTTGAATGGCTCAAGCACACGGGCGGTATCCTTGTTCTCTATGCCCATGATACCTCTGAATTGACGGCTGATGGATGGGATAAGACGCTGGCGGTGACTCAACAGTCCGGTGTGTCGGTCATGACCCTTGGCAATGCGGTTGCATATGCAAAGACGTATGACCCCTCGGACGACCTCGCGACGGCGGATAGCCTCACGTACACTCGCACGATGGTAAATGCGGCGGATTACCGCCTCAACCCCGCATCCCCCGCGATCAATGCAGGAAAGGACGTGGGCCTGACGACGGACTTTCTCGGCAAACCGATAAGGGGCGTGCCAGATATCGGGGCGTACGAGTTTTACGGGGCAACGGGCGGGATGCTGATGGGATTGGGAGTAGGGTTTTAAATCACAGGGGAGGGGCAAAGTGGCAGACGAAACCAAAATCACTCTAAAAATGGGTGTCATAGCGGCAGGGATAGCCTCCCTGATCGTTATGGTCATGGGCTGCCTGTGGAACTACCACGGGCGGCTGACTGTGCTTGAAACGAACTACAGCCACGTTGCTACAACCTTGACCAAAATGGACGGAACACTTGACGAGATCAGAAATGACCAGATCAGACTCAGGGGAATGGAAAGGGGAAAGGTGAAGTGATGGAACCGGGGCAAAAGCACTTATCTATCGCTGTAAATGTGGCCGCATCCGCAAGTACGGGAAGTGGGTCGTACCGGACAACGAAATGAAGTTGCAGATATTCCGTGCGTTCGGACAGATCGAGGTGATCGACGGGACGTGTCCCGTGTGCAGGGTGAAGGTGGAGAAATGAACCTCAACGAAAAGCAATACGAAACTCTCCGGAACATCCAGAAGGCCGCAAGACTTCTCGGTGTCGACCCCGATTGGGCGGCGGCGGTTGCCATGACTGAATCCGCGTTAGGACTTCACCAGCTATCTCGGACCGGGGCAAAGGGCGTGTTTCAGATGACGAGCATTGCCATGAAAGACCTTTTACAGGAGATGCAGAAAGCCGATGACGACATGATAGACATTGCCTGCGGTGTCCTGTTCCTGCGGCTCCTGTTTAAGCGACATAAATCCATCGAGGCGGCGACGGCTAAGTATTGTGACCCGAAGGACCGGGGGTTTTATATCGATCGGGTGAAAAAGTATATGACCGAATTGAAGGAGGTTTTATGAAAGTAGTCATCCTTTTACTGGCAGTGGTCTTGCTCGGCGGGTGTTCCATGGCGGCTCACTCTATCAAGGACGTGGACAAACATATCATGGAGATCACGGCGCAGGGCACGGCATCGACGGACTGTATTGCCGGGTTCTACTCAGGGGTTGCGTTCGGGACGGACAATCTCAAGATAGCACGGGCTACGCAGGCCCTTGACGCTCTCGCAGACACAAATGCGGCTGATTATAAGAGGTGCAAGGCAAAAGGGCTTGAGGTGTCCATTCTGGCGATTTCAGGGCGGGAGAATTTGGACGAGATAGTGAAGCGTATCGTCGGGTTGGGGTTGTTCTAATGCGCCTCGTCGTCCTCATCCTGTGCGCCGGGCTCATCCTGTCCGGCTGTGCAACATACTTCGGCTTTCATTGTAAGGTCGTATGCGAGAAGGAGTATTAAATGGGCGACCTGACTCTCTATAACCAGTACAAAGCCGACATGCGGACGGGAGACCTCCTCCTCTGGCGGGCGAACTCGCTCCTGGGTCTGATGATCAGATATTTCAGCAAAGCCGACGTTAACCACGCGTCCTTGGTGATGCACTTTGAGCAGTACGAGGGAGGAGAACATCGACGGTTCACCAGCGAGGCCCTTGAGAGGGGCATAATCCTCAATCTCCTATCCCGGCAGCTCGAGAAGTACGACGGGAAAGTGTGGTGGTATCGGCTTAAAGGGGAGTGGGAATCCAGGCGTGCCATGATCGGGACGAACGCGATGAAGTATATCGGGGTGCCGTATGATTACCGGAGTCTGTTCAAGAACGCTTTCGGGCGGGTGTCGGCGGACGCGCGGGCGCTGTTTTGCTCGGAGTACTGTTTTCTCTGCTACGGGCTCAATGGCCAGGCACCTACACCGGGTGATATGCCGGGGCTCGGGATCTTCAGGGAGCCGGTGCTCATATACGATTCACAGGAGGTAACGGATGGAAGAGTTCTTGAAGAATCACTGGCTTGAGATAGCCCTTTTCTGCTATGCGGTAGGTAGCGAGGTGCTAGGGGCGTCCCGCCTGAAAGATAACAGTATCGTACAGGCTGTGTGGCGGGCAGTAGGGAAGGCACTGAAAAAGGGCGTATGAAGCCCCTCATCCCCATCATGGCCCTGCTCATCCTCCTCTCTGCCTGTCAGACCTGCCGGGTAACGTCCGTTGAGGACGCCTTTGCTTATCAGGCCAAAGGATACGAGACCCGTGTGGCAATCTATCCCGTGGGGATGGACGGCTTACTGTGGGGTGCCTTCCTCTGGACGCATCATGCACAGGCTCAGGTGCTTGTGGACGGGCAATGGAAATGGGTGGGGATGGTCTCTTTGACTGATACGCCCACGTTCTCGATTCAGGGGGACGTGACATACTGGCAACCTACAATTTATCAGGAATGGCTACACGCGCAAGGACTTTACTATTGAGGTGTACGATTTTTGCGTACAACTGAGTTGGTGGGCGGGGGTAATTATCACGCCCAATCGTCCCCGTTCCAGACCTTGCCGTATTTCTCCTTCATCACGAAGGCAATCCCATTAATCCTCTATCGCTTCCTGTTCATCGGGCGTTGGCAGTGACACCACCTTTTCCTTGTACGCCTCGATAGTCTCCCCTCCCCCTTATCCCTGATTCCCTTC
>CAZNDG010000094.1:0-1999 GCA_964571695.1 uncultured Syntrophus sp.
GGCAGAGCAAGCTGTGTCTTCTATCCTCTTTTTGCAGGAATTCAGTTTGACACCTTAACCGGAAGGAACGACGGCAAGGGTTACAATTTCACCATCGTCCTTACTATGTATGATTCAGAGAGTCAAAATGAAGAGGTCACGGGACGAACGGAATTAGAGAAGATGGCATTGGAGATGAAGCTCGAGAGCATAAGGAAAGGGTTACATCCAGTGCATGACGAGAAACTGGCGGATATAAAAACCCGGGAGTGGGGAGCTGGCGGAAGCTACAAGTATATGGCAAAATGGGACGATAAGGAGCTCGTGCGCTACTCCAGCTACTATACAGGCCGGGTGAAGGATGTCTTTTTCACCCTGGAAGCAGATGGCGACGACATTGCAGTTCCCTTGATGGTGGCAGAGAAGCTAGCTTCGCTGGCCGGGGGCAACATGACATACAGATCGCTGAAAAGCAGGATAGTCAAACAGTGAGATTATCGCTACCGGATGCGACGGCGATCACTTTTATTAGAGAAACAAATTACTGAGAATTCATAAATCAACAAGTGTGATAAAAGCAAACTAAAAAACGGAATAATCATGAAAAAACTTGTATTCTTTTTGTTGGTGGCCCTGTTTTTGGGCAGTTGTTCCGGTGAGAAGAAAGAAAGAGAATCCCGGGGACAGGAATTTTCGGCAAAAGAACTCCAAGCTGAGGCCGGAAAAAAAAGATATCCCCTTGAACAAGGAATCATTCGCTCTACCTCTGAAGCCATGGGCATGGAGATGAGCATTGTTACCTATTTTGACAAGTGGGGCGAATGGGAAGCCATTGAAACAACAGTGCCGATGGAAGTCATGGGAGAGGACTACTCCACACGTACCTTGGAGATCATAAAAGGGGATGATCACTGGAAGATAGATCTGGACAAGAAGACAGGTGAGCATTATACCCTGGCAAGGGCAATCAACCCCCTGGGAGTAGATGTGGAATCATTGTCGGATGAACTGTTGGGAAAGATGAACCTGGAAGACCTGGGAGAAGTCGAATTCCTCGGATACAAATGCCGAAAGATGAGCATGAAGAGCGATAAAGGAACCCAAATGGATTATGTGATGTGGGGGAATGTCATGATGAGCATGGAGGGTGAAGCAATGGGCATACAAACTTCCTCCCGGGTAACATCGGTTGAAGAGGTGGCTCCTCCGCAGGAAAAATTTGAAGTACCCCGGGATATCCAGTTCGCCGACGAGGAGTAATACCGTCTCATTTATGAAGCAATTATTACTTTTACTTACGGCGTTAACGTTCGCATTTGTTGCCTGTGCACAGATGCAAATACCCAGGGATATAAGCCGGATTCTGGAAAAAGCAAAATCCGGAAAGGAACTCACCGAACAGGAAAGTGCCCGGCTGGAGCAGTGGGGAGAATCGATGGAGAAGCAAGCCAATGCGCTGGACAGACAAACGGATAAAGGCAAGCTACAGGTACAGGCTACTACGAATAAGCACAACCCATGTCCCGAAAAGGCTGAGCTCTCCCTCCTGCCTTCACTGACGCGTGATACGTATGTGGAGTTTGCTCAATCGCTGATGGCGGCGTATGGGCCGAAGACGGGTGATTTACAAAAGCTGAGGCTTATGCTGGAGCGCTCTTCCAAAAAGACAGACGGAGCAGATATGGGAGCGGCCTTTGTGATGACAGGGGCAGGATCGGCATCGGTCTATGCCATTGCCTGGAGTGCCACCCAAACGCCGGATGATGTGCTTACGGCCAACAACCTGGGCGTGGCACTCAAAGACATGGGTGAATATTCCAAAGCCATCCGGGTGTTGCAATATGCCGATCGGTTAAAACCGGATATCGGCCTTATCCTCTGTAATCTGGGTTGGGCTTACCGGGAAGCTGGCGACAACACGAATGCCACCCTGATGTTTGAAAAAGCGTTGAGAACAGCACCAAAAATGAGTTCGCCTTACTTGGGCCTGGGGTTGATTGCCCAGTGCGAAAACAATCCC
>CAZNDG010000094.1:2099-4122 GCA_964571695.1 uncultured Syntrophus sp.
CAGCTGACCTCCGACCTGCTGTCGGTGTCGGAGCGGATCAGAAAACAGCAGCTGCGTGCATCGAAAGATCCGGACAATGCAATGGTTTTCACCCGTGATTTCTCAAAGGAGATCATGCTGTTTTCCGATATCACGGAATTGTTGTTTGGTGAAAACAGCAACTACGGACAAGCACTGAATCAGGGTGCAAAGATCATGGAAAACAATTCGAACCTGCTGGAACAGCATATGCCCACAATCACACAACTGATGGAACAATCGCTACGTCTTCAGGAAGAGCTGACTGCACTCCTCAAGAAGCTTGAGGCGTGTGGAGATAATGAGTATTGCCAGAAAAAGGTGGGAGCGGAAATCAGGCAGGTACAATACCAGCTGGACCAGGTCATGTTTCGCATCTGTAAAGAAGAAAAACGGGATCTGGAATCTTCCTTCTCAGCCGGATGCAAAAACTACACACTGGTTTCCAATGCTTTGAAAGAGGCGATCCCCGACTACTATGCTTTTACCAATCCCATCATTGAACGGATGTATGCCCCCAGTCTCAATGAGTATTACAACCTTTACCGGGAAATGATGACGGTGATCCATCTGGAGATAGCTGCCGGCTTTGCTTCAGGATTGCCGGGTTATGCCGATCAGCTCAATCAAATGATTTGCGTGGAGCCCGAACCGCCGGAACCGCCGGGAGAGGCGCCTGACCCTGAGCTGCCCTCAAAAAAGAAGAAAGATTGCCCGTTGGGTGAAAACGGTATCGGGGGTGGCATTGGGCCTTTATCGTTTGAGCTCAGCTGCGACCACGTGAAGTTATCGGGTGGAGAAGGTTTACTATGGTCTGTAAAGCGCGATTTTAACAAACACGAGACCACCATCTGGGGAGGAGTGGGCGTGAAAGGAGAATACGGCAACGGCAATCTCACGGCGGAAGCTACCATGGGAGTAGAGGTCACCATCGGACAGGGTGATGCCGTAAAGGATGTGGCTTTCACCAGCTCGGTCAAAGCCGGTGTGGGCGGACTGGCAGAAGGAGAGATTAACGGCCGTTTTGCCCTGGAAGGAGGCCCTTCGGTGGATGCGTCCGCTAATTTTACGCCACCGGGCATTTCTGATTTGCTGCCGGAATAAGCAATAACCAGTCTTGCCACAATAAGTCTTTCAATAAAAAATGGATGTTAAATCAATAGGCAATGAAAAATAATGTAGTTATAATTCTGTGGATTTTTTCTCAACTTGTCTCAGCGCAGCAACTCGCTCAAAACTATCTCTCCAACCTTCCAAAGTTTCCAGACAATGGTTGTGCGGTAACCGAAACAAATAAAAACACCTTTTACCAGCAGATTGACAGGGTCATCGAAGCGATCGAATTGGATATTGAGCGGATACACAAACAACAGCCGCCTGCCGACCAAAATCAGCTCTTAAGTACGGTATCAGGTGGCGAAGCTGCCGACGAACAACTGGCACAACAAAAACTCATGAAAGATCACGGAATCTCTTCGATGGATCTGAAAAAAATTGAAAACATGAGTGAAGAGGAACTTCAAGAGTGGGGTGAGAAGTATGTCGCTTCCAACAGGGGAAAACATTCGCAATCATCTGCCAGGAAGCAGTACAACATCAAAACACAAGACCTTCAGGACAGACTGTCGACGTATAAAGAGGGGTGGGTGAACATGCAGGCTGAATATGAAAAGAAAGAAAAGCAGGCTAAAACCGATCTCGACCTGTGTTTGGAAATGGTATTGAAAAATGCCCCGGAACCTCAATACAGAGGTGAAGCATGCATCAACCAGGATGTTATTGATGAGTATATCACCAAGAACGAACAACGTTGTAATGACAACTACTGCCAGGCTATCGCGCCACTCAAGAAACAAATGATGAACAAAAAAATGGGGGAGATGCCTCAAGTACTGAGGTTGCTTTCCCAAATTCAAACGATACAGAACGATCAGGTGAAAGAACAAACCGGTCTTAACCTTAATGCATCTCAATCAAATGAACTGGCTGCGTTGGAACTGGTAAA
>CAZNDG010000095.1:0-4065 GCA_964571695.1 uncultured Syntrophus sp.
CGCGGCAGTCCGAACAATCCGTACAATTCCCCTCCGACGCCGGCCAGAAAGGAGACTTCATCTTCGTGAAGGCCGATGCGGATCTCCCTGCCGTGGAAGTATTCCGATCCATCGAAGTGATCCGGATGGGAATGGGTATTGATGACATACCGTATGTCCTTTCCGTCGATGCCGTCGGCGGCCATCCGCCGCAAGAGATCGGGAACGAAGCTCTTCAAGCCCGGGTCGATGAGGGCGCCGACGCCGCCGCCGATAAAGAAGCTGTTGCAATTGTTTTCGTAATAATTGGTCCACTCGTAACTATACAGATTGTCTGCTATTTTCATGAAGGCTCCTTTTCGCGGCATGAAGAGGGAAGAGATCCTCAGTCCCTTTCCCCTCCATGCCGTTGCTTCGATCACATTGAACCATAGATACGGAAATCCACGGCCAAGGCCCCCTTTTCATAGACCAGCACCGGGTTGAGGTCGATCTGGTCGATATCCCCATGATCCTGGACCATGCTGGCCAGGGAGCGCATCAGGGCGATCAGGGCCTGTTCGTCCCGGGGTTTTTGCCCCCGCACCCCGGCCAGGAGGGGGTATCCCTTGATGCCGCGAATCATCGCGAGCAATTCACGTTCCGTTGCCGGGAGCAGGCAAAACCTGACATCGCGATAGATTTCCGTGAAGATGCCTCCCAGCCCGAACATCAGGGCATGACCATACTGGGGATCACGAATGACGCCGACGATCGTCTCCAGTCCTCCCGGGGCGGCCATGGGCGAGACGGTTACTCCGTCGATGCGGGCGTCGGGCAGTACCGCGCGGACGTTCCCCAGGATTTCCCCGTAGGCCTTGCGAACCGCGGCGCCGCCGTTGATGTTGAGCCTTACCCCGCCGACATCGGTTTTATGGATGGCATCGGGAGATGATATCTTCAGCGCCACTGGCCCGCCCATAGCCTTGGCCAGGGTGGCGGCGGCCGCGGCCGTAGCGGCCGGACGGGTCGCAACGAACGGTAGTCGGTATTTTTCCATGAGCGCTAAGGCAGTATCCAGGGAAAGAGGCTGCTGCCCCCGGTGCTCCGGTTTAACATCATTTTTCCTTTTGACGCTCCGGGGAGGATCGAAGCATACAAGCTGATGGAGAGCCCGGATGCCCCGCTCCGGCGTGGGATAGACCGGGATGCCCTTGGCGTGCATAAGGCGTGATTCCTCCCGTTCCACGTCGGCGCCGCCGCAGAAGACGACCAATTCCCCTTCGCCGGTCACGATATCCGCCGCGCCCTTGATGGGATCGCCAAAAATGACCACGCTGGTATCGAAGTCCTGCTTGGCCGCGGCGATAACTCGGGAATAAAGGCTGGGGTCGGAAATGGCATCGCCCGTCAGGTCGATGGGATTGCTTACCCCGCAATGGGCAGGAAGGAAGGAGCGCAGTTTTTCCTTCAAGGTCTTGCCGGGAGCGGGATTCTCAAATCCCAGCTTTTCCGCCTCATCGATGGCAAGAATCGCCGCCCCGCCGGAGCTGGAGATGTTCAGGAGCCGTCGGCCTTTGGGTTTTTTCATATAGGCCAGGGCCTTCGCATAATCGTACAGTTCCTCGAGGTTGTCTGCGCGGTGAATCCGGTACTTGTTGAATATGGCGTTATAGATCTCGTCGCTGCCCGCCAGGGATTTGGTGTGGCTTTCCGCGGCAATTTTACCCCGGGCCGTCCGGCCGGCCTTGAGGATGACGACCGGCTTTTTTGCCTTAGCCAGGGATTCCAGAAAGAATTGGGGTCGCTTAACCCCCTCCATATAGATGGCGATCACCCTAGTATGGGGATCCTTGTCGAAATAGCGGATGCAGTCCGACTCATCGACGTCGGCGCGGTTTCCCAGGCTGACGAAGACGCTGACACCGAGATTTTCCTCACTTGCCCAGTCCATGAGGGCGGCCCCCACGGTGCCGCTCTGGGAGATGAAGGCCATGCCCCCCTTGTTGGTCAGCAGGGGCCAGGAGGCGCAGAGTTTGTGATGGGGATAATTGATCCCCTGACAGTTTGGTCCCACCACCCGGATGCCATAAAGGGCGGCTGCTGCTGCCAGTTCCTCCTGGAGTTTTTCCCCCTCCGCGCCGGCCTCGGCAAAGCCGCCGGTAACGATTACCGCCGCCCGAACGCCGCTGCGGCCGCACTTTTCTATCGTGCCGGTAACCATCCGGGAAGGGATAACGATTACGGCCAGATCTGTGGGCGCAGGCGTGGCTTCGATGTCCGGATAGGCCTTCAGGCCCAGCAATTCATCTGACTTGGGGTTGATAGGATAGATCGGCCCTTCGAAACCGGCGTGGATGAGGTTGTAGAGGATGTCGCAACCTAACTTTCCCGGGGTGCCGGAGGCGCCGATCAGGGCGACGCTGCGGGGTTTGAACAATGCATCCAGGTGATTCTTGGCCTTCATACTTTCCCTCCTATTTGGGTCTAAAGTAAAAACCGCCTTGGTTCACATAAAAGCCGGATGGCGACGGACCAACGGAAGCCGCCGGCAGGACGACACATATTGACATTATCAGACTATCTTCCTATATTCAAAAAAATATCTTCTGGAAAGGAAAATCAAGATGCAAAATTTTATTTTCGAGAATCCGACGAAGATCATTTTCGGCACGGGGCAAATCAGACGCATCGGCGCCGAGGCGTCAAGGTTCGGCAGGAAGATCCTCCTGGTTTATGGTCAGGGGAGCATCAAGAAAAACGGCGTCTATGAACAGGTCATTCTGTCGCTTAAGGAAAACGGCCTCACCGTGGTGGAATTTCCCGGAGTCCGCTCCAATCCGGTACTTTCCCATGCCGTCCGGGGGATTGAAATCGCCAAGCGGGAGGGGATCGAGGCGGTGCTGGCCGTGGGTGGCGGCAGCGTTATCGACACCGCCAAGACTATTGCTGCCGGCGCCCGGACCGACCACGACGTCTGGGATTTTTTTGTTTACCGACAGAGCATCCAGGAAGCGCTTCCGGTTCTCACCGTGGTGACGGTGTCCGCAAGCGCCTCGGAGATGAATGCCGCAGCGGTGATCACCAAGGAAGAGGGACGCAGGAAGTACAGCATCCGCTCCCTTCATGTGCAGCCAAAGGTGTCCGTCCTCGATCCGACCGTTCTGTTCAGTCTGGACAGAAAATACAGCGCCTACAGCGCGGTGGATGCCATCACCCATATGCTCGAGGGTTATTTCAACAATACGGAGCCGGCTTCCAGCCCGTTGCAGGACCGCCTCGTGGAGGGGTTGATGAAGACCATCATGGAGGCAACGGAAAGGATTATCGCGGCGCCGGATGATTACAACGCCCGGGCCGGGATGATGTGGGCGGCCACCCTGGCCTTCAACGGCCTGACGACGGCCGGCATGGGACAGGTCGCCCTGCCGGTCCATATGATCGAGCATTCCCTGAGCGCCCTTTACGATGTCGCTCATGGCGCCGGGCTCTCCATTGTCCTGCCCGGTTGGATGAGCCGCCAGGTCCAGGAGAAGGCGGGGCGTTTCTCTCGCCTGGCCAGGGAGGTCTTCGGCGTCACGGCGGCCGGAAACGAGGAAGCCGCCCGGGCGGGCATCGATGCGTTAAGGCAGTGGTTTGTCTCCATCGGCTCCCCCATATCCCTGACTGAGGCGGGGATTCCAGCCGTTGATATCGAGCGTATCGCTGAAAATGCCGCGGAACTGGCCCAGGTCTGGGGTTTGAAGGCTTACTCCCGTCAGGAGATCGCCGCGGTGCTGGAATTGTGCCGTTGAGTCAGCGATGGGAGCTTTAATGTTTTTCGCCTTTTTTCGTTATGGAACTTAACGTCTTGTTATGGATGCGATTTATACGTCTTTTCAATGATCTTGCGATGGGAACCGTTCCACGGCCGTTTGCCCACGGATGAATAGTTGCCGCGCCGTGGCGTTTCGGCGCCGATGATTCCGATCTTTCAGGATTTTTCGGCTCGGTCCACACAATAGACGTTGCGCTGGGCCGTGGGGGTGATGAGCATGTTCTGGACATTGACGTGCGGCGGGGCATTGACGATGAAATATACGGCCTCGGCCACATCTTCGGCATAAA
>CAZNDG010000096.1:0-3663 GCA_964571695.1 uncultured Syntrophus sp.
GCAAAACTGGGGGCTAACCCACCAGCCTCGTTACAATAAAACGGGAATTCAGGATATACTCCAAACCATCAAAAGCAATGTCTTAGTGCGCCAGGAAAAGCTTGGCGAATCCAGTTGGTTGAGAAGCCAGCCTGACAAAGTTAGCCGACCGTCAGAACCGAGTTTTGCATTCATGCGGATAATCGTATGGGTGAAGCGTAAACAGGGTGACCGCAGGCAGTAATGCGAAAGCGTGAAGGTGTTCAGCCTCGAAAATGCTTATGTTGTGGAGTGAGCCCAAGTGCTTAAGACCACTGAAGGCAGCAACGATGCCATCGTTAAAGGCGAGATGGCGGATACTCCACCGGGGTCATAGTCCACGGCATGTTGTCCAAGGGATTCGTCAGGAACCTGGGAGAACCTGTTCCTTCCTCTTATAAAGGGGTACTCGTAACCGAGGAAACGAGGGATGAGGATGAGGGACAGGTAGTCGGATCAACTCATAGTACCGATGAATCCGGGTAATGCCGGTGGAGGGAAGGGGTTGACAGGCAGGTGTATCGAGGAGGGGAAACAATGCAGGACACAGAGCCCATAAAAGCATTGTCAACGGAACTGAATCGTATCCGTCTAATAAACCCCACCTAAGCTGAGGCGATGGCCTGGATTTTTTCCCGGTCCACATACTGAGGCAGCAGTTCTTTGTAATCGTCATCATTTTTTACCAGCGGCAACTTTTCGAAGAGGAAGCGGAGATAGTGATAAGCCTGGAGGCCATTGGCCTTGGCGGTTTCGATGAGGCTGTAAATAGTCGCGCTGGCTGCGGCCCCGCGGGGATGGCCGGAGAACAGCCAGTTCTTTCGACCGACCACGAAGGGGCGGATGGCATTCTCGGCGAGGTTGTTATCGGGGCGCAGCATGCCATTTTCGGTGTAGCGAACCAGCGATGCCCAGCGGCTGAGGGTATAATTGACCGCCTTGCCAAGCAAACCCTTGGGGGGCGTCTTAAGGGACAGACCGGTGAGCCACCCTTTGAACTCATTCAGAATCGGAACAGATTTTTCCTGTCGGAGATGGCGGCGCTCTTCAGGCGTCATTTTGCGCTGATCGGCAAACTTCTCGATGGCATACAGATTCCCGATGACTTCCAAGGCTTCACCGGCATATCCTCTGCGGCCCGCACCCGCAGACGCCTTCACCACGTCATGAAACTTCCGGCGGGCATGCGCCCAGCAACCCACATGGATAACCCCCGGCTCCTGCGCCAGCGCCTCATAGCCACTGAAACCGTCCGTCTGGATATACCCCCGGTAGCCTTTGAGAAAGGTAAGGGGAACTATCCCCGACCGGGTCGGGTGATACTGATAAAGCAGCAGTGGATGCTCCGGAACACCGCCCCGATATACCCACATATAAGACAAACTCGTGTCGGCACGGCCCGGCTCCTTCATCACCTTCACCGGCGTCTCGTCAATGTTCACCAATGGGCCGCTCCGAATCTCCTGCTGCAATAATTTCATCAGGGGCTCGCACTGCCGGGCAACCTCTATCGCCCAGTTGGCCATGCTGCCACGGTTAATATCTACCCCGATTCGCTCGAAAATCTTCTCCTGACGATAAAATGGCAGCGCATCCTCAAACTTGGAGGTCAAAACATACGCCAGCAGTCCCGGAGTGGCCAAACCCTTCGGGACGATCTGGGGCGGCGCCGGCGCTATCGTTACCGTCGGGGCCTCGCTCTCGATACCCTCGCAGCTCTTGCATGCGTATTTATACCGAATATGACGGATCACCTGAATGCTCGCCGGAATAATATCCAGCTTCTCGCATACCTCTTCACCAATCCTGCTTAGAGAAGCGCCGCATTCACATACCTTCTCTGCTTCGGAAAGATCATGGACAACCTCAACCCGGGGCAATTCCGGAGGAAGAGGCTTACGTCCAGGCTTCCGGCGATTATGCTGGTCAACAACAACTTCCGCTCGCGGCTCACAAACGATAACTTCCGCTTCATCAAAAAGAGGAATCTGGTTGTCATTGGCCAGCTTCTCCGATTTCCGCCCAAAAAGAACGCTTCGGAGTTGCCGAACATATTCTTGCAGATACTGGATCTTGGAGGCATCGGCGGCCTGCTTTTCCACCAGAGAAGCTACCATATCCCGCAGCTCCGGGACACTTTCCGGAAGAATTGATATATCTAAATTCATGATTATTAGCTATCATAAATACACCTATAATGCAAGCTTTTTTTCAATAAATTATCGAATATCTCCGCTCCGGATGACCCTTGATCCGCCGCAAATCCAAACCGTCCAAAAGCCAACGCAACTGCTGAGACCGTATCTCCTCTACCTCCTCCTCCGTCGCCGGCCAATAAAACCGCTCCTTCTCCAAACGCTTCTGCCAAAGACAAAAACCATTGCGATCCCAATACAAAATCTTCACCATCGTCCGACGGTAATTGCAAAAAGCAAACAGATGACCAGAAAAGGCGTCCAACTTTAACCGTTCCCCAACCAATATGGACAATCCACTGATCGCTTTCCGCATATCCGTAGCTCCCGTCGCCAGGTATACACGAACGCCAGCCACGGGAAACATCACCGCTGCTCCAAAACATAAAGAAGCTGATGAAGAACCCCAGGATCAAAACCTCGATCAACCTCGATCCGGTAACGATCGCCAATGACCAGACGTAGAGGGCAACCATGAACATCGGGAAAAAACCGATTCAGAGAAATTTCCACCAGGGATGAAGACCCAGATGATAATCGCTTCCGCCAATAATTTAACCGATCACGACTTATCTGATTGCGGCGGCAGTATTCCACCTGCGTCAACCCGCTCTCCCCAAATCGCCGTATCTGCTCCTCCCAGTATCGCCGCTTCTCCTTCCTGGCTCCTTGCTGCTCCATCATCGAATCCCTCCTTCATCTTTTTGGAGAAATCCTTGACACATTCCGCTCAAACTGTGAAGATGCGGTTACTTAGACGGTTACATGCCGGTGGAGGGAAGGGGTTGACAGGCAGGTGTATCGAGGAGGGGAAACAATGCAGGACACAGAGCCCATAAAAGCATTGTCAACGGAACTGAATCGGCTATCGGAGATTGCGGCAAGAGATTCAAAGGTTAAATTCACTTCATTATAGTGAAAGGTTACGCTTGGATTTATGCCGCAGGTGCGTGAACCTGCTTGAAGAGCCGGATGCGGCAAATCCGCAAGTCCGGTTCTGTGAGGGATCATCGACAACTGACGTATGGTTGAGATGGTGTGGCACCGCCGGGAAACCAGGCGGAAACGGAGAACACAAACATCGACCTACAGCGTCGGAAGAAACTGATCTACTCGACTCAATTATTTCAAGTCATAATTTGAATCTCTACATCTTTTCATAAAGAAGTACCATGGGAGGGATACATGCGACGTAAAACAGCTTTGATAATGGTTATTGCCGTTGCGCTGCTCTGTAGCGGCTGTGTTAAGATAGGGATGCCTGAAAAAGACTATCTCATGGCAAATGCGAAGTATTCTGAACTGCAAAAAAAACTTGAAAATGAGACAAAAAAGATGAGCAGCATGCCGAATTCGGATCTCGTCAAGTTATGCACCTGCTATACAAAGCTTAAAAGGCTCCTCGCTAAAAAGTATGGGTAACGGCATTCTGGACATGATAGAGATCCGG
>CAZNDG010000097.1:0-2150 GCA_964571695.1 uncultured Syntrophus sp.
ATTACATATTTTTATCCCCCTCCAATGGGGGGGACGCCGATTTGACGACTTCAGTATTTACACTTAGATATTTATTATTAGATACTTTCACCTACATAAAACGGTTCCCCCCAAATGGGGGGCGCGACGCGTGGAGTTTGCCTATTCCACCCAAATTCTTCATTTTATATATATTATTCATTTTATGTATACTACCCATAATATGTATATTACTTATCTTCACATTTACCAATCACCAACAGTTTGCCCTGCTTGACGCGTTTAGTTTGGGTAGTACAAACGAATATATAATATGAATATTTTTTATAATAGCAACTTTACCATTGCTCAACAGTTTGCCTTGCTTATCAGAATAGATGGGGAGTTACAAACTTGTCGAGTTGTAAGACATTTACCAATTTCGCACAGTTTGTCCTGTATATCTGAATAGATGGGGGGTTACAAGTCAACGAAAATCAATCAACAAAAAAAGCCGTCCGATGTTTGGACGGCAAAAAAGCAAACGTGAAAAAAAAGATAGCCCCGCCCGATTTTATTCGGGCGGGGCGTCGGCCGCTGGAGTATCCTACTCCTTCTTTTTCTTTTTGTCGGGCATGAGTCCCAATTCCGCGACAATAGACGCAGCGATTGTTTTCGGATCAAGGGCGGTTCTCCCCCTGCCCATTCCCGACGCTTTCATCGAAACCAATCCATGATTGGGAATATCCTTAACGGCCCGCTTGTATGCTGCAACGGCCTGCGGCTTTGTCAAGATTGGTTCATTCCAATCATTGACACCGAACGAATCGGCACAGACCTGCGGATCCCCATCAGCATCATTCCATGCCTTGGCGAACCTGAAGTAAAACTCTCCGGTTCCCCACGGCTTGTCGCCATCGGACCAACACAGGTTCTCACGAACGTAGCACACATCGAAATGTTTGCGGATTGCCTTTTGGGCCTCCTCCGGCATTTCGGCGATAGTCTTGTCGATCATTTCGGCCAACTTACTTGCAGGTGCCGAATAGGAACGAATGGACCGAACCCGACCGACAAGCAGGGCCTTAACCTTGCGGCCCTGATATGTCTTTTCTTCAACGTAATCGGCATCCCGAACGCCAGCCAACAGTGTCTCGTGAACTTCAATTTCAAAACTCGCCATTGTAACACTCCCTCAAAGAGCAAACATCGGAATATCCCCCTCCCCTTGAGGGGGACTGGCAGCCCCCCCTCCCCTGCCTGAGGGGGGGTTCGCCAGATCCGGTCAATACTAGTACTGACGCGGCGAAACATCATCGATACGTGTTAGGGACACGTTCGCCGTAGCCCGTACCACAGCTTTCCCATTGCGGGCAACGTTGATTGACATCCGCAGCCCGGTCAAGCAAAGTTCCTTACTGGAACATTGCAGATCGGAAACGACAACTCTAACAGATTCGGCGATAGCGTTAGCATCAAACATTGTTGTCTCCCAAAAAAGGATGGTGTTGTTGTTTGGATTCGTCATGAATCCCCTTACAATGTAAGGATATCCCGAAAGGCAAAAAAGGCAACCCCATAAACCGCTTTTTTCTGAAAATATTTTGCGTTCTCCAATCAGCCCATATTTCCTATTTTACCTATATTATTGTTTTACCTAAAATACCTATTTTCACATATGTTTATTATTCAATATTTCTTATTAGATAAAATCCTCTTAATATTATTTTTTATATTAAACAATCTTTATTCAATGTTTCTATTTACCTCCAATGGGGGGGTGGCAACATTTCTAGTTCATCATTTACACCTAAATATTTTTATGTAAGATCCATATTTATATTTATACATATTTATATTCATACATATTTCTTATTAGATACTTTCACCTAATCAAAACAGTTCCCCCCTTTTGGGGGGTCCGACGCGTGAAGATCACGCGTTACTTTCTCTATTCTATGTATATTATCTATTTTGACATTTACCAATTCCCCACGGTTTGCCCTGCCTTACGCGAATATATGTGGTAGTACATCCATATTATATAGACAAACTTTACCATTCTAGAACAGTTTGCCTTGCTTATGCGAATAGATGGGGAGGTACACATAAATGAATAAATAAAAAACCCCACCGATCTTTCGACCGGCGGGGTCCGTTCCCCCTCACCATAAGGGGGGCTGGCAGCCCCC
>CAZNDG010000097.1:2250-3603 GCA_964571695.1 uncultured Syntrophus sp.
CCCCTCACCATAAGGGGGGCTGGCAGCCCCCTCCCCCCACCAGGGAGGGGGTTCGCCAGACTCCCTTAGTATCTCTCAATTGGTTGTCCGAAAACATGCCGATCAATCCTACCTTGCGGATCAACGGTAAGCACAAGCACATTATCGCACGTATCGGCCAAAGCAACCGCCTTGGCCAAGACTTCCGCCACCAAATCGGCCGAGTCGAATAGCTCGGCTGATTCCAAGACCTTTGTCCCGTTGTGGTTCGTCCACAAACCATAGGCTCTTCGCCCCTCAGTCAGAGCGGCGAATTTCACCAATTGCCATCTTGAAATTCTCATTATCCCAATCCTTTGTCTAGAAACCCCCCCTCCCCCCCGAAGGAGGGAGGGGCTTGATGACTCCCCTCTACGCTTTCAGAAAATAAATCCCAAAAGCGTAGTAAGGAAAACCGTCCCCAATTCTGAAATTTACTCAACTTCCAGAGGCACGCAATTTTCCTCGATTTCGGCAACAATCGAGACGTTCATATTCTCGATTTCCACGGCGCACGAATACTTTCTTTCGTGCTGTTCGATCAACGTTGCCAACTTTCGCAACGCTTCCACCGAACCATAGTCTTGATTCGGCTCAATTTCTTGGCGAAAAGAAAACTTCACGATCTTCCTCCTTTCACAAAACAGAAACGGTGTTCAAAAATACGCTCTAGTTGGGGGAGACTTTTTGCACCCCCAAACGGGTGGCCACGATTGCCAACGTAACCCTATCGTTGATTACATCCTCCAAATCGTTACTTGCCAATGCATACGCTTCCTCATACGCTTCCCTATGCTTGCCGAGTCCAACCCCAATTTCCTTAAGGAATGATGAATTTATCGTTCCCCCCCCAATCGTTTCGATTGCCGCAACGGCAATACCCAACAGGCGTGCGATATCGTTTCCCATTTTCGTTTCCTCAATTTTCAGGATTTGTTGCTTGCCCCCGCCGCTTGCAATTATAACGAATTTCGGAGTGAAAATCTTTAAGGAAATTCTGAAAATTCATTTTAGCCTATGTTTTTCGAGAAAAAAAACTGGAAAATACATTTTACCCCAGTTTGCAAACGCTGGGGTATTTACGAAATATCCCCCAGTAGGTTTGAGCATGTATAGGTGTTTTTTCAGTTTGGGATTCCACAAGGGGGGGTAAAATTCACCCTATAAATGCAAAGGGAATTGCAATGGCATGATACAGAAAACACTGTTTTTACAGCATAGAATGAATCGGCAGAAAAAAAGTTTAGTAAGATGATAATCATTCCAATGTTAGGTGTTTTGCCCCAGTTTAGTTGTGTTTTCAGGTCTCAGGTCTCAGGTCTCAGGTCTCAGGTC
>CAZNDG010000098.1:0-3508 GCA_964571695.1 uncultured Syntrophus sp.
ACAGAAAACGGAAACTGGCTCTGTTGAGTGAGTCATCATATGTATCGTTGTAGTGGTAATCGCCACATAAAGAATCGATCCGTTGGACGCTTGTTTCTCGTACCGCTGATTATGCCGTCCTGCCCGAAATAACTTCTGGATTTGCCCCACCGGCGAGGCGCCGGGCAAGGCTTGATGGCCGCCATAGTTACCGCGCCGTGGCCAGGGGGAAATCCATTCCCCGGGAATCCACCACCGGATATTGGGCTTCCTGTTTATACTTCTTCGTGATCTCCGGCAATTGCTCCTCCACGTAGCTCATGAGCCTTCTGACGGTGACGGCATCCCCTTTGCCCGCCGCCGCTTTCCCGTTCAGTCCTTCGAGGAGCGTATAGGTGAAGACGCCGTGGCCGAGATCCTTCACTTCCGCCGCGTACTGGTCCTTGGTGGCGGCGGCGACGATATGCACGCCCGTGGAACGGGAAAGCTGGGAGAGGGCCTTCCGGTCCTCGAATCCCCGGAAGGCCACCAGCACCGCCCCGGATTTGCAGGCGTCGATGAGCATGAGGATCTTCTGCGCCTTGATGTTCTTGATGTATTCCGAAAGCTCGTCGGAGGATATCCCCTTGGTCTTCACCTCCCCTTCTCTTTCCGGATAGGTCAGTTCGTGAGGGATGAAATACCATTTGTCGGCAACGTTTTCCCCATGTCCCGCCAGGTAGATCAAGACCGCATCCCGGGCATTTATGCCCTGCAAGCGGTCAAGCTGGGAGAGGATGTTTTCCCGCGTTGCCTGTTCGTTGTATATTTCCCGGATAGCGACGTTTTTGAACAGCCCCGGACCCCGTTTTTGAAAGAAGGCGGCGATGCCCCGGGCGTCCGGCTCGGCGTAGTTCAGGTTAAGCGCCGGATTTTTGTATTTGTTGATGCCGACGGCAAAGACATATAGCGAGACATCCTGGGCCGGGGCGGCGAGCTTGACCGTCAGTTCGTAGGGATTGGATTCCGTCCGGTCCCTGCTGAAACCGACGGCCCGGAATATGTTGATTCCCTCCACCAGGGAAACGCGGAATTCTTTCCTTGTCTCGCCGCCCGTGGCGGGGATCAGCTTGACGGCCCGCGTGTCGTCGCCGATGGCCTTGCCGTTGTGATAGAGGCGGATCTCGTCGATGCCGCCGCCCGTGTCCCGGGCCAAAACCGTAATGGCGATGGCATCCGCAGGGGATTCTGTGCCCGGCGCCGGGGAGATGATCCGGACCTCCGGCGGCGAGAGAACGCCCCGCCTTATGTCGGCGGCGCCGGCGATCTCTTTGCCCTGGAGGACGGAAGCCACATAAACGGGATGGAAAAACTTCTCATAAAAGTTGTCGATGGCATAGACGTTCATGCCGACGCGGACATTGAGGCGCCTTGCCCCGTTGGGCGAGGCGTTGAAATAACCCTCCGGCGTAATCGCGATCCACTCCCCGTCGGTGAAGCCGATAAACTGCGCCACTTCTCTGCCCGTCGCGATGTTCCAGATGCGGGTCGTGCCGTCATGGCTTCCCGAATAGGCAAACTTACCGTCGGAACTTATGCCCAGGGAGGATATGTCATGGACATGGCCGGCAATGGTTTTTGGCGGGCCGCCGGTCGAAAAGTCATAAAGGCGCAGGACCGTTTTTTCCGCCCAGAGGGCGTATCTGCCGTCGGGACTCATGGATAAAAGATTGATGTAGCCCTGAAGCTCATGCGGAAGCGTCGCGAGGATGGTTTCCCGATTTGACGACATGTCCCGGAATTTGAAGGAAATCTCTTTTTTCCCACCGCCGTACTCAAGGAGGAGGACTTTTTTCCCGTCGGGGCTGAAGGTCCCGGCGTAAAACAAGCCGACTCTTTGGGGATCGGCGTAAGTTTTCAGAACCCGGCCCGCGGCGACATCCCAGATCTTGACGGACAGGGCATCGCGGGAAAGGGCGTAGGCGCCGTTGTCGCTCAACGCGGCCGCCTCGATTTCCCCCTCATGGCCGCTGAAGGTCCGGACAACCTTCCCCGTCGCGACCTCCGAGAGGAGCAGGGTCGGGCCGACGGACCAGAGGATATTCCTGTTGTCCGACGTTATCGCCGCCGGTCTGGCCCACTGACTCGCTCCCGGCCTGGTCAGCTTCCCCAGCTCGCCACCCGTGGCGACGTCCCACAATTTGACCGTCGAGGCAGATTCCGGAAAGTTCCATCCCCCCGCCGCGGCGTATTTCCCGTCGCGGCTGAGGGTCGCGGCGCTGACGCCCAGGGTGTGCGCCATTGTCTTTGTCTGGCTGCCCGTCGGGACATCCCAGATACTCAGCAGGCCGGCGTTCTGGGCGATGAGCAGGGTGTGGCCCGTGGTGCCGGCCGCTACGGCGGCGACTTGCCGGGCGTAGCCGCCGAAGCTCCGCAATACCTTTCCGGAGGCGACATCCCAAAGCCGGGGCATGTTGTCGTCGCTCCCGGACAGGGCATGCCGGCCGTCGGGGCTGAAGGCGACGGAGCGGAGCCAACCGTTGTGGCCGGTAAAGGTCCGGATCTCTCTGGCAGCGCCAATATCCCAGAGCCGTATCGTCATCACGCCGCCGAAGAGGGCATAGCTGCCGTCCGGACTGACCGCCGCCGTAGAAACCCCTTCTCCGGAAAACGCCTTTACCTGCCTTCCCGTGGTGAAATCCCACATCTTGGCGCCGTCTTGGTGATCAGCGGAGATGACATGCCGACCGTCGGGACACACGGCCAGGGCCTCGACCCAGCCGCCGCCGTCATTGAAGGCCCGAAGCCGCCGACCGTCGGCGGCATCCAGAACGAGCATAACGGCGCCGGCGCTCTTGGCGTCGGCCCGCGTTCCATCCGCCATCTCCACCTGGGCATGGGAGCGCATGCCGGAAACGATAAACCTGCCGTCCGGACTGAGGACCATGGCGGTAAAACGGGCGTAAGCGTCTTGAGAGTCGTTCGTAAAAGCCCATAACGCCTTCCCCGTGGCAATATCCCAGCGTTTGATTTCCCGGCCGCCCGCGGAAAGGAAATGCCTGCCATCGGCGGAAAAGCCGAGGGCGGCAATGGCCTCCATCCCCGGCTCGTGACCGGAGAACGCCCTGATCACCTTACCCGTTTTCAGGTCCCAGAGCTTGAGATTGTCTTTATAGTCCTCGTCTCCCGAAATGAGCAGCCCGCCATCGGGGCTTACGGCGATGGCGGTCACCTTCGCCGTCCCGTAAAGGGTCCGCACTTCCCGTCCCGACGCCACCTCCCACATCTTGACGGTATGATCCCACCCCCCCGTGAAGGCGTATTTGCCGTCGGGAGAAAAGGCCACGGCATTGACCCTTTCCCGGGTATGGCCCATCTGGACGAATATCTCCGGCCGGGAAACGGCAAAGGCCGAATGGGTGGCAAAGAAGAACACAGCCATTGTTCCGAGCCCGATGATCATCAGGCGGAATATTTGTTTCATAATCCACTTATCTCCTCGGTTGTCAGGTTGAAAGCTTTGCATAACTGCGGAAAAATGGTTCGCAAG
>CAZNDG010000099.1:0-3351 GCA_964571695.1 uncultured Syntrophus sp.
ATATTCCGGTGGAAAGCCTGGTGTTCGAGCATCAGTCCGAGTATTACCAGGCGCTACAGGAAAGCACGAACCGGACCGATTCCGCACCGTTTATTGCCTTCATGCTCCGCATGATCCTGGATGCCATAACCACTACCGCCCCCCAAGTCACCCCCCATGTCACCCCCCAAGTCGGCGAGCTGCTTTTAGCGCTCCAGGGAGAAATGAGCCGCGAGGCGCTGCAAGCCACTCTCGGCCTGCAGGACCGCAAATCCTTTCGTGAGCGTTATCTAAGACCGGCCCTGGTGGATGGGTTGATTGAAATGACTATCCCCGACAAGCCGAACAGCCGTTTGCAGCAATACCGTCTGACCGATAGAGGCCGCCAGTGTCCGGCAGGGCAACGGAAGAATGACGACAAGTAAATTGCCTCAACCTTCCAAAAAGGCATTTGAAGACCATAAGAGCGGTTGGGTGCCCCTTCGGATGTGAAACATTTTTTACTGACAAAGGAGCTTCCTTCCCAGCCGACAGGCCCTTTTCCTGCCCCCCGCGCCGATCTCCTGACGCTGGGCGCGGGCCGACAGACTGACCAAAAGGACCCCCACCATCCGGGCGCCGGGGATGTCCGCGGCGTTCTTCAAGCGGACGACCATCGTGGTCGTCAACCGGGACAGCAAGGCCGGCGGCGGTGGCAAACCGGATCGTCTCCCTGCTTTCCCGTAGCCCTTTTCCCCTTGCTCATGAACTTCCCTGCCCCAAAGCCTGCCTCTTTCTCAAGGGCAAATTATCGGAATTCCGATAATTTCAACTTTTCCGATTAAGCATATAATCTTGATATTAATCAGTAATTGCAAATTGCGAACCTTGCTCTCCCTCCTCCCGCGCATCAAAACACCGGCGAACCAGGCGACGTGCCGGCGGGGGGAAAACAGTGCGGGATGGTCCTCCACATAGCTGACCCTCAAGATCGATGAATTCATAAAAAACCCTCATGCCCCGTGGAGCACCACGAAGCATGAAAATGGAATTTTCATAGTAAGTCATGATGGAAACGACGAAGTAAAAAGATCCAGAGGCAAGGCGCGCGAATCCTGAGGAATGAGGCGTCGAAGGAGGGGATTTGATCCGGAAGCCCGAAGGAATCGGAACGTGTCCCCGGATAACTTCGCAGTGACGAAGGATGAAGCGCAACGCCGCATATGGACTTTTTACGATATCGTCAAGATGAACGGCAGCGCCGGACCCTTGAACAGCGCCCCGGCATTGCTCCGCCACTGTTCCTCCTTCTTAGAATTTGAAATTACCGAAATTTGATGCCCGGACCGGCTGCAAGAGGGCAACCTCAAAGGCCAGCGCCAGGGCATCGCGACAATCCTTCAGGGGCAGGGTCCCATCGTTGAAGAGACGCGCCTCCATATAGAAGGGATGGGCTTCCCGATCGTATTTGGCGATCATCATCCGGCGGAATTTTTCCGCCGCCGCCTCATCCATTTCTTCACCACGCTTTTTCCGGTTCACCCGCTCCAGGCTGGTTAGGATGAAGCCTGCCGTGTCGCCTGACATAACCGAGGTCCTCGCCCGCATGGTGGCGAAGATAAAAAGAGGATCGAAGGTACGGCCACACATGCCGAAATTCGCCGCGCCGTGGTCCGGACCGATGATCCATTGGATACGGGGCACTTCCGCGCAGGCGCAGGCCCGCACCATGCCGGAACCGTACTTGCCGATGCCGGCGTATTCTTCCGCGGCGCCGACCATGTAACCGGGGGAATTCTGGATATAGAGGATGGGTATCTTCATGGTGCAGCAGCGTATGACCCACTCGATGGCCTTCCTTGCCGAATCGACGAAGATGACGCCGTTATTGTTGCTTGCGATGACGCCCACGGGGATCCCCTTCAGGAAGATCTTCCCACAGACGATGTTATCACCCCGTCCGGGGTTGTAATTACGTTTATACTCGCTGAAATAGCTGTCATCGGCGATGGCCGCCAGGACTTCCCGGACGTTGATCCCCTTGGAGACCTCCTTCGGCAGCACCCGGTAGAGATGGTCGGCGGGAACTTTCGGAGGGGCGGGCCGGCGCCTGTCGATGTAAAGCGTCTGCCCCGGATCGAAGGCCAGCAGCTCCCGGAGTTTTTCGATGCCTTCATCCTGGGACTTCACAAAATGGTCGGCGCCGCCGGAAATGGAGGTGTGAACCCTGGCGCCTCCCAGATCCTCCATGGAAACCGTTTCCCCGATCGCCGATTTCACCATGGGCGGACCCCCGAGAAATGAATAGGACATCCCGTCGATCATGATGGATTCACAGGCCAGATAAACTATGTAGGCGCCTCCCGCCGTGTTGCCCCCGGTGCTTAAGGTGTATTGCTTGAGGCCCTGGGCGGACATGCGGCACATATTGTAAAAGAAGTGACCGAACTGGTTCCGACCCGGGAAGATCCGATCCTGAAGGGGAAGATAAGCCCCCGCCGAGTCGGCGATATAAACGAAATTCAGGCCGCACTTTTCGGCGATTTCCTGGGCGCGAAGATGCTTTTTACAACTGATGGGATAGTAGGCCCCGGCGGTGACGCGGCTGTCATTGGCGAGAATCATCACCCAATTGCCGTGGATCTTCCCGATCCCCGTGACGAGACCACCTGAGGGAACATCTTCCACGCCCTCGTAGCCGATGCCGAATCCGGCGCCCCTGCTTAACTCGAAGAACTCCGTCTCCGGATCGATGAGTTGGCTAATGAGCCGGCGGGGCGGTTTCTTCCCCTGTTTTGCCAGCCGTTGGTTCTGCACATCGCCGCCCGGGTTGCCGGCCCTCTCCCAAAGGTCGTAAATCTTCTCCTCCTCGACCAGCCAGTGGCGGCGATTCTCTTCATAAGCCGCTTCTTTCTTCTGCATCCGGGACAGCTTCTTTTCCGATGTATCGGCCATTGGTCTTGCTCCTTTCACTCCCATCCGGTCAATGGCGAAGGCGTTATCACTATCAGTCTTTTTTTTTCACAACGGCTTTTTCCGCAAAAGAGTTTCCTCACGCAAGAAACCACGGTTTCCCCCTGCTATATCCTGATTTATCATACTCTTCATAATCGGCTTATTTCCTTTATCTCCGAAAAGTTATTGATTGTCAAGGCAGTCTGAAGCCGGTGTCCGACGCCGGTGTTTTTTCCGGACACATTACGCAAGATCATTGAAGTGGAAGCGCTTCGCCTGCCGCGATTGCGCACCCCTCTTGAATGCGCCGTTGGCAGACGCCAAATCAGCATAAGAGATTAAGGAGAAGCTTCTTCGTTGTCATCGCTATATTTCGGTAAGAATGGTTGGGAAATTATTGAGGAACAATAACACTTAACCTTATGTTATAATTATTAA
>CAZNDG010000100.1:0-3307 GCA_964571695.1 uncultured Syntrophus sp.
ACGCTTTGTATTTGAACACGAAGGGCTGATATGGGGTCGTTTATTTAACTTTTTTGTAAATGTTTGTTTATAAATTCTCGAGGCTTTAGAATTTCGATATCATGGTATCCAGAAACTTTAAGTAAATGCTTATCCCCACTTATGATAATCCTGCTTCCACTGGCAATAGCGCAGGCTACAAATTTATCATCATCGGGATCACTACACAGAGGTTCGGGGAGATCTTCAGCAACATATAACTCTGCCTCAATGGTTACCAAATCAAGAATCGGTCGCAAGTCAATTGAAGGGAACTCTTCGGAAAACGCTTCACCCACCCGCCGGTATTCACTCAATATATCTTGAGAAATTACCAATTTAATTACGCCGTCACGCCATGCATTGAGTATTTGATGCGGTGGACCGCTGAAAAAAACACCGGAAATAAAGACATTCGTATCGAGAATAACCTTCACTTGCGGCCTCGCACCTTCGCAATAGTGGCATGGACGTCAGACTTCTTCAGCCCGGCTTCTTTCGCCTGTTTGCGAGCTTCGGCAATCAGTTTGTCAAAATCTTCCATAGATGGTTGGGAGATCGATTTGAATATAACCACATCTTTTTCTCCCACTACGACAAATTGAGTGCCAACTTTTAAGTTAAGTCGTTTGCGTATATCCTCAGGGATAACGACTTGCCCTCTGGAGGTCATTTTTGTAGTTGCCAGACTTGCCATTTCAATCCTCCTTGGAAAATATTCTTACTGATAAGATTTTTAGCTTAGATAATTATATTTGGCAAGTCGAAAATTAAATCAACGTTTATGCAATAGTATCATTGCCAGTATAGGGAACCCCAAAACCCTCACCTGTGGATTTATGTTTACGTCAAAAGTCGCATGTTTCGACCGGGATTCAATAAGTTCTCAGGATCAGGGGTTTATCGCTTTGTATTTGGCATCGTGAATCTCTGTCCTGCTGCAAAATCACTCCATCGGAAGGCTAAGTGGAAATAACTATCATCGCAACATCCTGCTATTTTGCCCAATGGAGACATACTCTCTGTGTTTTCACACCGTAGAACGTCCATACGGGTGCTGGCGGCCCCTCGAGCATGCTGTTAGTTTCGTATTTCCACGCCCGTAGCCGAGCTTCTCTCGCGCCTATTTGGCTACATACTTTTGCCCCTCACCACGAATGAAGTCAAAAAGCTTCAGAACGTTGGGTGAGGGCGTGCCTTTGGTAATTGCCGTAATCGGCCTGCCTACATCGGGGATCTCTGGAGCGGAAATCGTTGCATCTACGATAGAGACAGGCCCCAAACCGACGCCCCCAGGAATCGAGGCTATAAGTTTTTTGATCTCCGCCGCAGTGGTCGTTTCCTGAACATTTTTGGTAAAGGCAGCGCCATCCATGATCTGTTTCATGAAAACCGCATTTGTCCCCGGAATCTTGCTTCCCCAGACTACCGTAATGGGTACGTCCTTGCCGCCCACATCTTTCCAGTTGACCGTTTTGCCTGTAAAGATATTCTTCAACTGGTCCCGCGAGAGTTTCTTAACCGTATTTTCTTTGTTTACGATGATCTTTACTGTGTCTTTGCCGATCACTCGGTATTTGTAGACGTTCTTGTCGGGAACCTTATATCCTTCCTTTTCCATCATCTCCATCCAGTCTAGAAATGTTACCCCTCCGACGGCTACATCCAAGATGCCCTTGTCCAGTTCTTTTAGTGCCTCTACCGGTCCGTTTGAAATGAGAACCAGCTTTATCCCGCTGGTTTTCTCGAAGGGTACCTTAATCTTGTTGAAAATGTCTTCCGTTCCAGCGGCGCCAGCTCCCACCTTGATTTCCTGTGCCACGGCCAATGAATGCAGGGTTACTGCCATCAGGACTGCCATAGCAATTGTCCATAGATTGATGCTTCTAATTTTCATTGTCTTTTCCACCTTTAATTTTATGTGATGCTGAGACTTCTCATTTAATTGTTAATGAGTCGAGTAGAGAGGAGGAAGTTACCACCTCCTGCCAAAATAATCACGCTCAAAAAATCGCACCTTTCTTTCAAATTCAATGCACCGGCACGACCAGCCTCGGTGAAGACTTGCATTTGGATGCTCGAAGCATTCATTAGCCTCAATGCGCTGATAACGGGAAGAAAGCTGAACCGTATTCCATAGAGCTTTTACGGAAATTCAACCCATGGTCCAGGATTGACGTTATTTTCCCATGTCCAATAGTTGAACTGCCCCTGCGGAATTCTGAACACGACAATAGTCGGGCTGTCCGGTCTTCCAGTCCCGATCTCCTTCAACCAGGAAAATGTCTCATATAGACGGGTACGTATTGCCATGTCTTCAACGAACTCTATACGGCCCGAGATTCTTAATATAGAGCCGATATCCGGTGGTGTACCAGGCTGGTGGAACGCTATTTCAATGTTGGGGTTCTTTTCAAGCTGCGATACAAGGGATTTGATACGGGATGTGTAGAAATAAATCCCTGTTTCATCAGCAAGCCAGACAGTCATTGGACGGACATGTGGCTTATCCCCACTTGCCGTAGCAAGAAAGCTGTTGGGGTTTCTTTTCATGAAGTCGATACATTCTTGAAATGTCATCTTGTCTCCTTGATCATCTTCTGACTCCATGCGCTGGTGCTATCTTTTAAAAGGTATTCCTCAAACCCAGCAAGGAACCTGGTATGCAGATTTGTTTTGAACCTCGGATTACCTACCACGGTTTCGAATACCTATACAAGCGCCTACTATGAGATAATGACATTCAGCTTTTCGAAGCCGGCATAGGCAAAATACCCCGCAAACACAATTAGAAAGATTGCACAAGCAGCAATGAGACCGCGGTAAAGGCGATTGGTTAGAAAATGTCTCCCCCCCGCCACAGCAGCCGCGACAAGTGAATACCAGGCCAGGTCAGCCAGAATGTGTCCGACAAAGAAAAAAGCTATGCCCCATAAACCAAACCGCCAAGAATATAGAATATAACCTAGGCCGATCGTTGCCCACCAGATGATCCAATATGGATTGGCCACACTCATCAATATGCCGCTGATTATTGGATGACTCCCCCGCTTATGGTCTCCCTCCCAGGAAAGATGCAAAGAAGGCAAGGAACGGAACATCTCGACGGCCATGTAGAAAAGAATTGTAGAGCCTATCAGGGCGGTTGCTACAAAAACCATCGGCTGCTGAAAAAAAGGCGCCAGCCCCCAGAGTAAGGCGATGACGAGTACTAACTCCAAAATGGCGTGTCCGGTGTTACTGATCGGTGCTATAGAGCCAATACGTGATCGCCGCAATGAGTCCACTT
>CAZNDG010000101.1:0-3255 GCA_964571695.1 uncultured Syntrophus sp.
AAAAAAGTTAAATAAACGACCCCATATCAGCCCTTCGTGTTCAAATACAAAGCGTTAACCCCCAAATGTTGAGGGATTATTGAATGGCGATCGAAAGCGTGTAAAAATATGAAAGCCAATTTCTTTCTTTTGGAGTAGATCCGCTCCTTCCTGAAATGTTGTTTTTCTAAATCTGCCTTTTTATGCTACATTACAATTGATAATAGTTGAAATTGCGCGGCACCGCCGGGAAATCAGGCGGCAAACGGAGAAAACAAACATTAACCTAAATATTGGCAGAAACCGGTCTACTCGACTCAATCAATCCGCTTGAATTTTGGCCTTAATCCAGTAGGTGCGGCCATCCCATTTTTCTTCCACAAGCTCTGTTCGGACAATGCCAGCGGTGAGCGTGATAATCTGGTCCTTGGTCAACTGAAAGTTCTGCACTTCGCTTGTGCTTTCCAGATAAGTCCCTAGTTCTTCCAGAAGAAGCCTTTTGACTTCGCGCAGAGATATGGTCCGGCTGGAGTTCTTGCTGTCTTCATCGCTTGCCTGGTAGGTGTATTCCCGGACGAAGGTTTTTGTTTCGGCAAATATAAAATTGGGGATAAATAAGATTAGCAGAAAGGAGACCAATGTAATTCTTGAAAGGGTTAATTTCATTTTTACACCCCTTTTAGAGAATCGATGATTACTTATACATCTCCCATAAACAAAACACAAGATTCGTCATATAATGGCGGTTGAAATGCTGAATTGGAAAACAGGGGGTAAAATCTCTCTTTCAGGAAGGTATAAGGGAGGCAATCTAAACGAAAAATTCTTTGTCAAATCTTTGCACCTTTCGATCCGAAATGAATAACAATCATTTCTCTTGGGACCCTCAATACTCTCGGTGAGATTTCATCGAAGCATGATGCATCGCAAAAATAAAGGCGTGCTGGAAAGGCCTGCCTGATGGGGAAGTCAACAAAAAATGAGGCCGATTTATCAAAAGACAAGCTCCATGACAAATCTCCCGCTTAATGATCGGCAAAGGACCCAGCATTTTGCTCCCAAATCCTCATGACAATCAAATTTCCTCTTCATATAGTCACGCTACAAAAAAGCAACGCCTTATCAATTCAATAACGGGCGATGAATTGATTCCCGTCCGCCGGCATGCCGGCCTTCGATGCCGGCGGACGGGAGCCTGATAACGTTTAGATTTTACAGACCATTTTTCTCGAACACCACAAACAGGCCGATCGTTGCCGCCCAGAATATCGGCACAAGCACCCAGTGGGAAATACCCAGAGCGCCCTGCAGGCTGATTTTCCCGAAGTCCTGCCAGGCCATGACGGTGGACTGAAGAAACGGATACAGTTCGGCAAATACCGCCGCGCCGACCAGCATTCCCGCGATGCCGAATAAAGCATGCACGCGGCCTTCGCCTACAGCTGCAACGGAAGTGCCGGGGCAGAATCCCATCACCGCCCAGCCAATGCCGAAAAGAATTGCGCCGATCACTACGGCGCCCACATTCAACGGTTTGTGGCTGAACGTGATAATTCCCATATCCGAGAGAATGAATATCCCCACCATGCCGACCAGAATCGAGGAAAGCATGAATTTGAATATCGTCATGTCTTTGATCAGAAGCGCGCCAACCTGTTTTTCAAAACGGATGACCCGTCCTTTCTGCAGCAGAAATCCGAACGCCACACCGGTAATTAAGCCCAAAATTTGATCAATGCTCATGACGCCCTCCTTTTGTAAACCAGCACCGCGGTCAGAGCGCCGGCTGCGAAAAACAGCGCCAGCGCCACAAAAGAGCTTGCCGACAACTGCATCATCCCGCTGAGTCCGTGTCCGCTGGGACAGCCATCCGCCAGTCGCGCACCGATCATGGCCACGATGCCGCCGAGAAACGCGCCTGCGCCTCTTTTGGCCATTGAGGAGCCGAAGCGTTCCTGCCAGATGGGCGGTACTTTTTCCACCAGAAAACTTTTATCCGTGAGAGAAGAGATCAGCGAGCCCAGGAAAATTCCGATGATGAGCATAAACTGCCAGTCCACTTTGATTTTTGTGGCGGCGAAATAAGCGTTTTGAGCAACATGTTCCGAGGCGAAAACCTGCTCCACAAAACCAGCGGCGCGGACAAAAGTGGTGGACGCGCCCAGATAATTGGTTTTGCCCATCAGCGTTGTCGTAGCGCACACCGAAGCAATAGCCAAAATGCCGACCAGCGCCCCGGCAAAGTAAGGATTCCATCCTCCGTCTTTTGTTTTAAGCTTCATCGTTGCCTCCTTTCGTTGATTGAATTAGCCAACGGCTGGGCAAATCCTATCCGATCCTTGCAAGAATTGCCACGGAGTTTTTTCGGGTGAAGAAGAATGGGGGTGAGGCGTGATAGACCGTTCCCTACGGTGAATACGGGATGTACAAAGGGCAATGGGAAAGAAACTTGTCTTGGTGAGCTTGTCGAACCATGAACGGAATGTGACCCTTCGACAAGCTCAGGGCGAACGGGAGTAGGAACAATGTGACAAAGTCAAGCTATATATTTTTCAAACAAGCGGAACTTGTGCTCTCATATGACGAGCACGACATGGAGATTCCGGCACCAAGTAGAAGTGAATTGAGCTCTTTTGCAGCCGAAATTAGAAAACGAACGGTGAGTGCACTTATTGAACTCCAGCATATGCCCCCAGAGGCGCGCCCGAGCCAAGAAAATTGTGAATACTGCATCGTACGCCAGCTTTGCGAAGAATATTGGCACTGGCTCAGACAACCCCAAAAGAGTTATGGTGAATCATCAGCACGTCATTTCACTGATCTTCAAATTAAACTCACTGCCCAACACGGGCCAACCAGTTGGGATGGCGTGGTAGAGTCCTCGCGATCGATTAATGTTGGACAGTCAATCCTCCTGAGAACGTTAATTGTGCCGTTCAGCTTACATGCGGGCCAAAGGATTCGTTTACTTAACATACGCATTAACGAGCCGGTAAGCGAAGATATTGAAAAAAATAATCATTTTCCTATAGCTTCAATGGGGATAAACACAGAAGTCTTTTTGCTTCCAAAAGAAATATAGTGTGATCCGGGGTAAGACCATTTAGCTGCCGTCAACAGATGTTGCGATCACTTCTACGCATTACGGAGGAAAAGCTGCTACACAAACGCATTACCCCATTTTCACGCTTTCAATAAACTTATCGATGATCTCTCGTCATGGTGGAGGTTGTTGATAGGATAGGTGAATGAGATGAAAGTAGGCTCCAGTCGGAT
>CAZNDG010000102.1:0-3213 GCA_964571695.1 uncultured Syntrophus sp.
AACAGTGAACCGGTAATCACCACGCAAAGCAGCATGATTCCGGTCAGTTTCAACAGATCTTTGATCCCCAGCTCCTTGAGTAACACCGAGAATGTGGCAATACAGGGGAAGAACATGGAGAGCATCACCGAAGCCACCACCAGCTGCTGAAAGGTGAGGTTGAGCGGTAACAGCATGCCTACAGCCAGATCCTTCCGTAAAAAGCCAATGATCAATGCCCCCGAGGCCTCCCCGGGTAAGCCGAAGAGCAGCGTGAACAGAGGGGAGACCTTATCGCTGACCCACTGCATGAACCCCAGCGAGTAAAGCAGATTGACAATGAGCACTCCCACCAACACAAAGGGTACAGCCTCCTGAAGAAACCACCTAACCCTCATCCATATCTTTTTCATCAATCCCCCGAAATAGGGTCGCCGGTAGGGGGGAATCTCAAGGAACAGTTCAGGTGATCTGCCTCTCACCGTTCTCTTCAGGATCATGCCCAACAACAGCCAGACAACAAACAATGTGAGATAGACAATACCTACCCCTTTCACGCCGTAGGTGCCCAATAATCCGAACAGCATCGCCTGCATGGCCATGCAGGGAACGGTGATCGCGATCAGTGTTGCCACAATAAACTTCTCTTTCCTGGTTTCAAGGATTCGGGTAGCCATCGTTCCAGGCACATTACAGCCAAAACCCAGTAACATGGGTATGATAGACAAACCGTGCAATCCTACTTTATGCATCAGGTTATCAACCATTACCGCAACCCTTGGCAGATAACCGGTGTCCTCCAGGACAGACAAGAGTGTGAAAAATGCGAGCACATAGGGTAACACAGCGCCAAAGGTGACATGCAACCCGGTCGTCAGTAGCCCGAATGACTGACCAAAATCAATCTCACCTCCAATCAGATCCCCTATCAGCAGGTCATGCAGCAGTGACTGGTGGCTTAGTCGTGCTGATAGTGTTGTCATCAGCGGTTTCCACATGTTTTCAAAGAACGGATCGAGGAGGAACTCAATCAATCCCTCTCCTATCACTCTGATGAGCGTGAACATCAGAAATAATACCACCACCAGGATGGGTATCCCGGTGATCGGTCTCACGGATGCATGCTGCAGTCGCTCAAAGTATGAATGATGTTGCGGGTGGATAGACTGTACCTGACCGGTAATCTTTCCTATCTCATTCCACCGTTGTACATCTTCAAAGCGGTAGCGCGATACACGTGCCTCTTTCATCCTTGTGACCAGCTCCTTGATTCCCTCACCTGTTAAAGCAGAGGTGGGGACAACCGGAAGATCCAGTATCTGTTCAAGCTTTGCCACATCAATGACGATCCCTTTCTGTTTTGTTTCATCGAACATGTTGAGAGCGATCAACATCGGTTTTCGCTGTTGGATCAGTTGCAACGTGAGATTGAGGTTACGCTCCAGATTGGTTGCATTCACGACCTGTACAATCAGATCACCCTCACGGATCAGTTTCACCGCAATCTCTTCCGCTTTGCATGTAGGCTCAAGAGAGTAAAATCCGGGCAGGTCGATCAGTTCATACTGTTCTCCTTCCCTTTTGAGGAATCCCCGTGCAATATCGATTGTTGTTCCCGGGTAATTGGATGAGATTACATCCATCCCTGTAAGACGGTTGAAGACAGCACTTTTCCCTACATTCGGATAGCCTGCCAGTATTATTCTGCTGCTCATTCAAACCCGTTTTACCCTGATTCTCTTAGCCATATTGAACCCGATGGCGACTTCTGTGTTTTCGAAACGAACAATCACAGGGCCACTCATCCATTGCCTTGCCACAACCGTGATGGTTGTCCCGATACGAAGACCCATCCCTTCCAGTTTCTTGATGAAGAAGAAACCACCTTCAAGCGATCTAATCTCCCCCCTGTCACCCTCTGCAAGGGTGTTGATTGGCACTGTCGATTCCATTCAATGACAGTTAATAAGTAGATTATTATTCGTTGCGACTTTCTAAATTCCGTAGTTTCTCCTCCAGCTCCTCATTGGAACGTTTGAGCCGTTGTGCTTCCTTTTTGAGCACTTCCATCTCATCCCGCTTGCGGAGGATATCCTGCCAGGGAATATTTTGAATCAATTCTGAAATAAGAAGGCCAAAACTGTAAAGCCGGTCAGCGCTGTAACCCTGAACAACTCCAGCTCCTCTGCCTGTTCCGGCTCTGCGTCCAAATCCTGTTCCTCTGGCTACTGCTATTCTTCTACCCGATCTGGCAATCTGGTCCCTGCATGCTCCCCAACCTCTGTTGCGATACAATCCATCTTCATATCCGGGTGTATCAAATCCCGAACAAAATCCTCTTGCTCTTCCGGTTCTGGGACCTTGTCCCATCGGTCCGGTACGATCTCCTGATGGCATAATGCTAATTTTTTAAGTGAAACAAATAATAAATTGACAATGGCAAAAAGCCTAAATTAAAGTGAACATACGTTCATTCATGTACTAAAAGGTGTAGGTATCACCTGTTCTTACCGATTGAATCTGAAAACTCTCCGCAAATGCCACAAGTGCAGGCAATCCGGTACAGTGAGATGGGATGACATGTTCCACCCTGTTTTTTTTAAGGTAGTGGATGGTTTCAATGGTTTGTCTGTCTCTTTTTTTCAAATGAAACCCTCCCATGAAGCCATAAATCCTTTGTTTCCCGGTTGCTTTTTTGGCATGCTCCAGGGTGTTGACCACCCCGGCATGTCCGCAGCCGGTGATCACAAACAACCCTTTCTCTGTCTGCAGGGCGACGGCACTGTCATCTGCCACAAAATCGGGACTCCCATCTTCAAAAGAGAAGGAGGTCTGTTGTGATTCAAAATCGGTTATGCGGGGGATCTCTCCCAGAAACAGAATGGAGTCATTGACACGGAGAGGTGCTTTGCTGGTGGTGAGATCAAATTTTTGTGCGATTTCATCCCGGCTGTTCTTCAGACCGATATAGGTGTGGTCAATGGTTCTATATCGCTTCACAAAACAGCCCGGATGGCAGATCAGCTTGCCGCCAGGGAGATGTGGCAGTCCGTTTCCGTGATCAAAGTGACCGTGACTCAGGATAATCAGATCCCTCTCCTCCACATCCATCCCCATCAGTGATGCGTTCTGCAGGAAGAGATCGCTCTGTCCCGTATCAAACAGGATCTTTGTGCCTTCATGCTCGATGAAGTAGGATAGCCCATGCTCAGCACCGGTATTACCTCCGGGATT
>CAZNDG010000103.1:0-3184 GCA_964571695.1 uncultured Syntrophus sp.
AATGGGTAACGTATATACCTTATTCATTACCAAGCGTTAAGTTCAATCACGCAACGGCGAAAAACATTTGATTCCCCGCTTGCGAACCATTTTTCCGCAGTTATGCAAAGCTCTCTAAGCGTGTTTGTGGAAATGCAGACGCCTAAAGTTCTGTTTGCAACCGAGGGCAAGGATGCATCGACTCCGGAACGGTTCAAAGCCGACTTAGAAGCGCATCATGGTGATTCTTTCCGTATTCGGGAGGTTTGCTGTGACATGTTTCCGGCCTTTATCAGTGGCGTGGAAAAGCATTTCCCGGAAGCCCAACTGACATTCGATAAGTTCCATGTCCTCAAAATCATCAATGAGGCCGTAGACGAGGTGCGGCGCCAGGAACAGCAAAGTCGACCGGAGTTGAAAAGAACCCGATACATCTGGCTAAAAAACCCCGGAAATCTCAAGGAAATTCAGGCAGCAACATTAGAGGCTCTCCAGGTCAAGAATCTGAATCTGAAAACGGCCCGCACCTACCATATTCGCCTAAACTTCCAAGAGTTCTGGAACCAACCTATTCAAGAGGCTGAGACATTCCTGAAGAGGTGGTACTTCTGGGCCACTCACAGCCGTCTGGAACCAATCAAAAAGTCCGCATACACTATAAAGCGTCACTGGGCTGGCATACTTAGATGGTTCACATCAAAGATCAACAATGGCATCCTTGAGGGAATTAACAGTCTCATCCAAGCGGCCAAAGCTAAGGCCCGGGGATACCGTACTACAAAAAACTTGATCAACATGATCTACCTCATCGGAGGCAAACTCGAATTCAGGTTACCCACATGAAACAGCGAGGAACCATAAATGGTAATAAACGGCAAAGATCTGGAACGTGCTGCCAATAAAGATCCATCTTACGCCACTACCCCCGACGCCATCTATAATCTTCTCGATCCGACATTCCTTTCAACGCATTTAAAACTTCATTGAAATAATCTTCATAATCATCCCCAAAATCACCCATCCAGATCGCGCCGATAACAATTAATACTCAATATAATCTGATAGATGTAATGTTTTCAATTTGCTAATAAATCACTTGGCACACTTCCCGCATTATCTAAAGTCAAACAGAAGCCAACAAAAAAACAATAAAATAAACGGAGGACACAGAAGATGAAAAAGACATTAGGAACGATGGTAGCGGCAATAGTGGTGGTTCTTTGCACCGGGACTTTCGCCCTGGCCGAGTATGCGGCGGCGGGCGTGGCCAACTTCCCTTACTTCCAGCTTGGTTGCCTGATCATTGGCGGCATGACCGTCATCAGCCTGAAGCACAAGTATGAGAAGATGTACACCGGCGAGGTTGCCGGGGTCTTCGCCCTCTACACCGTCCTGATCGCCCTCTTCACCAATCCGGTGATCGAAGGCATCAAGAATCTGGTCGGTTAATAAAAGAGCATCGGGAGGCGTGATCGCGCCGTAACGAGGATAGACATCTCCTGACGCTGACGAGATACGGGCACTGACCGTTCAATCTGTGTCCCAAAATAAAACCCTCTGAAGAACCGGTCTTCAGAGGGTTTTATTTTTTATTTTTCAGCCAGGTTCAGGCATTTCCTCGTCCCCTACCCAACCCACTACATTCTCTTACAATGCTGCAATCATTCTGTGTGCGTCCAGCTTGCACCGTCAACTCCCTGCGTCCTGTTCATCGTCGGCGCATGTATGCGCTGCAAATATCGCCGGCTTATAGAATCGTTAGCCGATGATGACAATATGGATACCAACATTTAAAGAGGCTATCCTGACCACGATTCAGCACGTGGCGACTGGATATTTGACCGCTTGTGTCTTGACGAATACCGTAAGCGGCCCTTCAAGGAGATGGTTTTGCCCAAGGAGAAAGCCTTGCAATCATTCCTGGAATCCGTATATGAAAATTTCCATGCGCTTATACCTTCATGGGAATCGTTTCTATGTCGAGTATTGTCAGTGAAAAGCAAGGTCTCTCGGCACCGCAGATAAGGTCCGCGCAAAGGCAATTTACCGGGAACTGAAATCCGAATTTCTCCGGGGCAAGCTCTTCTCCCTGGAAGCCTACCGCAATATCGTCCTGTCAAAATTCCGGGACGATTATCTTGCCGCCTGCTCCGACATCGCCACTGCCACAGTAAAGGTTGACCGCTATACCCTCAATGCCCCCTTGATTGATGTTATCGGCATCTTCACCCAGGTCCGGGCCATCACGGCGGCGAAGATAAACGAATTCAAAACGGCCTGCCGGGCCAGCGGTGTCAAGCCTCGCTCCGTCAATACCTACCTACGCCATATCAAGGCCGCCCTCACCTAAGCCATTGACAACGGCATCATCGAGAAAAAACCGAAAAATAAAATGGTCCCAACCGGGAAGCAGGTCCCACGGATACTGTCCCCGGAAGATTTGAGAGCCATTCTGGAAAAGTGCCGCGAAACTGACCTGTATTTGTGTCGGTATATCGTTTTCTGTCTATGGACCGGGGCGTGGCACAGCGAAGCCAAGGGCCTCTTGCGGCAAAATATTGACTGGTCGCAAGGAATGTACCGCCTGACCGGGAAGGGTAACCGGGAAAGGATTGTTCTTCTCATACCCCAGTTTATCGAGGCATTGAGCCCCGTAAAACGCTATATAGGTCCTGTGTTTGCATTGGAACATGCAGACACTTAATTCACACACAGAGTCAAGCAAATTATGAAATCCTGCGGCATCATGGAACACAGGCTGCATGATTTGAGACACACCGTTGCGGCCTACATGCTCAAGAACGGAAATGACATCAGGACGGTCCAGAAAATACTCTGACACGCTGCCATATCTACCACGACAATTTTTGCTGACTATTAACCGAAATGATGAAGTCTGAGATGTCAAAATTGAGGTTTGAATGACAATCGCTGTACGCAATTTTGACTGCGAATAGGGTTGAAAATGACGAGATTTGACGAAAAACAAAAAAAGGGTTTTCCGGATAAGTACCGAAAAACCCTTTAATTTCTGGTGGGCCTTGGGAGACTCGAACTCCCGACCAATTGATTAAGAGTCAACTGCTCTACCAACTGAGCTAAAGGCCCGGTATTGCTGAAGAGAACCAATTTCCTATATCTGGCGCGCCTGGTACGACTCGAACGTACGACCAACAGATTCGAAGTCTGCGACTCTATCCAACTG
>CAZNDG010000104.1:0-3138 GCA_964571695.1 uncultured Syntrophus sp.
TGTACCCATGAAAAACTGGTTGAGCGGTCTCGTTCCCACGATCCGTGAAAATTATGGCCGCATCGGAAATCTGTCGCACATCACCTTCGAATCCCTTGCCGGTGTTCCCTTGCCCGTCTTCAAAGACAATGGGTGTCTTCCGTATACAGACCAAGTCTCTTACATCGACATGCAGGGCGCCCTGCTGAGCCGAATCGGATTTGCCGGCTGGGAGGCGCTTCCAACGCCCGGGCATACGCCGGATTCCATCTCTCTCTACAACGAAAAAACCCATGAACTGATCTGCGGCGATCTCATTTTGGGCAGGCATGACGGCATGGGCTATCTGAACCGCTTTTGCTGGGATGAAGGTCTGGCAAGCGATTGCTTCGCCGTCTTGAAGAATCTCCTTTGCGTCAGGACGATTTATCCGGGCCACGGAGAGGTTATCCGGGATGACGTAAATGTCTTCGCAAAGGTGGTTCCATTTGAGGGGAAAGGAGGCAAATAACCATGAGCAATCTTCCCGAATTTGAACGGATCAAACGCATTACGACTACTACCGACATGAAGCTGATTGTCATGTCCGACATGCACCGGGGGGACGGCTCCGGCGCCGACGACTTCATCCAGAACTCCCTGATCTATCGCTGCGCCTTGGAGTATTATCTTGAAAACGGCTTCACTTATATCGAGCTGGGCGACGCCGAGGAACTCTGGGAGAACGACAATTTCGACCAGATTTACATCACCTACACGCCGGTCTATGACCTGCTGGCGAAGTTCCACGACCCCGATCCCGAAAAGACCCGCTACATCAAGGTCTGGGGGAATCATGACCTCTACTGGAAAGATCACCAGGACATCTACCAGTCCCTCTTTCCGGGGATTCAGATCTACGAGGCCATCCTCCTGAACAATACCATGCTGATGATCCACGGCCACCAGGCCGACCCCATGTGCAGCGGTCCCGTTGCCGCTGTGAGCCAGTTCTTCGTCAACCATATCTGGGCGGATTTGCAACGGGGAGGGGTAAAAGACCCGACCCGCGCCGCTACGAATCCTGGCCTCTGCAATGAGGTGGACGAACGCCTCCATAAATGGGCGACCCCAAATGGAAAGGGCATTACCACTATCATTGCCGGCCACACTCACCGGGCGGTCTTCGAAAATCTGTCACTGACTGAGAGGCGCTACCTCGAATCCAGGGTCAAGACGGAAGGCGTCAAGATCAAGCACCAACCCGACGGGAGCTACTACAACACCGGTTCCTGCGTCCACCCGCTGAGCATTACCGGGCTCGAAATCACTTTTGATGGCGGCCACAACCCGCAACTTCGGTTGATCGAGTGGGGCCAGGCGACCGAAGGACATGCGCTAACCATCCAGAGGGGGGAAATATCATGAAGATAAAACTCATATCGGCGGCGGTCCGATCCCGGTCGAAGTGGTCACAGCTCATGCCCCTATCCCTGACGGCTGTGGCAGCGGCTACACCAGAAGGGCACGAGATCACTATTGAAGACAAAAGAGTTTCGGATGAAGAACATGATCGTTGAGCAGTGCCAGGCTGGATACAACCGTTTCACGAAGAATAACTATTGGATGATGAAGATCGTCTACCGGGCAATCAAGTAGCCAAACGCCGTGGCCACAATTACACAGCTCATAGCGAATGTTGGTCACAGGATGCGCAGCCGGTCTGGACGTCAAGGGAACGCATGAGACTGATATAGGGCGCGCTGCTCATCTATTCATTTGCCATTCGCAAAGCATTATCCGGCACAGCCGCCTTATTGAAAGGCTGTATAGAATCAGCGAATCCTTACCCTCAAGTGATGCCTTCGTCATAAGATATTGCCTGCGACCCTGTCCACTGCACGGCGGACATCAGCCTAACATCATCAGGCTTTTGGATTTTTCCGAGCGCGGTTGCAGAGTTCCGCCTTCTTCTCGGCTGCGATTTTTTCAAGAATTGTTGATTGTTTGTTTTTTCGATAATCCTGTTCAATGTCTTTCTTCGTATACTCGTAGCAATGACAAAACACGTCGTCTATAGGTTCTTCTTTTCCTATGGAACGATTAAGATTTTCGGACATGCCCTTTCCCCCGCCGGGGGATTTTTCTATGACAGGACATTCTTTCTCAAGGGCTTCATTGTACAACCCTCTGTTCCTTTTCAATCCATCCAGGGAAACGGCTACCGAAAAAATATCACTCCCCCTTGACAAAGTCGCTAGGGATGATTATTTAATAACATTATTATTCAACATCTTGTTATTATTAGCTTTACGCAATGAAACCGCGTTTACCCGATTACCGAGAAAAACAAAAAGTCATCTACATTGATAATAGCCCCAAAGAAGTCCTCATTACTTATGGGGATCGGTGCAGAAGTGCGGACCGCATATTCGACGCCCTTGAATTTTATCAGAAGGCAAAGCACAAGACGGGGTTGATGGAGATCGTGGCGGCGGCCATTTCCTCAGGCGACGCGATGCTGCTTGAGCAGGCCGCTAAAGCTCTGGGGACTTCTCCTACCGTTGGAGAGTGGGACCGGCTCGGCAGGCGGGCCATGGCCCTGAAAAAACATCTCTTTGCCCGCTATGCCTTTGAAAAAAGCGGAGACCAATCGATGCTGGAGGAAATTAGGAAGATCGTTGAAGGAGGAAACAGCAGGCCTGATGATCACAACGCGTGATTATTATGAGATTCTGAGGGTGGAGCGTAACGCCTCGCTGGAGGAGATCAAAAAAAGCTATCGACGGCTCGCCATGCAGCATCACCCCGACCGGAATCCGGGCGACAGGGAGGCGGAGGAGAGATTCAAGGAGGCGGCCGAGGCGTACGAGGTCTTGAGCGATCCCGAGAAAAGAGATATCTACGACCGGTATGGTCATTCGGGGTTAAACGGGGCCGGCTATAGGGGTTTTACGGACTTCGAAGACATTTTTTCAAGTTTCGGAGACATCTTCGGGGACTTCTTCGGCGGCCGTGCGGGGCGATCCCGCAGCCGCTCTGCTGCCCGGGCGGGCGCGGACCTGCGGCATGATTTGCGGGTGTCCTTCCTGGACGCCGCGCTTGGGACCAGACTCGAGATCGATGTGGAAAGGTCGGTCGTCTGTCCTGACTGTGGCGGATCCCGTTGCGCGTCGGGTA
>CAZNDG010000105.1:0-3027 GCA_964571695.1 uncultured Syntrophus sp.
AGGCAAATACATCCCCCATATACTCCAAACCATCAAAAGCAATGTCTTATCAATCCGTTTTCTATTGCCTATTTGGCCAGATGCTTCTGACCCGCACCGCGAATGAAGTCATAAAGCTTCATAACTCTGGGCGAAGGCGCGCCTTTGGTGATTGCCGTAATCGGCCTTCCTATCTCGGGAATTTCAGGCGCGGAAACCGTTGCATCCGCAATCGCCGCCGGTCCCAAGCCGACGCCCCCGGAAATCGAGGCGACGATCTTTTTAATCTCCGCTGCGGTGGTTGATGCCCGGACATTTCCGGTAAAGGTCGCGCCTTCCATGATCTGTTTCCGGAAAACCGCATTCGTTCCCGGAATCTTGCTTCCCCAGACTACGACAACGGGCATGTCCTTGCCGCCTACATCTTTCCAATTGACCGTTTTGCCGGAAAAGATATCCTTCAACTGATCCCTGGAAAGCTTCTTGACCCTATTTTCTTTGTTTACGATTACCTTTACCGTATCTTTGCCGATCACCCGGTATGGGTAAATGCTCTTGTCGGGAACATTATATCCTTCCTTTTCCATCATCTCTATCCAATCCGGGAATGTCACCCCCCCAACAGCTACGTCCAGGAGGCCCTTGTCCAGCTCTTTGAACGCCTCTACGGGCCCGTTCGAAATGAGGATCAGTTTCATCCCCGTGGATTTCTCGAAGGGTTCCTTGATTTTGTTGAATATGTCTTCTGTTCCCGCCGCACCGGCGCCCACCTTGATTTCCTGTGCCGTCGCCAGGGAAGACATGGTTATTGCCATCAGGACTGCCATGCCGATCGCCCATTGATTGATCCTGCTGATTTTCATTGTCTTTTTCGCCTCCATTTTTATACGCCGCAGCGCCTTTTTATTGCACCAGCGCCTTTTGTTCTTTCTAAATATTCTCGAAATCCGCCCGACGTTGACCTAAGGCAACGCCCGCGCCTGATCATCTATGTGAAGAATGTATGAAAGCGCCTCCAACGGGATCGCAGTTCCGGACATATTCGATGATTTCCCGCCCGAAGGAGGTCGCCGCCTGGAGAAGCCCGTAGTCATACCGCTGGTTGTTCAGGTACTGGAGGACCAGCCAGTCCGCGCCTTCGGGTCCCGGCTTGAGGCCGGCAAAAAAGAACCCCAGCTCCTCGCAGCGGGGACAAAAATGCGCCGTTGCCGGATCGAAGAGGGGGAGATAGAGGTAGAGGGTCTCCTGGCGGTCCAGGCAGTGGCGGCGCACCACCGCCCGGAGCCGGGAAATGCCGTCTTGGCCATAGCGGCGCAGGACGATATGGGCCGTCCGGTTGGCATCGGTCTTTTCCTCTATCTCAGAGATCTCGCCCGGATCGCCCCGCCCATCGGGATCGCCCGGCTCACCCGGCTCACCCGGATCACCGGCCCCGGATTGCCGCAGGCCGGCTGCCGACATCGGACCGGCGGCGCAGGACGTAAAGGAAACGGCCAGGCCGGCATTTGCGGCGATGGCGGCGATCATGGCGCGGTGACGTTCCGGGGCGCAATAGGGCCGCCGGGGCGGTGGATCGAACATCTGGATCATGTACATCAGAGACTCCCGGGCGTCTTCCCGGTCCGTGATAGCCTGAAAGTTCAAGGACCGGAGCCGGGAGACGAAGAGGGCCGTCTCCTTCCACCCTAGGGGGATAACGGTCCGCTGGCTGTAGGGATGGGAGGTAACGGCGGTCCCGAAGGTTCCGGGATCGCCCTGTTTCCGCAAATCGGCAGAGATGGTGTCGGCGAGGCGTTGGAAGGCGCCGCTTTGCCGGTAGCGGGGATTTACGAAACCGGCCCCCAATTCCATCATGCCCGACAAATCGTCGGGAATCGTGGCCAGATGGCCCAGGATGGCCCCGTCCTCCTCGTTGACGGCCACATAGCTGATTAGATGTCCGTCCTCGTTGCGCTTTCGGACCTCCTCGGGCGAGTAGAGATACTCGTTGAAATAGGTATAGCCGTAAGAAAAATAGGCAAGCCGGGAGACCGCCGCCGCCTCGTCGGGGCGCATCCGCCGGACGCCGATCCGCGGCGGCGCGGCGGCAGGCAATTTCTCCCGTCCGGTTTTCTCCTGCCGGGGCGCCGCACGTCCGGTTTCCTCACGGTGGGTTCCTTCCCGAGCCGCCGCCCCTCTCCCCGCCGCCCCGGAGAGACGTCGCCGGATCTGGATCTCCTGTCCCTGCCAGCCCCGGTTGCGATACTCGATCTCGTCGCTAAACCAGTTGATCAGGCGGAGGTTCACGCCGTCGTCTTCGCCGACGATGATCTCCAACGGCGACGCCTTTTCCCACCGCAGCAATTGCTCGACGTCGAGGGGGATGCCCTGGAAACGAACGAGCAGCGTCAGGACAGCGTCGGCAAGGGAAAGGGTCAGGGAGATCTGCGCCTTTTGTCCCGGCAGGTATTCGTGCGCCACGATGGCGGCCAGGACCTCCTCGATGACCAGCTCCGTCTGGGCAACGGCGTCTTCGCCCGCCCCGGCGGCGCGGCAATACACCGCCGTCGCGGCCTGAACCACGGGGACGGCGGCGAGTTCATTGGCAATGCTAAAGGTTATGGATTCCATAGGGGAGCGATCCTGCTTCTCTCAATGCCCTCCGGCGGCGATCCTCGCCAGGGAATGGGCCAGATTGTTCAGCGCCGCTTCGTCGGGCAGGGTGACGGTCATTCGGAGACTGCCATCGGCGCTCCTTTCCAGACACTGGGAAAGCTGCTCCCGGAAGACCTCGGCCATGCGGAGACTTTCCGGCGTATCGCCCCTGCCCGGAAAGACCTCGCCCAGAAACGCGAAGGCGGCGCCAAGCAACTGGCCGCCCGCTGCAGCTCCCCGGCCTGTCTTTCCACCTCCCCCCGGCGATTCGTCAATCTCCCTGAAAACAAAGGGAGCAGCGAGATCAACGGCAATATAGGCAAAGATTTTCCTCCGGTCAAGGATATTTCATTTGAATGCCCATTCCATGCTCATCGTTACGCCCATCTGTTCCGACCATACCTTTACGCCGTA
>CAZNDG010000106.1:0-2926 GCA_964571695.1 uncultured Syntrophus sp.
ATCAATAATGAATGCCTTTTTTAAACAAATGGTTATTGGCATTTTCATGTAAACAATACAAGATATGCATACGCACGTATAATTCCTTGTTAAAGATATACGCGCGCGTATAGTTATACGTTCTTTTCGTACTAGGGCCTTCTTTTTGCGATGATCTCGTTCCGTGATCCCGATGGTCTTGAGTGTACCCGTTATAGGTACGAACGCACCCAAAATGGGTGCCGTACCTACTTGGAGACGGTATCGATATGATAGCTGCCAGACCTGATATTGTATGTTTCACTCGACCAAAGTAACGAAAAGTGTTACTTTACCGCAGTAATCCATAGCAAATGGTTGAAAAATTATGACCGTCAGAAAATTCGTTACGGATCTTCTTGCGAGGGGACAATGCTGCTTTAGCACTCAGGATGCGGTTCAGGCCTTGGGGACAAGCGTGATTGCCACCAGGGCGGCGCTCCGTCGCCTGCAGAAAAAGGGCGACATCATTTACAGCGCTGGCGAATTCTGGTCAACGCCAAGGTAGATGCGGATGTATGATACCGCAGGAATGCGATGCACGCTTCATTTATAGTTTCTCACATGACTATTTTTTGATGCATCGCAATGAGCAGAAAAGGTTTGTCAATGGTTTGAGGATGATACCAGCGCTATTATTGAAATGGCGAGACGTGAAGGGGAAACTGTAACCTTCATGTAGAAGGTTTTTTCCTCGGAAAACAGTATCTCTTAGAGATCAATGGGCGATTTCAATCCCGTGCTTCACTATATGGTTCAGGAGTGTTCCTGGAGCTGCTTTTCTGACCTGAGACGGCGCAAATCCGAGAACGTCTATCGGATATTGAATATCCCATGCCGCCTTTCCCAGAAAGCCCGCCCTGTCCCATAGACTCATCTTTTCAAACAGCGGGGATACGACAGCCAAGTCCACGTCGCTTTCCGTGCCTGCATCCCGGCGTGCCTGTGATCCGAAAAGATAGATCCTTTCGATCGGTACACCCAGTGCCTTTAGGTTTTCAATGTACCGAGCAATTATGCTTTTTATTTCAACTGTTGCTTGAGCCATTTGATCATCCTTTTTGTCTCGGTCAGAACCTTTTTCGCGGTATCCTGATTGAATTCTTTCGACAGTGTCCGAAGGTCTTCGGGATACCTGGTCGCGACGCTTACATTATCTAACCGTTGAAAAAAATCCTTTAGATCCTCTGGAAGCGTTATTTCTGCTTTCTGCATCAAGTTGATGAGATTGTGTATCTTAGGAGGGATGTCCTCCGGATATTTATGCACCAAAATCGCCTTCAGCATTTTTTCAATGGCAAGGTGGCACATGAATACGACATAGAGATACCGAGCCGCCTTATACATGGCATCTGCCGTCTGGAGGTCATAGTTGGAAGTCTTTACCCAGTTTGTGACAATTTTATTCATGAGCCTTCCTTAAACGGCCGGTTTCTCTGAATCACCATAAGAAAAACGTGTACTTCTGTCAATGACAATTAATTTCTTTGCCTACACTTGCCACGTTCTGCCTCCCTTCTTTGCTTTTTCCCGACCATAGCCTTTACCATCGGTCCTAAATTTTAACCCGCCATGGCGGGAAGGAAAGGGGGCATGGGGATGGAAAAGAATGGAAACAATGGGAGGGACAGGGCGGGGGAATCTGCTTGTGGTAACGGTACGGGCAATTTAATGCCTCACATGTCCGCGGCGGCGGGGAAGGGTGAGCGGACTGGCAAAGCGGGGAGCGACCGAGCCGGTGGCCGCATTGCCGGCAAGGCCAAATGGACGGTCATGGTCTATATGGCCGGGGACAACAATCTCGACGGGACGGCTCTCCGGGACATCGAGGAGATGGCCCAGGTGGGCTCCACAAAGGACGTCAATGTCTTGGTACAGCTTGATCGCCTGGAAGACAAGAAGACCCGGCGCTTTCGGATCACGAAGGGCGGCGGGTATGACCGGGACTGCGTGGAGACTTTCGGCGAGACGAATACCGGCGACCCGAAGATTCTGGAGGATTTTCTTGCCTGGTCCGTGGAGAGATACCCCGCCGAGCGGTATTTTCTGATCCTCTGGAACCACGGCAGCGGCTGGTGGGAGGAGAGCCGGAGCCGGAGCGGGGCCGCAGCAGGCGCTGACGCCTTGGGCAACCGGGAACTGAAGGACGTTCTTGCTGCCGCAGGCACTGCCGATCGCCGGTCCCATGGAGCAGCCGGTAATGATACTGAAGCGGCGAAGCAAGGCCATCCCGCCGAAGATCCTCTCGCCGTGAGTGCCCACACATCCCATTCCGCAGCAACAATTCAAGATAAACAGACAGTCGGCAGCTCGCTGTTGCCCGGGCGTGATCGTGGCCCCAGCCCCCGCGTTTCTCTTTTCCGCCATAAGGCTGACATTCCCGCACCTACCACTCACCGAAGTATCTGCTATGACGACACCTCCGGTGGCGATGCCCTGGACAACAGGGAACTGAAGGATGTCCTCGCCAGCGCCTGCACCGCCATCGGCAAAAAGATCGACATCCTCGGCATGGACGCCTGCCTCATGACGATGGTGGAGGTGGCCTGGCAACTCCGGGACGCCGTAGAGATCCTCGTCGGCTCCGAGATCGAGGAGCCCAACGACGGCTGGCCCTACGCGGAGATCCTCTCCTTCCTCACGGCGAAGCCGAAGAGCAAGACCCATGTCGTTGCCAAAGGGGTGGTCAAGCAGTATGTCGCCTCCTACCGGGACCAGGGCGAGACCGTCACCCAGTCGGCCATCAATGCGGCAGCCACCGAAGCTATCATCCGTGCGCTCATCCCCTTGGCGGCGGAACTCCTGGTCGATCTCGATAAAAACCGGAAGCTGATCCAGTGGGCCTGGGTGCGGGCCCCGAAGTTTTACGACGACAACTACCTGGACCTGTACGCCTTTGCCAGGAAAC
>CAZNDG010000107.1:0-2871 GCA_964571695.1 uncultured Syntrophus sp.
ACATATTGTTAGAGTGACTGTTTTGAGATTTTACATCTTCTGTTTCGCTGTTTTTGCTAATCCACTTCTGCAATGGAGGCGGCATCAGACAAAAATTTTTTACAAATATACAACTTTGTTGTTGAAAACAAAAAAAATCTTTAATAAAATATGGCCTCCCTACCCATTTTTTTTTTTTACCCCTCCTTCTTTACGGGAAGTCGCTGGTACTGAGTAGGTGTGAGACCGGTGTGTTTCTTGAATATCCGTGAAAAATAATTGACATCAAATATGCCACATTCAGCTGCAACCTCACCGATGGTTTTCTGTTGCGATGAAAGGATCTTGCGGGCATGACTCATCTTTACATGCAGGATATAAGTGGAGGAAGGTTTGCCAGCCACGCTGTTCAGACGTCTGTTCAGCTGTGATAAGCTGATGGCCAGTTCATCTGCCAGCATGTTGGGTGAGAAATTGGGATTCTGAATCTCTCTGTGAATGATATCTGTCACCTCTCTCAGGAAATCCAGATGCTGCGTGCTTATCTCCTCTTTTTTCTCGCTGCTGGCAACTGCCCTTCGGTATTTTTCCTTCATCACATTACGGGATTCCAGAAGCTTTTCCACCCATATTTGTAATTCATCTGCGCGAAAGGGTTTTGATAAAAATGCATCTGCCCCGCATTTTAGTATTTCCAGGCGTTCTCCGGCTTCGTTCCGCGAAGAGAGGATGATTACCGGTATGTGGTTAAGCAAGGGGGAGGTACGTAGTTCCCGGCACAGTTCAGTTCCATTGTTGCGGGAAATACTGCTGTCGGCAATGATGACGTTTGGGGGGGATACCTTTGCCATTTCCAGAGCCTTGGTTCCGCTTGTGGCATGTAACAGGTGATACCTGTGCTGATCGAACAGTGACCCGATATAGAGTGCCATGTCACTGTTTTCCTCTACCAGCAGGATGATTTCTCGCGGATCATTTTTTTGAACCATGGACGAAGGTTTCTCTTCAATTATTGCTCCGACAGTTGTTGGCAGAGGCATCTCTTCCGTTGGGGGCAAGGTTGGGGGGAAAGAGCAATCGGCCTGTCTATTCTTCTTGTCGTGGCGTATGGGGATCAGGATACTGAAGATGCTTCCTTTGCCTTCGCTGCTGTGGATGCCGATGGAGGCATGCATGTGGGAAATCAGATGCCTGTTCTGGATTGTGTCGCTAGCTGTATCCCGATTCTTGGCAAACAAAGGCGCACGACTGAATGTTTTGAGAAAAAGGGTCATTCCATTTCTACTGATACCCGTGCCGTGATCCACCACTTTGAGGGCTATTTTTTTTCTCTGACGTTCAACGATGACAAATATCCTTGATCCTTCATGGCTGCTTTCCAGCGCTTTGTCCACAAATAGGCGGATGATCTTTTGGAGATATGCCGGATGAAAGTCGGTCTCTATCTCAGTCTCCTCACTCACAAAGACCAACTCAATACCTTTTTTTCGTGTTTGCAGCAGCAATGACTCCGTAACCATCTCCATAAAAGCCACGATGTTGCCATATTTCCAGGCTGAAGGGCCATCTGTGGCGCCAGTCTTACTGGCTTCCAGCAAGCGGTTTGTGAGGTTGTTGAGAATGTGTCCCTGTCGCTCAATAACCGTTAGGTAGGATGCCATGTGGTTCCCTGTATGCTCTTTGACCTCCCGGAGGTGATGGCTTAAGCCCAGGATAATGGTCAGTGGTGTGCGAAGTTGATGTGTCATGTCACGGAAGCGGTCTGTTCTGATTTTCTCCTGTTGCCGCAATTTGTGCAGGGTCACGTTTCGCTGCACCAGCAGAATCAGCAATAGCACTGTTGCGATGACCAGCACTAAAATGATCAGGAGATAGGGCATCATTTCAGGGAAATAGTCTGTTGGGAAGAATAACTGTTTGTTCACCACTGTTCGATTTTGGACAAATATGTCACCGGATTTCACATACAATATTACCACTTATTTTTGCAATTAACAAAAGGTGCGGTTTATATCTACACATGAAAATGATGCCTGACAGATGTCAGTTTTCAGCTTTCAGATTCCGCTTACCTGATCCTGTAGGAGACAGAGAGGTTGAGCATGGGCCACCAGTTGAGTGTCTCCTGCGATACCGGTAGCTCCAGTTCATCTGCCATCCGGTTTACCCAGTCGCGACCGGCTTCGTTCAGGTTGTCGCTCTCCAGTTTGTATTTGCCCTGATACACCAAGCCCAGCTCGAATCTTACTCCCACACGGTTTTTGGGGATGGATCTCCCCAGGCCGATGCCCAAGTATGGCTTCAAGCTGTTGCCCATCTTCAGCAGCGCGTCGAAGCTGCCGTCGTCATAGGGTTCGAAAACAATATCCTCATATTCGAGAGTGGGTTTTTCTCCCATCTCCTGGGTAAGCTCTTCATACCCGGGAATCATCCCGTCCGCTTCTGCCCGGTTTGTGCCGGTGTAGAAACCTGCCGTCAGGCTAAAGATTCCGTTGCGCATCGGATAGTAGTCGATCATTACCTTGCAATTGGGAAAGGTGACAGAAGCTTTGGTGATTTCTGCCTCTACTGTTTGGTCATAATCTTCCATCTCTGCTTCGAAAGTGGCAACATCCTGACGGTTCAGGGCGAAGTAGTCGAATCCGGCTCTTAGCTTGAAGTGAGGGGAGAGATTGGTCGCTCCCTGTATGCCTGCGCCATACAGGCCGCCATTGATCCCCGCTGCCCATTGCGTAAATGGCTTCTCCTGTGCCTGGAGCGTGAAGAGTGAGAGCACCCAAAGAAGGAGTGTGCTGATTTTTTTCATGATTTCCGTACTTGTAAAATGTTAGGTGGATACTATCTTCCGATTGCTTAACACTCATTTCCCTTTTTTTGTTTTATAAAAAATTA
>CAZNDG010000108.1:0-2821 GCA_964571695.1 uncultured Syntrophus sp.
ATAATGGCACAGGAGAGCTGCAGCTTCAGCTGATGCTGTGGATGAGCATTACGGTCCTGATCGCCTATCTGGCTTTTAAAACCCGGACCCTCAGCCTCTCCGGAGCAATGGGCGCCTGGCTGCTGGGCACGGTGGTCTTCGGGCTCGGCGGACCGGAATGGATGACGCCGGTCCTGGTCTTTTTTATTTTTTCCTCCATTCTGACCAAGATCGGAAAAAAACATAAGAAAAAGTTGGAGACCATTTTTGAAAAGACCGGAAAGCGTGATATTTATCAGGTCTTTGCCAACGGCGGCGTAGCGATGATCGCCACCATGTGCTGGCACTTTTTTGAACCGGTCTGGCCGGATGGCGAGATCTTCTGGTATATGATTTTTCTCTCCGCCATTGCTGCGGCAACGGCAGACACCTGGGGGACAGAGATCGGCGCTTTTAGCCGGAAAGACCCGCGCAGTATTCTGGGATTCAAGAAAGTTCCCATGGGCAGCTCCGGCGGACTGAGCCTGATCGGAACCCTGGGAGCGGCCTTGGGTGCCTTTATCATAGCCCTGACGGGTAAATTCGCGCTGCAGATCTTTGCCGGCCTGCATATGCCCCTGTACCTTGCCGGACTGATTACAGCGGCAGGCCTGTGCGGAGCGCTGATGGATTCCCTGCTCGGCGCAACGCTACAGGCACAGTACCGTTGCCCGGTCTGCCGTAAGATCACCGAAAAAACCAGCCATTGCGGACAGGAAATCATTCCTCTGGAACGGGGATACCGTATGATCAATAACGATGTCGTAAATTTTTGCAATACGGTCGCCGGCGGCTTGCTGGGCGGGTTGCTTTATCTTATATTATACTAAAAGAGAGGTACCATGAAAAAGATCATCCGAACCCCCTTTGCCAATATCTATGAAGATGCCGCCTTTGCCTCTCAGATCGTTACGCAGGGCGTGATCGGCGAGATTGCCGATGTGCGGGAGGTCCGCGGTGACTGGGTTCAGCTGCGGCTTCCGGACGGCTACGAGGGATGGACGCAGAATTTTTCGACCGTGGATTGCGATAGTGAAACGGAGAGCATGCTGAACAGTCTCCCCAAGGTCATGATCCATACCCCTTTTTTATCCGTATTTACCAATAAGGACTTCCAGGAGCCGCGCCTGGCGGTGCTTGCCATGGGCTCCGAGATCCCTTACCTGGAAAAGCGGGATAACGACTATGAGATCCTGCTGCCGGACGGCAGGCACGGGCATATCCGGCAAAAAGCGATGAGCATCCAGGATCCCCGCGATATCATCCTCTGCGCTGCGGGGCGCCTGCTGGGAACGTCGTATTTCTGGGGCGGAAAGACCGAGAACGGCTGTGACTGCTCCGGACTCACGCAGATGTGTTTTAAAATTGCCGGGATTTCTTTACCCCGCGACGCCAGCCAGCAGATCCGGATACTGAAAAAACATCCCGTGTCCCCGGATATCGCCCGGCCCGGCGATCTGGCCTTTTTTCAGAATGATAAGGGACGCATTACCCATGTTGCCATCATGCGGAGATCGCCGGAATATATCCATTCCTCGGGCGAGGTCAGGATCAACAGCTTCGACCCGCAGGCCGCGCATTATTTAAAGAAACTCGACGAGATGCTCGAAGGCATTTACTCGATCGAAAGCTTATTGTGAGGCTTTTATGAAAAAACGAATTCTGTCCGGGATGCGCCCGACCGGCAAACTGCACATCGGCCATTATGTGGGCGCACTCGAAAACTGGGTCTCTCTGCAGGAGCATTATCAGAATTTTCATCTGGTGGCGGATTATCATGTTCTGACCACTTCCCTGGATACCTCCATGATGCTGCAAAATACCCTGGACATGCTCAAGGACTGGATCGCCGCCGGCATTGATCCCGAAAAAAGTCCGCTTTTCCGGCAGTCCCGGATCAAAGAACATGCCGAATTGTACCTGATCTTTTCCATGCTGATCAGCAAAGAACGCCTGGAGCGGAATCCGGCCCTTAAGGAACAGGTCCGTGATCTGAATATCGCCACCACCGTTTACGGCCACCTGGGCTACCCCGTTCTGCAGGCGGCGGATATTCTTTTGTACCGCGCCGATGCAGTGCCCGTGGGCGAAGACCAGTCCTCGCACATCGAGATCACCCGGGAGATCGCCCGGAAATTCAACAGCACTTATGGCGCCGTATTCCCGGAGCCCGAGACCAAGCTGACCCGCTTTTCGCGGCTGCCCGGACTGGACGGCAAAGCCAAGATGTCCAAATCCCTGGGAAATACCGTGTATTTATCCGATGAACCGGAAGCGATCTGGCAGGCGGTACGCATGGCGGTCACCGATCCGCAGAAGATCCGCCGGAATGACCCCGGCCGGCCGGATATCTGCACCATCTTTACTTATCACAATGTCTTTAATACGGATGAGGTCCCGCAGATCCGCCGTGACTGTGAGTCCGGCGCTCTGGGTTGTGTGGACTGTAAGAAAAACTGTGCCGCCCGGATCTCGGCCTTCTTTGCTCCGCATCGCGAAAAACGTGCGGCCCTCACGGATACGATGATCCTGGAGCTCCTCGAGGACGGGGAAAACCGCGCCCGCAGGGAAGCTGCCGCCACCATGGAAATGGTGCGCACGGCCATGAAAATCGGTTAAGAACAAGACCGCTATTATTTTAACAGCAGCATTTTCCGGGTCTGAACAAAATTCCCGGCTTTCAAACGGTAAAAATAGATCCCGCCCGCCAAGGCCTTCGCATCCCATGTATAAGCGTAATACCCGGCACTTTGCCGCGTATTGATCGCTACGGCCACCCTGCGGCCGCGCATGTCAAAGATCT
>CAZNDG010000109.1:0-2819 GCA_964571695.1 uncultured Syntrophus sp.
TGATTATCTTCACGCTTCCTCCTTGAACCCTTAAGGATTCCTTAATAGTTGGCAGGGGCTTATCAGGTCGCTCATCTCGTTGAACCTGTCCTGATAGATAGTCTTAGACCTATCCAACAAAGGACTTGCCGGTCTGTCGATGCCCTCAATGCCACCCCTGCCGATCATTCACTTTCCTTCGGGGCCGCCAGACCCTTTTTATATGTCCTGCCCGTGACCGCCTATCATGCCGAGCCGTGACCTACATTCCCACCGGGCAGGAACTGGGGGGGTATCGTCAAGGAAGCGCGAATCATACGGGGCTTCGGCATGTTCCACGGTCTAGAGGGTGTCATGGTTATGCTCTCTTTTTTAACCTCTTGTCTATGTTGTAAAGCTCAACCATCATCAGGCCGCCACGCTCCGCATCAGACAGGTCTGGATAGAAATGATGTGCAAAATCACCATTTTCTTTAGCAAAACGACAAAGATGTGACCCTCCGGTTAAGGGATTGTCTGGATGGTTTTCGTTCCAAAGGACACGATACAGAGCAAGCTGATATAAAAAATCTGCATACACGCCCGACGAGGTTTTCCAGTCGAGAAGGACAAGCCGCCCTTTCCCGTCCAGTGCGATAGCATCGGGTGTGCCGCCGTACTGGTGAACCTCAGAAACAAGCTGTACTTCCTGTTCCACTATCTCGAACTTGTTTGACTCGAACCATTCTTCAAAGGCTCCGAAGGCCGATAGTATGGATTTCTTGTCCTCATCGGAAAAGGCATCTATCCCTCTGTGTGGGTCATCCTTTGCAACGTATCTCTCAACCATGTCGTGAACGAACGTGCCCAACTCGGCGGCCTTATCCCTTGATTCGTATAGCTCAAGACCTTCCTTGCCGCGATTGTAGGCCCAATATATGAGGGCACCCGATTCCTTGAAACGCCCTATAACGGTAGTCGTTCCCGGTACTTTGGTTCCGTCTTTCAAATGGTAGCCTGATTTAGGCGTTGGAGACATCTTTCACCTCTTTCCTGTAATTCCTTTGATATTCGTTATATTTGTCGCGACACCGCATTCTGTATTTTTTCATATAGATCGTATTACATTTCTTGCAACGTTCCGTGTTGGTATAAAAATCTGATATATCTTTCCATTCCCCACACATATGGCAACGCTTGCTGTGCACGTTCCCTGTGGCCTTGAATGATCTTGTCCTAGCGTGAAGAAGTTTATGGTATGCGTTGCTTTCACAAATAACTAGGTTAGATGAGTCATTATTATGGCTGTCGCCATCGTGGTGATGCACCGGATTATTAACTGAGATATTTCTGCCTAACGCTTTTTCAGCGACAACAATATGTTCATGGACATAGCCTTCGGGATTACTTCTAGGATGGCCAGGGATTAATAGTTTCAAGTATCTCCCCGTTGATGTTTTGCCACCCCTCCAATTAGGATTGTTTTCTCGGACATTGAAATGTTTAGAGGTCGGCATTATTCCTCCACAAACCCGTCATCGTCGGGTTTCCCTTTCTTCTTTGCCAGATGCAAATGGTCAACGATGATGTCCGTGTAATACTTGTCTTCCCATTTGCGGTACTCTATCCGGCCCTTGAGGGATACAACGTCACCCTTGCGGCCCATCATGGCAAGTTCTGTCGCCTGAGAACCGAAGAGTTTGCAGGAGTGCCACTGTGTTTTCTTCTTGTCGTCCCGGCCCGTCGAAGTGGCAAGAGAGAAGTTACAGACGATGACCCCGCCGTTCAGTTCACGTGATTCAGGGTCTTTTCCAAGGTGTCCTTCAAGGACAACGATGTTGGTGTTAGGCATCGGGAGCCTCCTTCATAGCGTTGAATTTCTTCCAGCAAATCTCGACGTTCCGGGGTGTCTTTATCGTAAGCGGGTTTTCAAACGTCCCGCCCGTAAACTCCTTGAAGTGGGTCAGTGCATCGGTGCCGTACTTCTTTGTGAACCACTCGGCCATTTCTCGCCTCATGTCGTCAATAGCAGGGTCGGGCGGGTTGGACTCTTTGAACTCCTGCTTGCCCGGCTTGTCCTGTTTCTTGTCCTGTTTGCTGTTGTCCATCGTGTCCGCATCCTTGTTGTCATCGAGAAGGAAAAGACCGGCAAGGGCATACTTACGGGCATAGGATGACGTTGCCCCGGTAAGCTGTGATGCGTCCATACCCTTCTTGTCTGCTTCCTCTCTCGCATAAGCAGGGTTTGAAATCGTTTCTTTGCCGTCTGTGAGCGTCGCTGTTGCCTTGACGTAGTATCTGTCTCCTATCTGTATGATATCGTCCGAGAGAAGCAATACAAGGCCGTTCAGAAGGGGCTTGACCGCTTCAAGAATGTCCTCGCAAGACCGATAGTTGTACTTGCCGAATTGGTTAAACTGGTTCTTCGGGGCTTTTAACTGTGTTTGTATCACATTCAGCTTCTGGTAGATGCTCATACTGTCCTCCTCTGTATTGTTTCGTCCATCTTGTCGCCACCCGTCCAATCCCCGGCGTACTCCAGCCGCATGTCGATAACGTACTGGACCGTGGAGCGCACATCGACCAGTATTTCTTCGCACATCGCCGCCGTGTCCTCGATCATGCGTATCGTACCGGGCAGGAGCCAGTCAGCGGGAACGCCGTTCAGGGTGACGAGTTCAACCGTTATTGCTTTGACGGCCTCGTAATCCCATGTCAGGTCGGCTACCCGGCAGGATACATCACATTCCACGTCTGCGACCTCGATCACGCCTTCTCGTGTGGTCTCGTTGAGGTAGGCTAGCAATTCTTCTTTAGTGTTGATTTCTATGGCGGTCATGAATTCTTCCTCCTTTTAATCC
>CAZNDG010000110.1:0-2811 GCA_964571695.1 uncultured Syntrophus sp.
TACAACACCGATTTTCATCTTTAGAACTATTGTTCCGTCTGGCAATCCACTTTCCCCGAGAGTTTCTTCTCCAAAGCCTTCATATCAGCATCCACCATGATCTGGACCAGCTCTTTGAATTTCACCTTCGGCTCCCAGCCCAAAACCCGTTTGGCTTTGCTCGCGTCGCCAATGAGAAGATCCACCTCAGCAGGGCGATGATAACGAGGATCGTCCACAACATACTTCTGCCAATCCAAACCGGAATACGAAAACGCCTCTTCCAGAAACTCGCGGACCGAATGCGTTTCTCCCGTCGCTACCACGTAGTCGTCGGGCTTATCTTGTTGAAGCATCAGCCACATAGCCTCCACATACTCCTTGGCGTAGCCCCAGTCACGCTTCGCATCCAGGTTCCCCATAAAGAGCTTATCCTGCAAACCATGCTTAATATAGGCCAGGGCCCGTGTGATCTTGCGAGTCACGAAAGTCTCTCCTCTGCGGGGCGATTCATGATTGAAAAGGATACCGCTGCAATTGAACATCCCGTAGGACTCCCGATAGTTGATCGTTATCCAGTGGCTGTAGAGCTTGGCGCATGCATACGGACTGCGCGGATAAAAAGGTGTGGTCTCAGTCTGAGGAACCGCCTGTACCTTTCCAAACATCTCACTCGAAGAAGCTTGATAAAAGCGCGCGTTCAATTTCAGACGATGCATGCACTCCAAAAGACGAACCGTGCCCACAGCCGTCACATCCGAAGTGTATTCCGGTGCGTCAAAACTCACCCGCACATGGCTCTGCGCCGCCAGATTGTAGACCTCGTCAGGATGAATATCGTCTAATAAACTGGCAAGTCCGCTCGCATCAGAAAGGTCCCCATAGTGAAGTTTCAGCTGAGTCGAAGGGAAGTGAGGGTCCGAGTAAATATCCTCAAGTCTCCCCGTATTAAAACTACTGGCTCTACGAATGATCCCGTGGACAGTATAGCCCTTGGATAACAAGAATTCTGCCAGATATGAGCCATCTTGACCAGTGATGCCCGTAATTAAAGCTGTCTTACTCATTTGATACCTTATCGCTGCGTGTTTATGAAAAACTGATTATTAAAAAGTCCTGCCCGTTTCAAAGCAGAGAGCCCCTATAGAATGATTCAAAAGAGCCCATCTTAAAAGAAGAAAATTACCTCCCACTAACAGCTCGCATTGCCTCAAAAATATGCGCACCGAAAAGGGGAAGAGGGAGTAGGAGAAAAAGGTGGTTGCCTCAAAAAGAACGCACTAAAACATATGTATGTCTCTGAATATGAGCATGGAAGCTACAAAAGAGTACGTTGAATTAAAAGCAAAGCGCTACCGTCTTCTCAGGGGTAAAAAGGCTAAGGGCCAAATACTTAACGAAGTTGTTGAGACAACGGGCTATGATCGCAAACATGCCATTCGTCTTTTAGGCTCCTATGCATCTTGCAAACATAAGCCCAAGACAAGGCCCGGACGGCCTCGCAAACTGACACCGGAAGACATTTTCATCATCAAAGAAATCTGGAAAACGAGTGAACAACCTTGTGGAAAACGTTTGAAGGTGGTCTTGGAAGTGTGGCTTCCTTTTTGGGTAAAGGATCAAGGACCTTTGCCCGAAGGACAGCTTCATCGCATTCTGCACACCGGAGCGGCAACCTTGGATCGTGTATTGGCACCAGTCAAGGCCAAATGCAAAAAGCCGTGGGGCCCACGCAGGGGACTCCGAGCCATTCAAGCAGAGATACCAATCCGCCAGGGGCCGTGGACGGCAAACCGTTGTGGCTGGATAGAAGGCGATACAGTCGCCCATTGTGGCTCAAGCATAAAAGGCAGCTTTGTCTGGACTCTGACTTTGACCGATATCATGAGCCAGTGGACCGAACTGGGAGCAACATGGAATAAGGGCCAGGAGAGTGTCATTCGCTCTTTAGAGTTGATACTTAGGAGGTTTCCATTCCCGCTAAAGGGAATAGATACAGACAATGGGAGCGAGTTTTTGAATGCACACCTGCAGCACTTTTGGAAGAACCATCCTGACCGGCCGCTGATCACCCGCTCACGTCCTTACCACAAGAATGACAATGCGCATGTGGAGCAGAAAAATCGAACACTGGTTCGAGAGCTGATCGGTTATGATCGGCTGGATAAGCCGCAATGTGTGGAGCTGTTGGAAGATATCTATGAGGTATGGTGCCTGCAGAATAACCACTTTATTCCACGGATGAAGTTGCAGAAAAAGTACCGGTCTGCAAGCCGTATTGTTAAGCAGTATACGGCCCCGAAAACACCTTACCAAAGGGTGATGGAAAGTCCTCTAAAGGCTGACGCCAAGAGGAAGCTTCAATCCATTCATCAAAGCCTCAATCCCCTCAAGCTCCAGAGGCAATATGAGGAAAAGCTAAAGAAACTTTACAGCTGGATCGCAAATGAAAATCGTGTACAAAACGCCCTCTAATTACATACCATCAGGACGCGCTCTTTTTTCGAGGCTTTTCTCTCTCTTTCGGTGCGCTCTATTTTTGAGGCAATACGAGGGGTCAGACTCATAGAAAAACACAGCCCGACTAAGTCTATATATTTAATTAATTTCAATTAAATTAATGTAATATATTAAACTTTTCTTTTTCGTATATAGTATAATATAAAAGGAGGTATAATCAGGATCGACAGTACGACGGATAACATAATTACTTTTGTATATTCATTTTTATTTCTTCTTTTTTTCGCTTTTTCTATCATCATCTTCGCGGATTTTAAATCAAGAATCTCCTTTTGGGTTGTGCTATAAATCCAACCCGGAAGTTTTCCTTCC
>CAZNDG010000111.1:0-2724 GCA_964571695.1 uncultured Syntrophus sp.
AGAGATCATAAACATGTTATCTGCAGAGACAAAGAGGCGCAACTTGCTGATTTGGTAGTTCGACAGCAGTTTACCCGGCAATGTATATCCTAATGTGATATTCTTCAGCCTTAAATAGGATGCAGAGAAGAGGGCCATGTCGGTATATTTCCATGAACCGAAGGTTGAACCGTCGTAATTATCCGCCCCGTACCATTGCATCGGGAATTTGGCATTTTTGTTTTCAGGAGTCCAGGTGTTGTTGATCAATTCCTCTGAAAGGACGCCGATATTGTACCTTAAGTAATAACTGCTTCTGTAAAGGCCGTTTCCATATTCTACGCTGTAGAATTTACCACCCAATTGGTATGCTGCCATGGCGCTCAAATCAAATCCTTTATAATTAATTGTCGTAGAAAAACCGCCAATCCATGTTGGAATGGCACTGCCCACTTCATATTTCGAAGCCTCGTTGTAATTCTTGGTCTTGACATCGTCACCCACTTTTGCACCGGGATACTTGCCATCTGTAACATCCTTTTCGCTTACTTTGTGATAGAATAAAGGCAGCCCTGTTTCCTGGTCTACACCTCCATACTTATAAATCCACAAGTTATACCAGTCTCTTCCTACTCCTCTGAGGTAGTATTGTCCGCTGGCCGCATTGCCAGCACCGCTGGCTGACCATCCTTCACCGTTAGCTTCGTAGGTATAGGGAGGTAAACCCGGAGTATATTCCGGAATAGAACCTGCCGGTACATCTTTTAACGTAGTGGCGTAGTGTGTTCCGTTTGTAGAAATAGTCCAGGAGAAGTCTTTTCTGCGAATGATATCCACCCCGAGTTCTACTTCAAAACCGTTGTTCTGCAATGCTGCACTGTTGGATTGGAGTGATTCCTGGCCAACTGCCATAAAGTTTACCTGTTGGTTGTAGAATGTGTTGTCGGTAAGTCGGTTATAGTAGTCAACGGTACCGTGCACCCGGTTAAACAAGGAGAAATCAATTCCTACGTCAAAAGTCTTTGTGTTTTCCCAAGTCAATGCATCATTCACAAAACCACCCACGCTCATTGTATAGGCATTGGGTGTACCCGTACCCGCTGATGTTTCAGTGTACCTCGCTCCGTAGCCCCAGGTCCTGTAACCGCTGTAGCGACCAATTGCATTGGAGTTACCGATTACCCCGTAGCTCGTTCTCAATTTCAGGTTGTCCAGCCAGTTTTTGGTCCCCATCATGAAGGGTTCGGACGTTACGCGCCAACCGGCACCCAACGACCAGAATGTACCCCACCTGTTTTTCTTGAACTTGGATGAACCGTCACGACGGATCGAAGTGGAAAGGTAGTACTTTTCGTCGTAGATGTAATTGGCACGGCCCAGGTAACTCTCCATTCTTTCAATGTCGTCTCCGTATCCGGGTCCTCCAAATCCTCTGGCATTGACGTATCGGCCTACAAAGTTTCCAGAACCCAAAAATCCCGGGATCAATTCATAGCTGGATCCCCAGTTAATGCCTTCATTTCTCCAGTCATTGAATTCGTGTGCAGCCATGGCATCCACATGGTGTTTGTCAAAGTCTTTGTTATAAGTCAGGATCTCCTGGGTATTGATGATGGTTTGGTTAGTCAGCCTCCTGTAAATCCCTCCTTGGTCCTTTGCCGCTCCGGTTACGCTATTGGCGTATCTTACCTGAGAAATATTGTTCTTGTCAAACGAGAAGTTCACCAAAAATTTAAAATCATTCAAGAAACTGATTTCAGCATATGATCGGGTAGTAAGCATGTCTGCCACATCCTGCCATTTGTCATTTTCCATCGCATAGGCGATGTTGGTGCTTCCATACAATGCCCCCGTTTCCCCAATTGGTGAATAGGTGCTTCCTGCCGTGGAATTGTATATTGTGCCATCTTCGGGATGAGTTCTGTAACTGCCGTCTTCGTTGTAAGCATATACGGGAACAATGGGGGCAAACCCGTTGATAAACCTAAATACGTTCCCTTGGTTAGAGCCGGCGTTTCTTCCCCAGGTGGTACCCATTTTGTCGGTGGAAGTTCTGGAAAACCCAACATTGGCTCCTACTTTTAACCATTTGAATAGCTGAGAGTTTATGGTTGATCTGCCGCTGAACCGGTCAAATTTTGAATTGCTGATATAAGAAGGGTCAGACAGGTAACCAAGAGATACGTAATAATCAACCTTATCGGTTCCTCCGTTGGCTGAAATATTGTATTCCTGCCTGAAGTTCTCGTTTAACAGTACTTTGTCGAATGTGTCGTTATACAGAAGTTCAGCTTGGGGATTCAATCGTCCGTCGGTGCCTACCAGATAGGCACCCGTCATTGTTTTGGCGGGAATTCCGCTTACGTTTGTTTCATCTACATAAACTGCGCCCGGAACGCGGTATGCCATGTAGTTTCCAAATCGATTTGTCCCAAATGTCGATTCTTTATTAATGTAGTTGAACAGATGCTGGCTGGCAAATTCTGCCGCCTGCTCATGTGAATAATTGGGGTTGTTTACATTGGTGGTCCAGTTTTGCGGTTGTCCTGTACCGTTTACCCCATAACGGTATGAGTTATAAATCGATTTCCATGCAAATTCATAAAAATCTTTTGCGTTATCGATCTTTCCCAAGTCAAACGGTCCCACGGAATTGAAACCTGCTTTGGCAGAAAATGAGATATTGGTTTTACCTGATTTTCCCCTCTTGGTAGTGACAAGCACCACACCGTTTGCACCACGGGA
>CAZNDG010000112.1:0-2649 GCA_964571695.1 uncultured Syntrophus sp.
ACTACCTCGATTCCTTCCCGGACAAAGATTTCATTCGGTTGCCCTTCGGGAATCTCCAATCTGTTACTTCTATCAAGCACAAGGATAGCGACGGCACAGAAACGACCCTCGTTGAAGATACCGACTATATCGTCGAGATCAATGGAGAAGGGTGCGGCCGCATCGTCCTTCCGTACGGCAAAGGGTGGCCGTCATTCACCCCCTACCCGTCGAATCCTATCACCATCGAGTTCGTGTGCGGCTGGACGGCGGCGGCATTGTTACCGAAGAAAATCACGGCGGCAGTCAAGATGATTTGCGCGAACCTCTACGCCAACAGGGGCGAACAGGTCATAGGGCAAACGGTATCTGAAGACAAGACGGCTGAAAGGCTGTTGGCATCCTACAGACTGTGGGAGGAGTTCGAATAATGAAGCACTACGGGATATGGGTAACGATACCCGAAAGGGACTCAGGCGGGGCGTGGATGGTGGACGGGGAAGGAAGGATATTTTGGACCACTAGCAAGGCCGTAGCAGAGGCCCAACTTGAAATGGCTAATTGTGGAAGGGGCAGAAAGATGGAAGTGAAGGAGTTCGATTGAGATCAGGCCGCCTCGATAGACGATTAACCCTGCAACGTCGCACGTTGACGGAGAACGACTACGGCGAGGCCGTCGAGACATGGACAGACCTTGCAACGGTATGGGCCGAGAAGATCCCCGTGAGAGGGTTTGAAAGATACGCATCGATGCAGACAGTGGCGGAAGTCGAAGAACGGTTCAAGATTCGCTACCGCAAAGACATTACCCCGCTTGACCGGGTTGTTTGCGCAGGCATCACCTATGACGTGCTCGGCGTTCTCGAGATCGGCCGGCGGGAAGGTTGGGAAATACTGGCGAAGGGAAGGGCTGAATGAGCAAAGGCACTTTCAAATTTGAACTCGTCGGCATGAAGGAGTTAATGAACGCCCTTGAACAGTTGCCTACCATCGCCATGCAGAAAGGGGCAATCCGCAACGCCCTGAAAGAAGCAGGCAAACCGGTAGCCGATGACGCCAAAACAAACGTTCCTGTCGATTCCGGGCACCTGAGAGATTCTATCAAGGTGTCAACGTCCCTCAAGAAGTCACAGCGCCCGAGACGGCAGGACAGGACGAGCGTGACGGCATATGTCGGTTCATCGAGCCCCTTAGCCCATCTCATCGAGTTTGGCACCACACAACGCATCTTGAAAGAACCTCGCATTGTCACCATCGGCGGCAGGACGGTACAGATCACGCATACCGGGCAAGTCTCACCCCGGCCATTTCTACGGCAGGCATGGGATGCGAAGAAAAACGAGGTATTGAAACGGTTAGGCGATGCACTGTGGCGGCAGATAGCAAAGTCTGCACGGAGATTGGCAAAGAAAGCGGCTCGCGGGACGCTGACCAAGCGACAGATAGAAGGACTCAATAAATGAGTGTCGATACCATCGAGAAGGCGATCAGATCCATACTCGTTAATAACAGCACGGTTAAGGCGATAACGACCCGCTGTTATCCGGCGACGTTGCCGCAGGACCCCACATACCCGCTGATACTCTTTTTCAAGGTCACAGGCAACCGTGATCATCACCTTCAAGGACCGTCAGGACTTGCTCACCCGCGTTTTCAGGTCGAGGCATGGGCGACAACCTATGATGCGGCAAAAGCTCTTGCAAACGCAATCAGAGGCGCTCTGGACGGGTACAAGGGAACAGTCGGGACGGTCGTCATCGGCTCAATCCTTATCGAATCGGAGCGCGACGTTTACGAAGATGCTGTATCGTGCCACAGAGTCATCATGGACTTTTTTGTGTGGCACTCAGAATAAGACAAGGAGGACATTGCAATGGCCATTGAATCTCAAGGAGCAAAACTGGAAATATCGGGAAGCACGGGGGCAGCCGTTGAAACGATGACGGCAACTGTTGGAAACCCGACAATACTCACCAAGGCAAGCCACGGATTGACCAACGGCACGATAGGCACTTTGTCGGCCTTCGCAGGTGCCGACGCCGCGCTGATGAACGACAAAGTTGTGGCCGTCAAATACGCCACCAACAACACCTTTGCCGTTGACATCGACACGACCGGGAAAACCCTGACGGCGGCGAACGGCACCATTACTCCGCTGGCATATCTTGAGGTCGGAGAGATAACCGATTTCGACGGTCCTTCCGGCTCGGCATCGGTGATCGACACGACAAACTTGCAGAGCACGGCAAAAGAGAAGCTCATGGGCCTGCCCGACGAAGGGCAGTTCAGCCTTACCGTCAACCGCCAGCCGGACGATGCAGGCCAGCTTGCAGTATCCGCGGCACGGTTGGCACGGACAGCCAAGAATTTCAAACTTACCCTTTCCGATGGTTCCGTTCTTTCTTTTGAGGGATACGTCCTCGGCGATACCTGGAGCGGCGGCGTTGACGGCAAGGTGACCGGCTCGATCACCATTGAAATATCAGGAGCGGTAACGCTGACATGAACCGGATAACGGGCGAGAAAAAAGTGATTATCAACGGGCAGGGCTACGTCATGCGATTTACATGGCGTGCCCTTGCCGAGATCGAGGCCGAGTACGGGGATAATCCGAACCTGTTCAGCCCGGACGTCCTTTCCAGGGTGGCAGCCGCGGGGCTCAGAGACAAG
>CAZNDG010000113.1:0-2619 GCA_964571695.1 uncultured Syntrophus sp.
TTACCATATAGAATTCCCATCGTTTGGAAGCTATTGTTTTCTATTCTAGCCCAACAGCGGGCATAACCGGGATGAAAAATGCGCCAGCGTTTTTCAGATCCGTGTTAATGCCCTTGTTATATGACGACAGTTGGTAAGCAAATCGCTATTTATTACCAGAGACTACCTGGAGTGCATGAATCGCTTCCTGCAGCCCAATCTTACCGTCACCACTTATGTCCCCCCATATTTCATTATGTGTCCGCCTAATATAAATGCTTAATGAGGGTTGATTCTTCATTGATTCAGTTTGCGTATGGACCATCATTTTCTTGTCGTCGAACATAAAACCGGACACGTTCAGAAGAAATGAATTTGCTGTATCCGTAATTGATCCCGTGCTGTTAACAGTCCACCCCAATGGCATTTGACCACAGTCTGACTGCTCATTATGGTTAATTCCTGAGTAAAGCCCATTCGAAACCTTGTCCACTACAATGGTACGATAACCCCAGCCGGGCTCTTGAGTTGGTCCATCACCAGAAATCAACTCGTGGCCATACCACGTGCCAAAGAAATCTATTGCTTTAAATGAATTATCATTCCTTTCTTTTTTCGCTACAATAAGATTATAGCCATGCACACCGACATTCTGACAGGGATACATTGTTGCCACAGCCCAAATCATGTCTTTTTTGTCATTCATTACACCCCATAAAAAATCTTGCCCAGGAACTGTAATTATTCCATCTGGAGAAATAGTTAAAGTTGGAGGATAGGGAGTACAGTTGGGTGTGCCGAGGCTGTCTGTGAATTGAGAAGCGCCAATTCCAACACCGGTACTGTTGAATGTGAAGGTATGGTAATACCAACCCGGTACTTGATTCGGGGCGTCCCCGGAAATTAGGCCTTTGAAATGCCATGTTCCTTCTAAATCTATTGAACTGAAATCATTCCTCTCTCTCTTTATCCATACACTTATTTTAGGTTGGTTTTTTGGTTGCTCATTCTGGGTTGTAACAAACAATTTTTTATCATCACTCATAATGCCGTGATATTTCCTTAACGGGTCAGAGACATCAGTCAAGACGCCTTCGGCGTTAATCACAGGTTGCCACGCATACGTTCCGGAGTCTACTTGTCCATTATGGTTCGTTATGGAAATTGAGGCGTTTCCCTGATTATCCCAAGAAACGGAACCGTGGCACCACCCGGGTTCTTGGCTTGGGCCGTCACCCGAAATTAGCTCAACGAGGTACCAAGTTCCAGGGAAATCGTCGGCACTAAAAACAGCGGAAAATACGCACCTTATTTGGAATAACAGCAGAAATATTAGACTGAAAGCCAAGGTTTTTGCTACCATAAACTGACTCCTTTTCCTGCGACATATAACGAAAAAATCAGCCGGAGCGTAGCGATCGGCTGGATTGGTTTGTTATGTTTTCAGTTCTGCTTCATCTGATCTCTTCTGACCAGTCATGAGAAATACGGTAAATTTCCTCATTTCTCCATTGTTTGCCGGTTTTACTACTTCTGCGGCGGCTATATCCTGAACATTATCAAACCCGGCTTTTGTGAAAATCTTGCGCAGATTCACCCGATCAAATCCGAAGTGGAATACGCCGGTATTGTCGTCATGAAACTGACCACCATCCAAATCCAAATCAGCAACGCATAGATAACCGCCAGGAGCTGTGATTTTATGGCATTGATCGAAGAAAGATTCTATTCCCTTGATATGGTGAAGGGTCATATTGCTTACAACGAGATCATAATTCCCTGCCAGAGTATCACCCTTGTCAAGATCGACAAGGACGGCGTTAACCTTGTTCAGCTTCAATTTAGCGATCTTCATATTGAATATATCGAGCATACCTTGCGAACTGTCGACGCCGGTGACAGAACGGACAAACGACTGTAGTTGGAGGGTCAATAGTCCTGTACCACAGCCGAAGTCCATAATATCCATTTTGGGCGTCAATACGATCTGCTTTGATATGGCATGGGCAATATCTTTTGCCAACTTGACCCTTCCAGGATGTACATCCCAAGAGGCAGCCTCTTTATCAAAGTCTCGTTTTTCAGTGTTCATAATATTACTCTCCTCGGCCACATCATTGTTTTCCTTTTTACGTTTATTGCGTCCCTGATCACATAACGAAAAAATCAGCCGGAGCGTAGCGATCGGGTGTATTGATCTAGTTCTGTGATTTTTAATTTCATTGCTGTACGTTCATGCATAGTCCCTTCTTGGATGCCAACCAGCAGGCAATATTTGCGCTTCCCGTGCTGGTATTGCTTTTTTACGTCTCCCCATTGCGTATAAATGCTCTACCATAATCCAGAACTCTTCTTCAGAGAGTATTGTCTTCATGTCGTTTACGAAACGTGCATCGACAACCATATTCGCATCGTTATCCCGCCCCGATAAATGATCATGAGACGGGTACATGGCGTCTGTTGCCTTTAAATTTGGATCAAGCCGGAAGCCACTGTAATATCCGACAACATTTCCGTCTTCATTAATAGACTTCATAATAGAAGCCTCTTGGTCTTTAACTCTATACCGACCGCGCCTACAGAAACTGCGCCAATTATCCGGGATATTATTTTGAGGCATTTATTATCCTCCACAGAACG
>CAZNDG010000114.1:0-2565 GCA_964571695.1 uncultured Syntrophus sp.
TCCCATGTCCTTCCTTCATCTTTGGAAACGGCAATCGTTATCGGTGTCCTTTTATCCTTGATTTCAAGATTCGAGCCATCGTTGTTGTTCCATACCAGCAACCAGTCGCCAGTACCAGGAATCCTTTCGATAGTCGCTGGTGATAAGGGAGACGGTATATTACTGGCTTCAATGTGGCTCCAGGTTTGCCCCCTGTCCGATGAATAAGACAACCGCTGAAACCCTCCACTTGCGCGAATATACATTATTATTCTACCGTCCTTCATCTCGATTAATCCGGGTTCTTGAGTGATAATGTCGGTATTATTAGGAACTTGGGAGCTAGATTGCCAGGTTTGTCCATTATCATCCGAAAAGTAACAATATAAATCAGCTTGGTTCTCCCATTTCCCTCCAGGAATTTGATGTAATGCAACAGCCATCAATAATCGCCCATCTTGTAATTGGATGACCCTGTCGTTATTGAGGACAAAATAACCTTTTTTATCAGTGATGCAGGGTACGGCATCACTCCAGGATTTGGCTTCATCTCTAGAAATTCGCATCATGGGAATACAGTCTTCCGTTGAGTTTTTCTTCAAGTAAAAGAGGGCTATGTTCCCGTTTTGTAAACGAAGCAACGAAACTGACATCACATTCATCCCTCCTTCATTCTCAATGATGGTTTCATCTTCAGTAGTCCAGGTTCTTCCTCCATCTGCAGAATATCGGCCCGCCAGAAAGGCCGGATCATGATCTCCTCCGGATCCACTGGTGTAGTGGCTGTACACAAACAAAACCCTGCCGTCTTTAAGAGTTATAAAATCGCCTTCACTGTTCCGGGGATTATTGCTTGAGGGAGGTAGTTTTAATACTGTATTAGGAGAATAATCGGATAATCTGTTTGCATCTCTAATGGATAAGCAAGAAATGAGTAACCCAATAATTAGGGCGTTGGCAACAACAAGACTTAATTGCCAGCAAAATATGAACTTTTTATACATAAAAATACTATAAATTTTTATTTTGTCTGAATCATCCGACGACACTCTCCTTGGCAGCACGGAGCATTTCTTTGGCCAGCTGGTCTGTCGGTAGCGGTCGCAGCGAGGGGAAGAGTCCCAGCCGGTTGAAGAAACGAATCGCTTTCACCCCGGCCAGCTCCAACGTCCGATTGCTCTGTTTGCGTATCAGTGATGGAGGCCGAAATATCAATAGTTTTGGGAATTCCAGTTTCCGCACTGCTTCCTCCAGTTTTCCTTTCATCCGGGCATAAAAGAACGGTGATCTCGAGGAGGCGTTCATCGATGAGACCAGGACAAAGCATTTCATTCCGTTTTCTTTGGCAACTTTAGCAAACCGGTACTGGTAATCGAAATCCACCTTCCATTGCGCTGCCTTACTGCCGGCGTCTTTCAGGGTGGTCCCCAGGCAAGAGAAGAGGATATCCCCCTTCACCCGGTGGGCCCATTGCTCCGGCCTTTCAAAATCGATCCGGTTTACCGTCAGTTTAGCGTGTCGTATCTGCGGGTCTCTCCTGACGAAAATCTCTACGCTCTCTATCTCGCCGTCGTTCAGCAACAGCTGCAGCAGGTCGCTGCCCGTAGCACCCGTGGCACCGATTAACAGTGTTTTCATCAATTTTCTCTATTTAAATTCCGGATAAGGCACAAATTCTGACTCTCCCGGCACTTCCGGGAAGCGACGGTTAACCCAATCCTCTTTTGCCTGTAGAAGTCTCTCCCTTCTCGAAGAGACGAAGTTCCAGTCTATATAACGCCGTTCTGGAAAAGGTTCGCCGCCAAAGAGGTAGACCCTGGTGTCAGGGCCCATCTCGAACGCGCAGAGACGGCTGTTTTGTGCAATCAGCAACTTTCCGGGCCCAAAACTGTAGTTTTCAATTCGCACCTTCCCTTTCAGGATATAGAGTCCGCTCTCCCCATACAGTTCACCGTCCGGATTGAACATCTGCGGCTTGTCGCTTTTCAGCTCGATCAGGTATAGAGGGCTGTAGACCGGTACCGGTGATTTCTTCCCGAACACTTCACCGGCGATCAACTTTGTTTGTATCCCGTGCATCTCCCAGGCGGGTATCTCTTCAGCGGGGATGTGGAAGAATGAAGATTCTGTCTCCTCCATTGCTGTGGGGAGTGCCACCCATATTTGCATACCGTGGAGCACTTTTTTGGTGTCGCGCAGTCGCTCGGGTGTTCGCTCCGAGTGGACCACTCCTCTACCGGCTGTCATCCAGTTCACAGCCCCGGGTGTAATCTCCACCTCATTGCCGATGCTGTCACGGTGCATGATTGCCCCGTCGAACAGGTAGGTGAGGGTGGAAAGGCCGATATGGGGATGTGGCGGTACATCCAGGTTCTCTCCGGACTGCATCGTGGCAGGCCCCATATGGTCGATAAATGCGAAAGGGCCTACCGTCCTTTTCTGTCGGAAAGGCAGAAGACGTCCTACCATAAAGTTACCGATACTGGCCGCCCGTTCTTCAATGATCAATCCAATGTTTGACATATTATTTTATTTTATGAATTACCTTGTTTTAATTTCCAGTGTGTTGTGAAGACAGATGTAGGT
>CAZNDG010000115.1:0-2563 GCA_964571695.1 uncultured Syntrophus sp.
TTTGCATGGAATCTTATTGAGATTTTGGGTTGTGCTAACGATTGAGCATTACTGATTTTATTTGTATATTGATTAATATTACTTACTTTTGACCAGAATTTCATTTTTTGATGAGTAGAACAGATAGATTATATAGTGAAAACGCCGGAAGACATGAGCAATCATAAAGTGAGTATTACTGACATAGCAAAAAAAGCCGGGCTCTCCACGACCACCGTATCAAGGGTCATTAATGGTAAAGGTGAACAATACCGCATCAGTAAAGTTTCACAGCAGAAAGTTCTGGAGGTAGCCAAAGAGATGCGGTATGTACCGAACCTTTACGCGGCCAATCTCCGTACGGGGAAAAGCAATACCGTTGCGCTTATCGTCCCCTCTTTAAGCAATCCGTTTTTTGCTGCCATAGCTAGCGGACTGAATGCAGAGATCAGGAAATACGGATATATTACCATTATCAGCGATAGTGATGAGAACTTTGAAAACGAGAAAAAAGAGTTGGAGCAGCTGAGTGCTAGAAATATTGAGGGGTTGATTATTGTTCCTTCCGGAAATCAGTGGAGGCATATAAAAGAGCTCTATGATCAACAATTGCCCATTATTTGTATTGACCGGTATTTTGAAGATTTGGATTTGCCCTATGTCTCTACGGATAATTATGATGGAGCATTTCATGCTACAAAGTATCTCATTAATAACGGACATGTATCCATAGCCTGCATACAAGGTGTCAAGGAGTCAACGCCAAACCGGTTGCGGGTAAAGGGATTTAAAGAGGCGCTTGAACAATCGGGTATCCGTGATTATTGGGTTGTTGGAGATGATTTTACTATACAGAACGGATACCTGGAAACGAAACTCCTGATGCAGCAGAAAGTAAGGCCAACAGCCATATTTACCTTAAGCAACACCATTGCAATGGGGTGTATAAAGGCATTGAAAGAGGAAAATATACGCATACCGCAGGATGTCTCCATTATAACATTTGATGAACACCCCTATCTCGATTATCTATCAACGCCTCTCTCGTGTGTAGCCCAGCCCGTAAATGATATCATCCGGATTGCGGTTAAGTTTCTTTTTTCAAAACTGGAAAACAAGGATATGAATGTGATCAAGGTGCTTTTAAAACCCAAAATTATAATTAAGGATTCGGTCAAGACAATATTATAAATTTAGTTATTAAAGCACTGGAGTATACTTCTGTTTCCGGTCAATATATCCCATTTGAAATAATTGGATAACTTTCATCCCGCTATCTGGCACTTTCGATCATGGAAAGAATATTCTCCAGGGGTGTTCCTGCCTGAATATTGTGGCAGGAACAACAGATGTAACCACCATTCTTGCCCAGGGTCCTGACACATTCCCGTGTCTCTTCCGCCACTTCTTCTGCTGTGCCCATGGGCAGTATTTTCTGGTTCTCCACGCCACCGTGAAAGATCAGTTCATTTCCGAAGGCCTCCTTAAGTGCCGAACGATCCATACCGGGACATACATGTTGTATAGGGTTCAGAATATCAATGCCACATTCAATCAGTTCAGGTATCAATGGCAGCACGGCCCCGTCGGTATGATACAATACTTTTTTCCCATGCCGGTGAATCAGGTCACACCACCCTTTTAGCCGGGACTTGAAATGTGTCCTCCAGGACTCCATCGGAATCAGCATGTTGCTTTGCATACCCATGTCGTCACTGATAAAAACGATATCAAGCGAATCGTCCATTTCCGTTAACATTCGTTCCAGCATTGCGGTTTGAATGGCATCAATCTTCTCCAGGGCAGCATCGAGAAAATCAGGATTGATGATCGTGTCCAGCAAAGCATTTTCCAACCCCCGCATCTGGCAATAAATTTCGAAGTGTGATATCCAGGGCCCTATGGTGGCAAAATCCCAGGCACGGGCCTCCAGGGCAGCTTTTTTTGCCCCGGTATAATCAAATTTGTCCGGGTCGGGCCATAAGGGATAGCTGTCCAGTTGGGAGGGGGAGTGGTAGTCGGCAATCGGAGGATTGATGTATTCCTGGTAGGTAGCCAGTCCGGCCTTGGTCATGCGTGTGGGAACCCCCCACATGGTGATCTCCCCACTGTCGTTGGGGTCGAAAAATCGGCCTGCATATCCGGGGAAGATCCATACGATCTTGTCAATGCCCAGTGCATGATAGACAGCCAGCTCATCCTGTAGGCCGGTATGTTCACGCAAAACATTCAGGATTTCCGGGGTACACCAAATGTCCACCGGTGTCCGGTCCACGGGTCGGCGGTTGATGGTAGAAAGAATTCGTTCTCTTGGAGTCATGATAATAATTGTTTTAATGGTGGTTTTTGATACTGCGGTAAATACATGTTCTGTTGTTGCAAATATCGCATGCGTAGCCTCTTTTCTTTACCTTTTTCCCGATGCCGACGATCCCGCTCACGCTTTTCAGGGGTATCATCAGGCTGCTCCCCGTCAGGCGGATGTTGCAGGGCTGTCCGGGAAGAAGGGAGAAAAGCGGTTGCTGTTCACTGACAGGCCAGTTGCAATAACCGGGGCTGTACCGGTTGGTGACATGCATCCCAA
>CAZNDG010000116.1:0-2521 GCA_964571695.1 uncultured Syntrophus sp.
GATTAAACTGTCAATCAGAAAGATCCGAGAATCTTCTCATGGGTCCTTCCTGGCTTAAGTTTTGAGGGTAACGGGCAGGCGCAGGCATTTTTTAGGCGCTGGATTTTCAAGGGGTTTCGTTTCGCTGGGATTTTTCGGGGGCAAAGCCCTCAACGCAAGGACTGGCAAGCATCCAGAGAGAAGTCCTTTTCTTTTTTTTCTCTGTTCAAAAAAACACTAAAAAACGACTCAAAGCCAATACTGGACTATTTTACGGCTGTTTTTAAAACCAGCTTTCAGAATTTAATTACTCAAAACGGGCTTGTTCGCAGTAACGGCTTGCGATTACCGGTTTTTGCCTGCGAAATGGGTTTCAGGTAAAAGTTGCATTTTGCCCTGCCGAGGGGTATATTTATTTTACGGTGATTACCATGGGGAAAAATATAAGACTGCTGGCATTTATCGTAGTCTTTTTAATGTGCGGCAGATTAACTTCCGGGGTTGAGGTGATAAAAATGCTGGAAAATATAAAATGGCTGGGACATTCAAGCATCTTGATAGAGCGTGACGGAAAGAATCTTTATATCGACCCGTGGAAATTGAAAACATCGGGCAAGGCAGACCTTCTTCTAATTACCCATTCGCATCATGACCACTGCAGTCCGGAGGATATAAATAAAATATCCGGCAAGGATACCGTGGTTATAGGGCCCTCCGATGCCCTGGAAAAGGTACAGTCCGGGGATAAAAGAATTATTGTGCCCGGAGGCACGATTGACCTGGGATGGGTAAAGATAACCGGCGTTCCCGCTTACAACCTTGAGAAATTCTTTCATCCGAAGGCAAACAACTGGCTGGGCTTCATCATAAAGTTTTCCGATACGTCAATTTATATCGCAGGGGATACGGACTTTATACCGGAGATGAAAGAGGTGAAGGCGGATATAGTAATACTGCCTGTCGGGGGGAAATATACAATGAATGCCGAAGAAGCGGCACAGGCGGTAAACGCCATTGAGCCCAAGGCGGCGATACCGATACACTTCGGGGATATCGTCGGTTCCAAAGCGGATGCGGAAAGGTTTGCATCTCTTGTAAAGTCGGCGCAGGTAAAAATTCTTACGCCTGAAAAGTGAATTTATCAGTTGCTGTCGGATGATTGACAGCGTGTTTTCAGTGCGGTAAGATATTTGTAAGCAGGCGGAGCGGGAAACGGAAGGTTTTACAGACCGGCTCTGAGGCCAATAAAAGAAAATGGAAATGGCTTCGGAGGCGGTCTTTTTTTATGCTTGGATTCCTATCAGGCGACGGATAAAAGCGGCTTAAATTGGCAATATGGCGGTAAAACAGCAGGGGAAAACACTTTGCAGATAAATCAAAGCCCCTCACGAGAGGGCGAAAGGTTGAGAAGCCAAATCAAGGCCCCTCACGAGAAAGCGAAAGGTTGAGATTGCCGCGCCCCAAAGAAACGGGGCTCGCAACGACAAAAACCGTCGGTTAGGGCAAAGGAGGTGATTATAATGGCAAATACAGTGAAGATTGACAAAGTATGCCCGAATGTCTTCGGTATTTCGGTAAGGCGGTATCAGCAGCTGGCAAAGGAGAGTATCCTGCCGCCGTCGGATAACGGCTATATAGACTTCGTGCTGGCAACAAAACACCTTGTCTCTTATTACCAGAAACTGGTTGAGGGACAGGGAAGCATCACTCTCACGGAAGAACGGGCGCGGCTGGCAAGGGTGCAGGCGGATTTGGCCACTCTGGAATATCAGAAGGCACAGGGGAAGTTAGTGGACGCAGACGAAGTGGAAAGAATATGGATTGCCATGGGGCAGGCATGTCGCAGCAGATTGCTGGCTATACCGTCAAAGCTCCCCCCGCTTTTGGAAGGTAAAAGCAAGCCTGAATGTCACAAGATACTGCAAGACCATATTTACGAAGCGCTCGATGAACTCTCCGAGAGATTAGCAGACCCGGATTTTCCCATAGAGCCGGAGACAACAGCAGATACGAATGATACTTGTAAAAAGAAGAGGAAGAAAGGCGCTTCTCGAAAGAAAAGCAATTAATATACAGTATCATGCGGTTTGGCTTAAAAAGAGATGATGGGATAAAATAAGGGTGGATATTCTAAACATTCAAGAGGCAGATTGCTGACAATCTTTTTATGTTAAACCCTATGGGAGAATAGACAATGGATATACGGAATAACGACCAAATTATCTGGGCACCTGAAGAAGCCGCAGTTCTTACCGCCGGGGTGGAAGTAAAAAAAGACCAGATTGAAGTTGAAATCGTCGGCTGGGGGAACGAAGAGAAATCATGGAGCGTGGATTACAGGGTTTTAGGGGACCCTGCAGGCGAAGATGTATGGAAACAGCTGGATGATGCGCTTTTAACCCCGTATGAGCATGAATCAGGGGTGCCGCTCAGGGCAGTGACTACCTGTATCGGCGGCGGAGAGAAACATTTCGATAAAATATGTGCTTTTGCGGAAAAGAATAAGGGACGCAGGATATGGGCTGTTAAAGACATAAAAGAG